>NZ_DASRBQ010000056.1:0-169131 GCF_035653575.1 Actinocrinis sp.
AGGCGGCTGCGCAGCGCGTCGGCCGAGCCCGGCGGCACCAGGCTGATCGCGCGCTCCAGGTCCAGGAAGCCAATGCCGTCGATGCGGTTGCTCAGCTGCCCGCGCAGGCCCAGCAGGGCGGCGACCCGTTGCGGGTCTTGCGCCGGGTCGAGCGCGGCGAGAGCCGCGGTGCTGTGGGCGACGCCGGCCGCGGAGTTGCCCGAGGCGAAGGCCGCCTCCGCGGCCTGTTCCAGCACCGTGGTGCGGTCGATGTCCAACAGGGTCCCGGGCGCGGCCTGGTCGCAGTGGGCCAGGATCAGCTCCAGCAGGTGCTGCCGCTCGTCGTGCGCGTTCTGCTTGCCCGCGAGCCGAGCGGCTTGCCACGCGACCGGCAATGCGCGGCTGACCTCGCCGGCGGCGATCCAGTGCTCGGCCGCTGCGGCACCGACCTGTCCGCGCTCGCTCAACGTGACGGCGCACCGGCCGTGCAGGTGCCGCCGACGGCCGGGCAGCAGCGAGTCGTACACCGCCGCTCTGATCAGATCGTGCCGGATCGTGTAACCGTCCGCCCCGGCGATCACGAGGTCACGGCCGGTCAGATCGCTCAACGCCTCGTGCAGGGCGCCGCCGTGCAGTTCGCTGATCTCGGCGATCAGTTCCTCTGGCAGTGTGTGCCCGGCGACCGCGAGTGACGCCAGCACCTGACGGGAGGGTTCGGGCAGGGCGGTGATCCGGTCACGTAGCAGGTCCTGCACATCATTGCCCGATGCTTGGCCCGCGTCGCTTAGCGCCTCCACGAACAGCGGATTGCCGCCGCTGCGCCGGTAGATCCGTTCACCGCGGCCGGGCTCCGGAGGCTGCCCGTCGATGGCGGTCAGCAGTTCCACCACGTCGTCGCGGGTAAGCGGGCCCAGGTCGACGCGGGCCACATCCTCGCGGCGGCTAAGCTCCGCCCACAGCCGACGGTTCGGATGGCCCGGTGCCAGTTCGCCGGTGCGCAGCGTGCCGACCAGCAGCACCGCGTCCCCGACGGCGAGGTTGCGCGCCAGGTACGCGAACAGCTCACGACTGGACGCGTCGGCCCAGTGCAGATCCTCCACGACCAGCACGGCGGACTGGTCCCGGGAGACCCGGCTGACCAGCGTGAGCATCTCCTCCAGCAGCCTGGTGCGCGAGTAGTGCGCCGGGGCCGGGCCCAGGTCGGGCAACAAGTCGCCCAGCGCGCAGCCGCCCGGCGCAAGCGCCCCGGCCACACGCTGTCGGCCGACGCTTCGCACCAGGTCGCGAAGGATGGCCACGAACGGAACATAAGGCGCGCCGGACGAGCCCAACTCCAGGCACCACCCGGACAGGACCAGCGGAGCGCCGGGCAGCGACCGGGCGACGGACGCGATCAGCCGGGACTTGCCGATGCCCGCCTCGCCGCTGACCAGCACGGTGCCGGGCTGCCCCTCGCAGGCTCGCAGGTAAGCCTGGCGCAGCGCCGCGACCTCGGCCTTGCGACCCACCAGCAGCGGGCTGACCGCCGACCTCGCCATCACCCACTCCCCCGTCAAGCCCGGATGCGATCTCACCAAGTTCGATGACGACAGCCTGCCATGCGCCCGGCGATGCTGGCTCCATCGCCCGAACCGCTCGGGCCATCACACTCCAAGGAGCACACGATGACCACCTCCACCACCGAACACGGCAGCGCCCGCCGCGTCGTCGCCAACATCTCACTGTCCCTCGACGGCCGAGTCAACGGCGCGGGCGGCGAATACGACATGAGCTGGATCGTCCCGCATGCCATCAGCGACGCCTCGCGTTCCCACATGGTGCGCGTCACCGCCGCCGCCACCACCGCCCTGCTGGGCCGCAAGAACTACCAGGGCTTCGCCGGCTACTGGCCCGCCGTCGCCGACGACGAGAACGCCGACCCCCGCGACCGCCAGTTCTCCCGCTGGCTCAACACGGTGGAAAAGGTCGTCTTCTCCACCACTCTCGACCGAGTCGAATGGGACAACGCACGGCTGGCCGACGCCGATCCGGCCGCGACCGTCAAGCACCTGCGCCAGCAGGCCGGCGGCGACATCATCGTCCTGGCCTCCTCCAGCATCATCCGCCAACTGCTCGAAGCGGACGAGGTGGACCGCCTCAGCATCACCTTGTGCCCCGAGGTGGCGGGTGGGGGCAGCCACCTGTTCACCGACGGCCTCGTCGCCGGTTCGTGGTCGCTGACCGACACCACCGCCGCCGAGAGCGGCGCGCTCTGCCTGCTCTACGACCGCATCCGCACGCACGCCTGACCTCCGCCACACGGCTTGTGCGCCGGTACCGTCGTGGTCGCCGACACGCTCGAGATGGCCATCGAGATCGAGGGTGTCGGCGACCACGACGTACACCGATTCATGGAGTCGACACGCTTCCGGGCTCTGGCGCTGATCACGTGATCTGGCCGGTAGGCGTGTCGTGTCGGGGGATTCGGGTGTGGTCGGCCAGGATGACTTGCGCGGATATCACAGGGTGTTGACGAGTTGTTTCCGCAGTTCGCAGGGGTGGCGGTTGACCGTGTCGAGCGCGACCGGGACATGGTGTGGTTTCGCATGCGGGCGAAGGCGAGCGATGCCGCCTGCCCATGCTGCGGGTGGTACTCCAGTCGCGTTCATGCCCCCTACCAGCGGCAGCTGTCGGACCTGCCCTGCGCAGGTCGCAGGATGCGGATCGCGGGGCTGAGCTCATCCCCGGTACGGCGGGGCGACGCCCCAACCCCACTTGGGCATCGGCGCGCTGCGGACGACGTCCGCGCCGGGCTGCGAGTTGTGCAAGGCCAGGCGGGTGCCCCACTCCAGGTAGCTGGCGAAGGCGGCGCGGAACTCCGGGTCCTGCGGCAGCCCGACCTCGTCGGCGGCGTCCATCATCAGGTTGACCCAGCGGCGCCGCTGCGGCTCGGTGATGCCCCGGCCCAGGTGCCGCTCGACCATCGGGCCGTAGCCGCCGCGCTGCTCGGAGTAGGCCGGCGGGCCGCCGAAGACCTCTGCGATCCACAACGCGACGTAGCGGGCGTGGTCTGCGTCCATCGACTCGAACAGCGGGGAGAGCAGTTCGTCGGCCCTCACCAGCCGGTAGAACGCATCGCAGAGCTTGACGAAGGCCTCGGTGCCGCCGGCCCATTCGTACAAGCTCGGCGGGGCCGCACCGCCGACACCGCGGACCGTGGTGGCCTCGTAGTGCCGCATTTCCTCGATGTCCGCGACGTACGGGCGGATCGCTTGGAAGAACGCGCCGAACACCGGGCCGCCGCGGAAGCCCTGCAAGTGCGCCTCGACCGAGGTCCAGGTGATGCGCAGGATGAAGCAGGCGGGCTCTTCCGTGCAGCGGCTCAGCTCGAAGTCGACGCACTCGGGAGCGGCCCGCAACGACTCCGCAGCGCGTTCGTACGCTGCGACGAATCCGCCCTCGCGCTCCGCGGGCAGACGGTATCTGATGTACTCGGTGACCATAGGCAACAGCCCAGCATCCGGGGCAGGTCGCGATCAAGTACGCACCTTTTGGTGGGTAGGCGGCCTCGTGGTCGAAGGTTACAGGGGTTGACATGGGCAAGCGCTACTACTGCGCGGTCGAGCTGGCGGTGGACGTGATCGGCGGCAAGTGGCGGCCGGTCATCCTGGCGCATCTGAAGGAAGGCGTGCACCGCTACGGCGAGTTGCGCCGCCGCATCCCCGACATGAGCGAGAAGATGCTCGCCCAGCGCCTGCGCGAGTTGCAGGACGACGGCCTTGTCGAGCGGATCGACTACCAGGTCAAACCCGCCCACGTGGAATACCGGCTCACCGAGGAGGGCCGGAGCCTGGCGCCGGTGTTGCAGGCCCTCTACGACTGGGGTACGGCTCGCGCCGAGCGGGCAGGCACGCCTATCGAGGCGCCGCGGTAGCAGCCCTCCGCACACTCTTCGCACTCTCGCGCGGGTGCCTTTTTCGAACTGCTCGACGCGCGGTCACGCGTTCGTGCGGAACGTTTAATGCGCCCGCTGCCTCGGCGTGCAGCGCCGCTGGAAGGATGTGCCGGCCGGTGAGAGCACATCCGTCGTCGAGGAGGGCACGATCGCCTTGGACAGCCCGCACATGCCGATACGCAGCTTCGTGGCGATTGGCGATTCGTTCACCGAAGGCCTCGCCGACACCTACCCGGACGGCTCGCCGCGCGGTTGGGCCGACCTGGTAGCCGAGCGGCTGGCCGCCGATGACCCGGACTTCCGCTACGCGAATCTCGCCGTGCGCGGAAAACTGATGCGCCAGATCACCGCGGATCAGGTGCCGACGGCCCGGGCGATGCGCGCCGACCTGGTGACGCTCGCGGGCGGACTGAACGACATGGGCAGGCCGGGCTGCGACATCGAGGCGGTGTGCGCCGAGTTGGAGCGGGCGGCGGCCGAAGTCGCCGAGGCGTGCGACGTGCTCGTGGTCTTCCAGCCGGTGGACATCACCGTGCGCATGCCGTCGATGGCGCGCTTCGCCGACCGGGTGCGGCGGCTGATGCAGAGCGTGGAGCTGATCCGCGAACGGCATGGCGCGCTGGTGGTGGATCTCTCGGTACAGCGGGTGTTCGACGATCCACGCATGTTCGCCCCCGATCGGCTGCACCTGTCCGCGGAGGGACACCGGCGGGTCGCGGAAGCGGTGCTGGAAGCCTTGGGCTGTGAGCCGTCCTTCGACTGGCGCGCCCCGATCCTGCCCGCGCGCCGGAGCGGCTGGTTCGCGCGGAAGCTCTCCGATCTGGTGTGGCTGGTGGTCTTCCTCGCGCCGTGGGTGAAGCGGCGGCTGACCGGCCGCTCCTCGGGCGATGGGCGGCCGCCGAAGCGTCCGGAGCTGAGCCCGCTGGTGCCGTACCGTATTCTGTCGGCTCCGCAGCTGCCGGAGCAGGCGGTTCCGGCGGAGCGGAGCTGAACTGGAGGATGGATGGTCGACTGGGGCACGCTCGCGAACGTCGGGACCGCGGCGGGGACCGCGCTGCTGGCCGTGGCGACCTTCTCCTCCACCCGCTCCGCGAACGTGGCCGCGCGCAACGCTGAGCGCGGCCTGCTGCACGGATTGCGGCCGATACTGGTGCCCACGCGCTGGGAGGATCCGGTGCAGAAGGTGCGGTTCATCGACGGCCAGTGGGTAGCGGTGCGGGGCGGTCGCGGCGTGTTGGAAGCGAGTGACGAGGCGGTCTACCTGGTCACGTCGCTGCGCAACGTCGGCCGTGGATTGGCCGTGCTGCACGGTTGGGACTTGGTCTTCGAGTACAACGCCGAGCACCGCAGGCCGGAGGAGTTCCACCGGCTGACCCGCGACATCTACATCGCGCCCGGGGACAACGGGTTCTGTCAGGTGGCCCTACGCGATCCCGGCGCCGAGCAGTTCGTCACCCTGACCGAGCGCGCCAAGGACAAGGAGCCGTTCAGCATCGACGTGCTGTACGGCGATGCCGAGGGCGGCCAGCGGGTCATCACGCGGATCGGGCTTTCGGCCAGTCCGGCGCAGGACAGCAAGGAGACGGAGTGGGCGATCTCGGCGGGGCGGCACTGGAACCTCGACCGCCCCGATCCGCGCTGACCGCTCCCCTCCCCCGCCCTGAGCGTCCACCTCTAGAACTAGAACTCAGACCACGACTTCGCCCCGCAGGATGACGCGCTTGGGGTGTGCGAGCACTGAGACATCGGCCGTGGGATCGGCGTCGTAAGCCACCAGGTCGGCCGGCGCGCCGTCGACGAGGCCCGGCATCCCGAGCCACGAGCGCGCGGTCCAGGACGCGGCACCTACCGCGGCCTCTGGCGACATCCCGTACCTGGCGAGCCATTGCGCCTCCTCCGCGACGGTGCCGCAGGGGAAGCTGTCAGTGCCCGCGAGCACGGTCACCCCGGCCTCGTGCGCCGCACGCACCGTCGCCGACATCCCCCTCCAGCCAGAGAGGAACCAGTCGCGCCGGGGGCTCGGCTCGCGGGTCTGGGCCCGCTGCGCCCCGGCCTCGAAGACGGAGATGGTCGGGACCAATGCGGTGCCCTGCGCGGCCATCCGGTCGATCAGCCCGTGATCGAGATGCATTCCGTGCTCCAGGCTGTCCGCACCGGCCGTCACCGCGTTGCGACAACCGTCGGCGGTCTGGCAGTGCACTGCGACCTTGCCGCCCACCGCGTGGACGGCCTGCACCACGGCGGTCAGGATCTCCAGCGGCACCGGCGGATTGTTCGGGTCCCAGTCGCCGATCACCTTGCACCAGCCCGAAGACGCGGTCGCCTCCTCGACCGCGGCCGCGACCAGTTCGGCCTCGGTCACGTCCCGGCCGTGGCCGGGGAAGAACCGCCCCGGCGTCGCCAGCCACGGACCGGCCGAGCGCACCCGTGGCAGCTGCGGATCCTTGTCCACCCACTTCGGAATCCGCCCCGCCGAGCCGGGGGTACGCACCAGCAGCACGCCGGCGTCGCGGTGATCGATCAGGTGCTTACGCAGCACCTCGTCGTCCAAGGGCGTGCCGATCTCCTCGGTGCCCGGATGCGTGTGCACGTCGACCAGGCCGGGCAGCAGCCACCCGCCGTCCATCACAACGTCCGCGTGCGCCACCGGCTCCTCGCGCAGCCGGTCCCCGTCAATCCAGAACGAGCGCTCCTCGCGCTCCGGCAAGACGATTCCCCGTACCTGTAGGACCACCGCCAAACCCCTTCCACCCGTGTAACGCAGACCGCGCTTGCTGACGATGCTTGCAGAACCGCTGGCTGTGCGCACGGACAAAAGGGGAGGAGACCATCCGCGAGCGCTGATAGCATCGCTTCATGCTTGCCTTGCGCGCACGGATGATGCCCCGGTCACGGGGCTACTAGCGCGCGCGGACGAACAGATTCCGAGGCCCCGAGACGGGGCCTCTTGCTTTTCTCGCTCCGGCCCCGGCTCCTCACCACGAGACGGAGCAGTGCAGATGGCTGAGCGTCGCACGTACATCACCACCACGATCCCCTATGTCAACGCCCGCCCCCACCTCGGCTTCGCACTCGAACTGGTGCAGGCCGACGTACTCGCGCGACATGCCCGCCAACGTGGCGACCTGGTGCGCTCGCTTACCGGCACGGACGACAACTCGCTCAAGAACGTGTTGGCGGCGAAGGCTGAAGGCGTCGACGTGCGCGAGTTGGTGGACCGCAACGCGGACGCCTTCGCCGCGCTACGCGAACCGCTGGCGCTGTCCTTCGACGATTTCATCCGCACCAGCAGCGATCCGCGCCACCGTGGCGGAGTGGAACGGCTTTGGCGGCGCTGCGCCGCGGCGGGCGATCTCTATCGCAAGCATTATCAGGGCCTGTATTGCGTGGGCTGCGAGCAGTTCTACGCGCCCGAGGACCTCCCGGGCGGACGCTGCCCGGAGCACGACACCGAACCCCAGCTCGTCGCGGAGGAGAACTGGTTCTTCCGGCTCTCCCGGTACACCGAGGAACTCAGGCAGCTGATTATCAGCGGACGACTGCGCATCCAGCCCGGTTCCCGGCGCAACGAGGTCCTCGCCCTGATCGAGGGCGATCTGCATGACTTCTCGATCTCGCGCTCGCATGCCCGCGCGCACGGCTGGGGAATCACGGTACCCGGAGATCCGGAGCAGGTGATCTACGTGTGGTGGGATGCGCTGGGCAACTACGTCACCAGCCTCGGCTACGGCACCGACCACCCGGATTTCGCCTACTGGTGGGAAGGCAGCCGGCAGCGGATCCATCTGGTGGGCAAGGGAGTGATCCGCTTCCACGCGGTGTACTGGCCCGCGATGCTGCTCTCCGCCGGACTGCCGCTGCCCACCGACATCCTGGTGCACGACTACTTGACGATCGACGGGAGGAAGATCAGCAAGTCCGGCACCGTGAGCGCCGATCCGGCGCGGCTGGTCGACCAGGTCGGGACCGACGCGGTGCGCTGGTGGCTGCTGCGCGACGTGCCGCGCGTGGGTGACGCCGACTTCACCGTGCAGCGTCTCGTCGATCGCGCCAACGGGGAACTGGCCGGCGGCATCGGCAACCTCGTGCACCGGACCGCCACCATGATCCATCGCTACCGGGGCGGTATCCCTCCGACCGGTGTGCTTACGGCGCCGGAGACGGAGCGACTGATCCGGGTGTGCGGCGAGGCGTCGCAGGCCATTGAGGCAGCACTTGACGAGTTCGACTTCCGGCAGGCCACGGCGGCGGTGCTCGGCATCGTGGAGGAGGCAAATCGCGCGATCGAGGCCACCCGGCCGTGGCAGCTGGCCAAGGCGGAACGCGACGACGATGCGGTTGCGGCCGAGCGACTCGACACAGTGCTCGGCGCGCTGCACCGCGCGTGCCTCAGCGTGGCGGCGCGCCTCGCGCCGTTCCTGCCTGACGCGGCTGGTCGTGTCAGCGCGCAATGTACGCCGGTCGATGGAGTGCTGCCCGAAAGCAGGCCGTTGTTTCCCCGCCTTGAAGCCAGGACCGGGATCTAGGTCGCGTACGCCCGCCCGCTCTTGGGGCGCCAGCCGGGCGGCGGATCCTCGCCTACGCGGCCGTCGACGGCCTCGCGCAACAGGTCGGCGTGGCCGGTGTGGCGGCCGTACTCCTCGATCAGGTCGCAGACCAGGCGGCGCAGGCTAGCGCGGCGACCGTCGGGCCAGGCGAGGTGGACCAGCTGATCGAGGCCGCCCTGGGCGAGGGCCGCGTCCAGCCGCGCGTGCGAGCGCTCGATCGCGCCGTCCCAGAGGCGGTAGAGCTGCTCCGGGGAGAGCCCGGTGGTGTCGAACGTGTACGACCAGTCGCCGCCGGCGTCCCAGCCGAGGGCGTCCCAGGGGGCGCCGAGCGGCGCTCCCGCCAGCTTGACCGTGAACATGACGTCCTCGCAGGCGGCCAGGTGCTTGAGCAGGCCGCCGAGGGTCAGCTCGGAGGCGCCGACGCGGGCGCTGAGGCCGGCGGTATCCAGGTCGTCGGCCTTCCACCGGAAGGTGGTGCGCAGCCGGTCGAGCGCGCCGATCAGCTGCTCGGCCTCGGTACCGGCGAGCGGCGGCTCCCACGGAGTATCAAGATCGTTCATGGGTTTCACGGTAACCGGGAGCACTGACACTTGGCTGGTGCGGCGGCGGGCCGTGCTCGGTAGGTTGTGAGCTTGACCGGCCGGCGCGACGGCTCAGCCCGCAAGTTTTCGGGGAATCCGGTGACTCATTCCGATCCGATCGAGGTTCACCCCGCCTGGCTGCCCGCCGAGGCGTTCCGGGCGCTCGGCTCGCGTCGCGTGCTGGTTCGCGGCGAGGGTCAGCTCATGGATACGGTCGCGGGCGAGGTAGAGCAGGCTTGCGCGCGGTACGGCGGGAGCTGGCGGCGCCAGCGGCAGGGCGAGGCCGGCGCGGATCTCGACGGCAGCCGGTACGAGCTGGTACTCGCGCTGACCAGGGCGCATCCGCTGCCGAGTGCGGCGGTCGGCGTCGTCGAACGCGGCACGCTCGGCGATGAGGGCTTCGCGCTCACCAGGCGCAACGGCGCCACTGCGGTCCTGGCCGACGAGCCGGCCGGGCTTCTCTATGGTCTGTTTCACGTGGCACGTCTCGGCGAGGCCGCGTTCGCCGACTCGCGTCCGGTGGAGCGGCACCTTCCGGCGACGCCGCTGCGGATGCTCGACCACTGGGACAACATCGACGTGCACCCGGCGATGGGCCAGGTTGAGCGCGGCTATTCCGGCGGTTCGCTCTTCTGGGACGCCGGCGTCCTGCGCGATGACCTGGTTCGGGTGCGGGCCTACGGCCGGTTGCTGGCCGCGTGCGGGATCAATCGCGTCGCGATCAACAACGTGAACGTACACGCCGCCGAGGCGCACCTGCTCACCGATCGGCTCGGCGATGCGATCGCGATCGCGGATGCCTTGCGTCCGTACGGGATCCGGGTGCACCTGTCGGTGAACTTCGCCTCGCCGATCGCGCTCGGCGGGCTGCCGACGGCCGATCCGCTGGACGCGCAGGTGCGCGCGTGGTGGGAGGAGACGACTCGGCGCGTGTACGAGTCGATCCCTGATTTCGGCGGCTACGTCGTAAAAGCCGACTCCGAAGGGCAGCCGGGCCCGTTCGCGTATGACCGCACCCACGCCGATGGCGCGAACCTGCTCGCGGACGCGCTGGCGCCGTTCGGCGGGATCGTGCACTGGCGGGCCTTCGTCTACAACCATCGGCAGGACTGGCGCGATCGCTCGACCGACCGGGCCCGCGCCGCCTACGACCACTTCGCGCCGCTGGACGGACAGTTCCGCGAGAACGCGATCCTCCAGGTGAAGTACGGACCGATGGACTTCCAGACCCGCGAGCCGGTTTCGCCGGTGATCGCGGCGATGCCGTCGACCCGCGTGGCGGTCGAGTTCCAGGTGACTCAGGAGTACACCGGTCAGCAGCGGCACGTGTGCTACCTCGGGCCGCTGTGGAGCGAGGTGCTCGGATTCCGGCCGTGGGGCGCGGAAGAGTCGACGGTCGCGCAGATCGCGGCGGCCTCCGGGGGCGGACTGGTCGCGGTGTCGAACGCGGGCGACGATCCGTTCTGGACCGGCCATCCGCTGGCTCAGGCCAACCTGTACGCCTTCGGCCGGCTCGCCTGGGATCCGGGGCTGGACCCGATCGCAGTGCTCGATGAATGGATCGACCTGACCTTCCAGCCCGCGGCGGGCGACGGCGGGGCGAAGCTGCGCGACACCCTGCACGCGATGATGGACGAGTCCTGGCACGTGTATGAGCAGTACACGGCGCCGCTCGGGGTCGGCTTTATGGTGCGCCCCGCGGACCACTACGGTCCGAGCGTCGACGGGTACGAATACACGCAGTGGGGCACCTATCACTTCGCCGACCGGGACGGCGTCGGCGTGGACCGCACTCAGGCGACCGGCACCGGGTTCACCAGCCAGTACCCGAAGCCCTCAGGCGAGATGTACGAGTCGCTGGAACAGTGCCCTGACGAGCTGCTGCTCTTCTTCCACCACGTCCCCTACACGCACGTGTTGCACAACGGATCCACCGTTATCCAGCACATCTACGACACGCATTTCGAGGGCGCGGAGCGCGCGGCCGAGATGCGGCGGGCGTGGGAGGAGGTCGAGCCCGGCGGTCTGATTACTCCGGCACTGTACGCGCGTGTGCGCGAAAGGCTTGACGAGCAGGTGCGTTGCGCGCAGGAATGGCGCGATCAGATCAACACGTACTTCTTCCGCAAGTCCGGCGTTCCCGACGAGCGCGGCCGGCGTATTTACTGAGTGCGCAGAACGAGAACGGCCCGGGCATCGAGGGTTATACGCTGCCCGGCTCGGACCTGTGTCCCCGTCAGCAGGTCGGTGCCGGTGTGGCCGGCGGTGACCTCGACGGGCTCGTCGCGATGGTTGAGCAGGAAGAGAAACCGCGTGCCGTCGGGTGCGACCCGGAGCGTTGTTTCGAGGCCTGACACGTCCGGGTATCGCAGCGCGATGTCATGGTCGGCGAGTACCTGCCGCACGACCCAGGAGACGCCCTCTTGATCCAACCCGGCCGCGACGTACCAACCGTGGCCCGAGCCGAATCGATTACGTGTGACCGCAGGCGTTCCGGCGTAGAAGTCCGCCTGGTAGGTGCCGACAGTCTCAGCCCCCTGCGGGATGACCAGCTCGAAGAGGAGTCGGGCGTCGGCGTCGAGCCGGTCAGTTCCGGATTCGAGACGCACCGGGTTCACGAACTCGGGCTCGCGAGCGTCCCACTCGTCGATCCGGATGCCCATCAGCGGCCCGAGCGGGCCCGGCACGTCCATCAGGAACGCGTTGTCGTTCTCGTCTACGCGTCCGGATAGGAAGGTCGCCAGGACTGAGCCGCCACGCGTGGCCACTTCCTCCAGCCGCCGCGCCAGATCGCCCTTGAGCATGTGCAGCGCCGGAACGAGGACGACGTCGTAGCGGGACAGATCGGCGGTCGCCGGGACCACGTCGACGTCCACGCCCGCCTGCCACAGCGCGGTGTAGTAGGCCAGCACGACCGGCTGATAGCGCACCAGGCGCGACGGGCCGTCCGAAATCTCCAGCGCCCACCAGCTGTCCCAGTCGAAGAGCATCGCGACGCAGGCCGGTGTGCGCGCGCCGAGCGTGCTGCCGCCGAGCCGTTGGAGTTGCGCGCCCAACTCGGCGACCTCGCGGAAGACGCGTGTGTCGGCGCGGCCCGCGTGGCCGATGACCGCGCCGTGGTACTTCTCGCTGGCACCGCGCGAGGCACGCAGCTGGAAGAACAGCACGCTGTCCGCTCCGTGCGCCACGGCCTGCCAGCTCCACAGCCGCATCACGCCCGGGCGTTTCACCGGGTTGATGTCCCGGCAGGCCGTGCAGCTGGGCGTCTGCTCCATGAGCCAGAACGGCTGGCCGTCCTTCAGGCCGCGCATCAGGTCGTGGGTGAACGCCATCCGCGCCTGCGAGGTGTCGTCCGGCGGGTAGTTGTCCCAGGACGCGAAGTCCAGGTGCGAGGCCCAGCGGTGGTAGTCGAGCGGCCGGTACATGCCCATGAAGTTCGTCGTCACGGGCAGATCAGGGCTCGATTCCCGGATCGCCGCCTTCTCGTCAAGGAAGTTGGCGAGCAAGGCGTCCGACATGAACCGCAGGTAGTCCAGCGTGATGCCTTGGAAGGCGGTGTGGTCCGGACCGCGCCAGTGCTCGGTCAGCGCGGAGGGCGGCTCGATCTCGTCCCAGTCGGTGAAGGTGTGCGACCAGAATGTCGTGTACCAGGCCGCGTTCAGCGCCTCCAGCGAGCCGTACTGCTTGCGCAGCCAGTCGCGGAATCCGGCGGCGCACAGCTCGCAGTAGCAGGCGCCGCCGTACTCGTTGCCGACGTGCCAGGCGACGACGGCCGGATTCCCGGCGTACCGCTGCGCGATGCGGCGAGCCAGTTCGCGCGAGAGGCGGCGGAAGACCGGAGAGCTCGGACACGCGTTGTGCCGCTGACCGTAGCGGTGCTTGCGTCCCTCGAAGTCCGTGCGCGTCACCTCCGGGTACGCACGGGCCAGCCAGGCGGGATGGGCGCCGGTCGCGGTGGCCAGGCAGACGTTGCGACCCTCGTCGGCGGCGCGCTGGACGATCCGGTCGAACATTGCGAAGTCGTACCGGTCCTCGGCCGGTTGTATCAGGGCCCAGTCGAAGACGCCGAGGGTGACGGTGTCGATCCTGGCGGCGTCAAAGAGCTGATAGTCCTGGGCCCAGACCTCCTCGGGCCACTGTTCCGGGTTGTAGTCCCCGCCGAATGCGACTTTCGAGACGGCGGGCAGGCTCACGCGGCGAACTCCTCGGTGGCGCTGAACTCCTCGGCGGCGGTGAACTCCTCGGTGACCAGCGCGATCATCGGCCGGCAGGTGCGCAGCAGGAAGGCCGCGAACCCGGCGCCGAGCAGCGCGAGCACCGCCTCGGAGGCGACCGCCACCAGGGCGGCCGCGCAGATCAGGAGGCAGAGATTGCCGAGCGTCACCGCCTTGGTGCGGCCGAGGAAGTAGGCGGCCAGCCGGGCGATGTCGATCGGGCGGAAGGCGAACAGCGAGGTGATCACCAGCGCGTTGGCCATCCACAGGGTCGCGACGGTCGCGAAGGCGACCAGCAGCGCGGCCCACCAGCGTGGGATCCCCGCGGCCCGGGTGTGCGAAAGGTTCACCGCGAGCACGGCCATCAGTGCCAGCCACGGGATCCACACCCGCAGCACGCCGCCGGCGTTGAGCCGGTAGCCGCGCCAGAACTGCGCCGCGGGTTTCAGGTCGGTCAGATCGGGCTTGTGCTGGCGCAGCGCGAACAGGGCGGCGGACAGCGCGGGGCCGAGCGGGATCGCACACGCGACGGCGAGCGGTGCGTTGCTGGCGTCGCGATCCAGCAGCACCAGGGGGATCAGGCCAGGCAAGGTGGTCAGCAGCAGCAGCGACTCGATCGTCAGCAGGCTGTAGACGAGGGCGGCGACGCGGGCGAGCGGCCCTTCCCCGAACTCGCGGCCAGCGGGGGAACTGGTCGCGGGGGCGGCAGTGTGGTCACTCATCGCCTGACTCCACATCGCTGTGCTCCTGCGTATCGGCGGGGAGGCCGAGCAGGCGCCGCTCGTCCCACCAGGGCGGGGTCTCGTCGGTCACGGCGCTGAGTTCGACCAGCGTGACCTCGTGCCGGTCGAGGGTGAGCCGGAGGTCGACGCGGCCTGCGTCGATGGGCAGGCTCCGGTGCGTGCGCACGGGTTCGGCGGCCTCGCGCAACGCGTCAAGCAGGCGCGGCGAGGGAGACGCCGGGCGGCCCATCTCGCACCACGCCGCCCAGGCGTTGCCCGCTTCCTCGCTCACCGAGGAACGAAGCAGGAACGCTGTTATCGGCCGTCGGTCCTCCCGGGAGTCAGCGCCCTGCGGCCCGATGGGGATCGAGAGCCGCAGGGCGTGACCGGCCGCCGGCTCCTGGCCGGTGGCGTCAACGGGAGCCCAGGCCAGCACCGCGATCCGGCCGTCCGCGTGCCGGGTGACCAGGTGGTCCTCGCCCCGGGCGAGGATCTGCTCGCCCATGCGGGCCATGAAGGCGTACAGATGGTAGGTCGGCTTCTTGATCTGGCGATGGGTCAGCAGGCCGAAGCCGCCGTGGAACAGCGCGGTCGGGACGCCGGTCTCCTCGAACATGTCGCTGAACGTCCAGTAGGAGAAGGAGTCCACCAGCTCTCCGCCCGCGGCGAGCACCGGCGCGAGGTACGCGGCGTGGAACGCGGTGTCGTGCACAGGATTGTCCGGCCGGTAGGAGGAGTTGAACTCGGTGATGTGCACCGGCAGCTGCGCCAGCGCCGTATCGCGCAGATGCTGCCGTGGCGCGTCGAACTGCTCCAGCAGCGTGGAGGCCGGCTCAAGGGTCTGATGCACTCCGAACGGAACGTGTTGCGCCGGCCCCGAGGTGTAGGCGTGCCGGCTGACGAAGTCGACCGGCACCGAGCGGTCCGCGACGAACTCGGCGAAGGGCCGCAGCCAGTGGTCCGCGCCCGGGGATAGCGCCGGGCCGCCGACCTGGAGTGAGGCGTCCACGTCCTTGACGGCGTGCGCGGACACCTCGTACAGCCGGTGGTAGGCGTCCCGGTCGGCGTCCTGCCAGAAGTCTTTCAGGTTGGGCTCGTTCCACACCTCGATCGGCCAGCCGCGCACCTGGTCGAGTCCGTACCGGTCGACCAGGTGCGTCACCGTCGCGCGTACCAGGGCGGCCCATTCGCGGTGGTCGCTCGGCGGCGTGACATTGCCGCGCCACCAGAACACGGTCTGCGTTCCGGAGGCGAGGGCGGCCGGCATGAAGCCCAGTTCCACAAAGGGCTTGATGC
Organism: Actinocrinis sp.; assembly: GCF_035653575.1. Classification (GTDB taxonomy): domain Bacteria; phylum Actinomycetota; class Actinomycetes; order Streptomycetales; family Catenulisporaceae; genus Actinocrinis. Next base: position 15,274 of record NZ_DASRBQ010000056.1, read on the forward strand.
CTAGATCGAGGTACGCGTCGATCACCTGGTCGACGTAGGTGAAGGCGTACCGCACGTGCCTCGAACCCTGATACTCGTAGGGCTGGTACACGCCGACGCCGTCGCTGAGCAGCCCGTGCCCGCGAATGTGCCGGAACCCGATCTCCCGCTGGATCAGCGCGAGCGAGTCCTGGTAGTCGCGGCGCAGCGCGAGCTCGAACCGGCCGGTGCCGACGCAGTAGCGCCAGGCTTCGCTCAACCGTCCGGCTGCCTGCTGCGGGACGAGAATCGGGTTGGGCACGATGCTCCTTCGCGGGCCGGGATGACTCAGTGCTTTGCTTCGCGGCTCAGCCGTGAGCCTTCTTGTAGTTCTGGTAGGCGGTGTTGATCAGGTTGATGTACTGATCGCTGTTGCGGCCCTTGAGCTCGGAGACGTACTGGTCCCACTGGCTCAGCGGCCGCTGGCCCAGGATGAACTTGGCCGACTGCTGGTCGACGTAGTCGAGCAGATTCGTCTCCCACAGCGTCGCCTGCTCGCGCTGATCCGCGGTCAGCGGGTGCGGCGGCGGCAGCGGCAGCGTGCGGCGGCTGTTCATCACGTTCTGGAAGGCCAGTTCCTCCGGGGGGAACTGCGAGTCGAGCAGCTTGGTGGAGCCGCCGTAGGCGAACACGCCGTTGGAGAAGCCGTAGACCACCTGGAGATTCTTCGTGCCCGAGGGATTGAGCCCGGCCCAGGTCACGTCCGGCGCCAGCTTGAACGTTCCGTCGTCCACGCTGCCGGTGTACGTGGTGCCCTCGATGCCCCACTTGGCGAACAACTCGCCCGCGTCGGAGTACCAGAGCCAGTCGATGAACTGCATCATGGCGACGAAGTTCTTGCTCTGGCGGGCCTTCGAGGAGATCATCACGCCGTTCTCCAGCCGGGTACCCGCCTTCACCGCGCCCGCGGGGCCGATCGGCAGCGGGATCTTCGCCACCGTGGCGCCCGGGATGTGCGCGATGTCCTTGCGCAGAGTGTTGACGACCTCCTGAGCGTTCGTGCTGATGACGAACGTCTGCCCGTTGGCCCACTTCTGCTTGGCCTGGTCGTCGGTCTGGGTGAGGCTCTCCGGGTCCATCAGCTTCTCACTCACCAGGGTGTTGAGATACTGGAGCACCTGCTTGTACTGGTCCATCGCGCCGGTGTAGACGAACTTGCCGGAGGCCGAGTCCCACCAGCTGTGCTGGTAGTTCCAGCCGGCGTAGGTGCCGTACGAGTCGCCGAGGCTGGCCAGCAGCCGGTTGGCGCCCGGGCCGGGCCCGGGGCTGCTCCACCGGTCGGAGAGCGGGTACTGATTCGGGTACGCGGCCTTCATCGCGCGCAGCATGGCGTGCACGTCGTCCCAGGTCTGCGGCACCGCGAGATTGAGCTTCTGCAGGATGTCGGTACGCACGCCGAGCGAGTAGTCCGTCCAGACGTCCTGGTGCAGGCCGGGCAGCAGGTAGAACTTGCCGTCCGCCTCGCGCAGCTGGTCCAGGTCGCTTTGCAGGTTCCACTTGGCGACCTTGTCCTGGAAGTTCGGCATCAGGTCGAGGTAGTCGCTGACCGGCAGGATGGCCCCGCTGGCGATGTACGCCTCCTCCGCGGGGTGATAGGTCTTGGGGATGATCATCGGGGCGTCGCCGGCGCCGACCATGACGCTGCGCTTCTGGTTGTAGTCGCTCAGCGGCACCACCGTGGGCTGGAAGCTGACATTGGTGCGCTTGGTCAGCTCCGACCAGAACGGCCACTTGGCGTCGTACGGGTAGCCCGGGTTGCTGAGCACCATGATCGAGAAGGTCAGCGGCGCGGTCGCCTTGAACTGGTCGCCGACGCCGTACTTGGCCATGGCGCCGTCCCGGTTGCCGGACAGGTCGCTGCTGTGCTTGCCGCTGCTGGAGCTGCTGCAACCGGCCACGGCCAGTGCGGCGAGCCCCGCGGCCCCGAAGAGCGCCTGCCTTCTGGACAGTGTGGTTTTCGTGAACGGGGCGTTCATGGAGACTCCCTTGTCCGAGCGAACGGTGTGCGGTGCGTGGGTGTTCGGATTCCGGCGCGGAGGGGGTGAGCTAGCCCTTGACCGCGCCCAGCATCACGCCGGAGACGAAGTACTTCTGGATGAAGGGGTAAAGGGTCAGGATCGGGATGACGGTGAGCACGACGGTCACCGCCTGGACATTGGCCGCGACCTGAAGCGCGGTATCGCTGGACGTGCCCTCGTTCATGCCGCCCGCGCCGGTGGCGCCCGCTATCAGGTTGCGTAGATAGACCGTGACCGGGAAAAGCTCGGAGCGGTCCATGTACAGGAACGCGGAGAACCAGGAGTTCCAGAAGGAGACCGCGTAGAAGAGGATCATCGTGGCGATCACCGCCTTGGACAGCGGCAGCACGATGCGCCACAGGATCCCGTAGGTGGTCAGGCCGTCGACCGCGGCCGCCTCCTCCAGCTCGCTCGGCAGGCTCTCGAAGAACGCCTTCATCACCAGCAGGTTGAACACGTTGATCGCGTTCGGCAGCACGATCGCCCAGATCGTGTTGCGCAGGCCGAGCTGGCTGACCAGCACGTAGTTCGGGATCAGGCCGCCGTTGAAGAACATGGTGAACACGGCGATGCCGATCAGCACGCCGCGGCCCTTGAGCTGGTGCTTGGAGAGCACGTAGGCGTAGCAGGTGGTCAGCACCATCGAGATCAACGTGGCGACCACGGTGTACTCGACGGTGTTGCGGTAGTTCCTCCAGAACATCGAGTCCTTCATCACCGTCTTGTAGGTGGTGAGGTTGAACCCGTGCGGGATGAGGTTCACCGTTCCCTGACGGATCGCGGACTCGGAGCTGAACGACTGCGCCAGGATGTTGACGAACGGGTACAGCGTCACCACCACGACCCCGATCAGGATCACGGCGTTGACTGCCTGGAAGACCCGATAGCCGCGGCTCGGCTTGATCCGTATCCGCGTTGGCGGCGTCGGCGCCTTGCGCCCGGGTCGCAGTTCACTGATGGTTACCACAGGCTCGCTCCCACCAGGCGCCGGGACAGATAGTTCGCGGAGATGACCAGCGTCAGCCCGATCAGCGAGTCGAAGAGTCCGATGGCCGCGGCGTAGCTGAAGCTGCCCGACACCACGCCGACGCGGTACAGGTAGGTGGAGATGACGTCGGCGGTCGGGTAGGTGAGCGGGTTCTCCAGCAGCAGGATCTTCTCGAAGCCGATCGCCATGAAGGTGCCGATGTTGAGGATCAGCAGCGTCATCATGGTCGGCCGGATGCCGGGCAGCGTCACATGCCAGGTCTGCTGCCAGCGGTTCGCGCCGTCGATCCGGGCCTGCTCATAGAGCTGCCCGTCGATCGTGGTCAGCGCGGCGAGATAGAGGATCGTGCCCCAGCCGGCGGTCTGCCAGACCTCTGAGGAGACGTAGATCTGCCGGAACCAGCCGGGCTGCTGGAGGAACAGGATCGGCGCGTGTCCGACCGCGTGCAGCGCCTGGTTCACCACGCCGTTGGCGTCGAGGATCTGGGTGATGATCGCGGCGACGACCACGATGGACAGGAAGTGCGGCAGGTAGGAGACCGACTGCACGAAGCGTTTGAGGCTGCTGGTGCGCACCTCGTTGAGCAGCAGCGCCAGGATGATCGGCACCGGGAAGGTGAACAGCAGGGTCAGTCCGCCGAGGATCAGGGTGTTGGTGAACACCTGCCAGAACGTCGGGTCGCTCCAGAACATCTGGAAGTAGTGCAGCCCGACCCATTCCTCGCCGAACAGGCTGCCGCCCGGCTCGTAGCGCCGGAACGCGATGACGTTGCCGACCATCGGCAGGTAGCGGAAGACCGCGAAGAACAGCAGCGGAGCGACGACCAGTGAGTACAGCCGCCAGTCCCGGCGCACTGCGCGGCGCCAGGTCAGCTTGCGCGGACGCGGACGGGCCGCGCCGCCCCGCGACCGCGGGGCGTCCCGGGTGCCCGAAGGCGGATCCAGGGTTCTCGGCGTGCTCATTTCATCCTCCGGCCTCCGGTGCGGTGTGCGTGAGCGGGGCCCCGTCGTGCCCAAGCTCGTAGTCGGGGCCTGATATGACGGCTGAGTCACCGCCGGGCCGCGCGCCCCGCTTCGCCGTGGATTCGACGCGGGCCACGGAGATCAGGCGGCGCTGGTGGCCTACTTCGCGCTCAGGGCCGACTAGGCGCAGCGGTACGGCGCCCTCGGTGTGTGCGCTCGATCGGCCGAAGCGCAGTTCCACGTCTCCGGGCTCGACGATGCGCCGGCCGCGCACTCCGGTGAACGAGGCGAGGTCGGCGGGCACCGTGAACGAGACCCGGGCCTGCTCGCCAGGCTCCAGGGGGACGCGGGCGAAGCCGACGAGGCGCACCACCGGCCGGGTGGTCTGCGCGACCGGGTCGTGCAGATAGAGCTGGACGACCTCGGTGCCGGAGCGGCCGCCGGTGTTGCGCACGGTGATGTGGACGGTCACCTCGCCGTCGACCGGCCACTCGCTCGGCTGCGCGTCACTGTCGCCGCCACCGACCAGGCCGGCGCCGCTCCATTCGAAGGTGGTGTATCCGAGCCCGAATCCGAACGGGAAGGCGGGGGTCGGGTCGATCGAGGAGACCTGCGAGCGCCGGCCGAGCGGCGGGGAGAGGTAGGTGGCGGGCAGACCGCCGGCGTCCCGCGGCACACTGACCGGCAGCCGGCCGGACGGATTCGCGACGCCGGTCAGCACCTCGGCCAGCGCCTGACCTCCGCGCTGACCGGGGAAGAACGCGTAGATCACACCGGCGGCGTCCTCGAACTCGTCGCCAAACGCGTACGGACGCCCGGCCAGCAGTACCAGGACCACGGGTGTCCCGGTCGCCAGCACCGCGCGCACCAGGTCCGCCTGCACGCCGGGCAGCCGGAGGTCGGCCGCGTCGCAGCCCTCGCCGGAGGTTCCCCGGCCGAAGAGGCCGGAACGGTCGCCGACCGCGAGTACACACACGTCGCAGTCCGCTGCGATAGCGGCCGCCGCGGCGATGCCCGAGGTGTCGTCGCCGTCCACAGTGCAGCCCGGTGAGTAGGCCAGCCCGGGTATCAGCTCGCTGAGCGACTCGCGCAGCGACGGGATCTCCAGGCCGAGTCCATGGCCTGTGTGCGCGCCGACATGCACCGGGAAGGAGTAGCAGCCGAGCATGGCCAGCGGCTCATCGGCGACCGGCCCGATCAGGGCGACCCGGCGGCCCGGTGCCAGGGGCAGGACGCCGTCGCGGTTGCGCAGCAGGATCACCGATTCCCGGGCCAGGCGCAGGGCGATCTGCTGATTTGCCTCGTCGTCGAAGACGAGCCGGTCAAGCTGCTCGACCTGCTCAGACTGCTCGACGTGCTCAGACTGCTCGGCTGGCTCGGCCCGGTCCGGCGGCGGTCCGTCCAGCAGGCCGAGCTGCGCCTTCTGGATCAGGACCCTGCGCAGGGCGCGGTCGACCAGCGTCTCGTCCACGGTCCCGGCCCGCACCGCCTCGACCAGAGGCGCGCCATAGGCGTCCACCGTGGGCAGTTCGACGTCGATTCCAGCTTTGAGGGCGAGCCCGGCGGCGTCCGCGGCCGCCGCGGCGACGCCGTGCAGCGTCTGGAGGAAGCGCACCGCGAAGTAGTCGGCGACCACCGTGCCGGTGAATCCCCACTCCTCGCGCAGCACTCCGGTGAGCAGGGCCTCGTCGGCCGCGACCGGAACCCCGTCGATCTCAGCGTACGAATGCATCACCGAGCGCGCGCCGCCGAGCCGCAGGGCCATCTCGAACGGCGGCAGCACCACATCGGCCAGCTCCCTGCGGCCCATCGGCACCGGGGCGAGGTTGCGGCCGCCACGCGAGGCCGAGTAGCCCGCGAAATGCTTGAGCGTCGCGACGATTCCGGCCCGTTCCAGGCCTCTGACGTAAGCAGACCCGATCACGCCGACGAGGTACGGGTCCTCGCCGATGGTCTCCTCGGTCCGGCCCCACCGGTAATCGCGGGTGACGTCGAGCACCGGCGCAAGGCCCTGATGCACCCCGGCGGCGCGCATGGAGCGCCCGATCCGCCCGGACATCAGCTCGATGAGTTCCGCGTCGAAGCTGGCGCCCCAGCTCAGCGGCGCCGGAAAGGCGGTGGCCCCCCACGTCGCGAAGCCGGTCAGGCACTCCTCGTGCACCTGCGCCGGGATGCCGAACCTGCTGGCGGCCGCGATCTGGGCCTGGGAGGCGGCCAGCGAGCGGGCGCCGAGCACCGGGTCGACCGGAGCGGAGCCGAACGGCCTGGTCAGCTGGCCGAGGCCGTGCCGGATCAGCTCGGGCCACGGCGTGCCGTTACGCATCTCGTCCTGGTGCGGGGCCACGCCCTGCCCCGAGGCATCGGCGCCGACCCACACGCCGACCAGTTGCGCGGCCTTCTCCTCCAGGGTCATCAGCGGGATGAGGGCGTCGGCCCGCTGCGCCGGCTCGAGCCGCGCGTCGCGCCATCGCCGCGCGCCGTCGTCGGTGCGGCCCGTGTCGGCAGACCCCTGATTACTCATGCCGCCCCTTCGCCCTGACACGGCCCCTGGCACGCCGATCCGGCAGATCCGAGGGGTGCGCAGCACTCGAAAGTTTCGAAATTGGAACCGCAGTGTGTTGCGGTAAGTTAGGCTTCCGGACAGAGCGTGTCAAGACTTTCTAGCAGCACCTTTGCTCGGGCCTTGGGCACGTCGCGCGGTACTTATCCGGTTTTGAAAGTCTCACTGGTTCGCGCTGTACAACCCTGAATTCACTGCTATGCTCACCGAAAGTTTATGCACAGAGAGGTGACCTTTCGATGACCTCTCGGCCGGAGGAAAATCCAGGCAGCCCGACGATCGCGACCATCGCCGACGAGGTCGGCGTCTCCATCGCGACCGTCTCCAAGGTGCTCAACGGCCGCGCCGACGTGGCGCCGGAGACCAGGGCGCGAGTGGAGGCGAGCCTCGAGCTGCACCGGTATCGCCGCCGGCAGCCGCGCAAGCCGCCCGACGCGGGTCAGATCCGCCTGGTCTTCCACGAGTTCAACTCGATCTGGGCGATGCTGATCATCGCCGGCGTGGAGGCGGTGGCGGCCGCGGCCGGAGTGAACGTGGTGCTTTCACAGCTCGGCGGGCGGCACCACCCGCCGCAGCCGTGGCTGGACAGCGTCCTCACCGGCCGGCCCCTCGGTGTCGTGTTCGTCATGTGCAGCCCGACCCAGCCGCAGTGCCAGCAGCTACAGCGCCAGCGCATTCCGTTCGTGGTCGTGGACACCGACAGCGCGACCACCGCGTCCGTGCCCACCGTCGGCTCGAACAACTGGAACGGCGGCCTGCTGGCGGCCCGGCACCTGCTGCAACTCGGACACCGGCGGATCGCGATCATCTCAGGGCCGCGCGACGTGCTGTGCAGTCGCGCCCGCGTATCCGGTTTCCGGTCCGCGCACGACGAGGCCGACCTGCCGGTCGATCCGGATCTGGTGCGTTACGGGAACTTCTATGTCGACGCAGGCTACGAATACGGCCTGAAGCTGCTCGACCGCGCCGACCGGCCGACGGCAGTCTTTGCGGGCTCTGATTTACAGGCGATGGGCGTGCTGCGGGCCGCCCGGCGGCTCGGCCTCGACGTGCCCAGGCAGGTCTCGGTGATCGGTTACGACAACCTCCCGGTGTCCGCGTGGACCGACCCGGCGCTGACCACGGTCAACCAGCCGCTGCGCGACATGGCCGAGACGGCGACCCGGATGCTGCTGGACCTGGCCCGCGGAGCCGACCTGCCGACCAGCCGGGTGGATCTCGTCACCGAGCTGGTGGTGCGGGAGACCACGGCGCCGCCCGAGGCCGGGCGCTGAGAGCGAGTACGAGGGAACCATGGCCCCGTTCGATCTGCCGCTCGACCAACTGGAACGATTCGCGCCGGCCGTACCGGAACCCGAGGACTTCGACGCGTTCTGGAGCAGCACCCTGAAAGACGCGCGCGGCGACGCGCCGATCCTCGACGTGCACCCGGTGCCGAACGGCCTGCGGCTCGTCGAGTCCTGGGACGTCGCCTTCCGCGGCTTCGCCGGCGATCCGATCCGCGCCTGGTACACCCGCCCGGCCGGGGTCGAGGCGCCGCTGCCCGCCGTCGTCGAGTTCGTCGGCTACGGCCGCGGTCGCGGGCTCCCGCAGGAGCGGCTGACCTGGCCGGTAGCCGGTTACGCGCATCTGCTGATGGACTGCCGGGGCCAGGGCGACCAGTACGGCTCCGGCGGTGAGACCCCTGATCCGCACGCCAGTCCGCACGGCGGCCACTGGCCGATCACCCGAGGCATCCTGGCGCCGGAGGACTACTACTACCGGCGGCTGATCACGGACGCGGTGCGCGCGATCGACGCGGTCCGCGAGTTGCCCGGTGTCGACCCGGCGCGGGTCGTCGCCGTCGGTAACAGCCAGGGAGGCGGGCTGGCGCTGGCGGTCGCCGGGCTGGTGCCCGATCTCGCGGCCCTGATATGCACGGCGCCACTGTTGTGCCATCCCCGGCGGGCCATCGACATCACCGAGGCCGGGCCGTACGGCGAGATCGTCACCTACCTCTCCGTGCACCGAGATGCCGAGCAGGCGGTACGCCGCACGCTCTCTTACGTGGACGGCGTCGCGTTCGCCCGGCGCGCGCAGGCGCCGGCGCATTTCGGCGTGGGGTTGCGCGACAACATCTGCCCGCCGAGCACGGTGTTCGCCGCCTTCAATCAGTACGGCGCGCATCGTCGGTGCGGCGAGGACAGCGAGGACAGTGCGACGTCGGCGGATGCGCTCCCGGAGCGGACGATCCACGTGTACCCGTTCAACCATCACGAGGGCGGCGAGGCCGTTCAAGTGGAGCGGCAGCTGCACTGGCTGAACGCTCGTGGACCTTTCCAGCCCTAGATCCGGAGCGTTTCGTTCTTCAGGGCACCGGCGCCGGCCAGGGCATGACCGTCACGTCCTGCGCCGCTTCCTGACCAGCCAGTAGACCGCGGGTGCGGCCTGAGTGAGGATCCCCACCACGGCGATCCCGATCCAGGCCGCGCCGGCGCCGCTCATCGAGACCACGGCGATCACGCCTGCAGGTAGATCTGCCCGTTGCTGACGGTGACCTTTTTGGCTGGCAGCGGCGTCTGGGTCGGGCCGGCCTGCGCCGATCCGTCGCTGATGCTGAACGAGGCGCCGTGGCACGGGCAGTTGATCAGGCCCCCGGCCACCTCGTTGCACTGGCAGCCGGCGTGGGTGCACACGGAGCTGAACGCCTTGTAGGTTCCGGCCGTCGGCTGGGTGACCACGACCTGGTGGCTGGCGAAGATGGCACCGCCGCCCACCGGGATCTGCGAGGCCTTGCCGAGCTTCGTGCCGGTCGGCATGGCGGCGGTGGTCTTCATGGTCTGGTCCGGCATCTTGCTGGCGTCCATGTTGGCGTCGCCGCTCATCGGCTTGGCCGCCGCGCTGCTCGCCGCCGGCGGGGCGGTCATGGTCGTGGGGGACGCGTTGCTCGGCGGCGCGCCGTCCGCGGCGTTCTCGTTCGGGTCCAGGATGTGCCCGCACGCGGACAGCCCGGCCCCGGCGACCACCGCGGTCCCGGCCGCGGCCGCGCCGCGCAACAGGCCGCGGCGGTCAAGCGCGAAGCGCGAGCAGGTGCCTGAGGCACATCCCCCGGCCCCCGGTTCGGCGAGCGCGCCCGTTGATGCCGGGGCGTTTTCGCCGGCGAACTGCTCAGCGTCGGTCAGCAGGTCGGACGTCTCGTACGTGCTGGTCATCGAGTGCGCTCCCAGAAGCCTCGTGGGTAGTTCCTTCGTCTGATGGGCCGCGCCGTGCAGGCCGCGCCATCGAGTACTGCGCACGGATGGCGACCGTAATCGGTTCTACGCGTTCTGTAACAGCCCGCTTCGTAGGCCCGCGATGAACCGAAAGCACCTTTCCCTCGTGGTCGGCTCACAAGAGGCCACCCAGGAGGGGACGAGGCCGCAACCAGGCATGTTGGAGCTTGACCATGGCGGAATGGGTGGATCGTGCCGTCTCTGTGCCTCCGCCTGGCTCCGGTCGGCCGCCGGCGATGGGCCGACCGACTGCGCAGAATCGTTCAACCACGCAGACCACACAGGCCACACAAACCACACCGACCCGAACGGTCGGGCAGGCGCGTCTCGCCGAGCAGGTCCGTGCCGCGACGCAGGCGCGTCCGGCCGCCCAGGGGCGGCCCGTCGTGCCGGGCCAGCGAGTGACGGCGACGACCCCGTTCGCGTATCGCGCACGGCCGCTGCACCGCTCGCTGATCGCGACGCGCACGCTGCCGCCGCGCGAGTACATCGCGGCGGCGCTCATCAGCATGGTGATCGCGGGCGGCGTCATGGTGCTGGCGTTCTTCTGGATGGACACGCCGGGTATCTCGCTGGCCAACCTCGGCGGGCAGGCTACGGCCGCGGGCGACGCCGCCGGCCTGCTCGGCGCCTACCTCGTGCTGATCCAGGTGCTGCTGATGGCGCGGATCCCGTGGCTGGAGCGGGCGATCGGCTCGGACTGGTTGACCGCCGCGCACCGGGCCAGCGGCGAATCGCTGGTGCTGCTGCTCCTGGCGCACGCCGTGCTGATCACCATCGGCTACGCCGGTTCCTTCAGCAAGGCGCCCTCCGAGTTCCTGACCATCCTGGACATGCCCTACCTGCTCGACGCGACGATCGGCCTCGGGCTCTTCCTCGCCATCGGCTTCATCTCGGCGCGGGCTGTGCGCAAGCGGGTGCGGTACGAGACGTGGCAGTACACGCACTATCTCGTCTACGTCGCCATCGTGCTCTTCTTCACGCACGAGTTCACCGCGGGCGGTTCCTTCGACGCGAACTATGGCGCCCGGCTCGTCTCAGTCGGCATCTACGTCGCGGTGGCGCTCACCGTGTTCGCGTTCCGCGTCATGAAGCCGGTGATCTTCTCGATGCGGCACCGGCTGCGCGTGGTCGACGTGCATCGCGAGTCCGACGACGCGGTCTCGATCTACCTGACGGGCCGTAACCTGCGCAAGCTGCAGGCCGAGCCGGGTCAGTTCTTCCGCTGGCGGTTCCTGGCCCGCGGCTTCTGGTGGCAGTCGCACCCGTTCTCGCTGTCCGCGGCGCCCAACCGGGAATGGCTGCGGATCACGGTCGGCGCGCTCGGCGACCACACTCGGGCGCTGCAGGATCTACAGCCGGGTGTCCGGGTCTTCGCCGAGGGTCCGTACGGCGCGATGACCGCCGCGCTGCGTACCCGCCGCAAGGTCGTGCTGATCGCGGGTGGCATCGGCATCACGCCGCTGCGCGCGCTGATCGACCCCTTGGCCGCCGCGGGCGAGGACCTGGTGCTGCTGTACCGCGCGTCGCGCCGTGGCGACATCGTCTTCCACCGCGAGCTCGAATGGCTCGCGAACGGCGGCCGGCTCACCGTGCACTACCTGCTCGGTCCGCGCGACGCCCAGCCGGGCCCGCTCAGTGCGGAGCGGATCACGCACCTGGTGCCCGACATCCAATCGCGCGACGTGTTCTTGTGCGGATCGACCAGCATGATCCAAGCGGCCGGGCAGGCGCTGCGCGAGGCTCGCGTGCCACGCCGTCACATCCACCAGGAACGCTTCACGTTCTAGGACGCGAGGTTCGTTACCGCGGCCGAGGGCAGGCGCCGACGCGCTAGCTCTCGGCCGCAGTCTTGAACCCGGCGTTCTCGGTCGCGATCGCCTTACGCACGGTCGAGCCGATCAGCGCGCCGAGGAGGCCGGAACCGGGGCCGGTGAGCTCGAGGCTCAGGACGTTGCGACAGCTACCGTCGAGGTCTTCGATGCGGTGCCCGCCGACCATCCGAAGCCACAGCCGCTTGGTCTCCCAGACGAACTCGCTGCCCGGCTCGATGCGTGTCACCGTCCACACCGCCGCGCTTTGGCCCGGCTGCTTGATGCGGGTACGGCTGCCGACTTGCAGCGGTCCGTCGTCCAAGCGCTCGACCTTCTGCATCGTCGGCGTCAGCGATGGCAGGTTCGTCACGTCGGTCGTCAGCCGCCAGACGGTGTCCGCCGGCGCCGCGATGGTCACGGAGTTCTCCCACTTCACATCGCGACTGTACCATTTGGTACATGACAGAGGGAGAGTCCGCAGCGAAGGCGGCTTTGCTGGAGAAGGTCGTCGGCTTCGCGGCGCAGGGCGGCATCGCGGGCAAGAGTCTGCGCGAAATCGCGGCCGGGATCGGCTCCAGCCACCGGATGCTGCTCTACCACTTCGGCTCCCGTGAAGGCCTGATGGCGGCCGTCGTCGCGTTCATGGAGGCCCGGCAGCGCGAGACCATGGCGGCTCTCGCCACGCAGTCGGCCAGTCCGGGCGAGGCGATGCGCGCGCAGTGGCAGGAACTGACCAGCCCGCGGATCCGACCGTTCATCCGGCTCTTCTTCGAGATCTTCGGCCTGGCGGTACAGGGCACCGCCGGAGCCACCGCGATGCTCGACGAGCTGACCGATCCGTGGCTACGGGAAGGCGCCGCGGTCGCCGCACGGGAGGGGTACGAGCTCGATATCGCAACCATCCGGCTTGGCGTCGCCGTGACCCGGGGCCTGCTCATCGATCTGCTGGCCGGGGCCGACCCCGAAGAGGTTTCCGCCGCGCACGCCCGCTTCGTGGACATGATCGAAAGCGCGCTGCCGACGTCGCGGCCGTGAGGCAGGATGGAGCGGTCAGCGTCATCGCGAACAGTTCTGGAGTTGCCATGTCTGACGGCGGATCCGCGGCCCTCTATCCGGCGCAGCGCTTGGACATCGCCCGCGAGGCCGCCGCGCGGGCCGGGCTCGACGCGCTGTTGGTCTGCCCCGGCGCGGATCTGCGCTACCTCACCGGTTACGACGCGATGCCGTTGGAGCGACTTACGTGTCTCGTGCTGCCGGTGAACGGTGAGCCGTGCCTGCTGGTGCCGGCGCTCGAGCGGCCGCTCGCCGCCGCCTCTCCGGCCGGGGCCTCGGGGCTGGAGATCGTGGCGTGGAACGAGACCGACGACCCGTACGCGGTCGCCGCCGCGCGTCTGTCCGAAGCGAAGCGGGTCGGCTTGGACAACCACATGTGGGTGGAGAAGGCGGCCGAGTTTCGCAGGGTGCTGCCAGAGGCGGAACAGGATCTGGCCGGCGGCGTTCTCAGCGCACTGCGGCTGCGCAAGACGCCGGCTGAGGCCGAGGCGCTGCGCCGCGCGGGTGCCGCGATCGACCGTGTGCACGCGCGGATGGGCGAATGGCTGCGCCCGGGCCGCACGGAACGCGAGGTCGGCCGGGACATCGCGGACGCGATCCTCGCCGAGGGGCACGCCCGGGTCGACTTCGTGATCGTGGCGGCGGGCCCGAACGGGGCCAGCCCGCATCACGAGGTCTCCGACCGCAGGATCGAGCCCGGCGACGCCGTGGTGGTCGACATCGGCGGGACGACGCACGACGGCTACTGCTCCGACTCGACCCGCGTCTACGCGGTCGGCGAGCCGCCGAAGGAGTTCCTCGAGATGTACGACGTGCTGCTCGCCGCGCAGCGCGCCCAGGTCGAGGCGGTGCGTCCGGGCATCACCGCGGAGCAGCTCGACGCGGTCGGCCGGGACATGATCGCGGCGGCCGGTTTCGGCGACCGGTTCATCCACCGCACCGGCCACGGCATCGGCCTGGAGACCCACGAGGAGCCGTACATCGTGGCCGGGAGCGCGCGGCCGCTGGAGCCGGGCATGGCCTTCTCGATCGAGCCCGGGATCTACCTGCCCGGCCGCTTCGGCGCGCGGATCGAGGACATCGTCATCTGCACCGAGGACGGCGGCGAGCGGCTGAACCGCACCGAGCGCGAACTGGTCGTGCTGTCCTGATCTGAGGCTGATGGTCTGAGAGCGCGGGTGGCCACTGGTGGCCACCCGCGCTTTCCGTTTGCCACCGTCGCCGCCCAGGCGATCTTACAAGCGGAAGCAAGTATTCATCATTGATTAGTCCAGATATTGCGCCACAGTGTCGAGAAGATTACATTCCTCTTTGCTCCACCCACGGCTCAGCCACCGCGCGCCCACTCGCGCCTGCGTCCCAACCCGCGTCCGACCCTCGTGCTCCTCCCCTCCCATCCCTTCGCGGCGCCACCCACGAAGTCCCCCGGCTTCGGCGCCGCGCCGAAAGGAGCAGAACCTTGTCCCACCCCTCCCCCCACCTGTTGCGCGAGCCGGGAAGGCTGCGCCGCACCGCCGCGCTCACCGGCAGTGCCGCGTTGCTGGCCGGCGGCGCGGTCGCGCTCGCGATGCCCTCAGCGCAGGCCGCGGCCACCGGCGGCAGCGGCGCCAGCCTCGCCTACGTCGAGGTCCAGGCGGAGAACTCCGCGACCAATGGAACGGTCATCGGCCCCAGCTACACGCAGGGCCAGCTCGCCGACGAAGCGTCCTACCGCAAGGCGGTCACGCTGCAGGGCACCGGCAAGTACGTCACGTTCACGACGCCGGTCGCCACCAACTCGATCAACTTCCGGTACAGCATCCCGGACACCTCGGGCGGCACCGTCTACACCGCGCCGCTCTCCCTCTACATCAACGGCACCAAGCAGAGCGACTTCACCCTCACCAACGCCTACAGCTGGTACTACGGCAGTTACCCGTTCACCAACACCCCGGGCAGCAACCCGCACCACTTCTACGACGAGGCCCACCGGCTGCTCTCCACGACGTATCCGGCCGGCACCACCTTCACCCTCCAGGTCGATTCCGAGGACACCGCCTCGTCCTACACGATCGACTTCGCCGACTTCGAGAACGTCGGCGCGGCGCTCACCCAGCCCTCCGGCTCGGTCTCGGTGACCAGCTATGGAGCCGACGCGAGCGGCGTGAACGACTCGAGCTCCGCGTTCAACGCGGCCATCAGCGCGGCCGGGTCGGGCGGCACCGTGTGGATCCCGCCGGGCACCTACAACGTCCCGGGCCACATCGCCGTCAACAACGTGACGATCGCCGGCGCGGGCATGTGGTACTCGACCGTCACCGGGACCGCCCCGGGCTTCTACGGCAACTCCGCGCCGAATCCGAGCACGAACGTGCACCTGCAGAACTTCGCCATCTCCGGCAACGTGCAAGAACGCTGCGACAGCTGCCAGGTCAACGGCGTCGGCGGCGCGATGAGCAACTCGTCGGTGTCCAATCTCTGGATCGAGCACATGAAGGTCGGCGCCTGGATGGACGGCCCGATGACCGGCCTGACCTTCAGCGGCATGCGGATCCGGGACACCACCGCCGACGGCATCAACTTCCACGGCGGCGTCACCAACTCCACCGTGACCAACAGCGACCTGCGCAACACCGGCGACGACGGCATCGCCACCTGGGCCGATTCCAGCATCGGCGCCGACGCCAACGACACCATCTCCAACAACACCGTGCAGCTGCAGATGCTGGCCAACGGCATCGCCATCTACGGCGGGCACGACAACACGGTGACCGGGAACCTGGTGCAGGACACCGGGATCACCCAGGGCGGCGGCATCCACGTCGGGCAGCGCTTCACCTCCACCCCGGTCGGCACCACCACGATCAGCAACAACACCCTGATCCGCAACGGCGACCTCGACCCGAACTGGCAGTTCGGCGTCGGCTCGCTGTGGTTCGACGGCAGTCAGGGCGCGATCACCGGGCCGATCAACGTCAGCAACGCCCTGATCGAACAGAGCCCTTATGAGGCGATCCAGTGGGTCGAGGGCACCATCAGCGGCGTCAACCTCAACAACGTGACCATCGCGGGCACCGGCACCTTCGCCCTGCAGGAGCAAACCGGCGGCACCGCCTCCGCGCAGAACGTCACCGCCACCGGCGTCGCGCAGGCAAACGCGGGCAACGCGCCGAGCTACAGCTGCGAAGGCAGCAGCTTCACCATCACCGACAACGGCGGCAACTCCGGCATCAGCCCGACCCAGTGCAACGGCTGGCCGGCGCCGGTATACCCGCCGTACCCGAACAACGGCGTGAGTGTGACGCCGACCGCGCTGAACTTCGGCTCGGTGGCGGTCGGTTCTACCTCGCCCGCGCAGACCGTTACCGTCTCCAACCCGACCGGCTCGGCCGCGTCCGTCTCGTCGATCGCGGCCAGCGGCGACTACGCGCAGACCAACAACTGCGGCTCGTCGATCGCGGCGAACGGCTCCTGCACGGTGAACGTCACCTTCAAGCCGACCGTCGCCGGCAGCCGTAGCGGAACCCTGACGGTCAACGCCGGGGGCGTCACCAACACCGTCAGCCTCTCCGGGACCGGCACCGCGCCCGGACCGGTGCTGAACGCGAACCCGGCGAGCCTGTCGTTCGGCGGCGCGGTCGTCGGCTCCTCCTCCACCGCGCAGAACGTCACGGTGACCAACACCGGCACCACCTCGGCCACCGTCTCAGGGGTCTCGGTCACCGGTGACTACACGCAGACCAACAACTGCTCGACCATCGCGGTCAACGCGTCCTGCGTCGTGACCGTCACCTTCAAGCCGACCGCGAGCGGCACCCGCACCGGAACGCTCACCGTCACCAGCAACGCCAACAACAGCCCGACCACCGTCGCGCTGACCGGCAGCGGAATCGGCACCAACACCAACATCGCGGCCGGGCAGCCGGCTTCGGCCAGCTCCGTCAACGGCTCATATGTCGCCTCGAACCTGACCGACGCCGACGCGTCGACCTACTGGGAGAGCGCCAACGGCTCCTTCCCGCAGTGGGCACAGGTCGACCTCGGCCAGAACTACAGCATCAATAAGCTGATCCTTAGGCTGCCTCCGTCGACGGCGTGGGGCGCGCGGACCCAGACGCTCTCGGTGCTCGGCTCCACGGACGGATCGAACTTCTCCACCCTCGTCGGATCCGCGAGCTACACCTTCGACCCGAACGCCAACAACAACACCGTCACCATCACCTTCGGCGCGAGCACGGCCCGGTACGTGCGGGTCAACATCACCGCGAACACCGGCTGGCCGGCCGGTCAGCTTTCCGACTTCGAGGTCTTCCCAAGCGGCGGCGGTTCGTCCGGCCCGTCGATCGCGGTGAACCCGTCGAGCTTGAGCTTCGGCAGCCAGACGGTCGGCTCGGCCACCGGGGCGCAGTCGGTCACCGTGACCAACAGCGGCAACCAGGCCGCCACGGTCTCGTCGATCTCGACCAGCGGCGACTTCGCGCAGACCAACAACTGTGGCTCGTCGATCGCGGCGGGCGCGTCGTGCACCGTCAACGTCACCTTCACGCCCACCGCCACCGGGGCGCGCACCGGCACGCTGAGCATCGCCAGCAACGCCCCCGGCAGCCCGGCGACGGTGGCGCTCTCCGGCAGTGGAGTGAGTTCGAACACGAATCTGGCGCTGAACCAGCCGGCCTCGGCCAGCGGGTACACGCAGACTTATACGCCCGCGAACGCTGTGGACGGCGACACCAGCAGCTACTGGGAGAGCACTGACAACGCCTTCCCACAGTGGCTGCAGGTCGACCTCGGCTCGGCGAAGACGATCGGCCGGATCGTGCTCGACCTGCCGCCGTCCAGCGCCTGGGCCACCCGCACCGAGACGCTGTCCGTGCTGGGCAGCACCGACGGATCCGCCTTCAGCACCATCGTCGGATCGGCCGGCTACACCTTCAACCCGGCGACCGGCAACACGGTCACCATCACCTTCAACCCGACCAGCACCCGGTACCTGCGGCTCAACTTCACCGCCAACACCGGCTGGCCGGCCGGGCAGGTCTCCGAGTTCCAGGTATTCGCCAGCTGAGATCTAGGCTGGGAAGGGCAGTAACCTGATACACCGGTGCCCCCGAGTAGCGGATTACTCGGGGGCACCGGTGTTTCGTACCGAGTGCTAACTCGCCGGACGCGCCGTTCGCCAGTTGCGCAGCCCTCGACGCCGAGCCGAACGCTCGGCGGAGGTGTCGACGGAGCCGTCCGCGGTGCGCGCGGCGACCGGCTCCGCGGTCTTCGCGGACACGGTGGCCGCCACCGGAGCGGTGGCCGCCGGGGCCGTCCGGCCGGCCTCGGCCGCCGCGGCGCGGCGGCGGCGGGCGCGGGCGTCACGGCGGAACCGGCCGAGTTCCCGGCGCAGGGCGGCGTCACGGCGCAGCCCCTCGGCCACCATCATGAAGCCCAGCATCGCCACCGCCCCGATCACGAGGCCGGCCAGGTACAGCCGCCCGGCCGAACCGTGCAGGTGGTAGCCGAAGAGCGTGAAACCGTTGGACAACTGGTGCTCGGTGCCGGTGTTGGCCGCGACTCCAGCCGCGCCGACGGCCACCGCCGCGGCGAGGAGCAGCAGTCCTACGACGAGCATGACCCGCCTCCCATCTGTGACCCAGGTTCGCTCACGCCGGGCCGTGCGCCATCGCGCGCGAAGTCACCCGGCTAGGCACCCACCGATACCCGTGAACTGGGCGATCATGCGGCGGGTCGGGTCGGCGAGTCCCACGGCGCGCGGCGCGGCCCGAAGCCGCCACGGCGTCGCTGCCGGGCGCTGATCAACAAAGGCGCATGTTTTCCGGCGCGGCGGGTACAGACGGCTCCCCCCGAATGACGGACCGTGCCCCGCCACGGCTAGTGCGTGGCGCCCGCGAATCCGGAGCCGGGTAGCGAGGAGGAGAACCATGTCTGTGATCGCCGAGTCCACCCCCGAAAGACCTCCGTTTGCCGCCGCGGTCCGGCGCCGCGGCACCCGGCTCACCGGAACGCCCGCTCACCGGCTCGAACTGCGCGTCCAGTCCGCCGACGCCTACACGATCGTGCACGTGTGGGGCGAGCTCTACACCAGCAGGATCGGCGAGCTGTCCCGGCTGCTGGACGGACTGGTGCGCGGCGGGCGCACCCGGGTCGTACTCGACCTCTCCCGCCTCTACGACTTGGACGGCGACGCGATCGGCCAGCTGACCCACTGGCGCGACGCGCTCGCCTCGTCCGGGGGCTGGCTGTGCCTCGCCGCTCCGCGGCCGTGGGTTCGCCGGCTCCTCGAGCACATGTGCCTGCGCGGGACGTTCACGGTGTATCCGACCGTCGCGGAGGCCCTCAACGAACTCGTCGCCGGGGCTTAGCCAAGCTCTGAACGAACCGGTCGCCGGGGCAGTGTCCCGGCGACCGGTTGTTTTCAGCGGCGCAGTCGCCTCAGCGGCAACGGCGCGCCGTGCTCAGAGCCGGCGCCACCGCGCTTCGCCCCAGGAGTAGAGGCCGAAGGCGGCCAGCCCGAACGCCATCAGCACCAGCAGGACCGGACCGTACGACGCGGCCGCGAAGGAACGCAGCGTCGCGTCGACGCCCTTGGCCCGCGCCGGGTCGAAGGTGACGGCCGCGTCGAGCATGAACCCGCCGATCGCGGCGAACACCACGCCGCGGGCGATGTTGCCGATCGTGCCGAGGCGCAGCACCCAACGCCGCTTGGCCGCCGTCATGGTGCTCAGCTTGAGGTTCTCGGCGAACTTGCGGGTCACGCCGCGCCAGGCCAACGCGAGCCCGCCGATGATGAGCGCGACGCCGACCAGCGCCACCAGGACCTGGCCGCCGGGGTGCGTCATCGCGCGGGCGGTGAAGTCCTGCGAGGCCTGATTCGTCGAGCCGCTCGAGTGGTGCGTCAGCACGAAGCTCAGGGTGCTGACGCAGGCGATCGCGTACACCACGGCGCGGAAAAGGGACGCGGCGCGCGATCCCGCACCGCGCTTGCCGGGCAACGGATACGCGGCCTGCGACAGTCGCCACAGCGCCATGCCGCCGAAGCCGACGACCAGGAACCACAGCAGCACCGAGCCGAGCGGCTTGCCCGCGATCAGCTCAAGCGCCCCGGTCCGGTCCGCCTCGAGCGTCTTGTGCTGGAAGGCGATCAGCAAGGTGATCCAGCCGATGAGCAGATAGACGACCCCGCGTGCGACGAAGCCGGCTCGTCCTAGTGCCCGGACCGTGTCACCGCGCGCCATCCGCCGCGTGGAATATCCACGCATGTGCGAGCTGACGGCCATCCTGCGCTCCTTCCGCCAAGATGATCAACACTCGGATACCTGGTGCCGCCCGTGTGCCCTGACGCGAGGCGGGTAAACGACGGCAGTCCCCAGGGGAGGTAGCCATGTCTGTACGCCCGCTTCCGTTCTCCGGCTTCGACAGACGTCTGATGAGCGCCGTGTCGCCGGAGCGGTCCCGGGTTCTCGATCATCTGCTGCCCAAGCTCGGCCGCGCCGCGGACCACAGCAAACTGTGGATCGCGCTGGCCGCCACGATGGCAGCGACTCCGCGTCGCGGCACCCGCAGGGCCGCGATGCGCGGGATGGCGGCGGTGAGCCTGGCCAGCGCCTCGGCGAATCTGGTAGGCAAGACGATGATCCGCCGGCAGCGTCCCGGCCTCGTGGACATCCCTTTGATCCGCCAGCTGCGCCGAGTGCCGGATAGCTCCTCCTTTCCCTCCGGCCACGCCGCTTCGGCCGCCGCCTTCGCGACCGGCGTGGCATTGGAGACCCCTTATCTGGCACTACCGGTCGCGGCGCTGGCCGCCGGGGTCGCCGCCTCTCGCGTCGTCACCGGAGTGCACTACCCGACCGACGTGGTGGCCGGAGCCGCCGTCGGCGTCGCGGCCGGGCTGCTGACCACCCGCTGGTGGCCGCCGCTCGACCCGGAACCCGCGCAGGCGCCCCCGGCCGGAAGCGAGGCCCCGGCGCTGCCCACCGGAGAGGGCCTGATCCTGGTGATCAACCCGGCCGCGGGGAACGGCAGCGCGCAGGCCGGAGCCGAGGAGAACGGCGGCGGGCGGCTCGCGCAGCAGATCCGGCAGGAGCTTCCGGCGGCGGAGATCGTCGTCGCGCAGGAGGGCGCCGATCTCCCCGGGCTCCTGGAACAGGCCGCGAAGCGGGCCGCGGTGCTCGGCGTCGCCGGGGGCGATGGCACGATCAACGCGGCAGTCGGTGCCGCGTTGCGGGCCGGTGTGCCCCTCCTTGTCGTCCCGGCTGGAACGCTCAACCACTTCGCGCGCGACATCGGCATCGAATCGGTCGAGGACGCGGTCACCGCGTTGCGGAACGGCGATGCGATCGCGGTCGACGTCGGCACGGTCAACGACCACGTGTTCGTCAACACCTTCAGCGTCGGCGCGTACGTCGATCTGGTCCATGCCCGCGAACGCTACGAGCATCGGCTCGGCAAGTGGCCCGCGGTCCTCGCCGGCGCGATCGAGGTGCTGCGCGACGGCAAGCCGGTGGTCTGCCGGGTGGACGGCGTCGAGCGGCGGCTGTGGCTGTTGTTCGCCGGCAACTGCCGCTACCAGCCCGCCGGCCTCGCGCCCTCAGGACGCCCTCGCCTGGAAGATGGCGACCTGGACATCCGGATCGTCGACGCGGCCAGGCCGCTGGCTCGCATCCGGCTGCTCGCGGCGCTGGCCACCGGGACCCTGGCGACCAGCCGGGTGTATCAGTACCGCGCCGCCACGACGCTCTCGCTCACCAGCGTCGGTTCCGACGCCGGATCCGGAGCCGGATCAGCGGCCGGTCGCGGCCCCGACTCCGCTTCCGGTCCGGGGCTGAGCTACAGCGTGGACGGCGAGGTCGCGGGCACCGAGCCGGAGCTTAGTGTCGGAAAGCTGCCGCGGTCGCTGATCGTCTACCGCCCCGCTGCGCCGGTCATGTAGCGATCGTTTGGCGGCGACTGGTACTGGAGAGCTGGAGCGAGCACTTCGACCCCGACAGAGCCGAGCCAGCACCGTGTCAGCAGAGACTCGAAACTCCGCCAGCCCACACCCTGAAGCCGCGTCCTCGCCAGACGAGACATCCTCGCCAGACGCGGCATCCTCCCCGGGGTCCGCGTCGCCAGGACCCGCGTCCCCAGGACCCGAGAGCGCGGCGCGGACCGGACGGAACGGAAAACCGGCCGACATACGCTGGCGCGCGCTGGCCGTCTGCCTCGTCGCCGGATTCATGACGCTGCTCGACGTGAGCATCGTCAATGTGGCGCTGCCCTCGCTGAAGGCCGGGCTGCACGCCTCGCCGGACGACCTGCAGTGGGTGCTGTCCGGCTACGCACTGGCCTTCGGCCTGGTCCTGGTTCCGGCCGGACGGCTCGGTGACACGCACGGCCGCCGCGCCGCGTTCATGGTCGGCTTGGCCGCGTTCACGCTGACCAGCGCGGCCGCGGGGGTCGCCACCGGACCTGCCTGGCTGGTGGCGGCGCGGTTCGCCCAGGGCCTGGCGAGCGGCATCCTCAATCCTCAGGTCGCCGGGCTGATCCAGCAGCTGTTCCAGGGCCGGGAGCGCGGGCGCGCCTTTGGCCTGCTCGGCGCGGTAATCGGGCTGTCCACCGCGATCGGCCCGCTGCTCGGCGGGCTGCTGATCTCGGCCGGCGGGCCCACGGACGGCTGGCGCTGGGTCTTCTACGTGAACGTCCCGATCGGCCTGGCGGCGCTGCCCGCGGCGTATCGCCTGCTGCCGAGCCACCGGGAGATCCGGCAGCACCGGCCAGAGCAAGACGGCGCCGCGAGCGGCAGCCGTCCCACCGGTCTCGACCCGGTCGGCGTGGTGCTGCTGGCCATCGGCGTCGTGCTCATTCTGCTGCCGCTGGTCGAGGAGCAGCAGTGGCGCGGCTCGCTCAAGTGGCTACTGGTTCCCGCGGCCGCGGCGTTCCTCGCGGTCTTCGTGCTCTGGGAGCGCAGGCGCGCGGAGCGGGCCGATCCGCTGCTCGATCTCAAGCTGTTCCGGTTCCGCTCCTACAGCCTCGGCTCGGCGATCGCGCTGGTGTACTTCTCCGGGTTCACCGCGATCTTCTTCATCTTCACCCTGTATGTGCAGGCCGGGCTCGGGTACAGCGCGCTGCTCGCCGGGGCCGCGATGACGCCGTTCGCGGTCGGTTCCGGGGTCGCCTCGGCGCTCGGCGGCCGGGTCGTCACCAAGCTCGGGCGGCCGCTCATCGCCGCCGGGCTGGTGATGGTGGCCCTCGGCCTCGGCGGCACACTGCTGGCGGTGCACCTGGTGCCGGGCCGGGGCGTGGGCTGGGCGGCCGCGCTGCCGCTGGCCCTGGCCGGGCTCGGCAGCGGCCTGGTGATCGCACCGAACCAGACGATCACGCTGTCCGAGGTCCCGGTGCGCTACGCGGGCAGCGCCGCCGGGGTCCTGCAGACCGCGCAGCGGATCGGTTCCGCGGTCGGCATCGCGGTGGTCGGCTCGGTGTTCTTCGCCGCGGTCGGCGCGGCGGCGTCGACTTCGGCAGGGTCGGGCTCAGGTGGCGGCAGTGGACGGCCGAGGGATCCCGGGCGCTGGGCGGACGCCTTCCAACGCGGCCTGGCCGTGGCGATCGGGCTGGTCCTGCTCGCGCTGCTGATCGCCGCCTACGACGTCGTCGCGACGTACCGCAAGGCCGAAGGCTCAGCGGAGCCGACCGGATAAGACCGGCCGAAGCGGGTACCTACGGTCGATCCGCTGATCGGAGGGGCCGCAATGAGTGAGCTGGAACTGGAGCGTCTGGAAAGTCGGGAAGGCGATCTGGTCATGGGTCTGACGACGACCGCCGAGTTCCCTCCGGATCGCACTCAGGCGATCCTCGACGCGGCCAAGCAGGTCGGCTCGCTGCTCAAAGCCGCCGGGCACCGGTTCGCGCTGGCCGGCGGAGTCGCGGCCTACGCGCACGGCGCCCCGCTGAGCCTGCGCCACGACGTCGATTTCTGCATCATCCGCGAGGACGCCGAGCAGATCGCCGACACGCTGCGCAAAGCGGGCCTGCACGTCTATCAGCCGCCGGAGGACTGGCTGATCAAGGCGCGGTGCCGCGGCGAGCAGGTGGATCTCATCTTCGAGCTCGCCCAGCGCCCGATCGACGAGCGGTTCCTCGCCCGCGCCGAGGAGCTGTCGGTGAACTCGGTGCGGATGCCGGTCATCGCGGCGACCGACATGATCGGCAGCCTGCTGGCGGCCTTCTCGGAGCACCACTGCGACTTCGGGACGGTGCTGCCGATCGCCCGGCTGCTGCGCGAGAAGGTCGACTGGCCGGCGCTGCGCGCGCAGTTCGGCAGCCAGCCGATGCCGGACGCCTTCCTCTACCTGCTGGAACGGCTCGACGTCATCCCGCCGCGCGGCGCCGGGGAGCAGCGCGAGGGAGCTCCCGCGTCGTGACCAACGCAACGCAGAACTCGAACGGCACTGGACTGAGCATGACCGACGACACCGAGTACCGCATCGAGCGGCTTCGGCATCGCCTCGCGCACGGCGAAACCGCCGAGCTGGGGCTGCGCATCGAGGCGCGCGCTAACGCCGTGGTCGTGTACGGGACCGTCGCGACCAGCGAATGCCGAGAGGAGATCGTGCGCCTCGTGCAGGAGGAGCTGGCCGGGCTGCCGGTACGGCTCGACGTGACCGTGGCCCCGGCACCGGCCGACGCCAAGCCGCGCGTGGAGGAGCTATGACGATCCGGGTGGCCGCGGTCGGCGACATCCATCTCGGCAGCACGAGCGAGGGCGTGCTGCGCCCCGCGGTCGAGTCGCTGCGCGATTGCGCGGACGTGCTGCTGCTGGCCGGGGACCTGACCCGGCACGGCACCGCGGACGAGGCGCGGGTGGTGGCCGGCGAGCTGGCCGACTCCCCGGTGCCGGTGATCGCGGTGCTGGGCAACCACGACTACCACGGCGAGCAGCCGGAACAGATCGCCGAGATCCTGGAGAAGCAGGGCGTGCGCACCCTCGAAGGCGAGGCCGCGGTGCTGGATCTGGGCGGCTTCCGGCTCGGCGTGGCGGGGACGAAGGGCTTCGGCGGCGGGTTTCCCGGTCGGGCGCTGGAAGCCTTCGGCGAGCCGGAGATCAAGGCCTTCGCCCGCAGGTCGGCCGCCTGCGCCGACGGGCTGCGCGCGGCGCTCGACGAGCTGAAGTCAGCGGACTGCGACTTTCGCATCGCCCTGACGCACTACTCCCCGGTGCCGGAGACCCTGGCCGGCGAACCGCCGGAGATCTTCCCGTTCCTCGGCAGCTACCTGCTGGCGCAGGCCATCGACGAGGGCGGCGCGGACCTGGCCGTGCACGGTCACGCGCATTCGGGCTCCGAGCAGGGCATGACGAACGGCGGCGTGCGAGTGCGCAACGTCGCGCAGCCGTTGATTCGGCGTGCGTTCGCGCTCTTCCACGTGAATGAGGGTTCGCATTCGGCAGAACACTCACATTCGACAGAGCACTCGCGCCCGGCCGAGCACGCGCGCCTCGCCTAGCGTGCTGGCCCGTCGCCGAGCCCTGGCGCGCTCGCGGCCGGTCACACGTACTTCGTGATGTCCGCCACGGTGAAGCCCTGCGCCTGGATGTGCTTGTAGAGGTTGATCATCATCTGCACCATGGTCTCGCCTTTGAGCTGGGCGGGGCCGCGGAAGTGGGCCAGGATGATGTCGCCGGGCTGCAGCTGGTGCGAGGCGGTCTGGTACTGCATGTCGTGGATCTCCATCGACTCCTTCCACATCATCATGCCTTTGAGACCGGCCTGTTTGACCGCGTTCACCGTGGCGGCGTTGTAGTTGCCGCCCGGCGCCCGGAACAGGTACGGCGTCGTGCCGTACTCCTTCTGCAGCTTCTGCTGCTGTCCGGCGATCTCATCGAGCTGGCGCTGCGCGGACAGGCTCGGCATGTTGAGCGGATGGTTGACGGTGTGGTTCTGGATCGTGACGAACCCGGTCTGGTTCAGCTTCTCGAAGTAGGCGTAGTCGTCCCGGATCAGCGTGTCGGCCAGGCTAAGGGTGAGCGGGATCTGGAAGTCCTTGACCATCTGGATGAAGGCCGGGTCCTTCTCGATCCCGTCGTCCAGGGTGACGAAGACCACCTTGTCGCTGATCGGCACCTTGGAAAAGACCTGCGGGTGGTCAGCGCTCAGCGTGATCGGCTTGACCGAGGGCGGCGCCGGGGCCGGGGCGAACGGCTTGAGGCCCTGGTAGCGCTGCGCCAGCAGCTGCGGGTCGGGACCGGCGCCGGCCGTGGCGCTTGGGCTCGCCCCGGCGCCGCTGCCGCCGGTCTCGATCCCGATCGGGCTTGGGCTGGCCGCGGAGGTGCTGGCGGCCGGGCTGGTGTCGCCCTGGCAGGCCGCGGCGAAGGAGCCCAGCGCGGCCAGTCCCACGGCGCCGCCCATGAAGCGGCGACGGGAGACCAGCGGCGGGCGGGCGTCGGTGTTCGTCACGACTTCTGAGACGCGCATTCCTGAAGATTAGTTGAATGCGCCGCGGAGATTTTCTTCAGGTCGCCGGCCCGCCCGGTTCGCCTGCTGAGCCTGCTGACCCGGCCGGCCCGGCTTACCGGCTGACGCCGTCTCAGCCCTCGGCGAGGAAGGCCTCGATGGCGTCGGTCACCGCCTGCGGGTTCTCGACCGGGCACTCGTGGCCGGTGTCGATGATCTCGACCTTCGCGTTCGCGCAGTTCGCCGCGATGCGCCGGGCCTGGGCCGGCGGGAACTGGATGTCGTGTTCGCCGTGCAGGATCAGCACCGGGACCTGGATCTCGCGGACCCGGTCGAGCACGTCGAAGCCGCGCATCGCGTCGTAGCAGGACATCACGACGTGCCTCGGCGTGGCCTGGGAGGCGGCGATGTACTGCTTGATCAGTTCTTTCGGGTAGCCGGGCTTGAACGCGCGCTGGATGTTGATCGCGACGAAGGTGTTGTACGGCACGCTCTTCGAGAGGGTCATCACCAGGCCGCGGGAGCGGCTGTACACCATCTGACTGACCGAGTCGACCAGCACCAGCCGCTCGACTCGCTCCGGGTGGGCGAGGGCGAGCGTCTGCGCGATCATCCCGCCCATCGAATGGCCGACCGGGATGAACCGGTCGACGCCGCGGTCGTCGAGCAGGCGCAGCACGTCCGCGGCGAGCCCGTCGATGCTGTAACGCTCGACCGGCTTGTCGCTCTCGCCGTGGCCGCGCAGGTCCAGCCGCAGCACCCGCCGCGACTTGGCGAAGTGCTCGAACTGGTGGTCCCAGCGGTGCCGGTTGGCGGTCCAGCCGTGGATGAAGACCAGCGGCGTGGCCGCGCCGGAGCCGGCGTCCTCGTACACCAGGCCGACGCCGTCCACGTCGAAGCGGGACGGCTGTGTGGTGCTGCCGGCGTCCGTCACAGCAGTCTCCTGACTCCCGGGCCCTGACTCTTCGCTCCGATGCATGAGCGCGGCGCGATCATAGCGCTCATGGCTAGCGCCGACGATGGTTACGAGCGCGTCGCGATGGCGAGGAAGCGGTGCTCCGGGTCGTCGTAGGAGGCGAGCTTCCAGCCGGTGTCCGCCAGCGCGGCGCCGAGCACGTGTTCGGCCAGCGGTTCGTTCGGGCCGAGGACCCGGCCGTGGCGGGCGGCCAGCGCGGCCCGTCCGGTCGGGTGGAAGACGACCAGCTGGCCGCCCGGCCTGGTGACCCGGGCCAGCTCGCGCAGGCCGGCCGCCAGATCGTCGAGGTGGTTGAGCAGGCCGGCGGCGAAGGTGGTGTCGATGGAGCGGTCCGCGAACGGAAGGCGCTGCGCGTCGCCGAGCAGCAGCGCGGTGGCGTCGCGGTCGCGGCCGCTTGACCGCACCGCGTCGAGCATCTGCCGCGTCACGTCGAGGCCGATCACGCGCCCGGACGCTCCGACCGCGGCGCGCAGCGCGGGCAGCGCGCGACCGGTGCCGCAGCCGAGGTCGAGCGCGGTGCCGCCGAGCACCGGGGCGGCTTCGGCGACGGCGGCCGCGTAGGCGGGCAGGTCGTCGCCGAACTTGGTGTCCCAGGCGGCGGCGCGCACCGCGAAGAAGGCCTGGTTCTCGGCGACGTACCAGTATTCGGGCACTGCGACGTTGCCGGATACCCGCCGGATCACCGGCCAGGACGGATCGCCCAGGTCGAGCACGACCTCGCCTGCGGGCTTCGTGCGGGAGCCCGGATCCGCGCGCCTGGCCGCGTGATCGCCGGGGGCGCGCAGCCACACGGCCAGTTCCCAGCGGCCGGTCGGCGGATGCTCGCGCCAGCGCGGGCCGTCGGCGAGGGCGATGGTGGTCGGCGTGCCCTCGACGCGCCAGGCGTCCTCGTCGGCGAGCGGGGTGCGATCGGTCAGGCGGAGGCAGTGCCGTCCGGCCGAGCGCAGCGCGAGCGCGAGCCGGTCGGCGACGGCCGCCGCGTGTTCGCCATCGATGACGACGCCCGCGGCACGCGCGGGGAGGGCGGCGGTGAGGGTGCCGAGCACGGCTTCCCAGCGCTCGTGCTGTGCGTCCGTCAGGCTCTGCCAGTCAGGGAACATCTCTCCATCATGCAAGTACCAGGTGCGCTGCTCAATCTTTCTGGCAGTTGCGGCGTTATCTAGCGGTTGCACGCCGCGAATGCGAGGTCGATGTGCCTTCCCGTTCAGGCAATCGCGCCATGTGCTCGTGCAGAATCGGCGCGGCTGGAAGGATGCACCCCATGATTTGGACCAAGTGCACTGGCGCGCCACGGTCCGGTAGAACGCGCCGATGGCCTTACGCACTGTGTGCCGCGTTGGCCCTTCTACCCGTTGCCGCATGCGGGAGCGGCAGCTCGGGCCCCGGCACGGACGGCACCGGGGTGAATATCGGGCTCAGCTCGATCCCCTCGCCGGTGGCGCCGAGTCCGTCCCCCTCGCCTTCCCCCAGCCCCTCGCCGTCGGTCGATCCCGGCACGCTGCCGCAGACGCATGTCCTGCCGCGGCCCGACGACCCGATGTTCCAAGCCGGGGTGCAGGATCTCTGGCAGGCGATCGTGCAGGACAACCCCTCGATCGCGCTGCCGTTCTTCTTCCCGAAGAGCGCGTACCTTCAGGTAAAGGCGATCTCCAATGCCTCGGCCGATTATCAGAACCGGCTGATCGACTGGTACGACCTCGACATCCACGCCGCGCACAAGCTGCTCGGGTCGCACGCCTCCGCGGCGCAGTTCGTGAAGGTCTCGGTGCCGACCAGCCAGGCGGTCTGGATCAAACCGGGCGTCGAGTACAACAAGGGTTCGTACTACCGGCTGTACGGCACCCGGCTGACTTATCAGATCAACGGCGTGACGAAGTCCTTCGGCATCTTCTCGCTGATCTCCTGGCGCGGTGAGTGGTACTGCGTGCACCTCGGTCCGAGCGTTCGATCGTCAAATGTCGGCATCGTCTACAACGCTCAGTAAGTAAGACCGCGTGTTCTGTCCCGCCCAACTGGACAACCAATGCTGCGGCCCCGGATGCCTGAATGCATCCGGGGCCGCGGCTGTACGTAGCCGTTATCGAACCAGTCGCGTGGCTACGGCATCGAGTGCAGGTGCGTGCCGACCGTGTTCGCGATCTGGTTGCCCGCGCTGGCGTCCCAGTTCGTCGACCAGGTCATCGCGCCGCCGATGCCGGGCCAGGTGGTCGACGGCTTGAAGCTGCCGCAGTTGGTCCCGGAGGCCAGGCAGTCCAGCGCCGCGTTAACCACCGACGGGCTCACGAAGCCGCCGCCGGCCGCGCTGCTGGAGGCCGGCACGCCGAGGCCGACCTGGCTCGGGTTCAGGCCGTTCTGCAGCTGGATACAGGCGAGGGCGACCAGGAAGTTCTCGGTGCCCTCCGAGTAGACGTTGCCGTCGCAGCCGTTCATCGAGCCGGAGTTGTAGTACTGCATGTTCACGATGGTCAGGATGTCCTTCACGTTCAGCGCGAGCTGGAAGTAGGCCATCCCGGTGCTCTGCATGTCGATGGTCTGCGGGGCCATGGTCAGGACGAAGCTCGAGCCGAGGCCGCTCTGGCTGGCCAGGGAGTGCAGCGCCTGTCCCATGTAGGTGGCGTTGACCCCGTTCTCCAGGTCGATGTCGATGCCGTCGAAGCCGTAGCTCTTGATGATGGAGGCCGCGCTGCTGGCGAAGTTGCTCGCCGAGGCGGAGTCGCCGACCGAGATGGCGCCGTTCTGGCCGCCAACCGAGACGATGACCTTCTGGCCGCGGCTGTGCAGGGTCGCGATGTCGGCCCGGAACTGCGCGTCGGAGTAGCCGCCGAGCGAGCTGGACAGGCCCGAGTCGACCGCGAAGGAGATCTGGCCCGGCGTGCCGGTCGCGTTGGCGAAGGCCACGGCCACGATGTCGTACTGGCTGCTCACGTCGCTGAGCCGCTGCACGGTCGCGCCGTTGACGAAGTCCTGCCAGTAACCGGTCAGCACGTGCTTGTGCGGGCCGCCGTTACCGCCGCCGGTGCTGCTCGGGCTGGGCGACGGGCTGGTGCTCGGGCTGCTCGAGGGCGAGGGGCTTCCGCTCCCGCTGCACGCGCCGTCGTCGGTCCACACGTTCTGCGCGTTGTTGCCGGGGATGTCGCCCTGGGTCCACCACTTCGCGGTCCAGGTGTGGCCGTTGTAGCTGACCACCGCACCACCGTTGTACGCGGTCGTGGACACCCACGCCGGCGCGGAACAGGTACCGCCGGTGCCGCCGGTCGGGCTCGCGCTCGGTGTCGGGGTGGGCGAGGAAGAGGTCGGGCCGGTGCTCGGCGAGGGGCTGCCACCGCCGCCGGGACCGGTGAGGGAGAAGTCGTCGGCCTCGTAGGCGGGCTGGCCGTACCAGCCGTGCACCCAGATGGTCAAGCTGGTGGTGCTGGCCCCGGTGGTGAAGCTCGTGGTCAGCTGCGAATATCCGCCGCCGGTGCCCGGAGTCCAGGTGCTGCCGTCGGTCGTCCCGGTGCCGGTGTCGCCGAGGTAGACGTACGAGCCGTTTACCCAGGCCGAAAGCGTGTAGGCGGAGTTCGGCTGGACGCTGACGGTCTGCGAGCACTGCGCGTCGTCGCTGCCGGCCGGGGTGCCCCGGAGCGCGTCGGCGCCGGAGTGCACCGGGCTGGTGACGATCGTGCCGCTGCCGCTGGAGCAGGTCCAGGGCGAGAGCGCCCCGGACTCGAAGCCGGGGTTCTGAACCAGGTTGGCCGCGGCGGCCTGGGCGCCGGTGGTGGCCGCGACGACGCCGACGGTCGCGAGCACGACGCTGAACGCGGCGCCGGCCGCGGCGAGCGCCCGTTTGCGGGCGGGCCGCGAGGTGAGATGGGGAACGCGTGCCATGACTGCCTCTCCGGTACGGGGCGGCACCGGCGGCGCGCGTGCGGGCGCGACGCGGCGGGGCCGCGGGTCGATCGAGGCGGGCGTACCGGGCGCCTCCGGTGCGCACGCTTGCGCGAGATATGCCGATTCGCGTGGATCTGCGGCTCGGATTGTGGGTTTTTAAGTCACCGGGGTGCGCCGAACTCCGGAGGATGTTTATGCTGATGCCAGATTGGACTAGACCAGTCGGTCGGTCAATGGTCTGGTCCGCGGCCATCTCGGCGCAGTTACGCCAAGAGCTTGAGAGAACGCTAAACGCCGCAGGTCAGCGCCGCAATGCCAGCCTCCGATCGGCCGTGCGGATGAGCTGGGGCTGAGGCTTTCTTAGGGTGCGGCCCGATCGGAGACCGGTGGCGCACATACGACACTTAGAAGTTTGAACCGTTATGTAGTGCTTTGATGGTTCTCGCTATGCCGCACGGGTGCCGCATACGCGGCGCGGCGAACTCGGGCGCGGTCGGTTAACGCATCCGGAGGGACAGTGCAGGATCTTGGGGGCACCGCCGCGTCGCTCTACACCGTTCGCTCCCGTTCCCAAGCCGATTCACGGCAACGGCGACCGCACGCCTTCGACGAACCCATCCTCCGGCTCTTGCTCAACGGAGTGCCGGACAAGGCGATCGCCGCGCGGTTGCAGGTGAGCGAACGCACCGTGCAGCGGCATGTCCGAGTGCTGCTGGCCAAGGTCGGCGCGCGCAACCGCATGCAGCTCGGGCAGATCCTCGCCTGCCGGGCACGCAAGGACGGCGACCACGACGTGTCGCCTCCAACGCAGGACCAGGTCCAGTCACAGCCACAGTCACAGCCGCAGCGGTTGAACGAATTCGACTCGCAGATTCTCAAGATGCTGCTACAAGGGCAGGCGGAGAGCGCGATCGCCGAGACCCTGAGCGTGAGCCGGCGCACGGTGCAGCGCTGCGTCAAGGGCATGATGTCGCGGGCCGGCGCGGCGAACCGCGTGCAGCTGGGCTGGTACGCACAACGCAGCGGTTGGATCTAGCCGCTCCGCGCCGCGCGCGCCAACCGTATGACGCACGCGGCGCCGCCCTGCCTGCTTGGGTTCAAGTCGCTGCCCCTTCGGGCATTGAGAGCGCTCACGTCGCATGTCCGGGCTCGTCGAGCCGTACCGTTCCAACGTCAGTGCATTTCGGGCACTGCACCAGACACCGTTCGACGAAACGCACGCGGGAGGGCGCACGGTGCGCACTACGACTCGGCTCATCACTTCGCTCGCGGTTCTCGGCTGTTGCACCGCGGCAGCCGGCTGCGCCTACGGCAGCGGAACCCCGATCGGCTCGACGTACGTATCAGTGCCCGCATCACCGTCCGCGCCGGCCGGCGGCTCCTCGGACCCGAGCCAGCCCTCCCCGACGTCCAGCGCCGCGCCCTTCCCGGTCGCGTGCACCTCGGTTAGCTCCCAAGGCACGTTCGTCACGCCGGGGCCGGGCCAGGTGACCCTCGACCAGATCAGCTCCGCGGTCGGCTTCAAGGTGAACACCTCGATGCCCGATACCCAGTCGGCGCTCGGCTTCCACGGCTACGAGGGCTGCCGGTACACGTTCACCACGCCGAGCGGTGGCGGCCAGCTCGATGTCTCGGTCGTCATCGGCACCGACCCGACCACGATGAACAACGAGTCCGCGGCCCAGGAGTTCGGCGAGACCAAGGCCAAGTCGATGCCGCGCTCGCAGCGCTCGTGCACCGGTGACTGCGCCTGGACCGTCGCGCCCACCTCCGGCATCGGCGACGCGGCGCTCACCTTGACCCAGTCCGGCGAGTCGGTCGTGGTCGCGCTCAAGGGCGACGTCTACGTCGAGGTCGGCCCTGGCGACTTCAAGGTCGAGCGGGAACTGGCCCTCGCCAAGCTGCTGATCTCCAGCCTGCACTGACCGATCAGGGTCCTGCGTGCAGCCCCGAGGACACAGGACCCTCATCCTCCCTGGCCAGGCCGCCGCGGGCCGGGTCAGCCCTTCTCGAACGGCCAGGCGTGCGAGGGCTTGTCCCCGGTGCGCGCCCGCATCCGCTCCACCGCCAGCCGATTCAGCCGCTTCCAGGCGGGCGAGGCGTCAGTGATCTGCATCATCATGCTGCCGTCGAGCTCTTGCGCTCCGTCGGCCACGTTCTCAGCGAACGAATCCCAGCCCTGGACCCCGCTCTCGCGCGGAGCCTTGCGCTCGATGTAGTCCAGCATCTCGTCGGCCAGCGCCTCCAGCCGCGGATCGTCCGGATCCCAGTCGAAGGCTTGGTCGTAGGCGAGGCAGAAGTGCCGGAACTCCGGATCGGCGACGTACGTCCGCTTGTGCGCGATGAGCAGCGGCACGGCCTCGGGCATCCGCGCGTTGAGCATGATCCAGCCGTCCCGTTCGGCGCGAACGCCCCGCTCGCTCACGCCCATCGCGCGCATCTCGTCGAGGTACTCGACCACTCCGTCCGGGAGGAAGAGGCGCTCTCCCCCGGCCAGCTCGGCGATCCGCTGGCGGTGCCGCTTGAGCTCGCGGATGCGCTGGGCCAGGGCCGCGTCGATCTCGGCCACGGCCTTGGCGAACTGCTCCGGCTGCGCGCCGAGCAGCTCCTCCACCCTGGCCAGCGGCACGCCGGCGTCGGCCAGGGTCTTGATCCGGATCAGGTCGATGACGGCCTGCGCGTCGTACCGGCGGTAACCGGAGGCGTCGCGATCGGGCTCGGGCAGCAGACCGCACTGGTGGTAGTGCCGCACCGCGCGCACGGTGACCCCGACATAGTCGGCGAGCTGGCTGATGGTGAGCGTCGTGGTCATCCCCGGCTCCTGAGCCCTTAGTCCCCGCTTGAGTCTTCCCGTCAACGCGGCCGGTCAACGTACCCGGCCGCGCCGGAACACCGTGCGCGCCCACCAGTATCCGGCCACCAGGATGCCCAGGCACCAGGCGATCGAGACCAGCGCGTCGTGGCCGACCGGGCCGCCGTTGAGCAGGCCGCGCAGGGTCTCGTTGAGCGGCGTGAACGGCTGGTACTCGGCGAACCAGCGCACCCCGGCCGGCATGGAGGCGGTGGGCACGAACGAGCTGCCGAGGAACGGCAGGAACTGGATCAGCATCGGCGTGTTGCTCGAGGACTCCGGCGTCTTGGAGATCAGCCCGATCGCCACCGCCAGCCAGGTGAGGGCGAAGCTGAGCAGCACGATCAGGCCGACGGCGGCCAGCCAGGCGAGCGGGCCGCCGGTGGGCCGCCAGCCCATCGCCACCGCGACGCCGATCACCAGCGCCACGCTCACGATCGTCTGGATCACGCTCGCGACCACGTGACCGGTCAGCAGCGAGGATCGCGAGATCGCCATGGTGCGGAAGCGGTTGATGATGCCCTCGGTCGTGTCGACGCACACGGCCACCGAGGTCGCCATGCAGCCCGAGGCGACCGTCAGCAGCACGATGGCCGGGGCGACATAGTCGATGTAGCTGCCGTGTCCGACGCCGCCGGCGTGTGCGGCGTTCAATCCCGCGCCGAGCGTGCGGCCGAGCAGTCCGACGAAGAACAGCAGCAGGATCACCGGCACGCCCAGCGAGGCGGCGAGCATCGCGGGATAGCGCAGGATGTGCCGCAGCGTACGGCGCAGCATCGTCGCGGAGTCGGTCACCGCGTAGCTCAGGCTGCTCATGATGCGATCGCCCCTTCGTTGCTGTCGTCGAGTCCTGCGTTGTCGCTTCGTTCTTCGGCACCGCCGGCGCCGTGCCCGGTCAGCGCGAGGAACACGTCGTCCAGGTCCGGTGTGTGCACGGACAGCTCCTCGGCCTCTACGCCGGCCGCGTCCAACCTGTCGAGCACCGATCGCAGGGCACGTACTCCGCCGTCGCTCGGGACCTGCACGGTGAACGTCTCGTCGTCGCGTGCCGATACGTCCAGGCAGCCGGCCGCGCGCTCCAAGGCCTCAGGGTCCGCGAAGCGAAGGCTGATATGCCCGCCGGGCACCAGCCGCTTGAGCTCGGCCGGGCTGCCGTGCGCGACGATCCGGCCCTGGTCGAGCACCGCGATCCGGTCGGCCAGCTGGTCGGCCTCCTCCAGGTACTGGGTGGTGAGGAAAATGGTCACGCCGCCGGCCACCAGCTCGCGGATGATCCGCCACAGCTCGCGGCGGCTGCGCGGGTCGAGCCCGGTGGTCGGCTCGTCCAGGAAGATGACCCGCGGCTCGCCGATCAACGTCATGGCCAGGTCGAGCCGGCGCTTCATCCCGCCGGAGTAGGTGATCACCCGCTGGTCGGCAGCCTCGGTCAGGTCGAAGCGGCGCAACAGCACGTCGGCGCGCCTGCGGCCCTCGACCTTGCCAAGCCGGTGCAGGTCGGCCATCAGGATCAGGTTCTCCCGGCCGCTCAGCAGGTTGTCGACCGCGGAGAACTGGCCGGTCACCCCGATCACCGCGCGCACCGAGTCGGGCTCGGCCGCGACGTCGTGCCCGGCGACCCGCGCTTGACCGCCGTCGGCCGCGATGAGCGTGGACAAGATGTTGACCGCGGTGGTCTTGCCGGCGCCGTTCGGGCCGAGCAACGCGAACACCGTCCCGGCGGCGACGGCCAGGTCGATCCCGTCCAGCACCAATTTCTCGCCGAAGGATTTGCGCAGACCTGACACCGCGAGCGCGGCCGTCTGCCCTGTGTCCACCTGCCCTGCTTCCGTCTGCCCTGCCTCCGCCCGCGCGGTCGCGGCTGCTGCCGATACAGCAGCTCCGGGCTGCATCAACGCGTTGCGCGCCGCCTTCTGATTCGCCGTCTCGTGTGGCATGTCTCCATCGTGGAAGGTTGACGCTGCGTCAAGGTCAAGCCCGCTTTTTCGCTCCTGCCGAAGGGCTCCGGCCAGCCGTTACGAAACCCGTACGCGCGGCATGTACGGACGCGGATAGACTCCGACCGGCTGCTAGGGCGCGGGGCTCAATTCCGTGCTGCGGGGATCATCTTGGGGAGGGACACGGTGCACATGCGCCGTTTCGCGGTCGCGTCCGCGTTGTTGATCATGTCGTCTGCCGCGGTGCCGAGCGCCGCGCACGCGGACACACCCTCCGGCTCAACGCTCTACGTGAGCAGCGGTACGTCGTCGCAGTGCTCCGACTCGGCGGGCTCCGGAACGCAGGCAACGCCCTACTGCACAATCGAAGCGGCCGTCAACGCCGCCAGCCCCGGCCAGACGGTGTACATCGAGCCCGGCAGCTACCCCGCGACCACCATCACGCACTCGGGCACCGCGGCGGCACCGATCAACATCGTCGGCGCCCCCGACTACCGCCATGGCTCCTTTCATCAGGCATGGATCGGCTATCTGGCAACCGGCGTATCGCTGACCGTCTCCGGTTCGTCGTACCTCAACTTCGAGGACATCGGCGTCGAGACCGGACCGACCGGCACGGTCTCGGTTTCGGGCAGCTCGCACATCACCTTCGACGACACGACTTTCGGCTACGGCGTCGCCCTCAACGCCCCGCTCGCCGAAATCACCGGTTCCTCGCAGGCGATCACCATCGGGCATTCGTACCTCGTCGAATCGCATACGCCGGCGGTGGTGGTGAATGGCGGGTCCGCCGGCACGGTGATCAGCACCGACTACCTGACTTCGACCGATTCGGTGGCCGTCTCCCTGGACGACGCACCGGGCGCGGTCGTGACCAGCAATACGGTGCGGGCGTACTGCAAGAGCGGCCTCAGCCTGGGCGCCGCCAGCACGGCCGCGGTGATCGAGAACAACATGTTCACGGACAGCGCCGACGCCTGCCCGAACGGCTCGTCGCCGCAGATCTCCGTCGACCCGGCCGCGTCGCCGACCGCAACCGAGGACTACAACACCCTCGCCGTCACCGGCACCCAGCCGTATTACGACTGGGGCGGCGCCGATTACGCCACGATCGCGCAGTTCGCCGCGGCCACCGGCCAGGGCGCGCACGACACCGTGTACAAGAACACTTACACGCCGGTCGACTCGGCGAACAGCGCGGCTCCCGGCGAATCGACCACCGACCTGCTGGGCAATCCGCGGATCGACCTCGCCTCCGTCGCGAACACCGGTTCCGGGCCGGAGAGCTACTTCGACCGCGGCGCGTTCGAAATCGTCTCGCCCTTGCAGAGCGCTGTCTTCCTCGCCTCCGCCAGCCAAGCGCCGACCGGCTCGCCGGTGACCTTCACCGCCAAGGGGTTCACCGGCCTGGCGGACGGGCTGAGCTACGGCTTCGACTTCGGCGACGGCACGACGCAGACCACGGCGAACAGCTCCCTTTCGCACACTTACACGCAGGTCGGCACGTACACGGCGACGCTCACCGTCTCCGGCGTCACCGGCGTGATCAAGAAGTCGACGCTTCAGCTCGCGGTCGTGCCGCCCGCGCCGTTCGTCGCCGCCATGTCGGTCGCGGCCGCCGGCACGATGACCGCGGTCGCCACGAACAAGAGCACCGACGCCTGGGACGTCACCAGCTACACCGTCGACTTCGGGGACGGTTCGACGCCGATGCAGGCCGCCGTGTCCACGCCCAGCGTGACGCACTCGTATAGGAAGCTGGGCACCTACCCGATCAAGATCACAGCCACCGACTCCCAGGGCAACACCGCCACGACCTCGCAGCAGTTCACCACCGCGGGCTCGGAGTACAGCGCCTACGGCCCGGTCCGGATCCTCGACACCCGCCACGGCATCGGCGGGGTGACCACGCCGCTCGGCGCGAACGCGACGCTTCGCCTGAAGATCGGCGGCACCGGAGCGATCCCGGCGAACGTCAGCGCCGTCGCGCTCAACCTCACGGTCACCAACCCCAGCGGCACCGGGTACATCACCGCGTACCCGGACGGCCAGGCGAAGCCGCAGACGTCGAACATCGACTACTCGCCCGGCCTGACCAAGGCCAGCAGCGTGCTGGTCGGCGTCGGCTCCGGCGGCGAGATCGACCTCTACAACGGCAGTTCCGGCACCGCCGACCTGATCGCCGACGTGACCGGTTACTTCACCGCGACCACCGCGGACGGCTACACGCCGCTGTATCCCGCTCGCATCCTCGACACCCGCAGCGGACTGGGAACCGGCGGCACCAAGTCGAGTGTCGGCGCGGGCAAGACCCTGACGCTGACCGTCGCGGGCACCGACTCCGGGTCGCTTCCCGCCAGCGGAGTCAACGCCGTCGCGCTGAACCTGACCGCGGTCAACGAAGCCACCGGCGGATACGTGACCGCGTACCCCGACGGCGCGGCGACCAGGCCGCTGGCCTCCAGCCTTGACTTCGCGGCCGGCCAGACCGTGCCGAACACGGTCATCGTCCCGGTCGGCGCCGACGGGAAGATCGACCTCTACAACGGCAGCGGCGGGACGATCGACTTGATCGCGGACGTGCAGGGTTATTTCAGCGCGGGCAGCCTGGACGCCTATCTCCCGGTCGCGCCGGCCCGCCTTTACGACAGCCGCACTTCAGGCGGGCCGCTGACCAACGGCAACGGCCCCTACCTGCAGCCGCTCGGGCCGAATCCCGCGATCAACGGCACACAGAGCACGGCGGCGTTCGTGTACAACGTGACCGTCACCCAGCCGACCGGCTCCGGCTTCGCGGTGGTCTACCCCGGTTACGGCCCGATCCCGCAGACCTCGAACGTCAACTTCGCGGCCGGCCAGACGAACGCGAACACCGCCATCGCGCAGGCAGGAGCCAACTACACACCGGACAACACGTTCACGATCAAGTTCAACGCGCCGTCCGGCAACTCGGCGCAGCTGATCGTGGACCTGTTCGGCTACTTCAGCGCCGAGTAGGCCGCGCCGCTACCGCTCAAGGTTCTGCTTGAGCCGATCGAGCGCGCCGACCTCGACCCGCATCTGCTTGGCGATCCGGCCCGCCATCAGCCGCGCCATGCCCTTCGGCTCCAGGTCCAGGCTGAAGGTGACGCTCGTGCGGTCCGGTCCGTCCTCGGCCAGCGCGAACCGGCCGGCCGGGCGCGCCGGGCCGGCGATCACCTGGAACTCATAGCGGGTCGGCGGCTGGTAGGCGGTGATGCGGTAGTCTCCGCGCATCTTCATCCCGCCGGGGCCGCGCAGCACCTGACGGATCGTCGCGCCCTCGCCACCTTCCGGCGAGACGCGCCTGATCTCGACGACGCCCGGGCGCCAGGCCGGGTCGTTCTCCTCGTCCGCGAGGTATGCGAAGACCTGGTCGATCGGCCGGTCGACGGTGACGGTGTGCTCCTCGTGTGGCATGGCGGTCTCCTCTCCCCTCCCATCTCAGCGGGTGGAGCCCAATCTGGCCACCCAGCGGGCCAACTGGTCGAGCAAGGCCGCGGCGCTGTTGTCGAGTGCCTCGTTCGCCGTGAACCGGCCCTCGACGGTGACGCGCTCGCCGATCTGCGGGATGTTGACCTGGATCGGCATCGGGATCATGCCGAGCACCGAGACCACCTGGATCAGCATCTCCACCGCGCGGGTGCCGGCCGCGATGCCGCCGTAGCTCACGAAGCCGACC
Organism: Actinocrinis sp.; assembly: GCF_035653575.1. Lineage (GTDB taxonomy): Bacteria > Actinomycetota > Actinomycetes > Streptomycetales > Catenulisporaceae > Actinocrinis. The sequence continues at coordinate 54,681 of NZ_DASRBQ010000056.1, forward strand.
GGCTTGTCCGTCCACTCGTGGTTGAGGTAGTCGATCGCGTTCTTGATCGCGGCGTTGTAGCCGTGGTTGTACTCGGGCACGACGAAGACATATGCGTCTCCGGCACCGATCCGCCGGCTCCAGGCCTTGGTGTGTTCGTGCTCGTATTCGGCGAACCGCGGGTGCCTCGGCTCGTCGAGCAGCGGCAGGTTCACCTCGGCCAGGTCGATCAGCTCGACCTGGAATCCGCCGTGCTTCGCCGCGTGCGCGTGGAACCAGTCGGCGACCGGCTTCCCGACCCGGCCCGGCCGGGTGCTGCCGATGATGATCTGCAACGTGGGCTTCACCATGCCCCAACGCTAGTGGGTCACCCGCCCGGCGCCGCGCCGGTGAACCAGCCGCGCCGAGGATCCGTTCCCGTTGCGTCACGCAGAGCGCGAACCGGTTCGGGCACGACTTCACCTTCGTCAGCGGATCACCGCCAACGACAGCGCCTTCTGTCCAAGGAGAGCACTCATGGCACGACGACGAACGCTGCACCCTGCCCGACTCGCGGCCACCGCACTCACCGGCACCGCGCTCGCCTTCGCGGCGACCGTGCCGCCCGCGTCAGCGCAGGCCGCCGGCTCGGCCTCACCCGTCGACACCACCATCACGCAGATCGCGTCCACCGTCCCGGCCAACGGCGACGTGAACCCGTACGGCGTGGCCGTGGTCCCGGAATCGACCGGCGCGCTGCACGAGGGCAACGTGCTGGTCAGCAACTTCAACGCGGCATCGAATCTGCAAGGCACCGGCACCACCATCGTGCAGGTCTGGCCGAACGGCCAGGTCAGCACCTTCGCACAGATCAGCGCGGCCCACCTGCCCGGGGCCTGCCCCGGCGGCATCGGCCTGACCACCGCGCTGGTCGCGCTGCGGTCCGGCTGGGTCGTCGTCGGCTCGCTGCCCACCGCGGACGGCAGCGGCGCCACCGCGAAGGCCGGCTGTCTGCTGGTGCTCGACGCGCACGGCTTCGTGCGCGAGACGCTGTCCGGGTACGGCATCAACGGCCCGTGGGACATGACCGCGCTGGACGGCGGCTCCTTCGCGGAGCTCTTCGTCAGCAACGTGCTCAACGGCACGGTCGCGGCGAACGGCGCGACCGTCGATCACGGCACTGTGCTGCGGCTCGGGCTGGCGATCCCGGCCGGGCACGCGCCGCGGGTGGTGTCGCACACCGTCATCGGCTCCGGGTTCGGCGAGCACACCGACCCGGCCGCGCTGGTGGTCGGGCCGACCGGGCTCGGTCTGGCCGCGAACGGCACGCTGTACGTCGCGGACAGCGTCGGCAACCGGATCGCCGCGATCCCGAACGCGCCGTGGCGCGACGAGAGCGCAGGCACCGGACGGACCGTCACCTGGGGTGGGGCGCTCAACACGCCGCTCGGCCTCGCCGTGGCCCCGGGCGGCGACATCTTGACCGTGAACGCGGGAGACGGCTTCCTCGTGGCGACGACGCCTTCGGGCAAGCAGGTGCAGACCGTGCAGCTCGACTCTTCCGGCGACCCGGCGGGAGCAGGAGCGTTGTTCGGCCTGGCCACCGTGCACAACGACGACGTCTACTTCGTGGACGACGCCGCGAACACGCTCAACCTGCTGCACTGAACCGGAAGCACCGCAATACGGGGACGAATCCGATTCGAGGGAATACCTGAATCAGGGGCACACCTGAAACGGTGTCACCCCACGCAGCGCCGTGAGGCATGGTCGCGCCTCGCGGCGCTGCCGTGTCTTTGGTCCGGCCCCGTTTGATGAAACGGTGCCGATCGATACCGCGCGGCAGTCACCGGGCCCGCAGGCCGTCGAGGGCGATGTCGAGCACCCGCTCCATCTGGCCCTCCTCGGTGAACGTGGCCATCGTGATGCCGCTGACCATCCGCAGCACGTCCTCGAAGGTCACGTCGGTGCGCACCGCCCCGGCGTCCTGAGCCCGCGTCAGCAGCGGCTCCCCTTCGGCGAACAGCGCCTGGCGGCATTGGCCGAACACCTCGGTTGGCGCGCCCAAGGCCGCGGTCAGCTGTTCGGCGAGCGCCCGCTTGGTGCCCACGTATCCGACGTACCGGTGCAGCCAGCCCACCAGCGCATCCCACGGCGGCAGCACCTCGGTGAGCTCGCGCGCGCTGCGGCAGAGCTCCTCGACCTGCTCGACGTAGATGCCCTCAAGCAGCGCCGGCCGGTTCGGGAAGTGCCGGTAGAGCGTCCCGATGCCGACGTGCGCGCGCCTGGCGATCTCCTCGAGGGTGACCGCCGAGTCCTCGGCGAACGCGTCCCGCGCCACCGCGAGCAGCTTCTCGTAGTTGCGTCGTGCGTCGGCACGCTGCGGACGGCGCCCGGGGACGATCGTCACCGCCCCGGCATCCGCGCTGGTCATGGCCCAGTTCCCCTTTCCGGCTTGCTAAGTGGAGGGCACCTCCGTATAGTTCTGGAGGGCGCCTCCACTTTACCACTCGTCGAGCTCCCTCCGAAAGGCTCGCCGCATCATGCCATCTGCTTCTTCCCTGTTAACCCGTCCGGCAGCCCGGCATTCCATAGGCCGGACCCCGGACCTGCGCACCGGGCGCGGCACCCCCTCGCCGCTGGTCATGGCGATCATCCTGACCAGCCAGCTGATGATCGTGCTGGACGCCTCCGTCATCATCAGCGCGCTGCCTAAGATCCACGACGCCTTCGGCTTCTCGCCGACGAGCCTGTCCTGGGTGCAGAACGCCTATACCCTCGCCTTCGGTGGCCTGCTGCTGTTCGGCGCCCGAGTCGGCGACATCCTCGGCCGCAGGCGCGTCTACCTCGGCGGCATCGCCCTGTTCACTCTCGCTTCGCTGCTCGGCGGCCTCGCCCCGAACGGCGCCTGGCTGCTGACCACCCGTGCGATCCAGGGCCTGGCCGCGGCCATCGCCGCGCCGTCCACGCTCGCCCTGCTGATGATGAGCTTCCAGGGCGCCCGCGAGCGGATGCGCGCCATCTCGCTCTACGCCGCCGCCTCCAGCGGTGGAGCCAGCGTCGGCCTCGTGCTCGGCGGCCTGCTCACCGACCTGGCCTCGTGGCGCTGGGGACTGTTCATCAATGTGCCGATCGGGATCGCGCTGGTGCTGCTGGCCCCGCGCTACCTGCCGGAGACCGAGCGCAACCCGGGCCGCTTCGACCTGGTCGGCGCGGTCAGCTCCACCCTGGGCATGACCGCCCTCGTGTACGGCTTCGTGCGGGCAGGCTCCTCCGGCTGGACCGACCACGCGACGCTCGCCTCGTTCGCCGGCGCGGTACTGCTGTTGGCCGGATTCGTGCTGGTCGAGCTGCGCGCGCCGCAGCCGATCATGCCGCTGCGCCTGTTCGCCAGCCGCGAGCGCTCCGGAGCGTATGTCGCGCGGCTGTTCACCGTGGGCGGCATGTTCGCCTACTTCTTCTTCCAGACCCAGTTCCTCCAAGAGGTGCGCGACTACAGCGCGCTGAAGGCCGGATTCGCGTTCCTGCCGATGACCGCGGTGCTGTTCGCCACCTCGCGCCTGGTGCCAAAGGTCGCCGGCGCGGTGAGCAGCGGCAGGCTGCTGATCACCGGCCTGTCGGTGGCGCTGATCGCGATGGCCTGGACCTGCCGGCTGTCCGCGGACACACAGTACTTCCCGCGTATCGCGCTGCCGATGATGCTGCTCGGCCTCGGTATGGGCATCGCGTTCATCCCGCTGACCTCTTCCGGCATCGCCGGGGTCGACCCGAAGGACAGCGGCGCGGCCTCTGGTCTGGTCAACGCCTTCCACCAGGTCGGTGGATCGCTCGGACTCGGGGTTCTGGTCACCGTGTTCGGCACCGCGGCCCGCAACGCCGCCGGGCAGCACAGCGCCGGCGTCCCGGCCGCGCTGGCCGCCAAGCAGCATCTGGCCCATGCGATCTCCGCGGCGCTCACCGGCTCGGTCGTGTTCCTCGCGGTGGCCTTGGTCATCGTGCTGGTGACGGCGCCCGGCATCTTCCGCAAGCCGCAGCCTTCCGTGAGGTGACCATGCGCGGTGCAGCTTGCACGCACGGGCCGCTGCACACAAAGGAAGACGAACCAGCACCCGGCTGCAACAACGAGCGCGCCCCCGGCTTACCGCACTCAGCGGCAGGCCGGGGGCGCTGCTTATTCACCTAATGCAGCTCACGGATAACTGACCACGTCACTCGGCCCTCCGAACGAGGAGTTAACCGCCGCGCCGGTTCCGTTGACTACCGACTGAATGCCGCCGGAGCCGTTGAGGAACACCGTCAGGATGTCGTGGAACTGCACGCCGGGGGCGTTCGGGCTCTGGAAGGCCATCGCGTTCTCGATATCCACGCCCTGGTCGAAGTACGAGTAGCTGCCCATCCCGTAGCCCTGGAAGCTGGTGACCCGGTTCGGCAGGTAGAAGGCCGGATAACCCTTCTGGGTCGGGCTCGCCATCCACGAGGCCTGATCCGGCACCTCGTACGGGTTCTCGTTCTGGAAGAAGATCACCGTGCCGGCCTGGCCGTTCCACACCGTCTCGGTCTTCTGGAAGTGCTCGACCGCGAGGCCGTAGGCGGTGACGTGGTCGCCGTTGACGATCAGGCCGGTGTCGCCCGGGTCGCCGGCCCAGGTTCCGGCGCCCGCGCCGTGGTCCGCGCGCCAGATCCAGACGTCGTCGATGATCGAGTCGTCGCTGTTATCGACGAAGGCGTCGGTCACCGAGCCGGCCTGCTCGCCGCCGACCCGGAAGAACACGTCGTCCACGGTCACCGGGTCGGCCGCGTGGCCGAGCGGGAAGCCCTTCCAGCCGACGGTGAGCAGCGACGGCGACTTGACCGCCCCGGCGTCGAAGATCAGGCCGGAGAGATTGACCCCGCCGACGCCGGCCACGTCCATGGTCACGTTGCCGTTGGTCGGTACGAGGGTCGGGAAGCCGAGGCCGATGATCTTCGTGTTCGGCCACAGCACGTGGATGGTCCGCGGGAGGTTGTAGACGCCCGGGGTGAACAGCAGGTTGTCGCCGAGCGCGAGCGCGAGGTTGATCTGTGCGACCGTGCTGCTCGGATTGACCACGTAGAAGGAGCTGAGCGGCAGCGAGGTCCCGGCGGTCTGCGTCGTGGCGGACCAGGTCGGCCCGGTCGAGTCGTGCTGCACGGAAGGCACGAAGACGCGGTACTTGCCGGCGGAGTCAAGGTACAGATACGGCTCCTCCTGCGTGACCGGGCAGGTGGCCAGCGTCGTGTAGGGCGCGGGGCCGCCGGAGAGCCCGGAGTTCGAGGCGAAGCTTTGCGCGGGCGCCCCGGAGTCGCCGCAGAACACCTGGTTCCACACGCCGTTGGTCCAGCCGTCCAGCGCGCTGTCGCGGGTGATGTACTGCTGCTGGGAGCCGTTGATCACGGTGCTGCCGGTGAACTGCGAGTCGGCGATGAACCCGCCGCTGGCGTAGTCCGGCGAGCCGTCGCAGTAGTCCATCAGACTCACCAGGCCGTTGACGTGCACCCGGCGCAGCGGCGCGGCCTGCGAGACGGCCCAGAACTCGGTGTTGCCCTTGCAGCCGGACTGGCCGGCCACGTTGATGGTCAGGTTGGACAGCGAGCGCCAGAAGTTGTCCAGCGCGACGCAGTTGTTCGGCGCGAAGCACTGGTTGTACACGTCGATCGAACCGTTGATCACGGTGTCGCCCGGGTTCAGGCCGAGCCCGGCGACGCTGGTGTAGAAGCCGACCTGGAAGACCAGTGGGTCGGCGGCTGAGCCGTAGCTGCCGGGGGCGAACAGCACGGCGTACCGCTGGCTGCCGAACTGGTTGGGGACCTGCTGATCGGCCAGGTTGTCCAGGGTGGTCTGGATCTGGCTCTGCGGCATGTCCGGGGTGAACACGATCACGTTCGGGCCCAGGCTGCCGCCGGTCCGCAGCCCCGGGATCGAGAGGTCGGGTCCGGTCGCGCCCTGGGCCGCGGTGCCCTGTGCGGTCGCGCTCTGTGCCGCGGTGCCCTGTGCCGTGCTGCTCTGGGCGGACGCCGCGGCGTTCGCGGCACCCGCGGTGACCGCGCTGCCCGCGACGAGAGCCAGCGTGGCGACTGCTACCGCCAGCCATCGAGGTCTGATCATGTTCACAGCTCCGTAAACGATTCCGGTGACAAGCGTGCTGAACGGTACTGCAGGAACGTGCAGCTCGGACCCCCCGAAAGTCCCGGATCGGCGCTCTGGCTGAGCCGACGGCGGCGGAGAGCGCTCTCCATCGCGACAGTGAACACTTGCGTTACAGGCGTGTCAAGAGATGGCGGCGCGCCGCCGAGTCACCTGCATGGACCGGCCACCGTGCGACCCGCCGCGAAGGCGGCGAGTCTCGATCTGTCATCGCCCAGCGACAGAAAGGACAGGGCATGGCCGGGAAGTTCGAGCTCTACACAGACGCGAAGGGCAAGTTCCGCTTCCGCCTCAAGGCCAGCAACGGGGAGATCATCGCGGTCGGCGAAGCCTACGAGTCCAAGACGGCGGCGATGAACGGCATCGACTCGATCAGGCGCCACGCCGCGGAGGCCTCGGTCCAGGACCTGACGGCCGCCTCAGCCAAGCCGTCGCCCAAGCCCGCACCGAAGCCCGCGCCCAAGGCGACCACCAAGCCGGCCGCGGCGCCGACCGCGTCAGCGCCGATGTCCGCGGAGCACATGGCCCACCACTAGCCAGCAACGCTCCGGCGCATGAACGGAGCCGGGTACGCCGAACCCAAACCGGCGTACCCGGCTCTTCGGTGTCAGGCGCGGGGCCCAGCGCGCACTCCAACACCGGGTCGGGCTTCAGCGGTAGCGGCGCGACTACCAGCCGAAGCCCGACGTGTAGGCGCGGACGTCGGCGACGCTCCACCAACTTCCGCTCGATGCGGTCAGCGTGATGCGGACGTAGCGCACCGGCGCGCCGGTCAGCTGCGCCGTCGTGAACTGGCCGGTGCCCTGACCGTTGGCCACCGCGGTCGTCCAGGTCGCGCCGTCCGCGCTCGTCGTGATCGTGTAGCCGCGCGGGTAGTCGCCGGTCGACGCGCCGGTGTCGAAGACCACTTGCTTCGCGCGGACCTGCTTGCCGAAGTCCACTTGGAGGTACTGGCCTGGAGTCTGACCGGCTCCGGTCGAGTAGCGGGTGCTCGCGTCGGCGTCCACGGCGTTCGCGGCCACGTCGCCGGTGCAGCAGGAGTTGGTCGGGCCGTTCGGCTGCGCCGTGGCGGTCCATCCGGTCGGATCGACCTGCCTGAGCGCGTAGGCGCCGGTCGGGGTGCCGCGCCAGGTGAACGTCGCGAGGGCGCCGCCGGGCAGGGTGTAGGTGAACGCCTGGTCGCCCTCGCGCACCGCGAAGGTCTGCGGGTTGTCGTTCTCGTTGTGCGCGACCAGGACCGTCGTGCCGTCCGGGTCGCGGAACGCCACGTCCATCACCTGGCCGTTCCAGCCGGTCGTGCCGAACGAGGTGCTGGCGATGCGCACCGCGCCGGGCTTTACGAAGCGGGCCAGGTGCCCGAGCGTGTAGTACTCGGCGTCGTTGGTCACCGTGCCGTCCGCGGCGACCGTGACGATGCCGGTGCACGTGCCGCAGCCGCCGACGTGCGGGCCGCCGTCCGGGTTCAGCGCGAGATTCCAGTTGATCACGGTCTCGGCCCAGTTGCGGGTCGCGCCGATGATCAGGTTCCTGGCATGCCACTTGAGCGTGTCGGAGAAGGTGTTCGCGGGGTTCGCGGACTGGCTGCCGGAGCACTCGGTGAAGTAGATCGCCTTGTCCGGGAACTGGTTGTGCAGCGCGGTCATCGCGCTCGGGTCGCCGTAATAGCAGTGATAGGCGACGCCGGTAACCCAGCGGCTCGCCGAGGAGGAGAGCACGTTCTGGGGGTACGCGTTAATGTCCGCGGTCTCGTCCGGGGGCGTCGCGGCGGCGTCGTTCGGGTGCTCGGTCCAGTTGTGGTCGTAGGCGAAGATCTGTGTGTCCAGGCCGGCCGCGCGCAGCATCGGGCCGAGGTCCTCGATGACCTTCTCCTCCTGCGTGCTGGACATGTCAGTGCCCGGATAGCCGTTGGGCGTGCGGTTCTGTGGCTCGTTCTGGACGGTGATCGCATTCACCGTCACGCCGTTGGCGCGATAGGCCTCGATGAACTTGAGCAGGTACAGCGCGTAGGAGCGGTAGATGCGCGGGTCGTCGATCAGCCGGCCGCCGTCGAGTGAGCCGCCGGTCTTCATCCAGGCCGGCGGACTCCACGGTGTCGCGATGATCTGAAGGCGCGGGTTGATCGCCTTCGCCTCGCGCAGCAGCGGGAGGATCTGCGCCTGGTCGTGCGCGATGGAGAAGTGCCGCTGCTGGTAGTCGGTCTGTCCGGCGGGCAGGTCGTCGTAGGTGTAGGCGGCCGTGGTCACGAAGTCGGAGGCGCCGATCGGCTGGCGCAGATAGTCCAGGCCGTCGCCGGTCGCCGGGTCGAACAGTTCGCGCATCGTCGCGGTGCGGGCGGCGGGAGCGAGCCCGTAGAGCACGGAGGCCGAGGAGTCGGTGATCGCGCCGCCGAAGCCCTGCATGGTCTGGAAGGTCCGGGTCGGATCGACCACGATCGTGGGCGCAGTGGTCGCCGCGCCGCCGCCCGCGCCCGTGTCGGCAGCGCCGAACGCGACGGTGCCGAGGTCGCTGAGCTTGTCGGTGCCGTCCGGGGTGGTGACCCAGACGTGCGCGGCGACCGGAGCGGGGGCGCCTGCGCGGTCCGGCGTGTTCGCCGCCGACGCGCCGGCCGAGGCGCCGACAGCGGCGATCGCCGTGCCCAGTGAAACCGCGATGAGCCTGGAGCGGGCCATGTCTGTCCTTCCTTTCGCGCCGCCCTGTAACAGATGTAACAACGTTGGAACATTGACGACAGCCGTAGAAAACCAGCGGTTCCGGCAACTGTCAACGGGTAGTCGAGCACCGGTATGCTGCGACCATGAAACGCGGTGCTGTAACAAGCGCGGTGGCACATGGTTAGCCCGGCGACACCGCGCCGGGTGACAGTCCGCGATATCGCGGCGCACACCGGCGTTTCGATCGCCACCGTCTCGCGGGTCCTCAACGAGCAGGCGAACGTCGCACCGCGCACCCGCGATCTGGTGCGGCGGGCCGCCGAGGAGCTGGGCGCGCAGACGGACGCGGCAGGCCGTGCCACGGCTGTGCGCCAGGGCGCGGTCTTCGTGCGTTGCCCGTACGTGCTCACCGACTACTTCGGGCTCATCGTCTCCTCGATCGCCGAGACGCTGGAGCTGCACGGCAGGACGCTGATTCTCAACGCCGGTGAGGCCGCGCAGCAGGCCGCCGTGTTGCCCGCGCTGCCCACGCGGGCCGGGGTCGGCGGTGCGATCGTGATCCTGCCGCCGGAGCCGAGCGAGCAACTGGTCGCACTGCGCGGGCGCGGCTTCCCCTTCGTCGTGGTGGATCCGCGTACTGCGATGCCGCGCGACATCGCCGCCGTGTCCGCCGCGCATTTCGCCGGTGCCCGCAGCCTGACCGCACACCTGACGCGGCTCGGGCACCGCCGGATCGGGGTGATCGCCGGTCCGGACAACTGGCTGGCCAGCGAGGCGCGACTGGCCGGGCACGCCTCGGCGCTCGCCGAGGCCGGCGTGCTGCCCTCCCCCGAGCTGGTGCGCGCTACCGAGCCGACCACCCGCCACGGGTATCAGGCTACGAATGCGCTGCTCGATCTGCCGCAGCGGCCCACGGCGCTGATCGGCTTCAACGACAAGGCCGCCGTCGGCGCGCTCACCGCCGCCGCGCAGCGCGGGCTGCGCGTGCCGGACGACCTGTCCATCGCAGGCTTCGATGACATCGATCTGGCCCAGGCGACCAGCCCGATGCTCACCACAGTGCGCCAGCCGCTGGCCGAGATGGGCCGGATGGCTGTCAGCCTGTTGATCCGACTGCTGGACGGCCACCGGGTGGACGCGCTGCACGTCGAGCTGGCGACCGAGTTGGTGGTGCGGGGCTCCACCGGTGCGGCGCCGGCCCGCTGAGGCCCGGCGCGTAAGTTTCGGCGGCCACCCTCGGCTGGACTGCGCGATGATCGACGGCCCGGTCACGCCCTTGACGATCAGCGCCGCCGGACCCAATCCTGCGGTTTCGGCCGGGATAAGCCGGTTGAGCTGCATTCCCCACTCGATGGAGGGCACCGTCGATGACCATCGCAGGGCGCCGCACTGACCCGGTGCGCGCACAGGTTGATACAAGACCTCGGATACGCCGCGGCGTGCTCGCGGCGGCCGTGCTTCCGGTAGCGGCGGCGGCCGCGTTCGCCGCGGCGGCTGTGCCGGCGACCGCCGCGACACCGAACGCGACGAGCGCCGCGACCGTCAGCATCAACACGGGGCAGACGCTCGCGACCGTGCCCGCCACCGGGGTCGGCACCAACGGCTCGGTCTACGACAGCAAGCTGATCGACGCCGCAGTGCCCGGACTGATGAAGAACGCGGGCATCGGACTGATCCGCTTCCCGGGCGGGACCTCGTCGGACACGTACAACTGGAAGAACAACACCGATGTGCTTTCCGGCCAGGCGCAGTCGGTGAACTTCGACCAGTACGCCACGCTCCTGAGCCAGAGCGGCGCCCAGGGCATGATCACGGTGAACTACGGCACCGGCGACACCGTCGGCGCGACGCAGAATCCCGCGGAAACCGGCGCGCAGTTCGCCGCGGATTGGGTGCGCTACGCCAACGTCACGCACAACTACGGCATCAAGTACTGGGAGATCGGCAACGAGATCTACGGGAACGGCACGTACGGCGGCACCGGCTGGGAGCCGGACAAGCACTGCACCTCCGCTACCAGCCCGACCAACTGCGGCCCCGCGGTCTACGCGCAGAACGTGAAGGCCTATATCAGCGCCATGAAGGCGGTGGACCCGAGCATCGTCATCGGCGTCGTGCTGACCGCGCCCGGCAACTGGCCCGACGGCGTGACCAACAGCGCCAGCCCGCAGACGTGGAACCAGACGGTGCTCTCCGCGCTGGGCAACCAGATCGGCTTCGCCGACGTGCACTGGTACCCGCAGAACCCGAGCACGGTCACCCCGCCCGGGCCGACCGACGCCGGCCTGCTCAGCGACACCTCGCAGATCCCGACGATGGTCTCCAGCCTGCGCTCCTCGCTGAGCCAGTACAGCGGAAGCGCCAACGTGCCGATCATGATCACCGAGACCAACTCGGTGTCCTCGAACCCCGGCAAGCAGACCCTCAGCATCGTCAACGCCCTGTATCTGGAGCAGGACTACCTGGGCTGGCTGCAGAACGGCGTCTCCAGCGTCGACTGGTGGCAGATCCACAACGGCATCGTGACCACCGGCGACAACGGCTCCTCGCTCTACGGCACCGCGACGTACGGCGACTACGGCGTGCTGGCCGACGGGAGCTGCGGCACGATCAACGGCGCGCAGGTCTGCGAGCCGGCCGCCGACACTCCCTTCCCCGCCTACTACGGCATGCAGTTGCTCAGCAAGTTCATCCACCCCGGTGACACCCTGGTCTCGGCGACCTCCAGCCAGTCGCTGGTCAAGTCGTACGCCGTCAAGGCCGCCGATGGCTCGCTGCGGGTGATGTTGGTCAACGACGACCCGAGCAACAGCTACTCGGTCGGGCTCAGCTACTCCGGATTCACCCCGGCCTCCGGCGCTCCGAGCGTGGCCACGCTGGCTCCACCCGGCACGTCCATCACCACAGCGGCCAGCGGTAGCGCGGCGGCGCAGACCATCGCGCCGTACAGCGCCGCGGTCATCACGCTGCAGCCCGGCTCGACCGTGACGCCGCCGACCACGCCCGGCACGCCGACGGCTTCCGGCGTCACGTCCACCTCGGTCAACCTGAGCTGGACCGCGTCGACGAGCAGCACGGGTATCGCAGGGTACGACGTCGTCAGCGTCAACGGCACCACCGAGACCGTGGTCGCGTCGCCGACCACGAACTCGGCCACGATCAGTGGCCTGACTCCCTCGACGAGTTACACCTTCGCCGTCTACGCGAAGGACACCGCGGGCAACCGCTCCGCGCGCTCCGGCACGGTCGCCGTGACCACGAGCGCGTCCAGCTCCTCCGGCGGATGCAAGGTCACCTACGCGCCGAACTCCTGGGGCGGCGGCTTCACGGCGAACGTGACGGTCGCGAACACGGGCACGACGGCGTGGAGCGGCTGGACGGTCGCCTGGACCTGGCCCGGCGACCAGAAGGTCACCAACGCCTGGAACGCCCAGGTGACCCAGAGCGGCACCAAGGTGACGGCGACCAACGTCAGCTACAACGGCGCCGTGCCGGCCGGCGGCTCGACCTCGTTCGGGTTCCAGGGCACCTGGTCCAGCAGCAACGCCTCGCCGACCGCGTTCACCGTCAACGGAAACGCTTGCACGGTCGGGTGATCGCAGTTAGCTGACGGCGGTATCCAGTCAGCCGCTCAGCGCAAGGGTCGAACAACGCGGGGCCGGTGCGCACCAAGCACCGGCCCCGTGCCGCACCATCCCGGCTTCGGACGGCTCGCGCCCACCGCCGACCGATGGGAAGGTGGACCGGTGGGATTGCATGAGGGACACCGCAGCGACCGCCGCCTAGCCGTCAACCCGCTACTCTCCGAGGCCGATCCGCTCGGCCCGCTCGAGGTCGCACCGCCCGCGCACCGGCTGCCCGACGGCCCGATGCCGCCGTCGATCGCATACCGCCTGGTGCACGACGAGCTGATGCTCGACGGCAACGCCCGGCTCAACCTGGCCACCTTCGTGACCACCTGGATGGAGCCGCAGGCCACCGCGCTGATGGCGGAGTGCGCCGAGAAGAACATGATCGACAAGGACGAGTATCCGCAGACCGCGGAGCTCGAACGCCGCTGTGTGTCGATCCTGGCCGATCTGTGGAACGCGCCGGACCCGCAGGCCGCGGTCGGCTGCTCGACCACCGGTTCGAGCGAGGCGTGCATGCTCGGCGGCCTCGCCCTCAAGCGCCGCTGGATGCGCGAGCCGCGCAACGCCGACCGATACGCCTCCGGCCAGGCCCGGCCGAACCTGGTCATGGGCATCAACGTGCAGGTCTGCTGGGAGAAGTTCTGCAACTTCTGGGAGATCGAGCCGCGGCTGGTCCCGATGGAGGGCGAGCGCTACCACCTCGACGGTGAGCGCGCCGCCGCGATGTGCGACGAGAACACGATCGGGGTCGTCGCGGTGCTCGGCTCGACGATGGACGGCAGCTACGAGCCGGTGCCGGAGATCTGCGCGGCGTTGGACGCGTTGCAGGAGCGCACCGGGCTCGACATCCCGGTGCACGTGGACGGCGCCTCGGGCGCGATGGTCGCGCCTTTCCTCGACCCGGAGCTGTCCTGGGATTTCCGGCAGCCGCGGGTCGCCTCGATCAACACCTCCGGCCACAAGTACGGCCTGGTGTACCCCGGCGTCGGCTGGGCGCTGTGGCGGGACAAGGCGGCGCTGCCCGAGGAGCTGGTCTTCAAGGTCAACTACCTCGGCGGGGACATGCCGACCTTCGCGCTGAACTTCTCCCGCCCCGGCGCCGAGGTCGTCGCGCAGTACTACAACTTCCTGCGGCTCGGCCGGGACGGCTACCGCGCGGTGCAGCAGGCGGCCCGCGACGTCGCGCAGCACCTCGCGCAGGGAGTCGAGGCGACCGGGGCGTTCCGGCTGCTGACCCGCGGCGACGAACTGCCGGTCTTCGCGTTCACCACGCGCGACGAGGCCACGGTCTTCGACGTCTTCGACGTCTCGCGGCGGCTGCGCGAGCGCGGCTGGCAGGTGCCCGCGTACACCTTTCCGGCTAACCGCGAGGACCTGGCGGTGATCCGGCTGGTATGCCGCAACGGGTTCTCCATGGACCTGGCAGACCTCTTACTCGCGGATCTGAACCGGCTGCTGCCCGAACTCCACCGGCAGCCGGGACCGATGAGCGAGCACGGCGTGAAGAAGCGCACCGCCTTCCACCACTGACGCCGAGATCGGCGGCTGTCTGTAAGTAGCTACTCGGCCAGACCCGCGCGACGCAGGTATTCGAGGTCTTCCAGGTATTGCGCGAAGTTCTTGGACCGGCGCGGCGCGATGGCCACCAGCGAGTCGAAGGGCGTCAGCTCGAACCGCGAAACGGCGATCCCGGCGTACACCGGCAGCTCAACGCCCTGAGTCTTGTCCACGACGTCCCGGTGCAGCAGGAACTGCGTCTCTGGATTCCGCCGCACCAAATGCCCCGGCACCATATAGAAGTCCGCGTCGCTGAACTCGGCTTCTGAGATGTCCAGCGCCCAATCCACGTCGCGGTAGTACGACTCGATCGCGGCGTTGAACTCGGCCTGCAGGCGCTCCTCCATCCCGTAGTTCACCGGCGTCGTCATCAGAGGGCCGATCCGGCCCTTCAGTGTGACGTGCTTGAAAACGCAGCCGGAGAGTTGGTGCAGCTTGGCCAGGGAGAGCCCGTCGACGGTCACGTCCTCGAAGCGCACTCCGTGCACCGAGCAGTTCGCCGCCGAGGAACGGCTGATCGTCACGTCCCGCACGACCAGCCCGAGCCCGGGGTCGTCGTGCTGCGCCAGAATGCACGAGTCGAACTTGACCCGATCCAGGTCAAGCCCCTCGAACACGCGCCCGCTGCCGTACTGGCGCAGCCGGGTGAAGGTCTCGCCGCCGATCTGCTGTCGCATGCGCCGACTCTACTTGAAGATCTGTTTCAGGTCGGCGTCAGAAATCGTCGGATATTGCATGATCTGGTCCCCGTGGTCGATGTACGGCCGGTTCATGTGCGTGTTGTACGAGCTCGCGCTGCCTCCGGTCACATCCACGTTGTAGTTGCCGCTGCCTATCTGGAAGTCGGCCACCTGCTGACCGGGTGACGAGGTGCCCAGGTGGGTGATGTTCGGGTCGCCGAGGACCGCGGGGTCGTTCGCCGCGCCCTTTTCGATCTCCGAGCCGACGAACATCCGCTGCAAGTAAGGCTCCTGCTGACCGCGGGCGATCTGCGCCGGGCTCAGGTTCGCGCGGATCTGCGCCGGGGTCCGTGCGGCAGAGCGGTCGACAGCTTGCCTCAGCGTGTCGTAACTCGCCTGGTCGGCGGCGCTGAGGCTGGCTTTCGAGCCGGGCGGCGGCGTGTACGGCGCGAGACCCAGCGGGTCGAACGCGGCGAGCGGGTTGTCGACGTAGCGGTAGTGGTTTGGCGCGGGGCCAAGGCCGAGCGGGTCGGGTGAGGCGTAGGCGCCGGTCGACGGGTCGTAGTAGCGGAAGTAGTTGTAGTGCAGGCCGGTTTCGGCGTCGTGGTACTGGCCCGCGAAGCGCAGCGGGCAGTCGGTCTCGGCGCCCGGGGCGGTGATCGGGGTGCCCCAGAGGCTGGTCGTGGTGTGCCAGGCGATCCGGCCGTCTGGCGCGACCAGCTCCGTGGGCATGCCGGACTGGTCGGCGATGATCGCGTAGAACGCGGCGTCGATCTCGGTTTGCGGGGCGGTGGCGGCCCAGCTGCGCCGGGTTTGCGTCACGGCGCGGTAGCCGCCTGGCTCCCAGTCCCAGCTGACCGCCGTCGTAGTTCCGTCTACTGCAGTCGATGCCTGTTCGGCGAGACGCGACCCGTCCCACGCGAAGGTGATCTCCTCGACTACCGCGCCCGCCGCACCCTCCCCATCAAGGCGCTGCTTTGCGGTGCGGCGGCCGATGGGGTCATAGATGTAGCGCCATGTGGCGTCGGGCGTGATGACCTGCGTGATGCGGTCGTCTGCGTTCCAGGTGTACTGCCACTGCTTCGTCTGGCCCGACAAGGTGCGCCGCGTTGCGCGCACGAGGCGGCCCTGTCCGTCGTGCTCGAATGTCACCCGGCCGGCGCGGCGCACAAGGGTGCCCTCGTGTTCGAGTTCGCCTCGGCTCTCTTCATCGCCGGGCGCCGTTGCCTGCGCAAGGTTGCCGAGCGCGTCATAGGCGTACGTCTCGGACCAAGTCGCCGCTTGCACAGCCGTGACGCGGCCAAGCGGATCGAGGTTAAAGCTGCGGGCACCGCGCAGTTGATCGGTGAGCTCCGTGAGGTAGCCGTCTGGACGGTACGTGTACGCACGTTGCTGAAGTAGCGTGGGTTCCTGACCGGATCCGGTCTGGTCATACGCCCAAACCGACTGTGCGGCAAGACGGCCCGCTGCATCGAAACTCTGCGCGATCGCGGCACCGGCGCCGACGTACCGGAGCGTTTCCTGGCCGATCGCATCATGTTGGAAGGTCAGGGCACTGTTCGCGGTGGTGAGAGTCGCCGGAAGGCCGACCGCGTCGTACGTCCACTGCGATACCGCGCCTGACGGAGTCGTGCGGCGGATTCGGCGGCCGGCGGCGTCGTACTCGTTGATCAGGGTTCGGCCGTCGACCGTCTCGGTGAGGATGCGGCCGAGTGCGTCGCGGGTGTAGTCGAGGGTGGAATCCGGGCTTTCAGCATGGATCAGGTGGCCAGCAGGGCTGTACACGAGCCGGTAGACCGAGCCGTCCGCCTCGCGCTCGACAACCCGGCCAAGCGAATCGCGGCTGTAGGTAACGACCTGCCCCGCACCGTTCACCCGCTCGATCAGCTGGCGTGCCGTGTCGTAGCGGTATGTCAGAGCACGACCGTTGAAGTCGGTCTCGGCGACCAGGTTGTCGGCGGCGTCATACTCGTAGCGCCAGGACAGGCCGGCGGCATTCGTGACGCTGACCAGCCGCAGTTCGGTGTCGTAGCCGAAGCGATAGACCGCGCCGAACTGGTCGGTGCGCGCAATCGGCTTGTCGAAGGGCCCATACTCGGTCCGCGCCGTTCCGCCGATCGGGTCGCGGTATTCGACAAGGTTGCCCTCGCCGTCGTACGTCCACTCTTGGCGTGTGCCGTCCGGCAGGACGCGCCAGGCAGGAGCCCCCTCGACGGTCCACCCCATAGTCGAGACCGCGCCGAGCGCATCCGTCACGCTGCTGACTCGGCCGAACGCGTCGCGTTGGAGCCGGGCGTGTGAGCCGTTCGCGGCGGTCGTGGCGACGGGAAGCCCCGCGCTGTTCGCCTCGAAGCGGGTGACCTGACCCAGTGGGTCAGTCTGCGCGATCATCGCACCGCGTTCGTCGTATTCGTACGTGGTGACGGCGCCGTCCGGGGCGGTGACGACGGTGAGATTTCCGCGCTCGTCATACGCGTACTGCCATAGCGCGCCGCCCGGAACGAGGACCGCTGTGGGCAGCCGCGATTCGTTGTACGTGATCTGCAAGGCGCTGCCGTCCGGGCGCTCGATTCGCACCGGGTCGCCGTGCTCATCGCGCACGTATCGTGTGGTGCGGCCGAGCGCATCGGTGACGGCGAGCAGCCGGTTGTAGCGATCCTGCTCGGTGACGGTCTCGGCGCCGAGCGGGTCCACCACGCGGACCGTCTGGCCGCGCTCGTTCCAGTGGTAGACGGTCGGGTAGCCGAGCGAGTCGGTGACGGTGGTGGTGCGTGCTTCGAGGTCGTAGGCGAAGGTGGCGGCCAGGTAGCCGCCGGTGCCGTTGGCGCTCACGACGCGGCCGGAGTCGTCGTACTCGTATTCGTACCGGTTGCCGTTGCGGTCGATCCAGCCGGTGACCCGGTCGTCGCGGTCGTATTCGAAGACCAGCGGGCGGCCGGAGGAGTCGAGCAGATCGGTCAGCCTGCCGAGCGGGTCGTAGCGGAAGCCCACGAGCGCGGTGGCGTCTCCCCCGCCCGGATCAGCGAGCCTGAGCCCTGATATCCGCGGACCGGCGCTGGTCAGCTCGCTGTCCACGATCACGTGGTAGCCGCCGGTGTGGTAGACGTCGGTGGGCAGGCCCTCGTCGTCGTGCACGAAGGTGATCCGGTTGCCGTTGCGGTCGCTGATCGCCTGCACCGGCCGGGACACCTCTGGCGTGGGGCCGGGCGGGAAGTGCAGCGTGCGGCCGGATTCCGGCTGCGCGATCAGGATCGTGTCACCGGCCCGGTCCCAGCGCAGCGGCCAGCGTGCGCCCTCGCTCGGCAGCACCTCCTGGCCGGGCTGGGTCGGCACCTGGTAGTGCAGCACCACGCCGTCCGGTGCCGCGTAGTGGATGCCGTCCTCGTCGATCTCAACACGCTGATCCAGCGTGGAGGCCCAGGAGCGGCCGAACCAGCGGCCCCGGCGATAGTCCGAGCGGTGCATCCGTTCCAGCACCAGCGGCAGCACGCCGGGCAGCGCGAGATCCTGCTGCGGGAGGAACATCTGCCCGCTGACCAGGTCAACTGGATCGTCGCTCGCGCCCTGCGCGCCGGGCACCTGCCCGTCCGTCACCTCGTTGCCGCCGCCGAGCGGCTCGGGTTCACCGCCGCCGCCGGACAGCCCGCCGGACCCGGTGACCTCGGATTCCGCGCCGCTGAGCGAGCCTTCCGCGTCGCCCTTGCCGATGCCCTCGATCTTCGCGACGATCCCGGCCTCGTTCTCCACGTGCGCCGCGGCGGACTGCTCGAGCTTCTCGCCGATCTCCCCGAAGTGCTTCGGGACCGCCTCGCCCACCTTCTCGATCGACTCCAGGACCGGCTTGGCCATGTCCTGCTCGACCACCTCGACGATCTCGTCGCTCATGAGAAGTTCAGCGCTCCCGCGTTCGCCGCGAAGGTCTGCGCGTGCCCCGCGACCGTTTCAGCGTGCTGTCTCATCGCGGCGGCGTGCCCCTTGACCAGTTCGGTGTCGATCGAGAAGCCGGCGCCGACGGATCCGCCGCCCCCGGACACGCCGAGCGCGCTTGCCGCCGCCTGGAATACCAAGCCGCTGACCGCCGCGGAAACCTTGTCCATCAACGGTTTGACCGTCGCCTCGATCACCTCGGCCACGATGTGCTGGATCAGCTGCTGCTTGAGGAACTCGACGATCTTCTTTCCGGCCTCGATCACCAGGGCCTCGGCGGCCTCCGCGATGCCGAGGGTGGCCACCGCGGCGGCTTGGTCGGCGATGAACGTCGCGGCCATCACGACCAGTTCCGCGATCGCCTCGACCTTCATGCCGATGATCACGTCGGCGGCCGCATCGAGCGCGTCGGCCACGACGTGGCAGCCGTCGACCAGTTCGGTCAGGTGCTGCGTCGACGTGCTCGACCACTTGGCCAGCAGCGCCTCGTATCCCGCGCCCTGATACGCCTGGCCGAGTTGTTGCACCGTGTTGTGTGCCTGCTGGTGCGCATCCTGGAGATTGGTGGCGAACTCGCGCACGTGTTGTCCGAATTCGCGCACCTTGTCCTCGTTGATCATCGGCCAGTTGATGCCGATGAAGTTGAGAAACTGCGCCACCTCGCTCGGAAGCTCGATCGCCATCCCGTTGCCTCCCCGTTGCGCTGGCGAACGACTGCTTCCGGCGAGTCTCGCAGAGTGCTCCGTTGCTGTCCACGGTTCTGAATCCGTTGCTCGGCGCGGGAAAGAGCGATATGTCAGCCCACTGAGATAGGCGCGGGAGCAGGACGGCGGCCGACGAGTTCGGCGTACTGCGGGCAGCGCGCGGCAAGCTCCGCGTGGGTGCCGAGTTCGGTGCGCTCGGCGTCGAGCAGCAGCACGCGGTCCGCGCGCCGGGCCGAGCCGAGGCGGTGCGCGACCAGGACGACCGCGCCTGGCCTGCTGCGGAAGGCGGCCTCGGCGCGGCGTTCTGCGGCGTGGTCGAGGTGGCAGGTGGCCTCGTCGAGCAGCACGATCGGCGCTCGGGAGAGGTGCGCGCGGGTAAGGGCGAGCAGCTGCCGCTGGCCGGCCGAGAGCAGCGCGGGGACGACGCGCGCGTCCAGGCCGCCGAGCGTGTCGAGCAACGCAGTCGAACCGACCAGCCCGGCGGCCTCGGTGATCTCAGCGTCCGTCGCGTCAGGGCGCAGATAGGCGAGATTCTCGCGGACCGTGCCCGCGAAGACGTACGCCTCCTGCGGAATGAGCACTCGAAGTTCGGGGAGCCGGTCCTCCGGGATCGAGGCGAGCGGTGCACCGAACAGGGCCACGCTGCCCGACCCGGGAGGCAGCAATCCGGCCAGCAGGTTCACCAGGGTGGACTTGCCGGCTCCACTCGGGCCGACGATCGCGAGGTGCTCGTGCCGGCCGATGCGCAGATCGAGATTCTCGACCACGGGATCGGAGTGCGGGCCGTAGCGGAAGCAGAGGCTTGATATGTCAACGGCCGCGGCGGCAGAGGGGATCCGGAGCGAGGGAACCGGGGGCGTCGCGTCGCTCGGTCCGGGTGCCGGCTCGGGCGCTGCGACCAGTCCGCCTTCGGCAAGGCGCCGCACGGCGACCGACAGCCGCAGCGCGGACGCCCCGACGCCCTGAACCAGCGTGCGTAGCGCGGGCTCCAGATTGACGGCGACGTAGGTCAGCGCTCCGACCAAGGCCCCGGCGGTCAGGCCATGCCGCAGTAACGGTCGCGCCGCGAGCAGGATCAGCAGCAAGGGGACGTTGCCGCCGAACACGACGATTGCGCGCCGCGCCGCGCCGAAGCCGGCGAGCGCGCGGCTGAGCCGGTATTGCTCGTCGACGGCCGCGCCGACGCGCGTCGCGATGAGCGGCTCGACTCCTGCGGCAGCGATGTCACGCAGCCCTTCGATCGCCGTTCCAGCGAGCGCCGCGACCCGCTCCTCGGCGAGGAAAGCAGCACGCTGCCGGGAGATCATCGGGCGCAGTAACACCGCGAACCCGAGCAGCGAGAGCAGCAGCGGCCCGACGACCAGCGCGGCGAGCGGCAGCGCGAGCGAGGCGAGGCCGATGCACACCGCGATGGCCGTGACCGCGAATTGCCGCACCACGAGCAGTTGACCGGCGACGACGTCCCGCACCGTCTCGACCTGCCGGGTCAATCGCGCCACCGGTGCCGCGCCGAGTGGTCCGTGCTCGGCGTCGCCTCTGCACGCGCGCTCCAGCGTCCCGTGCACAAGCGCCGTGACGAGGGCGTCCCGCAACGGCTCGACGACATCGCCGAGCCGGGGATACATGGCGCGAGTACCGAGTGCGCCCAAGGCGGTGACAGCGCCGAGAGCGAGCAGCCACACCAGTCCGGTCATCGCCCGCCCGCGAAGGAAGCCCTCGTCGAGCGCGGCGGCGACGAAGCGGCCGGAGACGAGTGCGGGGGCTGATTCGAGCAGCGACCAGGCGAGTAGCGCGGTCAGTGCGCGGCGTCGGCGCAGAACCTCGGCCGTGATGAAGCGGAATCCGGCCGAGGCGGGCGAAGAGGCGGAGGCTGAGGCTGAGGCAGAAGTCACCGGGCCTGGCGTGGTGCGGCTAGTCATGCTCGGCTCCAGCACCATCGACTTCACATCCGCCGTCTAGTTCCGGCTCGTATTCGCCGTCAAGCAGCGCCCTGTATTCGGGTTCTGCCCAAAGCTCGTGGTGTGGTGCCAATGCGCGCAAGGCGCCGTTCTCCAGCCAGGCGACCAAGTCCGCGCGAGCCGCGGCTGCTGCTCGACGTGCGATCACGATCCGGGTCCGACCTGCCGTCGCTGACTCCATCGCCGCGCCGACCCGCGCCTCGGTGACCGTGTCCAGTGCGGCGGTAGCGTCATCGAGCACGATCAGGCGAAGCCCGGCACCGGCGCGAGCCAGCGCGCGGGCGAGACCGAGGCGCTGGGTCTCGCCGCCGGAAAGCGGAGCCCGCTCCAGGGGCGTCTCATAACCATCCGGCAGCTTCCTGATAAAGCCGTCCGCGGCCGCGGCCACGGCTGCGCGCTCGACGCGCTGCGGTTCCGCGCCCAAGCCGATCGTTTCGCCGACCGTTTCGCCGAGCGGCGCGGGGCGCTCGAACGCATAGCCCACCGCGCCGCGTAGCGCCTCGCGCGAGAGCTGCGGCAGTGCGACGCCGTCGAGCGACACCATTCCGGCGTCCGGATCGATCAGCCGCCCGGCGAGCGCGGCCAGCACGCTCTTCCCCGATCCGGACGCGCCGACCACGGCCAGTTCGAGGCCGCCGGGAACCGTTAAATCAAGGTTCTCAATGACCGGGCCGTCGGTGCCCATGACCGTGACCCGTTGAAACTCCAGCAGTCCGCCGCCGGATGGAGGCAGGTCGCGGGCGCCGTAAGACCTGCGCGGCAGGTCTTCGGTCTCGGCCAGGCGCATGGCCGCACCCCGGGCCTGCGCGAGGGCCAAGGCAGCCTGGGTGGAGGAGAAGAACCCGAGGCCGAGTGCCGCGTAGCTGGCAGCGGCGAGCACCTGGCCCACCGCGAGGCGACCGGAGATGAGGCCGAAGCCCGCCACGGCCAGCACGGCGGTCTGGGTGAGCGCGAAAAGCAGCATGCTGCGCCAACCGGCGACGCGTTGAGCTCGCCACAGCGCCTTGCCGGTCGTCGACAGTTCGGGCACCGGCGTCAGGACGCGCGCGGCCTCGGTGTCCCTGGTGCCCGAGGCGCGGATCGTGCGGATCCCGCCGAGCGCGTCGAGCAGCCGCGCCGCGATCTCGCTCTGCGTGCGCTGATATGCCGCGGCCAGATCCCCGGTCTGCCGAACGAAGGAACGCAGAATCAGTGCTCCGACAGGCACCGTCACCGCGAACGCCGTTACCAGGCGCCAATCGATCAGCCCGAGCGCGACAAGGCCGCCTGCCGACATCACGAGGTCGGCGGTCGCGTTGACGATGGCGACCGGGGCATTGGCCGCGTCCGGCGCCGCGCCGACAAGCCGGCCGACCAGGTCGCCCGGGGCGAAACACCGGGTGGCGGCGGGACCGGCGGTGAGCAGCCGGTCCATCAGCCGTCGGCGCAGCGAGGCGGTGGCGGCGGCGCCGCAGTAGGGCTGGCCGAACTCGGATACGAGGTTTGCGACAGTCAAAGCAGCGAGCACGACGGCGAATTGCAGCACGGCACGGGTCGAGTCGTGGGACGAAGCAGCGGCCGGGGCTGGGTTCGAGATCACGGCGTCGACGGCGTGCGCGAGGGCGGCTGGGAGGAGGACTACGAGAGCTGATGCGGCGAGCGTGGAGATGGCCGTGACAGTCGTCCAGCCGAAATGCTGACGCGCGACTTCGAGCAGCAGGCGATCGGCCCGCCGTCGGGCCGCCGGGCCGGAAAGCGTCTGCGCGTTCGCCGTGCCACCACTCATCGCGACACTCATCATCAGACTCCTTTCCGGACGCGACCGGGCGTTCCCCGCGCCCGGGAGCGCGGGGAACGCCAGTCTGAGTGCTAGACCTGCCGCGGTGATCCGCGCTCAGGTCTCTCAGGCCACTGCAGCCGTCAGACGCAGAGGATGACGCTCGCGGCGGACACGCAGCTGAGCAGGCTCACGGTCGAGGCGCCGCCGTGGCCGCCGTTGCGCTCGGTCGCCGGAGCTTCCAGACCCTGCAGGTCGAGGATCGCCATGATCTTCTGCCTTTCTGGTAGGGAATCAATCTCTTGCCATCTCACGGCCGGAAGGCCGAGAGTCTGTGTGGGCACCGCTGTGTGCCCGTGCGCCGACACCGGTGCCGGCGCGGTAGGAGGTGCTGAACGGCAGTCCCGTTCCCGTTCCCAGCGCCGCGTTGAGCGCCAGCAGGACGCCGGCGCTACCCGACGCGAGATCCATCGAGAGCCGCAGGAGCTGGTCGCCGGGGAACGCCAGGTGCCCCTTGTAGGACACCGCGTGCCACATCAGCCTGCGGATTTGCCGGTCGAGCACCGCTGCGGCATCCAGGTCGCCGAGATCGACGTCCGCGTCCCGCAGCCGCGCCAGGTATGTGATGAGACCGGCGCGCCCGTTGAACAGGCCGGGCTGGATCACGAAGTCGACGTCGCAGGCTCTTGCGATACCCGGTTCGATCGCGGTCAGCGGCGAGTCGGGCCGGTACGCGAGATAGTCGCGCAGCACGACGCCGATGCCGGTGCTGCCGATCTCGAGGTAGGGCAGCACCCTGTCTCCGTCGGCGACCTGGACCGTGCCATCCGCCATGTTCCGGCAGGCGTCGAGGTCGCGGCGCAGCGCGGTCTCCGCGAGGTCGAGCAATCCGGTATCGCCGGTCTCCTCGTAGAGGCGCACCGCGAGCAGGGCCGCGCCGGAAGCGCCGTGCGCCAGGCCCTCGCGCGCCTCGCCCATCCGCTCGGCCTGTCGCGGACCCCGCACGGCCAGCTGCTCGGCGAGCCGGTCGGCCGCTCGCAGCGCCGAGTCGCGCCACCCGCTCTCGCCGGTCGAGCGCGCGAAATGCAGGTCCACGAGGCCGATGCCGGCCAGGCCCTCGGCCAGATCCAGTAGGCCGTCCTCGATCCCGGCGCTGGTCAGCTTCGCGTCCGCGAGCCGGTCAAGCAGCTGCAACGCCTCGTTCTGCCGCCCTATGACGTCCAGGGCATAAGCCGCTCCGTGCGTTCCGATGAGCGCCCCGGGCTTCAGCGGGTCGCGCCAGCTCGCCTCGATCAGCCAGTCCGCCTGCTCGGGGTCGATCTGCACGCCTGCCGTATGCAGCGCGTACAGCACGCCGGCCGCGCCGTAAGCCAGGCTGTGACCGTGGCCGCCGTGGCTGAACTGCTCGATGTCGCCGGGGAAGAGCCGGTCGGTGCGATCGGGCGTCGCGGCGGCGGCGATCCCGGCGCTGAGCGACGCGCGCAGCGCGGGCCAGTCGTGTGAACCGGCCGGGTCGAGCAGCATGGCCGGGTGCGCCGGCCTTACAACGCTTTCGTCGCTTTCGTCACGTCGGTCATTCGCTCCGGCTCGCGCGGTGGAATCGGCCGCGCGGGAGCTGACTGTCTCGAACGTCGCGGAGTTGAAATACCGTTCGTCGAAGTAGTTCTCCGGCAGCGGGAACACGGCACGGATCGCGTCCATGAGCTGCCCGGCCTTCTGCCGGTCCAGGTGCATCATCGCCACCAGCGGCATGAACAGCCAGATCCGCAGGCTGGCCAGCGCATACCGGTCCACCTCGAAGCCGCGCAGCGTCCGCGGCGCGGCGAAGCCTCCGGCGCCGAGCCGCGGCGGCGTGTAGTCGTCCGCGGGCGAGGCGAGTTCGAAGTCGAGGAAGACCACGCCGCCGTCCGGCCGCACCATCACGTTGTTCGGGTGCAGGTCGCCGAAGACGATGCCGCGCTGGTGCACGGAATCCAGCGCCCGCTCCACGTTGTCGGCGATCCGCACGGCCCATCGCGCATAATCCGCGAGCTTCTCAGCGCCCTGGCTCGGATGTACCAGCGGGAAGTCGCGCACGAAGGCGGCGTTGAGGGTCTCCCCTTCTACGAAGGTCTCGACGAGGAAGTGGTGCTCCCACGCGGTGGCGTATTCGACGACCTCGGGCACGCAGTCCAAGCCGCGCAGCCGGTCCAGGATCGCGTGCTCGTGCCGCAGCCGGGTGATCGCGTCGACGCCGCCTTGGTCGAGCCCTGAGTGCGGGCGGCCCTCCTTGAGCACGACCTTCCCGCCGCCCGCCACCTGTGGATCGTTCGGCCGGCCCAGGTAGATTCCGCCGCCGTTGGAGAAATGCAGCACCCGCTCGATCTGGTAGGGCAGGTCGAAACGCTGGGCGTCGCGCGCCGCGAGCTGCGGTTCCAGGCAGACGGGCAACTTCACCCAGTCGGGCAAGGCGAAGACCGGTCCGCGCCGGTCGCTTTCCATGGTGCCGTCCGGACGGCGCAGCGCCAGTTCCCGCGAGCCGTCGGCGCCGACGTGGTAGAACTCCGCGAACGCGCCGAACCGGGTGTAGAGCGGGCCCTCGTTCCATCGCAGGTCACTGAGTACGTAGGGCCCCGGCTCGCCGCCGACGATCGCGTCCAGCTCGGTAAGAGTGCGCTCGAGCGCCACTTCGTCCAACGGGTATAGAGTGAGAAGTTTCCCACTGGCACCACGCGGCGCGTATTTGCTGTTCTGCATCAACAGGGCGGCCGGCCCGCGCAGGAACTTGAACGCGACGCCTCGCTCGAAGCAGTATCCGCACACTTTCTCGAGGACTCGCTCGGCGTTGGCCGGCGTGGCGGAGACGTGAATCTTCCAGCCCTGCAACGGAAGCCGCACGCCTTCGGGCTGGTAGACGGCCCACAGGTCGCGGTCCTCGCGGCGCCAGCCGGCCGGGACGGGGCCGGCGGCCGCCGCGAAGTCGGCGACGGTGCGCTGCCAGCGCTCCGGGGTGTCGTAGAACACCGGATCGGCGAAACAGAACGGTTCGTAACGCGCGTCCATCGCGGGGCAAACCCTCCCAAGACCTTCGGTGCCGTGTCCGGTGCGTGCCGTTCGGCCCGCACTCGAAGTGGAGCACCTTCCTTCCGCGATTCGCGCCGCTCCCGACCAAACGCCGTCCAACCTCCGACCGCTCACCGACCATCCGAACCGCGTTTCGGCGGCCGGGGGCACTCACAAAATGAAACTAAGCGGGCGAATGCGCCGCCCTATCGAGTGAATCTGAGCCCCCCGGGGCGCGTCCGCGACACGATGCGAATCCCCCGCTTACGCGCAGTACAGAGGCATTCGGTGCGGTATCCGCCCCAGCGCACCGATGCGCGGACCACGAGGTATGCGCCGCGCAAGGGTCTTCAGCGCACTATCAGCGTTCTCCTAAATTCAGTCAGGTGACTCGTGACGCCAACACCGACTGTCGTCCTCGTAAGGAGGTGCCGGGAATGGGCTCCACGCAAGCCGATAACTCCACCGCCGAGAGATCCGCGGCGTATCGGCTCGGAACCGCGCTGCGGCTGCGCCGACTCGAACTGGGGATCTCGCAGCGGGAGCTGGCCCGCCTGATCGGCCTGTCAGCACACAGCAACCTCGGCGACTACGAACGCGGGCAGCGCATTCCGCCCGGTGACATCGTGGTCGCCTGCGAGCAGTTGTTGTCCGTGGAGGCGAACTACCTCCAGAAGCTGCGCCGCGAAGCGCTGTGCGAAAGGGCCAAGCGGCTGTGCAGCTACCGGGATTGAGCGCGGGGTCAACAGGGCTCTGACATGACGGCAGCGGTGCGCGGCCGGAAACTCAGACCGCGCACCGCCACGCCACCCCGTCCCCCAGAACCGGTCGGCGCCCCGGGTTCGCCGCCGGCGCCGGCTTCAGCGTCGGACTGTACTTACTCAGACAGCATTGGCTTAGCCAGCGTTCGCTTAGAACGTGTCGGCCTAGACGGCGTTGACCTAGCTAGAACGCGCTCGCTCAGTACGCGCTCATCGCCTGCCCGAAGGCGCCCGCGGTCTGCACCACCGAGGAGCAGGTCGCGCTGGCGAAGGCCGCCGCCCCGCCGGCACACTGCTTGTCGCGGGTCGCCGACCAGAACGAGAGCCAGGCCAAATTCTTGCTCTTGGCCCAGCTCGCCAGCGCGGAGGCGTCGGCGACCGAGAAGCTCTCCGAGTTGACGTCGTTGACGCCGATCATCGGGGTGACGGCCAGCTTCGCAAGGGCCTGCGACGCCGAGAGCGAGGTCCACACCGACTGGATCTGGCCGGCCGTGGCGCTCGCCGCCTGCTCGGCGAGGGTGGCCATGTCGCCGGTGAACGAGGCGCCGTAGTCCATCGCCATGACGTTGACGGCGTCGAGGTTCACACCGGCGGCCTTGGCCGAGCTGAGCACCGATACCCCTTGGCTGGTCAGGCCGGAGGGCAGTACCGGGAGCGTGTACGAGACCTTCAGCCCCGGGTTGTTCGCCTCCAGGGTCGCGATCGCCTGGTTGCGCAGGTTGATCGAGGCGGAGTCGGCGACCGCGGCGCCCTCGACGTCGAAGTCGATGTACTTGAGCGAGTAGGCGCTGATCACCTTCTGGTACGCGGCCGCCAGCGACGAGGCCGAGGAGCAGGACTGCGCGAGTTCGGTCCCTGACGCGCCGCCGAAGGACACGCGCACGTCGCCGCCCGCGGCACGCAGCGCGGATATATCAGCGCTGATTGACGAGTCGTTGAGCGCGGTGACGCCGCCCCATTCCGGATTGCAGGCACCGTTGGTGGTGATGAAGGCCAGGTTGAAGAACTTGGCGCCTTCGACGGACGCGCTGGCCGAAAGGTTGTACAGCGGGTACAGCGACAGATCCGCGTAAGGGGCGAACTTGCCGAACGCACCGGATGGCGGTGGCGGCGCAGAGCTCTGTGACGCCGACGGACTCGGCGAAGCAGGCTTTGAAGGCGTTGGCGAAGCCGGAATCGACGGCTTGGAGCTCGGCGAAGCCGGGATCGACGGCTTACCGCTGCTCGGCGTCGAGCCGCCGACGCACGCGGCGCCGTTGATGGTGCAGCCGCTCGGCTGGCCGGTGCCGGAGACCTCGAAGCCGAAGCTGACGCTGCCTCCGGCCGGGATGTTCGCGTTCCAGCTCGCCGGGGTGACCGTGTAGCTCTGCCCCGCCGCCGTCTCGGTACCGTTCCACAGGCTGGTCACGGTCGATCCGGCCGGCAGCGTGAAGCCGACCTTCCAGGTGGACATCGCCGACGAGCTGCTGTTCGCGATCGTGTACTGGCCGACGTAGCCGCCATCCCAGGAGCTGGTCTCGGCGAAGGTCACCGCCGGGGCCGCCGCGCTCGCCCCGGTGGCCATGACGAAGCCGGCGCCCACGGCAAGCACGGTCACGCCCGTCCCCGCGGCGGCGAGCTTGACTCGCGCCTGCCGATTCAAGCGCCGTGAGCGCGTCGAGCGCCCGTCCTGCGACGCGGCATGGCTGCCCATGAGCTGGTCCTCTCGGTGGGGTCGAGACGGTCCGGGACGCGGTTCGCGGCCGCGGCCCGGCTGGTGCGGACCTCACCGTATTGAACTGGGCACCGGCTGACAGCCCTCGATCATTAAGCTCGCCCTAAGACGGGTTCAGGGTGCGGCCGGGGCGGGCCGCCGGGGTTCGGAGCGGGCGCGGTCGGTGATGAGATGGGCCCGGCGCGCGGCACGGGATGAGCAAGACGAAACCGCGCGGCTACCGAGCGGGCCCTCAGGACGAAGGGCTCGGGCCGACGACCTGGACCTGGGGGGTGTACCCGTTCCACGTGGCGAAGACCGAATACGTGGTCGAGCCCTGGCTGAAGTCGACGCGCAGCCAGCCGGCGGCCGACCAGTTCTGCACCGAATACCCGGCCGCCGGGGTCGCCGACACCAGCGTGACCAGGTGCGCCGAGATCGCCAGCACCACCACGCCGCCCGCGGTCTGGTACCGCGACAGCGAGCTGCTCGGCGAGGGCGTCGCGGAGGCGGACGTCGAGGGCGAGGCGGCGGCGTGTGACCTGCTGCGTTCCGGCGACGGCGAGGTGCCCACGGACACGTGCGTGCCGCCCGTGCCGAGCCCGGCCGGCGGCGAGGGCATGGGCACCGGGCTGGTCTTGGCTCCGGCCGCGAGCACTGCCGGCGGGGTCTCGGCCGCCGGGATGAGCACCGAGTCGACGCCGAGCCACGCCACGGCGGAAGCCACCGCGGTGGCCCCGGCCCATGCCGCGACAGCGAGCGGTGCGCGCCGCTTGCCGCCCGACGCATTCAGGGCCACTGGTTCCCTCTCAACCGGCCATGGAATACGGTGCCACGCTATGGCGAACGTGCTCCTGGTCGAAGACGATCCAGACGTCCGGTCTGCGGTCATCCATCAGCTCACCGCATTCGGGCACGCGGTGCGCAGCGCCGGGACCGCGCTCGCCGCGCTGCGCGAGGCCAGCCGCGATCCGGGTGACATCATCGTGCTCGATCTCGGGCTGCCGGACCTGGACGGCTCCGAGACGCTGAAGATGCTACGCGCAATCACCCGGGTTCCGGTCATTATCGCGACGGCCCGCGACGATGAGGCTGAGATCATCCGGTTGCTGAACGCCGGCGCGGACGACTATCTGGTCAAACCGTTCTCCGGCGGGCATCTCGCCGCGCGCATTGCCGCGCTGCTGCGCCGTACCGGCTCCGGCCAGGCGCCCGCCGCGCTGCGTATCGGCGGTCTCGAAGTCGACCCGCGGCGGCGCGAGGCACGACTCGACGGCCGGCCGCTGGACCTGAGCCGCCGCGAGTTCGACCTGCTGGCCTACCTGGCCGCCCGGCCCGGCGAGGTGGTCACCCGGCGCGAGCTGCTGACCGAGGTCTGGCAGCTGCCCTATGGCGACGACCAAACCATCGACGTGCACCTGTCCTGGCTGCGGCGCAAGCTCGGCGAGCGGGCCAGCGCCCCGCGCTACCTGCACACGGTGCGCGGCGTGGGCGTCCGGCTGACCGAACCGCCGGCGCGATGAACAGGGACGGGCAGTGAGCACGCGATGAAGAGCGGACCCCGATGAGGTGGGCGCTGGCGAGGGTGGCCCTCGCGGTCACCAGCATGGTCGCCCTCGCCTTCCTGATCCCGCTCGGCTTCGCGATCGACCACATCGCCGCGCAGCGCGCCTTCGCCGACGCTCAGGCGCGGATCGCCGCGATCGAGCCGCTGCTGGCCGTCACCATGGACCGCACGCAGCTGCAGGGCGCGCTGGAGACCATGTCCGGGGCGCAGGACATCGCGCTGAGCCTGCCCGGCGGCGTCGTGCTCGGCACGAGCCACGCGAGCCCGGCGCAGTTGAGCGTGGTCTCGGCGCAGGGCCGCGCGGAGACCTTGGCGGTGCCCGGCGGCTCGGTGCTCGTGCAGCCGGAGGTGGTCGACGGCGGCAAGCTGACCCTGATCGAGGTCTACATCGACGCCGGGAAGATCCATCAGGGCGTGGTGCGCGGCTGGCTGATCCTCAGCGCGGTCGCGCTCGTGCTGGTCGCCGGCTCCACGCTGGTCGCGGACCGGCTGGCCACCCGCGTGGTCGGCGCGGCCCGGCACCTGGCCGAGGCGTCGCGCAAGCTCGGCGACGGGGACACCACGGTCCGCGTGGACGCCGACGGCCCGAACGAGCTGCGCGAAGCTGGCGATGCCTTCAACACGATGGCGGACCGCGTCGTGCACCTGCTCGCCGCCGAGCGGGAGCTCGTGGCGGACCTCTCGCACCGGCTGCGCACGCCGCTGACCGCGTTGCGGCTCAACGCCCAGGCGCTCGGGGACGTGCCGAACGCGGCGTCCACGCGGGAGGCGGTCGCCAAGCTGGAATCGGAGGTCGACCAGATCATCCGGGCCGCGCGCGGCGGCACCACGACGTCAGGGTCCTGCGACGTGGCCGCGGTGGTCGCGGAACGGATGGAGTTCTGGTCGGCGCTGGCCGAGGATCAGGAGCGGCTGTGGCAGGTGGTCGGCACGTCCGGGCCCGTGCACGTCCCGGTCGCCGCCCCCGAGCTGGCCGCCGCCCTCGATGCCGTGCTCGGCAACGTCTTCCGGCACACGCCCGAAGGCACCGCGTTCCAGGTCACGGTGCATCAGGGCAACGGCTCGGTGGCGATCCTGGTCGACGACGCCGGGCCGGGCCTCGACGACGCGGACCGCGCGGTGCGCCGGGGCGAGGGCTCCGGGCGGGTGGGCTCGACCGGCCTCGGCCTGGACATCGTGCGCAAGCTGGCCGAACGCACCGGCGGCTCGCTGCACATCGACCGCTCCCCGCTCGGTGGCGCGCAAGTGCACTTCTCGTTCCTCACGCCGTCCACCAAGACCGCGGTCAGCCCGATGGGCGCGCAGGTTGCCCGAGCAAGGCGATATGCGCGCCGAGGACGCGTGTGACGATCAGCACCGCCGAATTCGGTCCGGCGGGCCGCAGCTGCTTGCGCAGCACTGCCGGGTCCATGTCCGCGCCGCGCTTCTTGACCGTGAGCACGCCGATCCCGCGTTCCGCCACCATCGCGCGCAACTGCTTGACGTGGAACGGCAGCACGTCAGTGATCTCATACGCCGAGGCGAACGGCGTCTCCACGAGGTGGTCGCCGGTCAGGTAGGCGATGGTCTTATCGACCGTCCGCGCCTCAAGATCCTGGGCCAGTTCGCCGATCAGCCGCGCCCGGATCACCGCGCCGTCCGGCTCGTACAGGTACCGCTGCACGGGCCCCGGCTCGGGATCTCCGATCCCCCTCGCCACCATCGTCCACGGCCCCGGCAGCACAGTCGCGCGCCGCCGTCCCCCGGCCAGCGCCAGCCGGCCGAAGTAGATCCCGGCCTCCTTCACCTCGCCCCGCTCGGACACCCACTCGGGCTCCGCTCCGTCCGGCACCAGCTCGTGCGGGATGCCCGGCGCGACCTTCACCCCGAGCTCCTCGACCCGTTCGGCGAGCTCAAGCACGAACCCCCAGGTCGGCGAGTACCCGGCCGGGTCGAAGACGCGTCCGCGATCACCGCGCCGGGCCGGATCGAGGAAGACGGCGTCGCAGCCGTCGAGTGCAACTTTCGTGACGTCCGCGCACCGCACCTCGACCCGATCGGCCAGCCGGGCAGCCCGCACGTTGGCCTCGGCCACCGCACAGGTGACCGGATCCCGGTCCACCGCGAGCACGTCGATTCCCGCCGCCGCGAACGCGAGCGCGTCGCCTCCGATCCCACAGCACAGGTCCGCGACCCGCCGCACGCCGGCCGACGCGTAGCGGCGTGCCCGCCACTCGGCGACGGAGCGCCGCGTCGCCTGCTCAAGTCCCTGAGCCGTGAAGTACATGGTCGCGGCGGCCGAACCGAACTTGGCCTCGGCGTGCGAGCGCAGCCGAGCCTGCGTTAACGCCGTCGCGACCAAGGGCGCTGGATAGCGGTCACGCAGCTTTGACGCCAGCGACAACGCTGCCGCCTCGGCGTAGGCGCCCCCGCTCAACTCCGTCAAGAGTTCCTGGCCTACCGGCTCGAGCAGCGCCGTAAAGTCACCGATCTCCACGCAGCCCATTCTCGGCCCCCGCAGCGACCACGCCCGAACACGCCCTAAGTGATCCCCGTGTCGGGTGTCGGCTCTTGGCCATGTCACGAATCGGTCGATACCCTACGCCCCATGGCCTATACCAATGCGGATGAAGCTCCCGAGAGCCCGGAAACCGCCGCATCGGATTCGGGCCCGACGCTGACCGAGACCCGCCCCGAGGCCTCGCCCGAACCGCACGGCATCGCCGCCGAAACGGCCTCCGAGACTGCCGCCGAAACGGCACCCGAGTCTGCGGAGACGGCCCCCTCGCGCCGCCGCTTCCCCACGTTCCCGCCCCGCTGGTCGCTTCAGACCTACGGCCCGTGGCTGTTGGTAGCCGGTCTGATGACGGTCTACCTGCTGATCTCGCTGGCCCGCTTCTACCGCTTCGCCCCGACCTCGTGGGACCTCGGCCTGTTCACCGAGGAGGTCAAGCAGTACGCGCACTTCCACGCGCCGATCGACGACGCGCGCTCGCCAGGCTACGAGATCCTCGGCGAGCACTTCAGCCCGATCGTCGCGCTGATCGGCCCGTTCTTCCTGATCTTCCCGACCCCGGTCACGCTGCTCGTCGCGCAGGCGTTCCTGTTCGCCATCGCCGCCGTCCCGATCGTGCGCTTCGGCGCCGAACGGATCAGCACCGGCGCCGGGTACGCGCTCGGCGCCGCGTACGGCCTGTCGTTCGGCTTGGCCGAGGCGATTGACGCGGACTTCCACGAGATCGCGTTCGCGGTCCCGCTGATCGCCTTCTCGATGTGCGCCATGTTGCGGGGCAAACACATGGCCGCCGCGCTGTGGGCGCTCCCGCTGCTTCTGTGCAAAGAAGACCTCGGGATAACGGTCGTCCTCCCGATCGGCATCGCCCTCATCCTCTACGGCCGCACCCTGCTCGGCGCCGTGCTCTCCGCCGCAGGTACCGCCGGCTCCCTCCTGGCCATCTACTGGATCATTCCCTCGCTCAGCCCCACCCACCAGTACGAATACTGGAACAAGGGCGGCTGTGCGGACCCGACCCAGCCTGGCGGCGCCAAGCCGATCACCTGCCTGATCGGGCAGAGCATGCAGAACGCCGGCGGCAAGCTGGAGCTGATCTTCCTGCTGCTGGCCATCACCGCGTTCGTGGCGCTGCGCTCGCCGCTGGTGTTGTTGGCGGTCCCGAACCTCGGCTCGCGGTTCATAACGACCAACTCGACGTTCTGGGGCACCACCTGGCACTACAACGCGATCCTGATGCCGATCCTGTTCGTCGCGGCGGCAGACGGCATCGTGCGTGCCCGCACCGCGGGTCCGCTCCCGGACATCGCAGGCGCCCTACGCCGCGGGGCCCGAAGAGTGAGCATGGCCATGTCCAACCACGGCGCCGTCGCCATGCTCGCCGTCTCGCTCGCCCTGGTGCAGCAATTCCCCTACAACCAACTCTTCGACCCCAACACGTTCACCTTCGACGCGCGCACCCAGGCGCTCAGCCACGCGATGTCGCTGGTCCCGGACGGCGTAACGGTCGAGACGACGATCAACATGCTCGCGCCGCTCTCCGCACGCGACGACACGTTCTGGGTAGGCAACCCCGCCGGCCCGACCGCGCCCGAGTACGTGGTGTTCGACCAGGTGGTCTCCGGCTTCAGCCCGCCGATAACGGATGTTCCGGGCTTCGAGCAGCAGCGACACCCCGGCGCGAAGTACAAGGTGATCTACGAGGACGGCTTCGGGATCTACGTCCTGCGCAAGACGTCCTGACCGAGCCCAACGATCGCAGCGCGCCGTGCCGCAGTGCCACCGTATCGCCACATCGGTGTACCGCCCTATCGGTGTACCGCCGCAAGGCCGCGGCAACCCACTCCGCCTAGGATGGCGACTGAGTCAAAAGGGCTCGTCCAACGTCATCTGACGATTACTCAGATCGTTCGAACGGATCGGAGTGGAACTGTGGCAACGACTCGCAAGGCCGCGGCACACTGGGAAGGCAGCCTGCTGGAGGGCAAGGGCGAGGTCTCGTTCAACTCGTCCAGTCTGGGCAGCTACCCGGTGACCTGGGCGGCGCGCTCGGCGGAGCCCAATGGGGTCACCTCCCCGGAGGAGCTGATCGCGGCGGCCCACTCCACCTGCTTCTCGATGGCCCTCTCGCACGCGCTGGCCCAAGCGGGCAACCCGCCGGCCACCGTGGACACCGCCGCCGAGGTGGACTTCCAGCCCGGCACCGGCATCACCGCCATCCGCCTGAGCGTCAAGGCCTCGGTCCCCGGCATCACCGCCGACGAGTTCGCCGACTTCGCCGCGAAGGCCAAGGAGGGCTGCCCGGTCTCCCAGGCACTCAAGGCGGTCCCGATCAGCCTCGAGGCCGAGCTCATCTAAGGTCTAAGCACGAAGCCCCGCGCGGCGGCCGGTCCGAACGACGGTGTGTCCAGCTGAACCGGACAACCGTCGCCCCGGATCCGGCCGCCCGCCATTTAGCTCAGCTAGCTCAGCGGACGTGGCGATGACCAAAGATGGTCGGTCGAAGCGCTAACCAGCCACAGCTGACGTGCGACATGCGATTGCGCCTACCACTTCACTGAATAAGTAAGCTCAATCGGTATACGTGTCGCAGCAAATTGCACACAGGCAAGCATCACCACCCCACGCCCCGCGATTGAGCTTACCTAAGCTATAGGATGAATAAGTAAGCTCAATCGATGCCCCGAAGGCTAGGCCCCTCAGTGTCGACTCTCGAAGAAGGCACCGTCGAGCACCCGCTAGTCCGACCGTCGATTGAGCTTACCTTTCCAGGTAAGTAAGCTCAATCAACACTCCACGCGGCTCTATTGAGCTTACCTGGCCATACGATGAGTAAGTAAGCTCAATCGGCGGCGACCGGACCAGCCCTCGATTGCGCTTACCAATCAGGTAGGCAAACTCAGTAAGCAGACTGCATCAGTCTTTCGCAAGACTCAATCAACGCTCACCGCATCTCGATTGAGCTTATCTGCTGAGTAAGTAAGCTCAATCGGCACATGAAGGTCAAGCGGCTCAGCATCGATTCTCGATGAACCCTGTCGAGCCCACCCGCCAGCCCTGCCTTCGATTGCGCTTACCTGACCCACAAGCAGGCTCAATCGATACACACCACCGGTGATGGTAAGCCCAACCAGCACCAGTGAGTCCGGCAGCGACTTCTCGACTGAGCCTACCTGACTACAAAACATATCAGTAAGCTCAATCAGTACCTCGCGCGCTGAATCGTGCTGTTCTGACCTTTCCAGATAAGTAAGCTCAGTAAGGCAGACCGCGCCACTCCGCTGCAAGCATCGACTGTACCCTAGCCCGCTCTCACGATTGAGCTTACCTAACCATGAAATGAGCAAGTAAGCTCGATCGGCACTTCGCAGACTCAGTCGTGCTGTCCTGCGGGCCAATGGACACTAGACACCATCAGGCATGTGTCGATCGGCCAAGGCATCGATTGCGCTTACCTACCCGGGCAAGCAAACTCAGTAAGCAGGCTGCATCACTCTGCCGCAGAGCTCAACCAGCGCTCACCGCATCTCGATTGAGCTTACCTAACCATGAAGTGAGTAAGTAAGCTCAATCGGCGCCTGAGAGTCAGACGGTTCAGCATCGATTCTCGATGAACCCTGCCGAGCCCACCCGCCAGCCCTGCCTTCGATTGCGCTTACCTGACCCACAAGCAGATTCAATCGATACACACCGCCGGTGGTGGTAGGCCCAATCAGCACCAGTGAGTCCGGCAGCGACTTCTCGACTGAGCCTACCTGACCACGAAACATATCAGTAAACTCAATCAGTATTCTCGCAGACTCAATCACGCCGCCCTGGGTCGATCGGCCAAGGCACCGATTGCGCTTGCCTGATGACGGTGAGCAAGCTCAATTAGAGCAGGCGAAGTGGACCACCAATCGGAACGGTGATCCGAGCAACCCGGGCGCCGCGCCGCGCCGCCCCTCACACCACGCCAAGTGACCGCTCAGGACCAGGGCTGCCGCGCCCGGACCACCGCCTAGAACCGCACCACGCCGGTGAGGCCCAGAGTCTCCAGACCGAGCAGCGCTGCACCGACGACCGGCGGCTCCTCCACGACGACCAGTTCTGCACGCGGGATCTCGGCGGCGGCACGCGCGGCGATGCGGTCCATCAGGACCGGGACGCGGGCACGTAGCACTCCGCCGCCGAGGACGACCTCCGCCGCGCGGTCCGCGATGCCCAGCCGTCCGAGCACGACCCTCGCCAGCGTGACGATCTCCTCGGCCATCCGGTCCGTTACGGCGAGGGCGACCGGGTCGCCCTGCGCCGCCACCGCGAGCAGGACCGGGGACAGCTCGTTAAGCCGGTCGCCCTCCAGTTCGCCGAAGTGCAGCGCGAGCGATACCGCCTCCGCGGACGGTCGGGCGAAGTGCCCGGCGACCGCCTCGGTGAGCAGGGTGCGCGGGCCGCGGCCGTCCTCGCCGCGGATCGCGTGCCAGAGCGCCTCCTCGCCGAGGTGGTGGCCGCCGCCCCAGTCTCCGGAGATGCGGCCGAGCGCGGGGAACCTGGCCCGTGTGCCGTCCGGTCCGATGCCGGCGCAGTTGACGCCGGCGCCGCACACCACCGCCACTCCCCACGGCCGGGTCGCCCCGGCGCGCAGCAGCGCGAAGGTGTCGTTGCCGACCTCGACCGTGTCGGCCCAGCCCTGGGCCGCGAAGGCGACCGCTAACGCTTCCTCCTCGACCGGGAGGTCCGCGCCGGCGACGTAGGCCGCAAGGTGGCGGGCCAGCGGGGCCGAAGAGCCCGGAGACAGGCCGTCCGCCGAGTCCAGCGGGCGGACGGAGCCGGTGCTCGCCGCGGACTCCTCGGGCAGGCCCAGCTTCGCCCGGATCTCGGCCACCGCCTGCGCGGCCACCGCGATCGCCGCGTCCACGCCGCTGGACTGCGGGGTGAAGCCGCCGGAGCGCGCGCTCGCGATCACCTTCCCCTCGTCGTCCACGAGCAGTACATCGGTCTTGCTGTTCCCGCCGTCGATGGCGAGCACGGTTCCGGCCCGGGACGCAGCCCCGGCTCCCCCCGCCGACTCCGTCTGCTTGGTGCTCACGGTCACTTGGGCTCCGCCCACGGCAGGTGCTTCGCATTGGCGGCGATCAGCGCGTCGGCGAGCTTGTCGGCCAGATCGGCCTGCCCGATCAGCGGGTGCGCCAGCAGCGCGCCGAACACCCGGTCCCGGCCGCCGCGGATCGCCGCGTCGAGGGCCAGTTCCTCGTACGCGCTCACGTGCGCGATCAGGCCTCGAAGATGCGCGGGGAGCGGCGCCTGCGGCAGGGGTTCGACCCCTGATCCGCTGACTGTCGCGGAGACCTCGACGACCGCCCGGTCGTCCAGGAACGGCAGCGTGCCCTCGTTGCGCACGTTGACCACCTGCACGTCGCCCTTCCCGCCGACCAGCGACGCGAGCAGTTGCACCGCCGCCTCCGAGTAGAACGCGCCGCCGCGCTTGGCCAGCAGCTCCGGCTTCTCGTCCACCGCCGGGTCCCGGTACATCGTCAGCAGCTTCTCCTCGATCGCGGCGACCTCCGAGGCCCGCGACGGCGCGCTGCGCTCCTCCTCCACCACCTGGTCGTGCATGTAGTAGTAGCGCAGGTAGTAGGACGGGATCATGCCGAGGTGATGGATGACCTCCTCAGGGATCTCATTCCCCTCGGCGATCTCCTTGGCGTGCTCCTCGATGATCTTCGGCAGGATCTCCTCGCCGTCCAGCTTGACGCCGCGCTCCCAGGTCAGGTGGTTGAGGCCGACATGGTCGAGCTGGATGCGCTCCGGCGTAACGCCCAGCTCGGCGGCGAACCGGCGCTGGAAGCCGATCGCCACATTGCACAGGCCGACCGCGTCGTGTCCGGCGTCGAGCAGCGCCCGGGTGACGATGCCGACCGGGTTGGTGAAGTCGACGATCCGCGCCTCCGGGGCCACCTTGCGCACCCGGTCCGCCAGATCGAGCACCACCGGCACCGTGCGCAGCGCCTTCGCCAGGCCGCCCGCGCCGGTGGTCTCCTGCCCCACGCAGCAGAACTGCAACGGCAGCGTCTCGTCCACGTTGCGTGCCGCCTGGCCACCGATGCGCAGCTGGAAGAGCACCGCGTCGGCTCCGTCGGCGCCCTCCTCCACCGAGTCAGTGGTCAGCACCCTGCCGGGGTGTCCCTGTTTGGCGAAGATCCGGCGGGAGACGGCGCCGACGGCCTCGAGCCGGTCGGCCGCCGGGTCGACCAGCGCCAGCTCGGTGATCGGCAGCTCGGCGCGCAGCCGGGCGAAACCGTCGACGAGCTCCGGCGTGTACGTCGAGCCGCCCCCGATGATCGCGAGCTTCATCAGCCCTTCACTCCTGTCAATGTCACACCCTCGACGAAAACCTTCTGCGCGAAGAAGAACACGACCACGATCGGCGCGATGACCATGAGGTTCGCGGCCATCATCAGGTTCCAGTCCACGTGGTGCGCGGCGTGGAAGGTCTCCAGGCCGAGGGCGAGGGTCCAGTTGCCCGGGTTGGGTCCGACGTAGACCTGCGGGCCGAAGTAGTCGTTCCAGGCGTAGAAGAACTGGAACAGCGCCACCGCCGCGATCGCGGGCCGGATCATCGGCACCACCACCCGCAGCAGGGTCCTGATCTCTCCGCAGCCGTCCACCTTCGCCGCGTCGATGTACTCCTTGGGCACGGTCAGCAGGAACTGCCGCAGCAGGAAGATCGAGTAGGCGTCACCAAAGGCGGTCGGCACGATCAGCGGCCAGAGCGTGCCGCCGAGCCCGAACTGCTTGGTCCACAGCAGGTACATCGGCATCACGGTCACCTGCGGCGGGATCATCATCGCGGAGACCAGCACGATCATCGCGGCGCGGCGGAAACGGAACTTGAACTTCGCCAGCGCGTAGGCGACCGGCACCGAGGAGACCACGGTCAGCACCGTCACCGGCACCGCGTACAGCAGCGTGTTCTTGTACCAGGTCAGGAAGCCGGCCCGGTCCCACACGTCGCGGAAGTTCGACCACTGCCAGTGCGAGGGCCACAGCGCCCCGGACAGCGCCTGGTTGTCCGGCATCACCGAGGTGACCACCAGGAAGAAGAACGGCCCGGCGAAGAACACCGCGGCGACGATCGCCAGCGAGTGCACCGCGATCCACTCCAGCGCGCGCCGGCGGCGCGCCGCCGAGCGGGCCGTGCGTTTGACCCCGGCGTGCGGTGTGACCGGGGGCGACATCACGGCTGCCATCAGTCCCCTCCCACCAATCCGTTCTTGCGCCGCAACAGAATGAGCGTGAACAGCATCGTCATCGCGAACAGCAGGATCGAGAGCACACAGGCAGGACCCGTATTCGCGTTCAAGATGCCCTGCTGGTAGATCAGCTGCGGCACGGTGAGGCTGGAGCCGAGCGGATAGCCGATGTCAAGGGTGGTACCCGCGGTGGCCACGTGCCCGCTGGCCACCTCGCCGGCCACGATCGCCTGCGTGTAGTACTGCATCGTGTAGATCACGCCGGTGACCACCGAGAACAGGATGACCGGCTGGATCGCGGGCAGCGTGACGAAGCGGAACCGCTTGACCGGCCCGGCGCCGTCCAGCATCGCCGCCTCCATCTGCTCCCTCGGCACGTCCAGCAGCGAGGCGAAGAAGATGACCACCGTGTTCCCGATGCCCCATAGGGAGAGCAGCGTCAGGGAGGGCTTGAACCAGGTCGGCGAGTTGAACCAGCCGGGCGGGTTGTGCACGCCCAGGTGCGCCAGGATCGTGTTGACCGGGCCGCCCGCGTCGAAGAGGTACACGAATACCAGCGTTGAGATGACCGGCGGGGCCAGGTAGGGCAGGTAGAACAGGGTACGGAACAGGTTGCCGCCGCGCTTGATCTTGGTGATCAGCATGGCGACTCCGAGCCCGAACACGGTCTGCAGGGTGACCATGACCACCACGAGCCACAGGGTGTTCTTCAGCCCGGTGACGAAGTCCGGGAAGTTGAACAGGATGTAGTCCCAGTTCTTCAGGCCCACCCACACCGGGGCGTTGAACTGGTCGTAGTAGTAGAAGGAGAAGTAGACCGCGGCGATCAGCGGGTAAGCGAAGAACACGCTGAAGCCGAGCAGCCACGGGGAGAGGAAGCCCAGGGCGGCCAGGCCCTCCCGGCGGCGCTTCGCACGCAGC
The DNA here is from genome assembly GCF_035653575.1 of Actinocrinis sp. Taxonomy (GTDB): domain Bacteria; phylum Actinomycetota; class Actinomycetes; order Streptomycetales; family Catenulisporaceae; genus Actinocrinis. The sequence continues at coordinate 95,374 of NZ_DASRBQ010000056.1, forward strand.
GCCGCCGGAAGGTCGGCCCGCTTCCTCCTGCGCCCGGGCAGGGCGAGGACGGGCGTTGCCATTGTCTCTAGCCTCGATCCGTCTGAGGTCAGCTGCCGCTGGGGCGCACGCCGGCCTGGGTGTCCTTGTCGATCTGCGCGTCGAGTGCGGCCAGCGCCGAGGACAGGTCAGAGACCTGACCCGCCTCCCAGGTCGCGATCCAGGTCTGCGCGGTCTGCTGGTACTGGCCGCCGTTCGGCGAGGCCGGGGTGGTGGCCGAGTTCGGGTTGCCGGAGATCTTCACGAAGGTCTGGAAGTTCGGGTTCTGGGTCAGCTGCGGCGAGGCGAGGGCGGCGATGGTGGACGGCACGTTCTGGATCGCGTTCGCGAAGGTGACCAGGGTGTCCGTGTTCGTGGTCAGGTACTTCACCAGCTCCCAGTCGGCGTCCTGGTGCGCGCTGCGCGAGGAGATGCCGATGACGGTGCCGGTCACGTACCCGCCGCCGTAGGAGGCCGTGTCGGTGTCCTGCACCGGGAAGGGCGCGGTGCCGTAGGACAGGTTCGGCGTCTCAGCCTTCAGATTCGCGTTGCGCCACTCGCCGTCCATGGACATCGCGACGGCGCCGGTCTCGAACGGGTTCTGTCCGGCGGTGAACTCGCCCGCGCTCATCGACTTGTTCATGAAGTCGGTCAGCTGCTTGGCGGTCGACTTCGGGGCCTGGTTCAGGATGGCGTCCTCGAAGCTCTTCTGCCAGTTGAGCATCGCGGTGAAGCCGGGGTCCGAGGCGAGCTCGGAGTTGTGCGTCGGGCCCTGCCACTTGAGGTGGAAGATCGAGGTGAAGTGGCCCGGCACCTGCTCGAAGTACGCGAAGGAGGGGAAGAAGCCGATCCGCTTGAACGAGCCGTCGGGGTTCTTCTGGGTCAGCTTGAGCGCGTCGGCCTGCAGCTCGGAGAGGGTCTTGGGCGGGTCGGTGAGCCCGGCCTGCTGGAAGAAACTCTTGTTGTAGTAGAGCCCGTACGCGTCGTTCTCCAGTGGCAGCGCGCACTGGTCGCCCTGGTACTGGGTGTAGTTGATCAGCGGGGCCGGGAAGGTCTTGGCCACATCGATCTGCGCAGCGGCCAGGTCCTGCTTGAGGTTGATCCACTCGCCGGTGGAGCAGTAAGTGCCGACGTCGTCGGTGGTGAAGGAGACCGCGACATCCGGGGACTGCGATCCGCCGGCCTTGATGCCCTGCTGGATCTGGGTGTCGGTGATGTTGCCTGTGGTCTTCACGTGGATGTTGGGGTGGGCCTTCTCGAAGCTGGCGACCATCGCGTTGAACGCGTCGTTCTCCGAGCCCTCGGAGAAGCCGTGCCAGAGGTTGATGGTGACGTCGGGCTTGCTCGTGGGATATGGGTCCACGGCGGTGATCTTCTGCTGCGCGGGCGCGGTGTTGCCGGCGCAGGCCGCAGCGGTCAGGACCGCGGCTATCGCGGCCGCGGGGCCGGTCATGCGACGCAGGTGCGACACGGGCGGAACTCCTTCGCGGGTTCGTGGAGCGGTTCGGGAGGTGAGCCGGGCGGTGCGGTGGGGCTGTGCTGGTGAGTGGAGCTGTGCGGTGCAATCAGGCGGTGCGGGTGGTGCCAGGTCGTGCCGGGTCGTGCCGTGTCGTGCAGATGGGTGCAGTCAGGCGGGGACCGGAGTGCCGGCGCTCGTGTCGAACACCGCCTCCCTGGTCGCCGCGAGGGCCGCGTGGATCGCCCCGGCGAGCACCGGGTTGTCCGCGAGCGCGGACTCGACCAGGCGGGGTCTTGGGATGGCCATGCCGTGCAGGGCCTCGGCGACCAGTTCGCGCAGCGGGGCGCCGCCGGAGCGCGGGATGGCGCCGGTGAGCACGATCAGTTCCGGGTCGAGCACGGCCACGATCGGGGCCAGGCCGGTGGCGAGCCGGTCGGCCAGCTCGGTAAGAAGTCGGCGCGCCGCCTGCTGGACGGCTACCGGCGCAGCCGCGGGCGCGGCGATCGCCTCGACCGCGCGGGCCACCGCGGACTGCGGATCAGCGCCAGTGAATCCGTGCTGCCGGGCCAGTTTCAGCACCGCGGGGCCGCCGGCCAGGGCCTGGAAGCCGCCGGTGGTGCCGCGGCCGATGCTGCGGACCACCGGGGCGCCCGGCACCGGCATGTAGCCGACCTCGCCGGCTCCTCCGGTCGCGCCGCGGTGCAGCTTGCCGTCGATGATGACGGCGGCGCCGATGCCCTCGGCGACCCAGAGCACGACGACGTCGCGAGCGCCCTGTCCGGCGCCGATCGTCTGCTCGGCGACCGCCACCAGGTTCACGTCGTTCTCGACATCGACGCGCGGGTCCGGGGAACCGGGTCCGGTCAGCTCGGTACGCAGCCGGGCGAGCAGGTCGGGTTCGTGCCAGCCGGGTAGGTGGCGGGCGAAGCCGAGCCGGCCGGTGCCCGGGTCGATGGCGCCGCCGATGCCGATGACGACGTGGTGCAGGGTGCTGATGTCCATCCCGGCGGTCGCGCAGGCCGCGGTCAGCGCCTCGCGCACCCGGTCGACGGTGCCGCTGGCCGAGCGCCCTGGCGTCACGAGGGTCGCCTCGCCGACGGTTCGCCCGGACAGGTCGCACACGCGGGCGACGATGCGCGCCGCGGTCACGTCGAGCCCGGCCACGTGTGCTGCCGCACCGCGCAGCCGGTAGCGCCGGGCGGTCCGCCCGGCGCTGCCGTTCACGTGCGCGGGCTCGGCGTCGAGCACCGCTTCGACCAGGCCGGCCGCCTCGAGGCGGTCCATCAGCTGCGAGGCGGTGGGCTTGGAGAGCCCGGCGAGTGCGCCGAGCTGGGTGCGCGAGAGCGGCCCGCGGTCGGCGAGCAGCCACAGCGCGGTGCGGTCGTTGATGGCGCGCAGCAGGCTGGGCGTGCCCGGCGGACCGACCAGGTCGTGGTCCCGGTCCATGCGCACCTCTCCATGAGTAAGGAAACTTTCCTTATTGATGGGTGAACGCTAGGGCGTCCCTCAACGCTCGTCAAGAGCCTTAACGAGATTGGGGTCGGGTTGGGATTGGCAAAGTGCCGGCCAAGAAGTGCCGGCCGGGAATCGCGGTAACGTTGCCGCAGCCGGGTCTTGCCCTGTCCCCTCGTGACGGGGCATCATCTGCCCGGCAGTACCGCGTTGAATGAGTTCTGCCGCAGGAGGACTACCGATGAGTGTGCGCCGCATCGCCGTGGTGATCACCGCGTCGCTGCTGGCCATGCTCGCTCTGCTCGCGGCGAAGGCCGGGAACAAGGCGCAGGCCGCCGGGATGACGGTGACCATAGTCACCCAGGGCCAGACGCGCATCGCGACCGGCCCGCAGGTCGTGCTCGCGCACGGCATCGTGCAGGTCCAGGTGACCGTGGTCGGCGGCCGGATCACCGACGTGAAGGCGCTTCAGCTGCCGCACGACAACCCGGATTCGTGGAACTACTCGACCCGGGCCGTGAAGACGCTGCGCACCGAGGTGCTGGCGGCACAGAGCGCCGACGTGAACGTTGTCTCCGGCGCTACGTACACCTCACGCGGTTACGCACGATCACTTCAGGCCGCGCTCGACGCCCTCGGCATGAAGGCCTGATCAGTCGCCCGTCTCGGACGGCGCGCCCTCGAGCGGCGCGCTTTCAATCGGGGTGCTCTCGAACGGCGCACTTTCAATCGGCACCGTCTCGAACGGCCAGGCGTGCGGCGGCCGTGCGGTCAGCTCCTCCGGTGGATCCGGCACAGTCATCCGCTCGCCGCTGAACCGGACCAGGGCCACGACGCGGTCCGCCGACCGGAACAGCTCAGCTGACGCGCCGTCGGGCAGCTGCGGCTCGACCTGCGCGCGCCACCAGGCGATCAGGCCGTCCGCGTCGCCCTTCGCCTCCCACATCAGCACGCGCACGCGTCGCCCCCGCAAGTCGCTCCAGCCCCGCGAACCAGCACCGCGTCAGACCAGCACGTCGGTGATCAGCATCGAGGAGTCGGCCGGCAGGTCCAGCGGGGAGGGCCGCACGCCGCGCGCCACCAGTTCCGAGCCGAGCGCGGCGACCATCGCGCCGTTGTCGGTGCACAGCTTCGGCCGCGGCACCCGCACCCGGATGCCCTGGTCGGCGGCCCGCTCCTCGGCGAGCGCGCGCAGCCGCGAGTTGGCCGCGACCCCGCCGCCGATCAGCAGGTGATCGACGCCGTTCTCCTTGCACGCGCGGATCGCCTTGCGGGTGAGCACGTCCACGACTGCCTCCTGGAACGAGGCCGCCACGTCCGCGATCGGCACCGGCTCGCCGGCCCGCTCCCGCGCCTCGACCCAGCGGGCGACCGCGGTCTTCAGGCCGGAGAAGGAGAAGTCGAACGGCGCGTCGTTGGGGCCGGTCAGCCCGCGCGGGAAGGCGATCGCCGCGCCGTCGCCCTCGCGCGCCGCCCGGTCGATCAGCGGGCCGCCGGGGAAGCCGAGGCCGAGCACCCGCGCGACCTTGTCGAAGGCCTCGCCCGCCGCGTCGTCCACGGTGCTGCCGAGCGGCCGGATGTCCGACGTGACGTCAGGCACCAGCAGTAGCGAGGAATGCCCGCCGGAGACCAACAGCGCCAGACACGGTTCAGGCAGCGGACCGTGCTCGAGCTGGTCCACGGCCACGTGCGCGGCCAGGTGGTTCACGCCGTACAGCGGCTTGTCCAGCGCGAGCGCGTACCCCTTCGCCGCCGCCACGCCCACCAGCAGCGCCCCGGCGAGACCCGGACCGGCCGTCACCGCGATCGCGTCCACGTCGGAGAGTTTGAGCCCCGCGGTCTCCAGCGCGCGGTGCACCGTAGGGACCATCGCTTCGAGATGCGCGCGCGAGGCCACCTCGGGCACCACGCCGCCGAACCTGGCGTGCTCGTCCACGCTGGTGGCCACCGCGTCGGCGAGCAGCTCGGTGCCGCGCACGATGCCGATCCCGGTCTCGTCGCACGAGGTCTCGAAGCCGAGCACGATCGGCAGGTCGCCGCTCCCCGAGCCGAGCGTCCCGGTCCCTGGAGTCACAGAACCTTGAGTCACTGAACTCAGTCTTCCTCTCCGAATCGTTCGATGACGCCCGACGCGCGCATCACCAGCGCGTCCACGTTCGCGGGCTGGTAGTAGCCCCGGCGCAGCCCGACCTGCACGAACCCGAATCTGCGGTACAGCTGCTGCGCCCGCGGGTTGTCCTCCCGCACTTCAAGCACCACGTCGTCGCACTGCCGCCGGGCCGCCTCCCGCAGCAGCGCGGTGAGCAGCGCCGCGCCCAGACCCCGGCCCTCCCGCTTCGGGTCGACCGCGATGGTCTGCACCTCGGCCTCCCCGATCCCGGCCAGCAGCCCCGCATAGCCGACGATGCGCGGGCCCTGCCGGTCCGGATGCTCGGGATCCGAGCCGAACTCCTCCGCCACCAGGTAACAGCGCGACGCCACCTCGGCGAGCTCCGACCAGAACATCCCGACCGACCAGGCGTCCTCGGGGAACGCCACGTGTTCGAGCACGGTGACCGCCGGGATGTCCCACCACCGCATCGGCCGCAGCACCGTGCGCGGCGGCAGTTCGGCGCTTGGCGGACGAGGCTGCGTCGGCGTGCTCACCGCAACGCCGGCTGGCTCACCGGCTTGCGTGCACCCGGCTCGACCGCGTCGGGACGGCGCAGGTACAACGGCAGCGGTTCGAGCAGCGCGGCGCCGGCGGCCAGCTGACGGGCCGCAAGTTCGGCGAGGTCGGCCGCGTCCGGGTACACCGGCTCGATCGCTTCAGCGAACGCGTCAGGGTACTTCACCGCTCCCTCGCCGGCCACCGGCAGGCCCGCCACCTCCGGCGCGACGACGTGCGGCCAGTCCACCGCCGGGTCGGTCAGCCGCTGGCCTGGGGCCGCGTAACGCGCCCAGTAGACCTCGCGGCGACGCGCGTCGGTGGCGACCGCGAACGGGCCGTCGTGCCGTACCGCCGAGGCGAGGATGTCCAGCGTGCACACGCCGTGCACCGGGATGCCGAGCGCGTCGCCGAGGGCCCGCGCGGTCACCAGGCCGACCCGCAGTCCGGTGAACGGGCCCGGTCCGACGCCGACCGCGACGTCGGTCAGCTCGCGCCGATCGCGCCCGGCCTCGGCCAGCACGGAGCGGATGCCGGGAGAGAGCAATTCCCCGTGGCGTCGCGCGTCGAGCTCGGTGTGCGTGGCGAGTACCTGGGTCCCATCGTGCAGCGCGACGGTCACGGCCGGGGTCGCTGTGTCAAAAGCCAGGAGGAGCACGGGAGCCATTATTGCCCCACCGGGCGCCTTATCCGGCACGCGCGGCACGGCGACCGCCCGATCGTGCCCACTCCTCACGGTCCGCCGGTTACGGCATGATGGGTCCCCGGCGCGTGTATCGAGGCGCGCAGAACGCGAATGACACAGGTCGTTCGAAGGTGGAGGAGCAGTCGCGATGGGCAGACGCGGTGTCGGAGGGCGCGATTCGTCCGCGCACGCCACGACGCCCCGCTACAGCGGCGGTTCGATGCCTCAGCGCGGCACGGAGCCTCAGCGCGGCGCGGATCCCCGCCAGCAGTCTTGGGAAGTCCTCTCCTCCTCGGCGCCGCCGGCACCGGCCCAGCCGCCGGCCGCGCCGCCGTCCCGGCAGCGTTCGCGCCAGGGCAAGAAGAAGCCCGGCCATGGTGCGACCTACTCGGTCGTGGTGATGACGATCGCCTCCCTCTTCGGCGTCGCGGTGCTGGCGGCCCAGGCCGCGGCGACGGCTCCGCAGGTGTCGAACAACCCGGCCAAGGGCGCGAGCACGGCCTCAGGACAGCCGACGGCGAACGCGTCCGCGGGATCGGCGACCGGCGGCTCGACGAACCCGACCGCGCTTCCGGCGAACTCCGGCTCCGGCGCGCGCATCGTCTACGCCGAGGGCGCCAAGCGGATCTGGCTGGTGTCGTCGAACAACACAGTCGCGCGCACGATGAATGTGGTGCCGGGCACCGTGCCGGCGCCGACCGGCAGCTTCACGGTGACGAACAAGCTGTCCCAGGTGACCGGCACCGACGGCACACCGGTTCAGTACGTCGTGCTGTTCAACAAGGCGTTCGGCTTCGACGCGGTGGCCAACGTCACCGGCCTGCCCCCGGCGCCGACTTCGCGCACCGGAGGCGTCCGCATGGCTCAGGCCGACGCGCAGGCGCTGTTCAACTTCTCCAGCGTCGGCACCACGGTCGTCGTCCTGCCCTGAGCGGGTCGTCCGATTCAGCGGGACGAATCAGCTCTCGGAGTCGTCGGCGAACCGGTCCGCGATCCCCGCGCCGTGCGCGAGTACCGTGATCACCCTGCGGTCGGGGCCGTCCACGCTGTCCGCGTCGTCCGCACGCGCGCGCTCGATCCGCACCTCGAGCCGCTGCCCGGAGAGCACCTCGGCCTTGCCCTCGCCCCACTCCACCACCGTCACCGAGTCCTCGACCGAGGTGTCCAGGTCGAGATCGTCCAGTTCCGCGAGCGAACCGAGCCGGTAGGCGTCCACGTGCACCAGCGGCGCCCCGCCGCCCAGCGAGGGATGCACGCGCGCGATGACGAACGTCGGCGAGGTGATCGGCCCGCGCACGTTCAGCCCCTCCGCGAGCCCCTGCGTGAAGGTCGTCTTCCCGGCACCGAGTTCACCGGAAAGGATGACGAGATCGCCCGCGCGCAGCCGCCGGCCGAGCCGCCGGCCGACCTCCTGCGTGTCCCGCGCGGCCTCCGCCTCGACCCGCTCGACCGTCACCGCGGCGCTGCCCGCGCCCTCGACTCCGCCGTCCACCGTGCGCTCCGCCTTTGCCCGTTCCATCGGTCCGACTACGAGGCGTTCGACGACTTTCCCAGCCGCGCCTCGACTCGGTCCACCAGCCTACGCAGTGCCGCGTTCACCTCGTGCGGATGCTCAAGAATCACGACGTGTCCGGCGTTCGGCACGGTGACGAACTCGGCGCTCGGGATCGCGTCGGCCAGCGCGCGGCTGAACTTCAGCGGCAGCAGCAGGTCCTTGTCGGCCGCGAGCACCAGCGACGGCACCCGGTCGAACACGGGCAGCGCGTCCGCCTTGTCGTGCTCCCGCAGCACGGTGAAGAAGCGCGCGATGACGTCGATGGGCGTCGACTGGATCAGCTCCAGCACGAATCGCACCGCTGACTCGGGCGCGTCGGAACCGAAGGCGTAGCGCTTCGCCAGCACCAGCCCGAGGTCGCCGCCGGCCCGCCGGCCCCGCTCCACCAGCGCGCGCTGCTTGGTCAGCAGCTCGAACAGGCTCGGCGCCGCGGTGTGGAACAGCTTCGCGGCCGCCCTCGGCAGGCCGAACTCGAGGTCCGCGAACTCACCGGCGGAGGTGGCCATCAGCGCCGCGCCGACGATCCGGTCGCCGAACAGCTCCGGATGCGCCTCGGCCAGCGCCATCATCGTCATTCCACCCATCGAGTGACCGACGAGGATGATCGGACCGGTCGGACAGGTGGCCTCGATGACCGCGTACAGGTCCTCGCCGGTGACGTTGATGGACAGCTCCGCGCGAGGCTTGAGCGAGTCGGAGCGGCCGTGCCCGCGCTGGTCCCAGAACACCATCCGGTATTCGCCGGAGAACTCGGAGCGCTGATAGTGCCAGCAGTCCTGGTGCAGGCAGAAACCGTGCGTGAACAACAGCGTCGGCCGCTCCTTCGCCCGCGGTTGGCGCTGCTGCCGGCTCGATGAGCGCCCGGCCCGCTGCCAGTCCACGCTGCGTGGCCAGCCGAACGGGTCGTCCACCTCGACGTACAGTTCGGTGCCGTCCGCGGCCATCACCGTCTGTGGCACGCCCCGCAAGGTGCCGTATGCCTCGCCGGGATCGTGGATCTGCGCCATCCGCCGCACAGCACGGCCGATCGTGTACCGCTCGACCGCGATGCCGACGGCCGTACCCGCCGCCGCGACGCCGAATACAGCGCCCACTATGCCCGCGCCGCGTGGGAAGCCGCGCTGGACTTTGCCCTGCGCACCACCTGACGCACCATCAGCCACCGGTCCCGTACCTCTCCGCTGTCCCTGCACCGCTCCTCTACTCAGTTGTTACCCTCCGGTAGGCGTTCATGCCTGGCCAGGGGCGTTTACAGCACAGCTACAACACAGCAGAGGCGTTGAGGTAGACGCGTGGAACGCGCGGACCGATGCGTGTGACGATTTCGTACGCAATTGTCCCGGTTTTCTCGGCCCAGTCCTGCGCGGTCGGTTCGCCGCGGTCGCCGGGGCCGAACAGCACGACCTCGTCGCCGACGCCGGCCTCCTGGTCACCCAGGTCGACGACGAACTGGTCCATGGCGACGCGGCCGGCGATCGTGTGCCGCACTCCGTCGATCCACACCGGCCCGCAGCTGGACGCCGCCCGCGGAATGCCGTCCGCATAGCCGGCCGGCACCAGCCCCAGCCGCGTGCGCCGCGTCGTGTGGTAGGTGTGGCCGTACGAGACGCCGTGGCCGGATTCGACCAGCTTGACCAGGGCGAGCCGGCCCACCAGCGTCATCGCCGGGCGCAGCCCGAAGTCGGCGGCGCTGCCCTCCTCCGGCGCCGGGGAGACGCCGTATGTGGCCAGGCCGCTGCGTACCAGGTCGTAATGGCTCTCCGGCAGCAGCAGCGCGGCCGGCGAGTTCGCGATGTGCCGCACCTCAGGGCGCAGTCCCGCGCGCTCGGCGATCTCCAGCGCTTCCCGATAGGCCGTCAGCTGCGCGGCGACGGAGGGATGCGTCGGTTCGTCGGCGCACGCGAAGTGCGACCACAGCCCGGTGACGGTGACCAGGCCGTCCTTCTGCGCTTTGACCGCCTCTTCGACCAGCAGCGGCCAGTCGTGCGGCTGCGCGCCGTTGCGGCCGAGCCCGGTGTCCGCCTTGAGCTGGATCCGCGCGGGCCGCCCACCCGCGCGCACCGCCTCGACGACCTCGCCCAGCGCCCACAGCCCCGAGATCGAGACGTCGACGTCGGCGGCGATCAGCTCGCGGAAGGGGTCGCCGGGTGCGTGCAGCCATGTCAGGATCGGCACACTCAGCCCGGCGGCGCGCAATGCCAGCGCCTCCTCGGGCAACGCGGTGCCGAGCCACGTCGCGCCGGCCTCTACCGCCGCCCGTGCGCACGGCACCATGCCGTGCCCATAGGCATCGGCCTTCACCACGGCCATCACCTGCGCCGGACCGGCTACCTCACGCATCCGGCGGACGTTGGAGCGGACCGCGGCGAGATCGATCCTGGCTTCCAAACGCGCCTGCTCACCGGTGCTCATCACTGGAGATTGTGCCAGGCCCGCGGCAGGGCAGCGAGCAGGTCACCGGCGGCGATCGGTCCCTTGCCGTGCGCGATCCTCCCGGCGAGGCCGTGCAGGTACGCCCCGACGCTCGCGGCGTCCAGCGGCCGCAGCCCGGCCGCGAGCAGTCCGCCGATCAGCCCGGCGAGCACGTCCCCGCTGCCGGCCGTCGCCAGGGCCGCCGTCCCCGTCGGATTCGCCCGCACCGGCCCGCCGCCCGGCTCAGCGACCAGTGTCGTCGAGCCCTTCAGCAGCACGGTCGCGCCGCGCTCGTCGGCTAGCCGCCGCACGAAGTCCAACCGTCGTGCCTCCACCTCCGCACGCTCCACACCGAGCAGCCGCGCCGCCTCACCAGCGTGCGGCGTGAGCACGATCCGCTCTCCCAGCTCCCCCTCGCCCAGGTACCCGAGCGCGCCCGCGTCGAGCACCGCGGGCAGCCCACTCGCGATGACTTGCTTGGTCCGCTCCGCCGCGAAGTCGTCCCCGACCGGGAACCCGCTGCCACACACCCATGCCTGCACGCGGCCCGCATCCCCCGGCAGCTCCTTCTCAATCAGGAGCTCGGGCCAGCGGCGCAGCACCTCTTCCCCTACCGCACGCGGACCTGAGTACCGCACTGCTCCCACACCGGCCCGCAACGCACCACCGACCGCGAGCATCCCCGCCCCGGGGTACTCCACCGATCCACAGGCGACACCGACCACACCACGCGCGTACTTGTCCGCGTCACGCCGCGGCCGCGGCAGCAGCTGCGCAACGTCCGCGGCCTGCAAAGCCTCCACGGCCGCGTGCTCTGGCAAAGCGGTCAGCCCGATATCGACGAACTCCACCACTCCGGCCCGCGCGGCCGCCGGATCGATCAGCAATCCCGGCTTGTACGCGCCGAACGTCACCGTGACGTCCGCGCTCACACACACGCCCGAGACCTGTCCGCTGTCGGCATCGACTCCGCTCGGCAGATCCACCGCGAGGACCGGCGCACCCGAAGCTTGCGCAGCCTCGGCCAGCTCTGCGGCCCGCCCGCGCAGTCCGCCCTTCCCGCCGATCCCTAACATGCCGTCAATGATCAGATCGGCGTCTTCGAGCTTTCCCACGTGATCGACGCGGCCCCCGGCCTCCCGCAGCGCCGCCAGTCCACCCGCGTGCGCGCGCGTCTCGTCGGCCAACACCGCCGCGACCTGCGCTCCGCGACGCGCCAGCCTCGCCCCCGCGAACAGCGCGTCGCCGCCGTTGTCCCCGACGCCGACCAGCAGCGCGACCCGTGCGCCGTAGACGCCCCCGCCCTCGCGCAGAATCCGCACGGCCACTGTCGCCAGCCCTGCCGCGGCGCGCTGCATCAACGCACCCTGCGGTAGCTGTGCCATGAGGTCGGCTTCGGAATGCCTGATCGCTTCAACGTGATACGCACGGCGCATGCACCGACTCTATGCGGTTGGGCGGCCCGTCAGCGCTCCGCGACGACCACTGCGGACGCGATTCCCGCATCGTGACTGAGCGACAGATGCAGGTTCACCACGCCCAGTTGCGCCGCGCGAGCCGCCACCGTCCCGCGCACGACCAGCAGCGGCCTCCCGGTGGCCTCGCTGACGACCTCGGCGTCATGCCAGTGCATGTTGCCCGGGGCGCCGAGCGCCTTAGCCAACGCCTCCTTCGCCGCGAACCTGGCGGCGAGGGAGGCGATCTTCAGGTGCCGCTCGCCCGCTGTGAACAGCCGCTCGGCCATGCCCGGGGTGCGCTCAAGCGTCGCCTCGAAGCGCGCGATGTCGACCACGTCGATGCCGATGCCGACGATCACACCGCCACCCCGGCGGACACTGCGGCCGTCACCGGGGCGCTCACTCCACCGTCACCGACTTGGCCAGGTTGCGCGGCTGGTCCACGTCCAGCCCCTTGGCGTCGGCCAGCGCGCAGGCGAAGACCTGCAACGGCACCGTGGCCACCAGCGGCTGCAGCAGCGTCGGCAGCTCCGGCACCCGGATCAGCGTGTCGGCGTACGGCTCCACCGCGTCATCGCCGTCCTGCGCGATCACGATCGTCTTCGCGCCGCGGGCCCGGATCTCCTGGATGTTCGAGACGATCTTGTCGTGCAGCAGCGGCCGCGAGGGCGGCGGCACCACGACCACGACCGGCAGGTCCTGCTCGATCAGCGCGATCGGCCCGTGCTTCAGCTCGCCGGCCGCGAAGCCCTCGGCGTGCACGTAGGCCAGCTCCTTGAGCTTCAGCGCGCCTTCCAGCGCCACCGGGAAGCCGACGTGCCGGCCGAGGAAGAGCACGCGGCCCTCGTCCTTCAGCGTCCGACCGAGCTCACGCACCGGCTCCATGCGCTCCAGCGTCTCGGCGACCTTCGCCGGGGCCGAGGCCAGCTGCGCGAGCAGGGCCTTGATCTCGTCCTCGTACTTCTCCCCACGCACCTGCGCCAGGTAGAGACCCACCAGGTAACAGGCGATCAGCTGCGTGAGGAAAGCCTTCGTCGACGCGACCGCGATCTCCGGCCCGCCGTGCGTATACACGACCGCGTCCGATTCGCGCGGAATGGTCGCACCGTTCGTGTTGCAGATCGCGAGCACCCGTGCGTGCTGGTCGCGGGCGTGCCGCAGCGCCATCAACGTGTCCGCGGTCTCGCCGCTCTGCGAGATCGCGATCACCAGCGTGTCCCGGGTCAGGATCGGGTCCCGGTAGCGGAACTCGGAGGCCAGCTCGACCTCGACCGGGATCCGGGTCCAGTGCTCGACCGCGTACTTGGCGATCAGCCCGGCGTGGAACGCGGTGCCAGCCGCGATCACCACGATCTTGTCGACGCTGCGCAGCTCTTCCTCGCTCATGCGCATCTCGTCGAGCACGAGCTTGCCGCTCGCCGAGACCCGGCCGAGCAGCGTGTCCGCCACCGCTTGCGGCTGCTCGTCGATCTCCTTGAGCATGAAGTACGGATAGCCGCTCTTCTCCGCGGCCTTCACGTCCCAGTCCACGTGGAAGCGGCGTGCTTCCACCTCCGCGCCGTCGAAGTCGGTGACCTTCACCCCGCTCCGGCGCACCTCCACCACCTGGGCCTGGCCGAGCTCGATCGCCTCGCGGGTGTGCCCGATGAAGCCGGCTACGTCGCTGCACAGGAACGCCTCGCCGTCCCCGACGCCGACGACCAGCGGCGAGTTAAGCCGCGCGCCGACCACCACGTCGGGCACGTCCGCGTGTACGGCCACGAGCGTGAACGCCCCGTGCAGCCTGCGGCACACCCGGCGCATCGCCTCGGCGAGATCGCCGCCGCTCGGCTCGAACTCCGCCGCGAGCAGATGCGCGACGACCTCCGTGTCGGTCTCGCTGCGCAACTCCACGCCGGCCGCGGTCAGCTCGGCCCGCAGTACCGCGTAGTTCTCGATGATTCCGTTGTGCACAACCGCGACCCGGCCCGCCGCGTCGAAGTGCGGATGCGCGTTGCCGTCAGTGGGGCCGCCGTGCGTCGCCCAACGCGTATGCCCCAAGCCGACAGTCGCCGCGGGCAGCGGCCGCTCGGACAGCTCCTTCTCCAAGTTGGCCAGCTTCCCGGCCTTCTTGCGCCCCTCCAGCGCGCCGCCGTGCAGCACGGCCACGCCCGCGGAGTCGTAGCCGCGGTACTCAAGCCGCCGCAGACCTTCCAAGACGACGTCGAGCGCCGGCTTCCCACCCACGTATCCCACGATTCCGCACATGCCAGCCACCCTACCGGGCCGCTCTCCGGAGAAACCCCTACTCCCGGTAAGGGACGGTCATCCTGCAGGCGGAGGCGGGGAACCAGTCCCGAAACTGACGCCGTCCGACCCGGCCACGCACTACGGTGTCCGCGTGTCAGTCATCGAGACGCGAGACCTCGGCAAACGCTACCCGGGCGGCGTGACCGCGCTGACCGGGCTCACGCTGGCCGTCGAACCCGGCATCACCGGCCTGGTCGGGGCGAACGGAGCCGGCAAGTCCACACTCATCAAGATCCTGCTCGGCCTGCTGGCGCCGACCGACGGGACCGCGCGGGTGCTCGGCCACGACACCCGCACCGACGGGGAGCTGATCCGCGCGCGGGTCGGCTACATGCCGGAGCACGACTGCCTGCCCCCGGACGTGACCGCCACCGAGTTCGTCACCCACCTGGGCCGGATGAGCGGGCTGCCGGCGACCGCCGCCAAGGAGCAGGCCGCCGAGGCGCTGCGCCATGTCGGCCTGCACGAGGAGCGCTACCGGCAGATCGGCACCTTCTCCACCGGCATGAAGCAGCGCGTGAAGCTGGCCCAAGCCCTCGTCGGCGACCCAGGGCTGCTCCTTCTCGACGAGCCGACCAACGGGCTCGACCCGGCCGGCCGCGACGCGATGCTGGCGCTGATCCACCGCATCGGCACCGAGTTCGGCATCGCGGTCATGGTGGCCTCGCACCTGCTCAGCGAGATCGAGCGGATCTGCGACCAGCTGGTGGCGATCGAGGGCGGCAGGCTGCTGCGCGCCGCGACGCTCTCCTCGATGACGCAGAACGTGCCTTGGCTCGCCGTCGAGGTGGAGGAAGGCGCCGACGCGCTCGCCGCGCACCTGGCCTCCCTCGGCCTGACCGTGCGCACGGAGAACCGCGCCCTGCTCGTCCCGGTGCGCGACGACGCCGTCTTCGACCTCGTGCGCGACGCGATCGCCGATCTCGGCCTGCCGCTGAACCGGATGGAGCACCGGCGCCACCACGTCGAAGAGCTCTTCTCCACCTCGCCCGCGCCCGCCCTCGTCCCCGCAGCGGAGCCCCAGCCGTGACCACGCCAGCCATGACCACAGACAGCGTCATCCACGACATCGGCTACAAGCCGTACACCGGCCCGCGCCTCGGCCGCGGCCACATCCTGCGCTCGCTGTACTGGTTCAGCCTGCGCGCGGCGTTCGGATTCGGCCGTGGCGCCCGCGCCCGGATCATCCCGCTGGGCGGCTTCGCGGCGATGCTGCTGCCGGCCGCGATCTCGATTTACAAGGTCGCCTCGGTCGGCGGCGATCCGGTGCTGACGTACTCGCACTACGCCTACAGCATGTCGCTGTTCCTGATCGTGTTCGTCGCGGTCGCCGCGCCGGAGCTGGTATCGCGTGACCTGCGGCACCACACCCTCCCGCTTTACTTCTCCCGCCCGCTGCGCCGCTCGGACTATCCGCTCGCGAAGCTGCTCGCCCTCGCCACCGCGATCTTCCTCTTCGAGGCCTTGCCGCTGATCATCATGTACCTGGGCACCGTCGCGTCGAGCACATCCGGGACGGGCGTCTGGGACCAGACCAAGGCGCTGGTGCCCGGCCTGCTGGTCGCCCTCGCCTACGGCGCCGCGTTCGCGCCGCTCACGCTGCTGATCGCCTCGTCGACCGGCCGCCGCGCGATCGCCACCGGCGCCATCGCGATCCTGTTCCTGGCCACTACCGCGATCTCGCACGTGTTCGAGTCCGTAGGCACCCACTCCGACGGCCCGCCGCCGCCCCCGCCGTCCTCCGCCCAGTCGGACCAGACCGGCCAGCTCCAGCAGTCAGACGGGCCGCCCTTCAAGGAGACCTTCACCTACGACTCGGTGGCGCGCTACGGCGGCCTGGTGGACCCGCTCCGGCTCGTCGAGGGCACCCGGATCTGGGCGCTGCACGCGACCGACGCCAACATGCCCGACCCTAAGGGCGCCGGCCCGCTCTACGGCGCCGAACTACTCCTGCTGACCGGGCTGACCACCGGCGGCCTGTTCCTGCGGTACCGGAAGGTTGGCGTCGCATGAGCACCCCAATCCCAAGCAGCCCAGTCGCGAGCAACACAGCCCTCGTCGAACTGCGCAACACCACCCGCTGGTACGGGAACGTGGTCGCGGTCAACGACATCACCATGACCCTCGGTCCCGGCGTGACCGGCCTGCTCGGCCCCAACGGCGCCGGAAAATCCACCCTGCTCCACATGATCTCCGGCTTCCTGGAGCCGTCTCGCGGCACGGTCACGATCGGCGGAGTCGCCCCCTGGCGCAACGCGGACATCTTCCGCACGGTGGGCCTGGTCCCGGAACGCGATTCGGTCTACGCGTTCCTCACCGCCCGCGAGTTCGTCCTCGCCTCCGCGAAGCTGCACAAGCTGCCCAACCCCGCCGAGGCCGCGGAACGCGCGATCACCATGGTGGAGTTGGCCGAAGCCGCGGACCGCCCGATCGACACCTACTCCAAGGGCATGCGCCAGCGCGCCAAAGTCGCGGCTGCGCTCGTGCACGAACCGCAGGTCCTGCTGCTCGACGAGCCGTTCAACGGCATGGACCCGCGCCAGCGCCTGCACATGATGGATCTGCTGCGCGGCCTCGGCCGCTCCGGCAAGACGATTCTGTTCTCCTCACACATCCTCGAAGAAGTCGAACGGCTCGCCGACACGGTGCAAGTAGTAGTCGCCGGACGCCTCGCCGCTTCGGGCGACTACCGCAGCATCAGGCGTCTGATGACCAACCGGCCGCACGTCTTCGTGGTGCGCACCACGGACGACCGCGCCCTCGCCAAGGCCCTCATCTCGTCGCAGGCCGTGCAGGGCGTGAACCTGACCACTACCGGCCTTGAGGTGCACGCGAGCGACCACGGCACGTTCACCCGCCAGCTCGCGGGGGTCAGCCGGGAGGCGGGGATCGGGCTGCGCGAAGTCATCCCGGCCGACGAATCGCTCGAATCAGTCTTCGCATACCTCGTGGGGGCCTAGGCATGTTCAACCCGACCATCGCCGGAATCACGCTGCGCGCGCTGCTCGGCCGCAAGCGGGTCTTCCTGCTGGCGATCCCCGGCGCCGTGCTGCTGATCATCACCATCGCCCTGAAGGCGGATCACAACGCATCGACCAGCTGGCCCGCCGAGGTGCTCGGCCGCGTGGGATTCAGCGCCCTGCTGCCGCTCACCGCGCTGATCGTGGGCACGTCGGTGCTCGGCGCGGAGATCGACGACAGCTCGATCCTGCACCTGCTCGCCACGCCGGTCTCCCGCCGCTCGATCATCTTCACCAAGACGGTGATCGCCGCACTGGTGACGCTGCTGTTCGCCGCGGTCCCCGAGTACGTCGCCGGCGTGATCGCCACCGGCAAGGCGGGCGCGTTCGCCACCGGCCTCGGGGTCGGCGCGATCCTCGGCTCGATCGTCTACACCGCGGTGTTCGTGCTGATCTCCACGATCACGAGGCATCCGGTGGCATTCGCGCTCGCCTACGTGGCCGTCTGGGAAGGCCTGGTCACGAACCTCGTGTCCGGCGCGAAGTACCTGTCCGCCGAGCAGTACTCCCTGGGCCTGGCCAACTCGATCGCGAAGGACAGCGCCCTGAACGCGCACCTGACCGCCACCACCGCGGTGATCCTGGCAGCCATCGCGACCGCCGCCGCCGTCTCCTACGCGGGCAACCGGCTGCGCTCCTTCCGCCTCACCGGCGACGCCTGACCACGTCGCCGAGTGACCATCGCGGATCCGGTTTGTCCACCACGCCGCCCAGAAGTGACTGATAGAAGCTGGACAGCTCGGCTACGTCGGCACAGTCCAGGACCACGCACTGCAACTTCGCGATCATGCGGGCAGCATCTCACGACACCGGATCGACAGCGGTGGAAGAGTAAGTGAGCGTGGGAAACAACTATTCATCAATCCTGGTCGCCGCTGAGGCGGCCGACGTCGCTGAGGCACTCGCGTCATTCGCGCCTACTGCCTTCGCCAAGTCGGCCGCTGCCGGCCGAACGGCGGTCGGTGACGAGTTCTTCGGATCCGAGGAAGTCAACGAGGCCGCGGCCCGGCTCAGCCGCCTATCCGAGATCGGGGCCGTGGCCTTCTGGGTGTACAGCTCCGACGCCCTGTCCGCGATCGCGTACCGCGACGGATTGCCAGTGCACTGCTACGACTCCACGGCTGACACCCTCATCGCGCGAGTCATCGAGCGCGACGGGCGACTGCAGGGCGACTTCGAGAACCCTTATTACCTCTATGAGGCCGGCGACCCGAACTGGCCCTCGGGAGTGCGGGGCGCCGATCCCGACTGGCTGCTGCCGTTCGCCGCGGGTGCAGTCGATCGCGACGTGCTCGCCCGGCTCCTGGATCTGCGCCTGATTCCTGATGACAAGGTCGTCGTTCGCGGCGACGGCAGCCAGCGGTGGCTGTTCGCGAGCGAGCATCACTGCGCCATCGCCGAAGCCCTCCACCTGGACCCCGCCTACCTGTGCGGAGAACTCGACTAGGCCCTACGACAACACGTGCGCTAACACCGCGTCGGCGACTTCGGTCACGGGGACTGTGGTAGCCACCTCAAGCGTGGCGGACGCGCGCAGCAACGGCTCCACTGTCTCGACGTATCCGAGCGTCTCGGCCAGCTCGGCGGGATCCTTGCCGTAAGGGTTCGTCGTGCGATTCGTGAGCCGGTCGGTCAGCACCTCGACTGGAGCGCTGAGCAGCACGATGTGATCGAACCACGGGTAGAACGCACCTTGGTTGCGCGTGGTGCCTTGTACGAACAGCACGCCGCCGTCGTCACCGCCCGGAGCCTCGCGTAGGAGTGCTTCGATCCGCTCCGGGCGCCACAGCCGCTCTCCGTCGACGACTTCGTAGTAGTCGCCGTAGTCGGTGTCCACCGTTCGGTATCCCCGCGCGGCAAGCTCCTTCAGCAGCGTGGATTTTCCGGTCCCGGACATGCCCGTGATCAGCACACGCTTCATGGCGTCGGAGGTGGCTCAGGCCGTCTTGACCGCGATCAACGATTTGGCGAGGCCGCCGAGCCGCTCCGCGCGCACGGTGGAGTACGGGAAGTAGTAGGCCATCTCCGTGCGGCTCAGCAGTTCCACCCAGATCGCGACGCGCAGGGCGGTAGCGCGGTCCTCCGGCGGTGTGTGCACCAGCGGCCAGTGGCGCACCAGGCGCACCCGCGCGGCGAGCGGCAGGAACTGGAAGCCGGGGAAGAGGAAGTGCGGCTCGACCGGGAAGTAGCGGTACGGGGTCTGGACCCAGTGGCGCGGCGCCAGTTCGTGCACCGCGTCGGCGAATCGCTGGCGCCGCTCATGGCCGCCGACGTGTTCGAGGACCGAGTTGGAGAACACCAGGTCGTACTCGCCCTTGCGCACATGCTCGGGCAACTCGCAGGCGTCGCCCTGCTCCTCGGTGATCCACTCCGGCGCGGTACCGGTCGGCTGCTCCAGGTTGACGACGCACACGTGCGCCGGGCGGACCGGAGCGCGCAGCCAGGATTCCGCCCTGCCGCCCAAGTCGATCACCGACATCGACGCTATGTCGGGGAAGGCCTGCTGAAACCACTCCCAGCGCCGCGCTCTGGCCTTCGCGCCGAGCGACGTCGGCGAGTCCACGAACCGTTCGCGCACACCGCGCATCCCCACCATGGTGACCCCCTCCGGGGAAACACTGCCACAAGAAGCAACCGCGCAGAGATATTTCGGCGAAGTTGGCGGCGACGCGCGTTAGGCCCTGGTTGGAAAGTGGCGCCTGGGCCTAGGACAGCTCCTCGCGCACGACGCCGGCGAGCCGGTGCGCGATAGATTCGGCCAGGTCGTGCGACTCGGCCTCGACCATCACGCGAACCATCGGCTCGGTGCCGGAGGGGCGCAGGAGCACGCGGCCCGACTCGCCGAGTTCGGCCTCCGCCGCGCTGACGGCCTCGCTGATCCGCGCAGCGGAGTGGACGCGGGACTTGTCCACACCCTTCACGTTGACCAGGACCTGAGGGAGGCGGCGCATGACGGCGGCGAGTTCGCCGAGCGGCTTGCCGGTCTCCGCGACCCGGGCCAGCAGATGCAGGCCGGTGAGCACGCCGTCACCGGTGTTCGCGTGGTCGAGCAGGATGACGTGGCCGGACTGCTCGCCGCCGATCGACAGGCCGGCTGAGCGCATCGCTTCGAGCACGTAACGGTCGCCGACGGCCGTCTCGACCACGTGCACGCCCTCGCGCTCCATGGCGATCTTGAAGCCGAGGTTGGCCATCACGGTCGCGACCACGGTGTCCTTGGCCAGATTGCCGTGCTCGCGCAGGGTGAGGGCGAGGATCGCAATGATCTGATCGCCGTCCACGATCTCGCCCGACGCGTCGACGGCGAGGCAGCGGTCCGCGTCGCCGTCGTGCGCGATACCGGCGTCCGCGTGGTGTTCGAGCACTGCCGCGCGCAGCGGATCCAGGTGAGTACTGCCACAGCCGTCGTTGATGTTGAGGCCGTCCGGCTGCACGCCGATCTCCACGACTTCGGCGCCCAGGCGGCGCAGCGCCTCGGGGGAAACGCGGAAGGCGGCGCCGTGTGCTTCGTCGACGACGACCTTGAGGCCGTCGAGGCGGTTGGGCACGGTGGAAAGCAGGTAGTCGACGTACCGCTGCTCGCCGTCCGGCAGGTCGGTGATCCGGCCCACTCCGGCGCCCACCGGCCGGTCCCACTGCTCGCCGATCCGCGCCTCGATCGCCTCCTCCACCTCGTCGGCCAGCTTCAGGCCACCGCGGGAGAAGAACTTGATCCCGTTGTCCGGCGCGGGATTGTGGCTGGCCGAGAGCATCACGCCGAGGTCCACGCCCAGGGATTCGGTGAGATGGGCGACGGCGGGGGTGGGAAGGATCCCGACCCGGATCACGTCGACGCCGGCCGAGGCCAGGCCGGCGGACACCGCGGCCTCGAGGAATTCGCCGGAGGCCCGCGGGTCGCGGCCGACCACGGCCCGCGGCCGGTGCCCCGCGAAGGTGCCCAGTTCGGCCAGCACGTGCGCCGCGGCGATCGACAGGTCGAGCGCCAGCTCCGCGGTCAGCTCGCGATTGGCGAGGCCGCGCACGCCGTCGGTGCCGAAAAGTCGGGCCATGGTCCGAACCCCCAAGAGATGGACGTGTGGGAAATTCCAGTTACCGGCGCGAAAAACGAACAACCCCACCGTACGCGAGACGCGCACGGCGGGGTTGCACGTGAAGCCGTCAGCAAAGCCGCGCCAGGGTGGCGACTAGCGCTTGCTGTACTGCGGGGCCTTGCGGGCCTTCTTGAGACCGGCCTTCTTGCGTTCCTTCACCCGGGCGTCCCGAGTCAGGAAGCCGGCCTTCTTCAGGACCGGGCGGTTGGTCTCGGTGTCGGCCTCGTTCAGGGCGCGGGCGATGCCCAGGCGCAGCGCACCGGCCTGGCCGGAGATGCCGCCGCCGTCGATGCGGGCGATCACGTCGTAGCGGCCGTCGAGCTCCAGCACGTGGAAGGGCTCGTTGACCTCCTGCTGGTGCACCTTGTTCGGGAAGTACGAGTCGAGCGAGCGACCGTTGATCTTCCACTGGCCGGTGCCCGGGATGATCCGGACGCGGGCCACGGCCTCCTTGCGGCGGCCGGTGCCGGCCGCGGCGACGGTGGCCGAGATCTGGCGGGCCGGCGCGGAGGCCGGGGCGCTCTCGGTGGTGTAGCTCTCGGGGGCGTCGTCCTCGTCGAAGACCTCGGCCTCGATGTCGGCGGTCAGTTCAGACACAGCCGCGAACTCCTTTTTCGATCGGAAAGATTGTTAGCGGCAGTGGTTACTGCGCGACCTGGGACAGGGCGTAGGGCTCGGGCTTCTGCGCCGCGTGCGGGTGCTCGGGGCCGCCGTAGACCTTCAGCTTCTTGAGCATCTGACGGCCGAGGCTGTTCTTCGGAAGCATGCCGCGCACGGCCTTCTCGACGGCCTTGCGGGAGTCCTTGTCGATCAGGTCGCCGTACTTGACGGCGCGCAGACCGCCCGGGTAGCCGGAGTGCCGGTAGGCCATCTTGTCCTCGCGCTTGTTCCCGGACAGGTGGACCTTGTCGGCGTTGACGATGATGACGAAGTCGCCGGTGTCCACGTGCGGCGCGAACTGCGGCTTGTGCTTGCCGCGCAGCAGGGTGGCCGTCTGGCTGGCAAGCCGGCCGAGAACGACGTCAGCGGCGTCGATGACGTACCACTTCTGCTCGACCTCGCCGGGCTTGGGGGTGTACGTGGGCACGGGATCGCCTTCGCTCGATGATGAATGCCTGGGATGAGTTTCCGTAGGGACGGCACGACCGACACCTACGGCATCAGGCACCGTGCCCTCCCGGTTTCTTCGGTGGCGCCGTCGCTGACGGCTTCCGAAGTCCGGGCGCGCGCCGCGAGAAGGCGGCGAAACGCGGAACACACAACGAGAAAGGATTCTACCCGAGACTCGACGACCGGCCAAAACGGGCGACGGCGGCCCGTCGGTCCAGGTCAGCCGATGGGTCCGGGATCGGTCTTCGGGTCAGCACAGGCTGCGCATGCGGCGGGCTTCGAGAGCCCGGGCGGCGAGTTCGGCGTCGGCGGGATAGCGGACTTCCTCAAGGGACAGGCCGTGCGGAGGCACCACGTTCACGCCCGGGTGGCGGGCGAGGCTGCCCAGGACCTCGGCGGGGAATTCGGCGGGCCGGCGCCCGTCGCCGACCATGAGCAGGGCGGCGACCAGCGCCCGGACCATCGAGTGACAGAAGGCGTCGGCCTCGACCGTGGCCTCCACCTCGTCGGGCCGGGTGCGTTCCCAGCGCAGGTTCAGCAGACGCCTGATGGTGGTCGCGCCCTCGCGCTTCTTGCAGTACGCGGCGAAGTCGTGCTCGCCGAGCATGAGGGCGGCAGCGGCGTTCATGGCCTCGACATCCAACTGGTGCGCGTGCCAGAGCACGAAGCGGCGACGCACGGGCTCGACGCCGTACCGCGAGTCGCCAACGCGGTACACGTACCGGCGCGAGAGGGCGGCGAAGCGTGCGTCGAAGTCGGCGGGTGCCTCAGTGGCGCGCCAGACGCGAACGTCCATCGGCAGCTTGCCGGACAGGCGGTAGAGCAGTTTGTCCGCGTGCACCTTCCACGTGCCGGTCGGCAGGTCGACGTGAGCGACCTGGCCTGACGCGTGCACGCCGGCGTCGGTGCGGCCGGCGACGGTGAGCTGCGCGGGTTCGGCCAGGCGTAAAACGGCCGTCAGCGCCTCTTCCACGGTGCTCTGGACCGTGCGTACCCCGGAGCGCTGCCGGGCCCAGCCGGCGAACTCGGTGCCGTCGTAGGACAGGTCCAGGCGGATGCGGGTCGTGGCGGCGGTCACTGCTCGGTGCTCTCCGGATGCGGTCGGCGGGGAACAATGCGAAGCGGGCGAGAGCGTGATGCTCCCGCCCGCTCGGCCGGCTCCGGATCGGTAGCGCCCCGGGGCCGTTACTGGCTCGAAGTCAGTATTGCTCGTTACTCGGACTTCTCGGCGTCGGACTCCGCGGCGGCAGCCTCGGTCTCCTCGGCCTCAGCCTCGGTGTCGTCCGCGGAAGCCTCGACCTCGGTGTCCTCGGTCGTCTCTTCCTCGACCTCGGCGTCCTCGATCTCGTCGGCGACCGGAGCCGCCGGCTTGGCCTGCGCCTCCTTGACCGCGCGACGGGTGGCCGCGGTGGCCTCGTCGGTCGCCTGCTGCGCGACCGTGCGGGCCTCGACCAGCTCGATCCGGGCCATCGGGGCGTTGTCGCCGCGACGCGGGCCGAGCTTGATGATCCGGGTGTAGCCGCCGGGGCGCTCCGCGTACTGCGGGCCGAGCTCCTCGAACAGCTTGGCGATCACGTGGCCGCCGTCGTAGAACGCGGAGTTGCGGATCTCCAGCGCGGCCATCACCTGGCGGCGGTTGTGCAGGCCGCCCTTGCGGGCCTTGGTGATCAGCGGCTCCACGAACGGGCGCAGCTCGCGCGCCTTCGCCTGGGTCGTGGTGATCCCGCCGTGCTCGATCAGGGACTTGGCCAGGTTCGCCAGCATGTGCTTCTGGTGCGAGCCGGACCCGCCGAGGCGGGGTCCCTTCTTCGGGGTGGGCATTTCTCATTCTCCTTGTGGTTCCTGCGCCGGCCGACTGCGTTGCGCGTGTGCTCTTCACGAGCGGCGAACCGTGGTACCGACGCAGTCCCGGGGCCCTCGGATCGGGCCCCGGACGCGTTGGGTAGTGCCTAATACAGCGTGGTGCCTAGTACAGCGTGGTGCTCGGTGGGACTAGTACTGCTCGGTCTCGGCGTAGCCGAGGTCGTCGTCCTCGCCACCGTAGGCCTCGGCCAGGGCCAGCGAGGGGTCGAATCCGGGCGGGGAGTCCTTCAGGGCCAGGCCCATGGTGTGCAGCTTGGCCTTGACCTCGTCGATGGACTTGGCGCCGAAGTTGCGGATGTCCAGCAGGTCCGCCTCGGAGCGTGCGACCAGCTCGCCCACGGTGTGGATGCCTTCGCGCTTGAGGCAGTTGTAGGAGCGGACGGTCAGCTCCAGCTCCTCGATCGGCAGCGCCAGGTCGGCGGCCAGCGCGGCGTCCGTCGGGGACGGGCCCATGTCGATGCCCTCGGCCTCGACGTTCAGCTCGCGGGCCAGGCCGAACAGCTCGACCAGGGTCTTACCGGCCGAGGCGACAGCGTCGCGCGGACGCAGGCACGGCTTGGTCTCGACGTCGACGACCAGCTTGTCGAAGTCGGTGCGCTGCTCGACTCGGGTGGCCTGCACCTCGTACTTGACGATCAGCACCGGGGAGTAGATCGAGTCGACCGGGATGCGGCCGATCTCCTGCCCGGCCTGCTTGTTCTGCACGGCCGAGACGTAGCCGCGGCCGCGCTCGACCGTCAGCTCCATCTCCAGCTTGCCCTTGCCGTTGAGCGTGGCCAGGACCAGCTCGGGGTTGTGCACCTCGACGCCGGCCGGCGGGGCGATGTCCGCGGCGGTGACGATGCCGGGGCCCTGCTTGCGCAGGTACATGACCACCGGCTCGTCGTGCTCGGAGGAGACGACCAGTCCCTTGATGTTCAGGATCAGGTCGGTGACGTCCTCCTTGACGCCCGGGATGGTCTGGAACTCGTGCAGCACCCCGTCGATGCGGATGCTGGTGACGGCCGCGCCCGGGATCGAGGAGAGCAGGGTGCGGCGCAGGGAGTTGCCGAGGGTGTAACCGAAGCCCGGCTCAAGCGGTTCGATGGTGAACCGGGAGCGGAACTCGTCGACGACTTCCTCGGTCAGCGTGGGACGCTGAGCGATGAGCAATGGAACCTCCGTGATAGTGGGCGCCCGCTATTTGACGCCCTCCATGCACGCCCCTACGGACGTGCCGCTGGGGTGCCGTCCCAGGATAACCCGGAAAACGGCACCCCGACCGTGCAAATCGTGCGCTACGCCTTACTTGGAGTAGAGCTCGACGATCAGCTGCTCCTGGACCTGCGTGTCGATCACCTGACGGGCCGGCAGCGAGTGCACCAGGATGCGCATGCGGGACGGGACGACCTCGAGCCACGCCGGCACGATCCGCTCGCCGGCCTCGGCGCGCGCGACCACGAACGGGGTCAGCTCCTGCGAGTCCTTGCGGACCTCGACGATGTCGTTCTCCTTGACCCGCATCGACGGGATGTCCGCCTTGTGGCCGTTGAGCAGGATGTGGCCGTGCCGCACCAGCTGGCGGGCGTGGTCGCGGGACTTGGCGAAGCCCGCGCGGTACACCACGTTGTCCAGCCGGGACTCGAGGATGCGCAGCAGGTTCTCGCCGGTCTTGCCCTGCTTGCGGTTGGCTTCCTCGTAGTAGCCGCGGAACTGCTTCTCCAGGACGCCGTAGATACGCGCGCACTTCTGCTTCTCGCGCATCTGCAGCAGGTACTCGCTGTCCTTGGTCCGGCCGCGGCCGTGCTCACCCGGCGGGTAGGGACGGATCTCGATGGGGCACTTGGCCGACTCACACTTGGCGCCCTTGAGGAAGAGCTTGGTCTTCTCGCGGCGGCACCGCTTGCAGTCGGGTCCGATGTAACGGGCCATTTCCTTCTATCTCCTGGGTCTCAGACGCGGCGGCGCTTCGGCGGACGGCAGCCGTTGTGCGGGGACGGGGTCACATCGTTGATGGACCCGACCTCAAGGCCGGTCTGCTGCAGCGAACGGATCGCGGTCTCGCGGCCGGAGCCCGGACCCTTGACGAACACGTCGACCTTGCGCATGCCGTGCTCCATGGCGCGGCGGGCGGCGGCCTCTGCGGTCATCTGCGCGGCGAAGGGCGTCGACTTGCGCGAGCCCTTGAAGCCGACCTGGCCGGAGCTGGCCCAGGAGATCACGTTGCCCTGCGGGTCCGTGATCGAGACGATCGTGTTGTTGAACGTGCTCTTGATGTGCGCGTGCCCGTGGGCGACGTTCTTCTTCTCCTTGCGGCGCACCTTGGTCTTCGCGGCGCCCGCGGCCTGACGGCTCTTGGGAGGCATCTAGCAGTACTCCAAGTGAGGTGATCGGTCCACGCTGTCTCGGGGGACCGCGGCGGACTACTTCTTGCCCGGCTTCTTCTTGCCGGCGATGGCGCGGCGCGGGCCCTTGCGGGTGCGCGCGTTGGTGTGCGTGCGCTGGCCGCGCACCGGGAGTCCGCGGCGGTGGCGCAGACCCTGGTAGCAGCCGATCTCCATCTTCCGGCGGATGTCGGCGGCGACCTCGCGGCGGAGGTCACCCTCGATCTTGTAGTTGCCGTCGATCCAGTCGCGCAGCTTGATCAGGTCGTCTTCGGACAGGTCCTTCACCCGGACATCCGGGGAGACACCGGCTCCGGCGCAGGTGGCCTGCGCGCGGGTACGGCCGATGCCGTAGATGTAGGTCAGGGCGATCTCCAGCCGCTTCTCGCGGGGGAGGTCGACTCCGACGAGGCGTGCCATCTCGGCAGGCTCCTTCAGGTTCTATCGCGGAGGTCTGGCGCGGCACCGTTCCTGTCCTGTGCCGATTGATTCAGCACCGCACAGAAAGGTCCCCGGCCTCCGTACCGGGGGTGGCGTCCGGGTTGACGGAGCCCTACGCGGGGTAGGACACCATCGCCCGGGGTCGGGATGCCGCGCTCTTACGGGTGCTGGACGTCATCGCAGACGACGAGCAAGCGCGCGTGGACTCACCAGAGTTCTGCTACGCACAGCGCGCACCGGGCCGAGTTCAGCCCTGGCGCTGCTTGTGCCGCAGGTTCTCGCAGATCACCATGACCCGGCCGTGACGGCGGATCACCTTGCACTTGTCGCAGATCGGCTTGACGCTCGGCTTGACCTTCATATCAGGCCCCTTCGAGCGATCGAGATCGCGGACGATATTGGTTACTTGTACCGGTACACGATCCGGCCGCGGGTCAGGTCGTACGGGCTGAGCTCGACGACGACCCGGTCGTCCGGGAGGATCCGGATGTAGTGCATCCGCATCTTCCCGCTGATGTGCGCGAGAACCTTGTGCCCGTTCTGCAGCTCAACCCGGAACATGGCGTTGGGCAGAGACTCGACGACGGTGCCCTCGATCTCGATGGCCCCTTCTTTCTTGGGCATGTCCTCGCTTCTTCAGTAGACGACTTCGTGCGGCGGTCGCAGGACCGACGAGCCAGTTTACGCCGCGGCCCGCGCAAAACACCAATCGGCGGATCAGCAGCTGAACGGGCGCAGGCCGACGCGGCCTCGGGCTCGCAACCGCAGGTGGAACGCGACGTCCGGCCGCCGTATTCCGGCGGGCTCATCAGGGCTCGGGGTTGAGGCGGCGCGGGGTTGAGGGGGCGCTGGGTCAGCGGCGGGTCAGCGTGCGGCGCAGGGTCGCGGTCTTGATCGCCTTGAGCACCGTGAGGAAGCCGAGGATCCCGATCGGCCAGATCGGCCAGAAGTCGCCGAAGCCGCCGCTGCTGGTGACCCCGGCCATGAACCAGATCCCGGTCAGCAGCGCGGACAGCACGGCCCAGCCGACGAAGCCGGAGGCGATCGGGGCGTTCGCCCGGCGCTCCAGGCGGGCCTGGTGCCGCTGCTGGCGCAGCTGCTCGCGCGCCGCGACCTTCTGCATCTTCCAGTTCATCGCGGCGCCGACCAGCGCGTCGACGATCTCGTTGCCCGAGCCGGACCGATCGGTGCTGCCGGTTCGCGGCCACGAGCCGGACCAGGGCGGCGCGTCCTGCGGGGGCGGCGGGCCGAAGCCGGCGCCGCGAGAGCGGGCGCCGAGGTCCACCGGGAGATCCCGGGTCAGCTGGGCGAGTTCCCCGTAGGTCTTGGCGGCGTAGGCCGCGCTCATCCGCTGCTCGAACTCGTCCATGGTGAGCCGGCCGTCGGCCGTGTGCTGCCTGAGCTGCTCCACGATCCGCTCGCGGTCGGCATCCGACGCCCGGAGGTTCGGGTCCGGCACCCCACCTTGCGACATATCGCGAGTGTAGCGCGGGAAATCGGACTGTGCGACGGGCGGCTGGCATCGTCTTGTATGGGCGCAGCGTCCCATTTAGGCGCGGGCGCGGGGCCCGAGTTCAACGAGCGAACCGCCCAGGTAATCAGGCCCGCCGGGCCTTGAGCCTCGAAGCTCGCGCGCTACGGGTGAACCGGAACGCCGAGCTCGGTGAGCTTCTCCTTGCCGCCGTCGAAGGCGGTGGTCACCCACAGGCCCTGCG
Organism: Actinocrinis sp.; assembly: GCF_035653575.1. GTDB lineage: Bacteria > Actinomycetota > Actinomycetes > Streptomycetales > Catenulisporaceae > Actinocrinis. The sequence goes on from NZ_DASRBQ010000056.1 coordinate 123,951, forward strand.
CGGTGATCGCCACCGTGTGCTCGAAGTGCGCCGCGCTCGAGCCGTCCCTGGTCACCACGGTCCAGCCGTCGGAGAGCTCCATGGTCTGCTTGTGGCCGAGCGTCAGCATCGGCTCGATCGCCAGGGCCATGCCGACCTGCATGCGCGGGCCGCGGTCCATGGTGCGGTGGTTGAAGACCAGCGGGTCCATGTGCATCTGCGAGCCGATCCCGTGCCCGCCGTAGCCCTCCACGATGCCGTAGAGGCCCTGCTTGCGCACGTAGCCCTGGATCGCGCGGCCGATGTTGTTGAGCCGCTCACCGGCCTTGATCGCGGCGATGCCCTGCCACATCGACTCCTCGGTGACCCGCATCAGCTCGGTCAGCGCGGGGTCGACCTCGCCGCAGGCCACGGTGATCGCCGAGTCGCCGTGCCAGCCCTCGTAGATGGCCCCGCAGTCGATGGAGATGATGTCGCCGTCGCGCACCACCTGGTCGCCGGGGATGCCGTGCACGATCTCGTGGTTGATCGAGGCGCAGATGACGCCGGGGAAGGCCGGGGCGCCGTGCCCGCCGCCGTAGCCCTTGAACGAGGGCACCGCGTCCTGCGAGCGGATCGACTCCTCGGCCAGCGCGTCCAGCTTGGCGGTGGTGACCCCGTCCTTGACCTCGCCGCGCAGCAGCTCAAGGGTGCGTGCCACCACCAGGCCGGCCTCGCGCATCAGCGCGAACTGCTCTTCAGTCTTGAGTTCAACCATGGTTCGGGTGCTCGGCGTTCGTTAGCGCGGCAGTGCTGCCGGATTCGGGGGGTGGCCAGGTTCGGGGGCTCGGGCTCAGCGGTCGGCCAATGCGGCCAGCGCGCGCTCGGTGACCTCGTCCAGGGAGCCCATCGCGTCGATGGTGGACAGCAGGCCGTGCTCCGCGTAGAAGCCGACGATCGGCGCGGTCTCCCGCTCGTAGACGGCCAGCCGCTCGCGGACCGTCTCCTCCTTGTCGTCGTCGCGCTGGTACAGCTCGCCGCCGCACACGTCGCACACGCCCGGCACCTTCGGCTGCTGGAAGTCCACGTGGAAGATGTGCGTGGAGTCGTTGCGGCACAGCCGGCGCCCGGCGATCCGCTTGACCACCTCGTCGTTGTCCACGACCAGTTCCAGCACCACATCGAGCTTCGTGCCGAGCCCGACCAGGATCGACTCGAGCTCCTCGGCCTGCGCCACGTTGCGCGGGAAGCCGTCGAGCAGGAAGCCGCCCGCCACGTCCGGGTCGGCCAGCCGGTCGCGCACCATGCCGATCGTGATGGAGTCCGGGACCAGCAGCCCCTTGTCCATGTACCCCTTCGCCTCGAGGCCGAGCGGCGTGCCGGCCCCGACGTTGGCGCGGAAAATGTCCCCGGTGGAGATCGCCGGGATGGCCAGCCTCCCGGCGATGATCTTGGCCTGGGTCCCCTTTCCCGCACCGGGGGGGCCGACCAGCACGATACGCATCTAGCGCAGGAACCCTTCGTAGTTGTGCTGCTGCAACTGGCTCTCGATCTGCTTGACCGTCTCCAGGCCCACGCCCACGATGATCAGGATCGAGGTACCGCCGAAGGGGAACTTGCTGCCTGTGTGGAACTCGGCCAGGGCGATCATCGGAATGATCGAGATCAGCGCCAGGTAGAGCGCGCCGGGCCAGGTGATCCGGGTCAGGATGTAGTTCAGGTATTCGGCGGTCGGCTTGCCCGCGCGGATGCCCGGAATGAAGCCGCCGTACTTCTTCATATTGTCCGCAACCTCGTCCGGGTTAAACGTGATCGCGACGTAGAAGAAGGCGAAGAACAGGATCAGCAGGAAGTAGGCGACCGAGTAGTACAGCGAGTAGCCGTTGTTCGTCAGTCCAAGCTCGTTGCGGACCCACACGGACCAGTGGTGCTTTCCGTTGGGGTCGGCGAACTGGGCGACCAGCACGGGTAGCTGCAGCAGCGAGGAGGCGAAGATGACCGGGATGACGCCGGCCTGGTTCACCTTGATCGGGATGTAGGTCGAGGAGCCGCCGTACATGCGCCGGCCGACCTGCTTCTTCGCGTACTGGACCGGGATGCGCCGCTGGCCCTGCTCGATGAAGACCACGAAGCCGACCAGGATGCAGCCCATCGCGATGATGCCGAGGAAGACCACCCAGCCGCCGCCGAGCTTGGAGGTCTCCTTGATGGCCCACAGCGAGCCGGGGAAGCCGGAGGCGATCGAGGTGAAGATCAGCAGCGACATGCCGTTGCCGATGCCCCGGTCGGTGATCAGCTCGCCCAGCCACATGATGATCGAGGTGCCCGCCACCATCACCATGACCATGAACACCATGGCCTTGGTGTCCACCGAGGGGTAGATGATCTGCTGGGTGCAGCCGGAGATCAGGTTGCTCGGCGAGTACTTCGCGGTGGCCAGCAGACCGGTGGACTGCAGGATCGCCAGGCCCACGGTCAGGTACCTGGTGTACTGGGTGATCTTCGTCTGGCCGGCCTGGCCCTCCTTCTTGAGGGTCTCGAGCCGGGGGATCACCACGGTCAGCAGCTGCAGGATGATCGACGCCGTGATGTACGGCATGATCCCGAGCGCGAAGACCGAAAGTTGCAGCAGCGCGCCACCGGAGAACAGGTTGATCAGGCCGAGGCCGCCGGTCGTTCCGGCGCCGGAGACGCAGGAGCGGATCGCGGCGGTGTCCACGCCCGGCGTCGGGATGTGCGACCCCAGCCGGAACAGGAACATGATCCCGAGCGTGAAAAGCAGCTTCTTGCGCAGGTCCGGAGTCCGGAAGGCCCGGGCAAAGGCAGTGAGCACAGTTCCTCCTGCGCTACCCCGTCGGGCCGTGCGGCGCCCGGCGGTTGCGTGACGGTTTGAGTCTGTTCAGGGACAAGGCTGAACAACCGGGCATCGCCTCGGCTCGCGACATCTTACGCATGAAGTGCGCGGCAAGGCGATACTCGATGGGCGAAGGCCCGTTTCCGGGCGTCCGGAAACGGGCCTTCGAACCCTGCTACAGCTCCTCGGTGGAGCCGCCGGCGGCGGCGATCTTCGCCTTGGCGGAGGCCGAGTAGGCGTCCACCTTGACGTTCAGCGCCACCGAGATGTCGCCGGTGCCGAGCACCTTGACCAGCTCGTTCTTGCGCACCGCGCCCTTGGCGACCAGGTCGTCCTTGGTGACCTCGCCACCCTGCGGGTACAGCTCGGCGAGCTTGGCCAGGTTGACCACCTGGTACTCGACGCGGAACCGGTTCTTGAAGCCCTTGAGCTTCGGAAGCCGCATGTGCAGCGGCATCTGGCCGCCCTCGAAGCGGTCCGGAACCTGGTAGCGCGCCTTGGTGCCCTTGGTACCGCGGCCCGCGGTCTTACCCTTCGAGCCCTCACCGCGGCCGACCCGGGTCTTGGCGGTCTTCGCGCCAGGGGCCGGCTTGAGGTGGTGGACCTTGAGGACGTGCGTCTTCTGCGTCTCTTCGGGCATCAGTCCTCAACCTCCTCGACCACGACGAGGTGGCGCACGGTGTGGACCATGCCGCGGATCTCCGGCCGGTCCTCCTTGATGACCGAGTGGTTGATCCGCTTGAGGCCCAGGGACCGCAGCGTCTCGCGGTGGTTCTGCTTGGTGCCGATCTTGGAGCGCACCTGCGTGACCTTCAGCTTCGCCATGTCACGCCCCCACTCCCGCGCGGGCGCGCAGCAGGGCGGCCGGGGCCACGTCCTCGAGCGGCAGGCCGCGGCGGGCGGCGATCTCCTCGGGCCGTACCAGGCCCTTGAGCGCGGCCACCGTGGCGTGCACGATGTTGATCGGGTTGTCCGAGCCGAGCGACTTGGACAGCACGTCGTGCACACCGGCGCACTCGAGCACCGCGCGCACCGGTCCGCCGGCGATGACGCCGGTACCGGCCGAGGCGGGCTTGAGCAGCACGACGCCCGCGGCGTCCTCGCCGGTGACGGGGTGCGGGATGGTGCCCTGGATCCGCGGCACCTTGAAGAAGTGCTTCTTGGCCTCCTCGACGCCCTTGGCGATCGCCGCGGGCACCTCCTTGGCCTTGCCGTAGCCGACACCGACCGTGCCGTCGCCGTCGCCGACGACGACCAGGGCGGTGAAGCTGAACCGCCGGCCGCCCTTGACGACCTTGGCGACCCGGTTGATGGTCACGACGCGCTCTACGTACGCGGTCTTCTCCGCGGCGGGCGCGGCGTCCTGGTTACGGCGGTCGCGGCGTTCCCGACGCTCGCCGCCCTCACCGCCGCGGCCGCCGCCGGCGCCGCCTCCGCGACGCTGCTGGGGAGGCATCAGGAATCCCTCTTTTCGCTGCTGTCGATTCGGTGCATCAGAACTCCAGTCCGGCCTCGCGGGCGCCCTCGGCGACCGCGGCGACCCGGCCGTGGTACTTGTAGCCGGCCCGGTCGAAGACGACCGTGTCGACCCCGGCCGCCTTGGCCCGCTCGCCGACCAGCTTGCCGACCTGACGGGACAGGTCCGTCTTGGTGCCGTCGGCGCTGCGCAGCCCGGCCTCCAGGGTGGAGGCGGAGGCGAGCGTGTGGCCGAGCTTGTCGTTGACGACCTGCGCCACGATGTGCCGGTTGGACCGGGTGACGACGAGACGCGGACGCTCCGCGGTGCCGTTGACCCGCTTGCGCACGCGGATGTGCCGGCGCTTGCGCGCGACGGCCTTCTTCGCGTCGCCCTTGGCGATCTTCACGCTGTACGGCATGGCTACTTACCGGCCTTTCCGACCTTGCGGCGGATGACCTCGCCCTGGTACCGCACGCCCTTGGCCTTGTACGGGTCCGGCTTGCGCAGCTTGCGGATGTTGGCCGCGACCTCGCCGACCTTCTGCTTGTCGATGCCCGAGACCACGAAGCGGGTCGGGGCCTCCACCCGGAAGGTGATGCCCTCCGGCGCGGCGACCGTGATCGGGTGCGAGTAGCCGAGGGCGAACTCCAGGTCCGAGCCCTTGGCCTGCACGCGGTAACCGACTCCGGAGATCTCCAGGGTCTTGGAGTACCCGTCGGTCACTCCGACGATCATGTTGTTGACGAGGGTGCGGGTCAGACCGTGCCGCTCCTTGGCGGCGCGCTCGTCGTTGGGACGGGTCACCTGCAGGGTGCCGTCCTCCGCCTTCTCGATCTCGATCGGCGCGACGATCGTGTGGCTCAGGGTGCCCTTGGGGCCCTTCACCGTGACCTCGCGTCCGTTGATGCTGACCTCAACGCCGGCCGGAACCGGGATGGGCAGCCGTCCGATACGTGACATGGCTGTTGCCTCCCTTCCGGACTTACCAGACGTAGGCGAGGACTTCCCCGCCCACACCCTTCTTGGCGGCCTGACGGTCCGTGAGCAGACCGGAGGACGAGGAGATGATGGCGATGCCCAGGCCGCCGAGAACCTTCGGCAGGCTGGTGGACTTCGCGTACACGCGCAGACCCGGCTTGGAGATGCGCTTGATGCCGGCGATCGACCGCTCGCGGTTCGGGCCGTACTTCAGCGTGATGATCAGGTTCTTGCCGACCTGCAGCTCCTCGGCCTTGTAGGAGGCGATGTAGCCCTCCTGCTGCAGGATCTCGGCGATCCTGGCCTTGAGCTTGGAGTAGGGCATGGTGACCTGGTCGTGGTACGCCGCGTTGCCGTTGCGCAGACGGGTGAGCATGTCTGCGATCGGGTCGGTCATGGTCATAGGTGGGCCTTCGGCCTTCCCACCGCGGTTTCCGGCTCGCGCGCATCGCAGGGCACTAAGTTCCGTGAAAACACGGCAACCAGGTGCCTTTGGATTCGCCGAGGGGACCTACGGCGTCGTAGTGACATTGCAAAGGCGCCTGGTTGGGATACCAGCAGCCGGTCCTTTCCGCGCCCGGCCCGGCTGAGCGGGAACGCGGAGGTGCCGACGGACTCGCTTTCGCTAGAGCGCCCATCGTGACGAAGCGCCGGGCCGGTGATTCACACCGTCATCCGGCGCCGCGTCCACGTCTTTCATCCATGGTAACCGGTCGGGACGCATGGTCCCGACCAGTCACCGCGGAGCTTGGTGTCTACCAGCTGGACTTGGTGACGCCGGGCAGCTCGCCGGCGTGCGCCATGGTCCGCAGGCAGATGCGGCAGAGGCCGAACTTGCGGTACACCGAGTGCGGACGGCCGCACTTCTGGCACCGGGTGTAGCCCCGCACCTTGAACTTCGGCTTGCGGTTGGCCTTGTTGATCAGAGCGGTCTTCGCCATGATCACGCCTCCTTGAAGGGGAAGCCGAGCAGCTTGAGCAGCGTCCGGCCCTCGTCGTCGTTCTTGGCGGTGGTGACCACGGTGATGTCCATGCCGCGGACCCGGTCGATCCGGTCCTGGTCGATCTCGTGGAACATCGACTGCTCGGTCAGACCGAAGGTGTAGTTGCCGTTGCCGTCGAACTGCTTCGGCGACAGGCCGCGGAAGTCGCGGATACGCGGGAGCGCGATGCTGACCAGCCGGTCAAGGAACTCCCACATCCGGTCGCCGCGCAGCGTGACGTGCGCCCCGATCGGCTGGCCCTCGCGCAGCTTGAACTGCGCGATGGACTTGCGGGCCTTGGTGACGGTCGGCTTCTGACCGGTGATCGCGGTCAGGTCCTTCACCGCGCCCTCGATCAGCTTGGAGTCGCGGGCGGCGTCGCCGACGCCCATGTTCACGACCACCTTGGTGACGCCGGGCACCTGCATGACGTTCGCGTAGTCGAACTGCTTGCGCAGCTCGCCGATGATCTCGGCGCGGTAGCGCTCCTTGAGCCGGGGCGCGACCTTGGTGGGGGTCTCTTCGACAGTAGTCATCAGATCTCCTCACCGGTCTTCTTCGAGTACCGCACGGACCGGGTGACCGTCTTGGTGGTGCCGTCGGGCAGGCGGCGCTCCTGCTCCTCGCGCCGGTAGCCGACCCGGGTGACGACCTTCTTGCCCTCGTGCTCCACCACCAGCATCACGTTGCTGACGTGGATCGGCGCCTCGACGGTGACGATGCCGCCGGTCTTGGCGCCGCGGGAGGTCTGGCCGACCTTCTCGTGCTTCTTGACCCGGTTCACGCCCTCGACGATGACCTTCTGGGTCGCCGGGAAGGCCTGGACGACCTTGCCCTGCAGGCCCTTGTCCTTGCCCGTGATGACCTGGACCAGGTCGCCCTTGCGGATGTTCATCTTGTGCGCCATGGCTACAGCACCTCCGGGGCCAGCGAGATGATGCGCATGTACCGCTTGTCGCGCAGCTCGCGGCCCACCGGGCCGAAGATGCGGGTGCCGCGCGGGTCGCCACCGTCCTTGATCAGGACGGCCGCGTTCTCGTCGAAGCGGATGTACGAGCCGTCCGGCCGGCGGCGCTCCTTGACGGTGCGCACGACGACCGCCTTGACGACGTCGCCCTTCTTGACGCCGGCGCCGGGCAGCGCGTCCTTGACGGTGGCGACGATCACGTCGCCGATCCCGGCGTAGCGGCGGCTGGATCCACCGAGAACCCGAATGCAGAGGATTTCCTTAGCACCGGTGTTGTCGGCGACCCGCAGCCGCGATTCCTGCTGAATCACGTTCTACTCCTGACTGGAAACACAGTCCCTGTCTCTTCGCAGAGATGTGCGGGTTCGAACTACTTCGCCTTCTCGAGGATCTCGACCACGCGCCAGCGCTTGGTCGCGGACAGCGGCCGGGTCTCCATCAGCAGGACCCGGTCGCCGATACCACAGGCGTTCTGCTCGTCGTGCGCCTTCAGCTTGCTGGTACGGCGCATGACCTTGCCGTACAGCGCGTGCTTGACGCGGTCCTCGACCGCCACCACGACGGTCTTGTCCATCTTGTCGCTGACCACCAGGCCCTCGCGGACCTTGCGGCGGTTGCGCTCCTCGGCGCTCTCCACGTTCGTTACCTCGTCGCTCATTCGGCACCGTCCGTGATACCGAGCTCCCGCTCGCGCTGGATCGTGTAGATCCGCGCGATGTCGGCCTTGACGGCCTTCATCCGGCCGTGGTTCTCCAGCTGGCCGGTGGCCTGCTGGAAGCGGAGGTTGAACAGCTCCTCCTTGGCCTCGCGCAGCTTGCCGGCGAGCGCCTCGTCGTTCAGCTCGCGCAGCTCGTGCGTCTTCGTCCCGATCGCCATCAGACCTCGCCTGCCTCGCGCTTGATGATGCGGCACTTCAGCGGCAGCTTGTGCGTGGCCCGCAGCAGCGCCTCACGAGCGACCTTCTCGTTCGGGAAGGACAGCTCGAACAGGACGCGGCCCGGCTTCACGTTGGCCACCCACCACTCCGGGGAGCCCTTGCCGGAACCCATCCGGGTCTCGGCGGGCTTCTTGGTCAGCGGGCGGTCCGGGTAGATGTTGATCCAGACCTTGCCGCCACGGCGGATGTGCCGGTTGATCGCGATACGCGCGGACTCGATCTGACGGTTGGTCACGTACGCCGGCGTCAGAGCCTGGATGCCGTACTCGCCGAACGCCAGCTCGTTGCCGCCCTTGGACGCGCCGGAGCGGGACGGGTGGTGCTGCTTGCGGTGCTTGACCCTGCGAGGGATCAGCATGGGTCAGCCCTCCTTCGGAGCTTCTACAGCGACCGCGGCCTCGGCAACCGGAGCCTCGGACGCGGGCTGGGCGGTCTCGGGACGACGCTCGCCGCCGCGGGCCGGGCGCTCGCCGCGGCCGCCGGGACGCCCGCCGCGGGGACGGTCGCCGCCGCGCCGCTCGTCGCGGCCGCCGGCCGGACGGCCCTGGCGCTGCGCGGCGGCCTCGGCCTCGCGAGCGGCACGCAGGTTGGCCACGTCGCCCTTGTAGATCCACACCTTCACGCCGATCCGGCCGAAGGTGGTGCGGGCCTCGTAGAAGCCGTAGTCGATGTTCGCGCGCAGCGTGTGCAGCGGAACGCGGCCCTCGCGGTACTGCTCGGACCGGCTCATCTCCGCGCCGCCGAGACGGCCGGAGACCTGCACCTTGATGCCCTTGGCGCCCGCCTTCATGGTCGACTGGATCGCCTTGCGCATGGCGCGACGGAACGCGACACGGCTGGAGAGCTGCTCGGCCACGCCCTGGGCGACCAGCTGCGCGTCGATCTCGGGGTTCTTGACCTCGAGGATGTTCAGCTGCACCTGCTTGCCGGTCAGCTTCTCCAGCTCGCCGCGGATTCGCTCGGCCTCCGCGCCGCGGCGGCCGATCACGATGCCCGGACGCGCGGTGTGGATGTCGACGCGCACGCGGTCACGGGTGCGCTCGATCTCCACCTTCGAGATGCCGGCGCGCTCCATGCCGGTGGTCATCAGCTTGCGGATGGCGACGTCTTCCTTGACGTACGCCTTGTACAGCTTGTCGGCGTACCAGCGCGACTTGAAGTCGGTGGTGATGCCCAGGCGGAACCCGTGCGGGTTGACTTTCTGGCCCATTACCGGGTCCTGCCCTTCTTGCCGCCGACGTTCGCCGGGACGAACTCCTCGACCACGACCGTGATGTGGCTGCTGCGCTTGCGGATCCGGTACGCCCGGCCCTGCGCGCGCGGCTGGAACCGCTTGAGGGTGGGGCCCTCGTCCACGTAGGCCGCGGCGATGTACAGGTCGCCGAACAGGTTCTTGTTGTGGCGCGCGTTGGCCGCGGCCGACGCGACGCACTTGGCCACGGGACCGGCGGCGGCCCAGGGCGCGAACTTCAGGTAGTCCAGCGCCTTGTCCACCGGCAGCCCGCGCACCTCGTTGACCACGCGACGCACCTTCATCGGGGTCATCGGGACGTGCCGGGCCTGGGCCAGTGCCTGGTTCTCGGGCAGGTCCTTGGCCTTGTTCTCAGCCACGGCGGGACCTCCGGTCTTCCTTCACGTGACCCTTGAACGTGCGGGTCGGGGCGAACTCGCCGAGCTTGTGGCCGACCATCGACTCGGTGACGAACACCGGGACGTGCTTGCGGCCGTCGTGCACGGCGATCGTGTGGCCCAGCATGTCCGGGACGATCATGGAGCGCCGGGACCACGTCTTGATGACGTTGTGCGTGCCCTTCTCGTTCTGGGCGTCCACCTTCTTCTGCAGGTGGTCGTCCACGAAGGGACCCTTCTTGAGACTGCGCGGCATCTAGACCTCCTCCTAGCGCTTCTTGTTCGTCTTGCGACGGCGGACGATGAGTTTGTCGCTGGCCTTGCCCGGCTGGCGGGTGCGGCCCTCCTGCTTGCCCCAGGGCGAGACCGGGTGGCGGCCACCGGAGGTCTTGCCCTCGCCACCGCCGTGCGGGTGGTCGATCGGGTTCATCGCGACACCGCGGACGGTCGGGCGCTTGCCCTTCCACCGCATGCGGCCGGCCTTGCCCCAGTTGATGTTGCTCTGCTCGGCGTTGCCGACCTCGCCGACGGTGGCGCGGCAGCGCGCGTCGACGTTGCGGATCTCGCCGGACGGCATGCGCAGCTGCGCGTAGGGGCCGTCCTTGGCGACCAGCTGCACGCTGGCGCCGGCCGAGCGGGCGATCTTCGCGCCGCCGCCGGGCCGCAGCTCGATGGCGTGGATGACCGTACCGGTCGGGATGTTGCGCAGCGGCAGGTTGTTGCCCGGCTTGATGTCGGCGTCAGGACCCGACTCGACCCGGTCGCCCTGCTTGAGCCGGGCCGGCGCGATGATGTAGCGCTTGGCGCCGTCGGCGTAGTGCAGCAGCGCGATGCGCGCGGTGCGGTTCGGGTCGTACTCGATGTGCGCGACCTTCGCCGGCACGCCGTCCTTGTCGTCCCGACGGAAGTCGATGACGCGGTAAGCGCGCTTGTGGCCGCCACCCTGGTGACGGACCGTCACGCGCCCCTGCGCGTTACGGCCGCCCTTCGAGTGCAGCGGGCGCACCAGGGACTTCTCGGGGAAGTCCCGGGTGATCTCGGCGAAGTCGGCAACGCTGGCGCCGCGGCGACCGGGGGTCGTCGGCTTGTACTTGCGGATGCCCATGGCTTCTCAGATTCCTCTGCGTGTCCTCGGTGTCCGATCTCCCTTAGGAGACCGGGCCTCCGAAGATGTCGATCCGGCTCTTCTTGCTCGCGTCCCTCGGATTCGGATCGACCGAGACGATGGCGCGACGGGTGTCGGGGCGCTTGCCCCAACCGGCGCGGGTGCGCTTGCGCTTGCCCTTGCGGTTGATCGTGTTCACGCCCGTGACCTCGACGTCGAAGAGCAGCTCGACCGCTTGGCGGATCTGCGTCTTGTTGGCGTCCTTCTGCACGATGAACGTGTACTTGTTCTCGTCGAGCAGCGCGTAGCTCTTCTCCGAGACCACCGGCCGGATCAGCAGGTCGCGCGCGGCGTTGTAGCGGTCGTACGCGGGCATCAGGCCTCGTCTCCTTCCGCGGCGTCGGTCTTCTTCGCCGGGCCGGCCACGAACGCGTCGTATCCGGCCTTGGTGAACACCACGTCGTCGCTGACCATCACGTCGTACGTGTTGAGCTGGTCGGCGTGCAGCAGGTGCACCTCGGGCAGGTTGCGCAGCGACTTCCAGGCGTTGAGCTCCTCGCGGCCGAGCACGACGAGCACGTGCTTGCGGTCGGTCAGCTCCCTGATGGCGCCGAGCGCGGTCTTGGTGTGCGGCTTCTCGGCCACGTCGAACGCGTCGATCACGTGCACCCGGCCGTTGCGGGCCCGGTCGGAGAGGGCACCGCGCAGGGCGGCGGCCTTCATCTTCTTCGGGGTGCGCTGCGAGTAGTCACGCGGGACCGGACCGTGCACCACGCCACCGCCGGCGAACTGCGGCGCACGGGTCGAGCCCTGGCGGGCGCGGCCGGTGCCCTTCTGCCGGTACGGCTTCTTGCCGCCGCCGGAGACCTCGCCACGGGTCTTGGTCTTGTGCGTGCCCTGACGCGCCGCGGCCAGCTGGGCCACCACGACCTGGTGGATCAGCGGCACGTTCGCCGGGACGTCGAAGATCTCCGCGGGGAGATCGACAGTCAGAGTAGTCGTCATCTCTTATCAGCCCTTAGCAGCCGTCTTCACGAGCACGACGCCGCCGTTGGGGCCCGGGATGGCGCCCTTGATCAGCAGCAGGCCCTTCTCGGCGTCGATGGCGTGAACGGTCAGGTTCTGCACGGTCACCCGCGCGTTGCCCATCCGGCCGGCCATCCGCACGCCCTTGAAAACGCGGCCCGGGGTGGCGCAGGCGCCGATCGAACCCGGGGAGCGGTGCTTGCGCTGGGTGCCGTGGGCGGCGCCCAGACCGCGGAAGTTGTGCCGCTTCATGACACCCGCGGTGCCCTTGCCCTTGGAGGTGCCCACGACGTCGATGCGCTGACCGACCTCGAACACCTCGGTGGTGAGCTCCTGGCCGAGCGCGTAGTCGGCGGCGTCGTCCGTGCGCAGCTCGACCAGGTGGCGGCGCGGGGTGACGCCGGCCTTGTCGAAGTGGCCCTTGCGCGGCTTGTTCACCTTGCGCGGGTCGATCTCGCCGAAGGCGATCTGGACCGCGGCGTAGCCGTCCTTCTCGGTGTCGCGCACCTGGGTCACGACGCACGGCCCGGCCTTGACGACGGTCACCGGGACCACCCGGTTGTCCGCGTCCCAGACCTGCGTCATGCCGAGCTTCTCGCCCAGGAGGCCCTTGATCTGCTTACTCATGATCGGCAGGTTCCTTAGAGCTTGATCTCGATGTCGACGCCGGCCGGCAGGTCGAGCCGCATGAGCGAGTCGACGGTCTTGGGGGTCGGGTCGAGGATGTCGATGAGCCGCTTGTGGGTGCGCATCTCGAAGTGCTCGCGCGAGTCCTTGTACTTGTGCGGCGAGCGGATGACGCAGTACACGTTCTTCTCGGTCGGCAGCGGCACCGGGCCCGCGACCTGCGCACCAGTGCGGCTCACCGTCTCGACGATCTTGCGCGCCGAGGAGTCGATGACCTCGTGGTCGTAGGCCTTGAGCCTGATGCGGATCTTCTGTCCCGCCATGGCTGCTTCGAATTCCTTCTCTTCGTAAACCGCTTCGACCTCCCCGCGGGGGCGGGGATGCCTCTGTTCGGAGCCGTCTGTCCGGTTTTCTCCGACCCACGCGGTCGGGCGTGTCGCGCTGCTGCCGCACACGAGGGCGCGGCAGCAGGGCACAACCCTGCCGGCCACCATTGCTGATGAGCGCGGGCCCTGGAGGTCCACCGCGCAGCTGGCACGCCTTCTGGCGAGACTTCGCGAGTGGCTGGTACTTCACTCCGGGCGCCCGGCGAAAGGGCAACCCTCGCCGAGCAACTGAAACAGTATGCCGGAGTGCCCTGCCCGAGGCCAAATCGGCACCGGCCACGCGGGCCGCCCCGCCGCGGCCGCGAGCGCGCGGGCACCGGCATCCGCCATAGTATGGCCGCCGTGTCGAAAGCCCTCCTCCAGCGCGGTCGCCGGCACTGGCTCGTCGCCGCGGCGGCCCTCGCCGTCACACTAGGCGCCGGCGCCGCGGGCGAGTTCGGGCTGACCGCCAACTCCAGCCTCAAGCCGGCCACCGGGGCGTCCGGCACTGCGCCCGGCACGCCGACCGGCAGCGGAGCGACGGGCGCGCCGCTGGCCGCCGGCGCGCATCCGATGAAGTTCGGGCTCGACTACGGCTCGACGCTGATGAACGAGAGCCCGAGCGCCGTCAGGACCAGTCTTCAGGACGCCGTGACGGAGGGCACCAAGTGGATCCGCGTGGACCTTCCGTGGGAGACGATTCAGCCGAACAACGCCCAGACATATAAGTGGGGCAAGTTCGACGTCGTCGCGGACACGGCGCAGTCGCTCGGCCTGAAGATCGACGCGATCCTCGACGCCACCGCGTACTGGGACACCACCGCGGCCTGTAAGAGGGGCAGCCACGACACCACCATCTGCCCACCGTCCAGCAACACCGACTTCGCGAAGTTCGCCACGGCGGCCGTGCGACGCTACAAGGCCCGCGGCGTCGGCGCCTGGGAGATCTGGAACGAACCGAACATCGCCGGCAACTGGTGGCCTACACCGAACGCGGCCGCCTACGCGCAGATGCTCACCACCGTGTCGAGTGCCATCCGCGGCGCGGACCCCGGCGCTCTCATTCTCATGGGAGGCCTCGCGGCCGTGCCGGACGACCCGGCGACGGGCTATGAGTCGCAGAACAGGTTCCTCAGCGGCGTGGTCGGTATCGGCGGAAGCCTGGCGAACGTGAACGCCATCAGCTACCACCCGTTCTCGGCGCCGACCCCGCCGAGCCTGGCCGGCGACTTCGCGGACATCTCCGGCAGCCCGGACAACCTGCTGCGCATTCTGCAGACCAGCGGCAATCCGAAGGTGCAGATCTGGATCACGGAGTCCGGCGACACCGAGTACGACGGCGCCCTGCTGCCGTTCGGGACCAAGGCCACGGCGGCTCAACTGCAGGGCCAGGCCGCCTACGCCACCGACCTGATCAAAACGGTCTCCACCAACCCGAACGTGGCGGCCGACTTCTGGTTCGCCGACCAGGACATCCTGCCGGCGCATCTGTACTGGGGGCTGCGGGACGAGACTGGCAAGGCCCGGCCGGTGTTCAACACGCTCAAGGCGGCCATCGCGGCCTGCGGGTGCAGTGTCAGCTGATGCGGCTACGGTTCAGGCGGTTCACGTGACGACGACGGTCGCCCTGGTCACGCCCCACTATCCGCCCAGGATCGGCGGCGTGGAGCGCTATGTAGCACGACTCGCCGAGGCGTTGGCGGCTGATGCGGACTTCGAGCCGGTGGTGATCACCACCCGGCACCGCGGGAAGCGGACACAGGTCGCCTTGGAGAACGGCGTCCGCGTCATTCGGCTCGGCGTCTGGGTGCGCGTATCTAACACTCCGCTGAGCCCGTTGTGGCCGTTCCAGGTGCGGCGGTGGCTGCGGCGAACCGGCGCCGCGGTCGTGAACGCGCACGCGCCGGTGCCCGGCCTTGGCGATGTCGCGGTGTTCGTGAGCGGCGAACGGCCGGTGGCGTTCACCTACCACGCCGGCACCATGCATAAGGGCGCCACCGGTTCCGGTCTGGCCAACCGGGTCATCGCGGTTTACGAGCGCCGGGTGCTCCCCCGCGTCTTCGCGCGCTGCGATGTCCCGGTGCCGGCCGGTCCCACCTCGCTCGCCGCCGGGCTGCCCGGGGCGCGGATGATCGTCCCCGGTGTCGACGTCGAGCGGTTCACCCCCGGCCCCGCCGACGCGCGGCGCCGCGAGCTGATTTATGTCGGCCGGATGGATCGCACCTCCGCGTGGAAGGGCGTCGACGTGCTGGTCGAGGCGTTCGCCTCGCTGACGGACCTGCCAGATCTTCGCCTGAAGCTGGTGGGCTCGGGCGACGCGGTCGCGGATCACCTCGCGCTGGCGCAACGGCTCGGGGTGCGCGAACGGGTCGAGGCGACCGGAGCGCTGGCCGGAGAGGAACTCGTGCGCGCGGTGCAGGGCGCGGCAGTGCTGGTGCTGCCCTCGCTGACTGATGCCGAGCTGACCGGGATGGTCCTCATGGAGGCGATGGCCTGCGCGACCCCGGTGGTGGCCTCGGACGTCGGAAGCATCGGCTACGTCGTGAACGGCGAGGCAGGGCTCGTGGTCCCGCCTGGAGACGTTCCGGCGCTCGCCGCGGCCTGTCGCAAGATTCTGACGGATCCACCGCTCGCGGCGCAGTTCGGCGCGGCGGGTCGGGCGCGCGCCGAGGCGGTGTTCGCCTGGCCGCTGCAGATCGACCGCTACCGCGAGCTGTTCGCCGGGCTGGCCGAGGACCGGGAGCCGATCGCCCGCGCGTAGTTCTCGTCGAGTTCCGCCACGACTGCCTCGACGCTGAACCGCTGCGTGAAACTGCGGGCCGCCTCACCCAAGCGCTCAAGCGCCGGCTGGTCGCCGATCAGCGCGCTCATCGCGGCGGCCAGCGCGTCGACGTCCCCGGGGGCGACCAGGGCGCCCCGGCTCGCGTCGACCAGTTCGGGTAGGCCGCCGACGCTGGAGGCGATCACCGGCCGGGCGGCTGCGAAAGCGTCGAGGACTGCGCGCCCGAACACCTCGGGCCACAGCGAGGGCACGACGACAAACGAACTGAGCGCGATCTCCTTAGCCAGCGAAGCCTGGGACAGCCAGCCGACAAAGCGGACGGCGCCTGCGGCCACCAGATCGCTCGCCGCCTGTTCGAGCTGTGCGCGCCGGGTCCCGTCACCCGCGATGACCAGCTGGGCGGAGGGGTGATCGGCCAGCGTCTTGCGGAATGCGTCCAAGAGGCAGTGCACGCCTTTGACCTGTTCCAGGCGTCCGCTGTACAGAACTCGATACGCATCAGTGATCTGCGTTGGCTCGAAGCCTGGTTCGGTGCAATTGGGCACCACCCGAACCGGGATCGCACCGGCGTCCGGCGCGATCGTCTCCGCCATGAAGCGGCTGACGGCGAGGAATGCGCTGAGGTGCCGCCATTGCGCGCGGTATGCCGGGCGCTGGATCCAGCGCAGCCGCGCATAGCGCAGCCGATCCGCGCCGCTGAGGCCTTCAGGCCGCGTGGCCGTGGCGAGGTTCCACTTGAGCAGGCCCAGCGTCCAATCCTCCGGTCCGTGGGCGGACATGACCTGCGCGCGTCCCCGGCAGGCGGCGAGGACCGACGGGCTGAATTCCCCGATCGTGTGGTGATGCACGACGTCCGGCTGGAACTGGCCGACGAGCTCACGCATCGCGCGGTACACAGCGCGGTTCCAGAAGTAGCCGAGCAGGCGGCCCGGCCCGCCGCTCGGTGCGGGCAGCAAGGCGTCCGCGAACAGCGGTTGATCGGATCCGGGTTCGAGCACATCGGTCGCCACGACGCGAACCTGGTGGCCTCGCCGGGCCTGCTCGGCGGCGACGAGGCTGACGAACTTCTCCGCGCCGCCGGCGCAGAACCCGACGTTGACGGTGTGCACGATGCGCATTCCGGTTCAACCGCTCCCTTGACCTACCAGCTCGATCCGGATCGCTCGTCTGCGCTGGGCACGGCGATCGGCGGACGTACCGCCATATCGCCACCCAGGAGCAGCCGTGTCCCCGGCCGGGTGCCGACCGCGGTCGCGACTGCGCCCGTGTCCTGCGCCGTGGTCGCCGACCGCGCGGCACGCGCGCCGCTTATCCGGCGGGTGTCCGCCGTGACCCACGGAAGCACGAGCGGCACGGTGTCCTCGAACACGCCGAAGGACTCCGCCTCGCGCGTGTCTACGCCGTCCGCTGCGGGACTGGCCGCGGACTGTGCGCCGCCCCACGGCACATAGGCGAGGGCGACGAGCCCACAGATGAGGTTTCCGCAGACCCAGGCCGCGCCGACCCAGAGCAGGCCGCGCGAGGCCAGGGCCGCGGCCATGCCGATCGAGACGACCGCGAAGAACAGGTTGCTGACCACGAACGGGCGCATGCGGCCGACGACCCGCAGGGCGTTGCTGCTCCAGTTGTTCAGGGCGACCGCGAGCGCACCGGCGGCGAGCAGCGTCAGAAGGCCCCGGGCGTGGTCGGCGTACGCCTGTCCGAACAGGCCCAGGATCAGGTCGGCACCGAGGATGACCACGACGACGGCGGGAATCAGCACGGCCACGTTGAGGCGAGCGGAGCGCTTGAGGCATTCGCCCAGCAGCGAGATATCGTGCGACGCCTCGGAGAAGGTGGCGTCCCCGATCGAGTGGGACACGGTGTACAGCATGTTCGCGATCTGGAAAGCCATGAAGTAGTACGCCTCGGCCCCGCTGCCGAGCCGCTGGAGCGCGAGCAGCGGCAAGACCAGTTGCGGCAGCAGGTTGAGCAGCGACGAGCCGTAGCTGGCCAGCGAGTAGCGCGCGTGCTCACGCAGCCGGGTGCCGCCGAAGCCGAAATCGGGTCGGAAGCCGAGCCGCACCCACATGGCGATGAGCGAGGCCAGCACGGCCGCGGCGAAGCCGACCCCGGTGGACGCGACGATCCCCGCCGCGCCGAGGGACACCAGGAAGATCGGCATCGCCAGCTTGGACAGGCTCTGCACGAAGCCGTCGACGAGCAGGTTGTACTGCGGCAGCCGCGCCGCCATGAACACCGAGTCGGTCAGCAGGTTGACCGCGGCGAAGGCGCAGAACGCGACGAAGCACAGCGCATACCACGGGTTTTCCCGGATGAACAGCAGCTTCGGGCTGATCCAGGGCAGCAGCAGCAGGAAGGCGCCGCCGAGCGCCCAGCCGCCGCCGCCCGAGATCAGCAGGCTGAGCGTGACCTGCCGGTTGCGGGCCCGGCCGGCGGCCTGATGGCGGATCAGCACGGAGTTGAATCCGAACAGCGACAGGTAGGAGATCAGCGAGATGGTGTTGATCAGCGAGGTGGCAAGGCCGACGCGCTCGGGGCTGTACTCCCGGCCGACCAGGATCCAGAAGCAATAGCCGAGCGCCGCGGTGACCCCGGTCGAGGCCATGAGGAACAGTGAGTTCTCGGTGATCTGCAACGAGGCGCGTGAGTGCCTAGACATGGCCGTCGCCTCGGGCGTGGTCGAGGGGCTGGGCACGGCGCACCAGGAAGAGCGCGACCGCGGAGGCCGCGTAGCTCGCCACCGCGGTGCCGCCTTCGCTCGGCCAGGGGAAGAAATGCGTTAACCGCTTGGACAGCGTCCACGGATGCGTCATCGAGTTGACACACAGATAGACCCAGACCAGCAGGCCGTATCCGGCCACCGCGTTGAGCACCGCGTGCCACAGGCCGCGCACCGGTTCGCTCCGGCGGATCCAGAGCCGTCCGGTCCGTGCCTGCAGCGTGATCGCCGCCAGCGCCGAGGCGGCGAAAGCGAGCGCGCCGAAGGTGTCGCGGCGCAGCGGCACGAGGTCTGCGACGTGTCTGCTGAGCTCTTGCGGGAAGGCGGCGGCGTAAGCGGCGATGTAGATCCAGCCGAGGAGGCCGTGGACCAGCGCGACTTCGGCGGCGGCGCGCATTCTGGGGTTCACGGCGAGCTCTCCGCGGCCGCGCGGTAGTGCTCGCGCAGCAGTTCCAGGTGCTCGCTCCAGGAGAAGTGCGCCTGCGCATACGCTCGGGAGCACTCGCTCATCCGGTTGCGCACCTGCTCGTCGGCGATCGTCCGGCGGATCGCGGCGCCGACCGCCGCCGCATCGCGCGGCACCAGCGCCAGCGCGGCGTGTTCGATGCCGGGTGCCCGGTAGTCCGGCTCGTCGGTGGTGACCACCGGCAGCCCGCTGCTCATCGCCTCCTTCACCACGAGCGGGAACACCTCGCCGGTCGTCGGCAGCACGAATACGTCGCAGGCACGGAAGAGTTCCGCCACCCGGTCCGGCTGCAGGGCACCGAGAACGTGCACGCCCGGAAGCCCGGAGAGCGCCGCCGCGTCTCCGGAGCCGACGACCACGAGGTCGAACTCGCCGGTGCGCGCGGCGAGCGCGATGTCTATGCCCTTCTTCGGCACGAGCCGGCCGACGAACAGCGCGAGCGGCCGGTCGAGCGGCAGGTTGTGCTCTTTCCGCAGCAGTTCCCGCTCGGCCTCGTCGCCCGCCGGCCGGTAGCGCTCCTGGTCCACGCCGTTGGCCAGGACGACGACCTTCTGCGGGCCGGCGCCAAGTCCCGCGACGAATCTGGCCACGTATTCGTTGATGACGAAGACTCTCCGGGCACGCCGGACGAGCAGGCGCCCCATCGTGCCGTACACGAGGTTCTGGATCGCGCGGACCAGGATGGAAGTGTGCTCGACCACGGCGACGTGCTGGCTGAGCACGAGCGGCCTGCCCGCGAGCCGAGCCGCGAGGCCGGCGCTCCACGAGCTGAGGTAGAAGCAGTCGTGTACGTGCACGATGTCCGCGCGGCGCGCGAGCCTGACGGCCACGGCGAGCAGACGCGGGGAGAACACCGGGAACGGCACGCCGACGCGGTGCTCGAAGCCGTTCCATGCTCTGACACGCACCACGCGCACGCCGCCCTCGTCGCGGACGCTGCTGCGGTCGGCGCTGGTGAGCACGGTGACGTCATGACCGAGCGCGGCGAGGCGCTGCGCCTCGGCCTGCACCACGCTCTCGATCCCGCCGACGTGCGGCGCGTAGTAGTGGCAGACGAGCAGTATTCGTCCGGGGAAGGCAGGCGCGGCCAAGAGCTCGTCGGTCAATTGTTCATCTCCGCGCCGTAGATCTGCGCACCGTCGCTGGCGTAGATCTTGTTGTATTGCGTATCGAGCAGCTGATCCGGATACCGGTAGGTGACGATCTGCCCGTTGATCCGATTCGAGACCTCGTCCGAGCGGATCATGGTCGGGCCGACGAACACGTAGCTGCCCGGGCGCAGCCACTGCGGCAGGATGTCCGGCAGCACCGGGCCGGTGAAGGCGGTGCGCAGGTTGTCGGCGGCGAAGTAGTCCGCCTGGACCATCGGCTCGGTTCCGGTGCGCTGGCCCGTCGAGGTCACGAGGGCGTTGAGCCACTGAGCACCGGCGAGCTGCGCCCGGGTCGGGTAGTGGATGTCGTAGTACTGTCCCTCGTTCGCCATCGACAGGATGCCGTAGTACCCGCCGGTCAACTGCGGGACCACACCCGTCATGGTCGACGCGATCACGGCCACGACGGCGCCGACAGCCGGCCTCGACCAGCGTCTGAGCGCGCGGCAGATCCACACTAGGCCGGCCGCCATGAACGGCCCGAGAAAGAACATGCCCTCCGCGAACGCGCGCAGCACGCCGTAGTCGATCGACAGCTGCGGCACCACGGTCAAGACGCCGAGCATGCCGATCGCGCCGACCGCGAGCAGCACCTGATCCCTGGTCGGGGTGAACAGCCGGCGCCCGGCGAACCACACGCCGAGCAGCCCGACGACGATGAACAGCTCGTACGCGCGATCGTCGATGCTGCGCGCGATCACGTTCGCGGTCGTCACGTTGATACTCGCGGACTGGATCCGCCGCCCCGCCGCGGTGAGCGGCTGGTATTGGGTACCCACGACCGGGGTCTGATATTGATCGACGAGTGAGAGCGGCCAGTACGCCGACTTGGCGCGGTCTGCCGCGGTGATGTCGACGGCGGACTGCTTGTACCCGGCGAGCAGCTGCGCGTCGGATTGCTTTGCGGCGAGCAGGCCTGACGACGCATGGCCCTCTAGCTGCGAGATCGCGGACGACAAGGTGGATTGGACCTGGCTGTCGGTGTGGGTGACCGGCCCGGCCCAGATGAACGCGGCGGCTCCCGCGAACAGCACGAGCCACCAGGGCGCGAACAGACCGTGTCGCCGTCCGGTCACCCGTGCGGCGCGCCGCTGCCGGCTGCTGCGCCGTGCCGCGGTCGGACGCTCGCGCTCTGCGCCGCGTGCGGACCGCACGTTCGAGCGCAGTGTCGACCAGAGCCGCAACGCTGCCTCGGCGGCCACCGCGATGAAGCAAATCATGACGATGATGTACGCGGTGGAGTAGTGCGAGACCACCGCACCGAGGGTGAGCGCGCCGAAAGCGATCCGCCGGCCCGGCAGCGGTCCCCGCTGATCCGTGATGAGCAGTACGGCGCAGCCGACCAGGAGGAACGCGATCTCCTGCCGGGACATATACGGCAGGTCCGTGGAGAAGGTCGGGAAGATGATGAAGAAGATCGCGCTGAGCACTGCCAATCGGTGCGACGCGACGTTGCGCACGCCCCGGAACAGCAGCACCGGCGTCACCGCGAAGAGCAGCGGCTCGACGACCTTGAAGATGTCCACACCCGAGACCGCGGTCAGATGCGCGAAGGCGACTGGCAGCAGCGTCACGCTCAGACAGGCGTAATAGGCGTTGCGAATTCCCCCGGGCTGCCAATGGCCGCTGGCCAGCACGTCGGAGAAATACGCGTATTCGGTCTGGATGTCGTGGCCGGTGATCAGCCACCCGCGCAGCGAGGTGAGCAGCAGGATTCCAGCCGCCGCGAAGTAGATGCCCAGCTCGATCGCTTCGATCGCGTAGCCGCTCCGGTACAGCAGCAGCAACAGGAACGCGACGATGACCACCATCGCGGTCATGCTCACGCCGGAGCCGAGGCCGTTATTCAGCCTGATCGGACCGGCCACGGACAACACGAGCACGAGGGCACCGAGCGCCAGCACCGGGCCGAAGCCGCGGCGGTGCCACCAGTAGCGCTCCCGCGGCACCGGCTCGGCCTCCGGCGCGAACGCGCCGACGATGATCGCCGCGGCGGCGAGCGCGAGGGTGATCGGCACCAGTTCCAACGGACGGTGGTCGCCGAGCAGCGGCAGCGCCAGATCGAGGGCGAGCAGCACGAACAGGTCGTGCAGGATCGCGAAGCCGACGGCCAGCAGCGCGGCGCCGTCCGCGGTGGACACGACGCGCCGCGCAGTGCCGAAGTAGACGCAGGCCGGCGCACCGATCATCAGCCACAGCCCCGCGGCGTCCTGGACGATCCGCACGGCTGGAGCGAGCAGGATCACCAGGGCGCACACGGCGGTGGAGAGCAGCACTACTCGCCGACCGCGCAAGGCGGTCATCGGTAGACCTCGTCGTAGATCAGCTCAACGCGATCGGTGACCACGTCCCACGAGTACTCGCGGGCCGCGTCCGCGCACCGCCGGGCCAGTTCGGCGCGCAGCCCGGGATCGGCGGCCACCGCGTCGATCGCCGCCGCGAGCGCGCCGGGTTCCGCGGCGGCCAGCAGTCCGCGCCCCGCGATCAGCTCGATGTTGCCCGGCACCTCGGTCGCGATCACCGGCAGCCCCGCCGCCATCGCCTCGAGCGCGACCAACGGCATGCCTTCGCGGTCTGACGGCAGCGCGAACGCGTCGGCCTCGGCGTAAGCGCGCAGCAGGTCATCGCCGAAGAGCGGACCGGCGAATTCGGCCGGCAGCCCGCACTGCGCGGCGCGCTGTTCGAGCTGCGCACGCAGCGCACCGTCACCGACGACCCGCAGCTGCACCTTCTCCTTCACCAGGGTGAGCGCGTCGATCAGCCGGGCCACGTTCTTCTGCGCCTCCAGCCGGCCGACGAACAGCAGACGCAGCGGTCCGCAGTCCGTGGGCCGGCGCGGCGGGAGGAAGTACCGGCTGTCGACGCCGTTGGGCACGACGTGAATGCGGTCGGCTGGAACGCCGTAGGTTTCCTTGACGAACGTGGCCTGGGCCGAGGTGAGCGCGATGACCGCGGCCGCGCCGCGTATCGCCCGCGCGAAAACGTGCCGCTTGTAAAGGGGCAGCAGTCTCCCGAGCGGGCCCGAACTGCCGACGTCGAGATGGAAGTGCAGCACGTACTTCTGCCGTCGCAGCCGTGCGGCGATCATGACCTGCTCGGCGATCAGAGCCTGGGCGCAGTGCACGTGCCAAACCGCTGCGCCCTTCCTGCGCAGCAGCGCGAGAAAAAGACCCGGGGAGACCGGGGTGTGCGCCACTTCAACGGCGCGGAATCTGCGCACCCGCACCGGGCCGCGTTCGCGATCGGCGGAGGGCTGCGCGCGCGTCACCGTCGTGAGCACCTCGACTTCGCGGCGTTCGGCGAGCGTCTCGGCCAATGCCTGCGCGACCCGCTCAAGACCGCCGAGCGCGGGAGGGTAGTAAGGAGTGATCTGCACCACGCCCCGCCCGGTGCCCCGGGTCACTGCCTCAGTCATCTGCCACCTCCCCACCGGCTCCGGTCCCCGCTCAGCGGGTGCTGCTCGCGTGCGCACTCGGCAAGGCGCTCCCCGCGAAGCGGTAGTGCAGCGAGTACGGCGTGCCCTCCACCGCGGCCCACACCAGCTGCGCCTCCACCGGAATCGGCAACTGGTAGTTGGCCGTGCCCCTTCCGTCCCGGATCGGCAGCGTCACCGTGGTCGAGGCGTCGGCTTTTCCCGAGCCGTCGACTGTCCACACGTGGATCCGGTAGTTCGTGACGCTCGGGTCGTTCTGCACGATGACGCCGAGCGGCACGTTCAAGAACTGGCCTGAGATCCACGGGTTGCCATTAAGGTAAAACTGCGTGTTGGGCGAGCTGATCTCGGTGAACGACTGCCTCAGCACGGTATGCACTGGAGCGAGCCTGCTGATGCCGAGGAGGGCTGCGACGACGGCGAGGACCGCGGCCACCGCCGCGGTGGAACGGCCGCGACTGCGCAGGAACCACGGCGCCGGAGGCTCGCCGGCGGCGCCGGTCTCGACCTCTTCAGCGGTGGCGTCCGCTTCGGTTTCCGCTTCGTGCTCGGCTTCCGGCGTCCAGACCCCGGCCTCTTCCCGCGCCCGGACCGATGGCGGCTCCTCGTTCTCTGAGCGCGCCACGGCTTGCCGGCCGGAGGAGGGGCTGGTTCTGGACTCCACTACACCTTCATCGATTCCGCTAGCTCTTCACCCGTCGCCAGGCCCCGTACCGGCCTGCGGAAGCGGTGCGCGAATAGGCCGGCCAGATTGGCCACACCGTCCACCACCGCGTTGAGCTTTACTTCGCCCCCGCGCATCCGGTACTCGATCGGCACCTCGAGGACGCGGTAGCCGGCGCGCGCCGCGTCGTTCTTTATCTCCTGGGAGAATGCCATACCCGGCGAACGCACGTCGAGCCCGCCCCAGACATAACGGCGGAACACCCACATTCCGGACTGCGAGTCGCGGAATCCGTGCCCGAACAGCAGCCTGCTGACCGCGCTCAGGATGTGGTTGCCGACGAAATGAGAGTTCTTCATCGCCTCCCGGTTGGCCGGGTGCAGCCGATCGGTGGTGATGAATTCGACATCGCGCTCGACCAGGACGGTGAGCAGTTCGGGCAGCATGTCGAAGGGATAGGTGCAGTCGGCGTCACCGGTGGCGATCACGTCGCCGGTGGCCGCTTGGAACCCGGCCCGGTAGGCGTTGCCGTAGCCGCGTTGCGGCTCGTGGACCACCTTGGCGCCGAGCGCGGCCGCTCGCTGCCCCGTGCCGTCGGTGGAACCGTTGTCCACGACCACGACCTCGGCGGCCCAGCCCGCCTGGTCCAAGCGCTCGAAGGGTATCGAGCCGAGCACCGGTCCGATGTTGTCCGCCTCGTTGAGCGCGGGAATGACGATCGAAAGTGTCCCCACCGTGTTGCCATCCATCGATCGAGCAGGCGTGCGAAAGCGCGCTGCGATCCAGAACCGCCGTATGATCTGCTGTTGATGCGTACCGCGGCGAGACCCCGTCGGGTGCGCGAAGCCACCCGACCCCGCCGCGCGCTTCCCCGGGATCGCCCCGATTCCGGTGCCGACAACGGCGTCGACGGAAGTCACCTTATCGCATCACACCGGCGCGAAGATCATCAACGTCCTGCTGTAGCAGACTCGTTACTCGGAAGCCCTTCTCGTTTACTTCGCGGCCTGATCGACCTGTCCGGGAGTCATCGCCCGGTTCCAGATCCACATGTCCGCCAGATTGCCGGCGTACCAGTTGGTGGTCACGCCCTGTTCAAGTCCGCTGCCGAAGCTCAGCGGCCCGGTCGGCATCCAGGTCGCGTCGAAAGGCTTCGTCCCCTGGAGCGCGCCGTCCAGATAGAACGAGATGGAGTGCTTCTGAGCGTCGTAGGACGCGATGACCCGGTGCCAGTTGGCCGCGGTGGTCTCGGCGATGGCCTCCACCTTCGTCGTGGCGGCGCCGATCGTATCAGCGCGCTGCATCTCGAAGGCCAGCCGCTTCGTGCCGGGATCGAACTCGACGCAGGCGGCGCAGCCCTCGGTGCCGCGCTGCTCCACCACGGTCTCGCGGCCCGACGGCGTGCTGGTCGTGCCCTGCAGGTGCATCCAGAACGCGATCGTGAAGCTCTGCGAGGTGTTGATCACCGGGCCGTCGACGACGATCTGGGTCTCGGCCTTGCCGTTGAACACCGCGTCGCCGCTCTTGGTGTCGTTGAGCAGCACGCCGTTGTTCGTCGCGCTGGTCGTTCCGGCGTCCTCCTGGAGCCAGCCGCAGCACAGCTTCCAGTGATGGGTCACCGGCTGTGGCGCCACCGGAACCACCGCGCTCGCGGTGGCGCTCGCGCTGCTCGCGGCCACCGGCTTGTTGCCGCCGCCACCGCCGGTCAGCGCCCAGGCTCCGACCCCTATCCCGGCGAGGGCCACCGCACACACCGCCGCGATCACGATAAGGCGCTTTCGCGGCCGGCGCTCTTCCTGGGGCGGTGCGTAGGTGAAGGGCGGCGGCGTCGAGTAGCCGGGCTGGGCCGAGTAATCGATCGGCGGCGCCGGGGCGTCACCGTGCCATGAGCCTGATGCATCCGGTGCCGGATACTCCCCAAACGGCGGCGGTACCGAGCTGTACAGCGGCGAACTCTCATACGAGGGTGCCGGGACCGGCACAGCCTCCGGCGCGGCCTGCTGATCCGGTACCGCGACAGGCTCCTGCGGCAGCTGGAGCGGCGCCTCACTGCGCGCGAACATCGCCAACTGCCCGGCCACGAACTGCATACTCGGGCGCTGCGCCGGATCCTTGGCGAGCATCGCCTCGAACAGACCCCACATGGTCGGCGGGATCGCGGGATGCGGAGGCGGCGCCTCGTGCAGGTGCTTGTAGAGGATTTGCGCGTAGTGCTCCCCGTCGAAGGGCAGCACGCCGGTGAGCAACTGGTAAAGGCAGATCGCCAGCGAGTAGACATCGGCTGCCGGGCTGACGGCGCCGCCGGTCAGCAGTTCGGGCGCCAGGTAGTGCGGGGTGCCGATGACCGAGTTCGACGCGGTCAGCCTGGGATTCCCGGCGATCCAGGCGATGCCGAAGTCGACCAGCTTGGCCCGGGAGGTGGCGCTCTCCATCAGGATGTTCGCCGGCTTGAGGTCCCGGTGCACGATTCCCGCGGCGTGCACGGCGATCAGCGCCTGCGAGACCTCGTCGCCGAGCCGGGCCGCGTGGTACAGCGACAGCGGCCCGTCCCGCTCGAGCAGCCGCGCGCAGTCGATCCCCTCGACCAGCTCCATCACGAGACCGACGCGCTCGTTCTCGATCACCACGTCCCTGATCTCGACCAGGTGCGCGTGACGGACGCTCAGCAGTGCACTTCGCTCGCGCAGGAACCGCCCCACCAGATCAGAGCTCTGACCCATGGTGTCGGACAGGATCTTCACGGCGACCGCCTCGCCGGTCTCCGTGTTGTGCGCGGACCAGACCGTCCCCATCGAGCCGCCGCCGAGCCGCTGGTCGAGCACGTACAAACTACCCAGCCGGGATCCCGCGCCGACCTCGCCGCTCACTTTTCCCCTCCCCCATATCACAAACCGGCCGCCACTGGGCGTAGCGTACCGTACCCCGACCTGCCTGTAGGCGGCCCGGTACCGCCTTGTGATCTCGACGCCGCAGCCGTGATCTCACCCGTTAGGCTGGCCCTCATGTCCCTGTCCGCCAGACGGCTGGCTCCGTGGTTGGTCGCCGCCTTCATCATCGCGGTCGGCTCGGTGGCGATGGCGGTCTCGGCCCTGCCAGACAGGCCGCAGCCGCAGGCCGTGCACATCGTGCAGTCGACGGACAGCGGTTTCGTGTTCGGGGTCGACTACGCGGACGCGCTGCCGGACGAGTCGGAGTCCGCGATCGGCAGCGGCCTGGACGACGCGGGCGCGGTCGGAGCCGGCTGGATCAGGGTCGATCTGGCTTGGTACCGGATCCAGCCGAGCCCCACCCAGTGGGACTGGCGCTCCTTCGACCGCACGGTCAGCTACGCGAAAGCCAGGGGGCTGAAAGTCCTGGCGATCCTGGACCAGCCGCCGGCTTGGGCCCGCGTCCACGGCTGCGCCAAGCAGATCTGGTGCCCGCCCGCGGACGACACTCAGTTCGCCGCCTTCGCCGCCCAGGCCGCACAGCGGTACTCCGCGGACGTGGTGGGCGCCTGGGAGGTCTGGAACGAGGAGAATCTGGGCTCGTACTGGTCCGGTGGTCCCGATCCGGAGGGTTACGGCGCGCTGCTCAAGGCCACCTCCATCGCGATGCGCGCGGTGCAGCCCAGGGTGCGCATCGTGGTCGGCGGTTTGGCCGTGGCCGATTCCGGCGGCAAGGACCTCTCCGCTCGGGACTTCCTGCTGGACCTCGCGCGCTCGAACTTCCTGCCTTACGCGAGCGCCGTCGGGTATCACCCGTACAGCTTCCCCGCCGCGCCCGCGGCCGCGAGGGCGTTCGGCGACATCAGCACCGGGCCGGACAGCCTGGCGTCGATACTCGATCAGTATCAGCAGCCGTCGATGCCGATCTGGCTGACCGAGGCGGGAGCCCCCGTCTCGGATGCCGCGAGCGACCCGGACGCAGCGATGCCGGCGACGCGGAGCCAGGAGTCGCAGCAGGCTGTCTATGCGACCGAACTGGTCACCGCGGCCACCCGGAACTCACACGTCAGAGCATTGTTCTGGTTCTCCGACATCGATCTGCCGGACCAGCGGCTGTACTTCGGGCTGCGTCGCGCGGACGGCACCGCGCGGCCGTCGCTCGCCGCGTTCCGGGACGCGATCAAGGCGTACGTGGGCTGACGAAGCCATAGCAGAGCGCAGACACGAAGCGGCCCGGGACTCTTTCGAGTCCCGGGCCGCCGCGCTTATCGCTCGGAGGTTACTCCCGGATCGCCGAGACTACTTGACGATCTTCGTGACCCGGCCGGCGCCGACGGTGCGACCGCACTGTGCTGTCTGGAGGGCGGCCCGCCCCGTCGGCGCTTGCGTACTACTTGACGATCTTCGTGACCCGGCCGGCGCCAACGGTGCGACCGCCCTCGCGAATAGCGAAGCGCAGGCCCTCCTCCATGGCGATCGGCTGGATCAGCTGGACCGACATCTCGGTGTTGTCACCCGGCATGACCATCTCGGTGCCCTCGGGCAGGGTCACCACGCCGGTCACGTCGGTCGTCCGGAAGTAGAACTGCGGACGGTAGTTGTTGAAGAACGGCGTGTGCCGGCCACCCTCGTCCTTGGACAGGATGTAGACCTGGCCCTCGAAGTCGGTGTGCGGGGTGATCGAGCCGGGCTTGACCACGACCTGGCCGCGCTCGACGTCGTCGCGCTTGGTGCCGCGCAGCAGCAGGCCGACGTTCTCGCCCGCCTGGCCCTCGTCGAGCAGCTTGCGGAACATCTCCACGCCGGTGACCGTCGTGGTCTGCTTCTGCTCGCGGATGCCCACGATGTCCACGGTCTCGTTGACCTTGATGACACCGCGCTCGATGCGGCCGGTCACCACGGTGCCGCGGCCGGTGATCGTGAAGACGTCCTCGATCGGCATCAGGAACGGCTTGTCGATCTCGCGCTCCGGCTGCGGGATGGCCTCGTCGACCGCGTCCAGCAGACCGAGCAGCTTCTCGGCCCACTCGGGGTCGCCCTCGAGCGCCTTGAGCGCGGAGACGCGCACGACCGGCACGTCGTCGCCCGGGAACTCGTACTCGGAGAGCAGCTCGCGCACCTCGAGCTCGACGAGCTCGAGGATCTCCTCGTCGTCCACCATGTCGGCCTTGTTCAGGGCGACCACGATGTACGGCACGCCGACCTGGCGGGCCAGCAGCACGTGCTCCTTGGTCTGCGGCATCGGGCCGTCGGTCGCGGCCACCACCAGGATCGCGCCGTCCATCTGCGCGGCACCGGTGATCATGTTCTTGATGTAGTCCGCGTGACCGGGGCAGTCGACGTGGGCGTAGTGCCGCGCCTCGGTCTGGTACTCGACGTGCGCGATGGAGATGGTGATACCGCGCTGACGCTCCTCGGGGGCCTTGTCGATCTGGTCGAAGGCAGAGGCCTGGTTGAGCGTCGGGTACTTGTCGTGCAGCACCTTGGTGATCGCCGCGGTGAGCGTCGTCTTGCCGTGGTCGATGTGACCGATGGTGCCGATGTTGACGTGCGGCTTAGTCCGCTCGAACTTCGCCTTCGCCACGATGTCCTCCTGTGGACGGTTGCGGTGCCGGATCGCTCAGGCTGAGCGACCGGCGGCTTAACGGTGGTATCGGCTTGGGCTACTCGCCGCGCGCCTTCTTCACGATCTCCTCCGCGATGTTCCTGGGAACCTCGGCGTAGGAGTCGAACTGCATGCTGTAGGAGGCCCGGCCCGAGGTCTTCGACCGCAGGTCGCCGACGTAGCCGAACATCTCCGACAGCGGCACCAGGGCCTTGACGACCCGGGAGCCGAACCGCTCCTCCATGGCCTGGATCTGGCCACGGCGGGAGTTCAGGTCGCCGATCACGTCGCCGAGGTAGTCCTCCGGCGTGGTGACCTCGACCGACATCATCGGCTCGAGGATCGCGGGGCTGGCCTGGCGGGCAGCCTCCTTGAACGCCATCGAACCGGCGATCTTGAACGCGAGCTCGGAGGAGTCGACCTCGTGGTACGCGCCGTCCTGCAGGGTGACCTTGACGCCGACCAGCGGGTAGCCCGCGAGCACGCCGAACTCCATGGCCTCCTGGCAGCCCGCGTCCACGGACGGGATGTACTCCCGCGGGATGCGACCGCCGGTGACCGCGTTGACGAACTCGTAGCCCTCGCCGCTCTCGATCGGCTCGACGCCGATGATCACGCGGGCGTACTGGCCGGAGCCGCCGGTCTGCTTCTTGTGCGTGTACTCGACCTTCGGCACGGCCTTGCGGATGGTCTCCCGGTAGGCGACCTGCGGCTTGCCGACGTTGGCCTCGACCTTGAACTCGCGGCGCATGCGGTCCACCAGGATCTCCAGGTGGAGCTCGCCCATGCCGGCGATGATGGTCTGGCCGGTCTCCTCGTCCGTGCGCACCTGGAAGGAGGGGTCCTCCTCCGCGAGGC
This sequence comes from Actinocrinis sp., assembly GCF_035653575.1. Classification (GTDB taxonomy): domain Bacteria; phylum Actinomycetota; class Actinomycetes; order Streptomycetales; family Catenulisporaceae; genus Actinocrinis. The sequence goes on from NZ_DASRBQ010000056.1 coordinate 154,447, forward strand.
GCTGGATCGCGGTGCCCAGCTTCTCCTGGTCGCTCTTGGTCTTCGGCTCGATGGCGACCGAGATGACCGGGGCCGGGAAGTTCATCGACTCGAGCACCACCGGGTGCGCCGGGTCGCTGAGCGTCTCGCCGGTCGTGGTGTCCTTAAGGCCCATGACCGCGACGATGTCGCCCGCGCCGACCGAGGGGATCTCCTCGCGCTTGTTGGCGTGCATCCGGTAGATCTTGCCGATGCGCTCCTTGCGGCCCTTGACCGAGTTGAGCACCGAGGCGCCCGACTCGAGCCGGCCGGAGTACACCCGGACGAAGGTGAGCTTGCCCAGGTGCTGGTCGGTCATGATCTTGAACGCCAGCGCCGAGAGCGGCTCGGCGTCCGAGGGCTTGCGCTGAATGACGGTCTCCTCGTCATTCACCGCGTGGCCCTCGATCGCCTCGACGTCCAGCGGGGACGGCAGGTAGCGCACGATCGCGTCGAGCAGCGGCTGCACGCCCTTGTTCTTGAACGCGGTGCCGCAGAAGACCGGGGTCAGCGACGAGGCCAGGGTGGCCCGCCGGATGCCCGCGTAGAGCTGCTCCACGGTGGGCTCCTTGCCCTCCAGGTACAGCTCCATCAGCTCCTCGTCGGCCTCCGCGGAGGTCTCGACGAGCCGGTCGCGCCACTCGGCGGCCGCCTCGGTGTGCGTGGCCGGGATGTCGACGACGTCGTACATCTCGCCCAGCTTCGCCTCGGCGTTCCAGACCAGGGCCTTCATCGTCACCAGGTCGATGACGCCCTTGAAGTCCGCCTCGGCGCCGATCGGCAGCTGCATGACCAGCGGCACGGCGTTGAGCCGCGAGACGATCATGTCGACGCAGCGGTGGAACTCCGCGCCGGTGCGGTCCAGCTTGTTGACGAAGCAGATGCGGGGCACGCCGTACCGGTTGGCCTGGTTCCAGACCGTCTCGGACTGCGGCTCCACGCCGGCCACGCCGTCGAAGACCGCGACCGCGCCGTCGAGGACGCGCAGCGAGCGCTCGACCTCGATGGTGAAGTCCACGTGGCCGGGGGTGTCGATGATGTTGATGGTGTGGTCGACCTCGTCGGTCTTCCAGTGGCAGGTGACGGCGGCGGAGGTGATGGTGATCCCCCGCTCCTGCTCCTGCTCCATCCAGTCGGTGGTGGCGGCGCCGTCGTGGACCTCACCGATCTTGTAGCTCATCCCGGTGTAGTACAGGATGCGCTCGGTCGTCGTGGTCTTACCGGCGTCGATATGCGCCATGATGCCGATGTTGCGGACCTTGGCGAGGTCGAGCGCGGCGTTCGTGGCCATGGTGGCTCTGCTACTTTCGCGAGTCGGTAAAGGGTTGCTGCCGGTCCCGGACTACCAGCGGTAGTGGGCAAAGGCCTTGTTGGCCTCGGCCATCTTGTGGGTGTCCTCGCGTCGCTTGACGGAGGCGCCCAGACCGTTGGAGGCGTCCAGCAGCTCGTTCATCAGGCGCTCGGTCATCGTCTTCTCGCGCCGGGCGCGGGAGTAGGTGACCAGCCAGCGCAGCGCCAGCGTGTTCGAACGGCCCGCACGCACCTCGACCGGGACCTGGTAGGTCGCGCCGCCGACCCGGCGGGACTTGACCTCGATCGCCGGCTTGACGTTCTCCAGCGCGCGCTTGAGCGTGATGACCGGGTCGGTGCCGGTCTTCTCACGGCACCCCTCCAGGGCGCCGTAGACGATACGCTCGGCGGTGGAGCGCTTGCCGTCCAGCAGGACCTTGTTCACCAGCGAGGTGACCAGCGGGGAGTTGTAGACCGGGTCGACGACGACCGGGTGCTTCGGCGCGGGGCCCTTGCGCGGCATTACTTCTTCTCCTTCTTGGCGCCGTAGCGGCTACGAGCCTGCTTGCGGTTCTTGACACCCTGGGTGTCGAGGGAACCGCGAATGATCTTGTAGCGGACGCCGGGAAGGTCCTTGACTCGGCCGCCACGCACGAGCACGATCGAGTGCTCCTGCAGGTTGTGGCCGACGCCGGGGATGTAAGCGGTGACCTCGATGCCGCTGGACAGGCGCACGCGGGCGACCTTCCGCAGGGCCGAGTTCGGCTTCTTGGGCGTGGTCGTGTAGACGCGGGTGCACACACCGCGCCGCTGCGGGCTGCCCTTGAGCGCAGGAGTCTTGGTCTTGGTGACCTTGTCCTGCCGGCCCTTGCGGACCAGTTGCTGGATCGTGGGCACTGCTACTCCGTATTCCGTTCGTGCCAAGCCTTCGGCCGGGCGTCATGTCCTCTCGGACAGGACGGCGGCCAGGCGGTCCTCTGGCGAAATTGTTGTGTTTGCGCTGCACCCGGTTTTCGGCGCGATGTCCGGATTCTCCGACCCACGCGGTCGGGTGTGTCGTGGCTGCTCTCTCGGAGACCCGACCCGTACGTCGTGGGTCGTTCCTCCCGTGAGAGCTCCGTGCGGTCCATGAGGGACTGGTCGCGAGTCACTAGCGTCATACAGCTAGTTGCGCGCACGGACAGCCGGGGACACCCCAGGCACAAGGTGAGAGCGTACCGACGCGCCGTGCCTCCGGTCAAAACGACCATCTGCCCGGCATCACATCGGGTGCTTCGCCCACACCCGTTCTATTCTCGCATGCCGCAGTGCGTGGACAAATTCGTTTCCCGCTGCCGTCACTGCGCGATGGCGAGGGGTGAGATATGCGCCGTCGGACCTGCACTGGCGCTAGATCCTCCAGGGATGGAAGGAGTGCTGGGCGCACCCGCGCTGTTGCTCGGCGAGGGCTGCGCGCTCGGGCTGGCGGGGGCGCTCGGAGACGCGGGCGCCGACGTAGACGCCTGACCGGTCGGGCTGCTGCTGGCCGACGTACTCGGCGCGGAGCCGCTGGCCTGGCCGCCACCGCTCGACGTGTGGCTCGGCGCCGGGCTCAGCGAGCCGTTCGGCAGCGTCACCATTCCCGGACTGCTCGACGGGATCGCGGTGTTCACGACGCTTGGGTTAGTGGAGTGCGAGCCCAGATTCGCCAGCAGGAAACCCAGCCCGGCGAGCACGAGAGCAACGAGAAGCACTAGACCGAGCATCGCCCCGCGCCTGCGATCCCGTTCTTCCTGCGCCGCTTCAGCTGCGGCCGCAGCGACCGCGGCTCCGGGACCGGCGATGGGTGGGCCGAGCACTTGCGTCGGAGCGGAGACCGCGGCGACACCGGGAAGGGTGTCGCTGACGCGTTCGGTGGCGGCGAACGGGACGAACCGCTGCTCGGCCTCAGCCGCCGTGGGACGCAGCGCGGGGTCGGCGGCGAGCATCTGCGACAACAGGGCGGCGAATTCTGCGGGCGCACCGGTGTCGAGGAGCGGCTGCCGGTCGATACCGGCGGAGGCTGGCTCGGTACCGGTTTCCCGAGGCTCCGTTACCGCCGTGTCTGCCGTGTCTTCTGCCGCAGTGCTTTTCGCTTCAGGGCTCTCCGTCGTACCGTCCTGGGCCGTACCGGCCTGGGCTGCGATGTCCTGCGTCGCGGTGGCGTGTGTCTTCGCCCCGTTGGCCGTTTCGGCATCCGCGCCTGGAATCACGTACTCCGGCGCAGCACCGACCGTCGCTTCCCACAGCAGAAACCCGAGCGCGTACACGTCATCCGGCGCGTGCGGCGGCAGATCCTCCTGCGTGAGCTCCGGCGTCTCCGTCGAATCCAGGCCCGCATCGAGGATCTTGACCTGACGGTCGTCGTGAATCGCCACGCTCTCCGGGCTCAGCGCGCCGTGCGCGATCCCGATCCCGTGCAGCGCCGCCAGCGCGCCGCTGATCTGCCGGCCCCAGTCCGCGGTACGCGGCCACGGCTGCGGGCCGCTCGCCATGATCTGACCGAGCGTGCGGCCTTCGGTCCACTCGGAGATCGCGTAGCTGACCGCGCCGTCACGCAAACCGTCCGCGGTGCCCACGTCGTAGACCGCCGCGACTCCCGGATGGTTGAGCTGCGCCACGCGCGTCAGTGCCGCCTGCGCCGCCGCCGTCGACTCGTCCTGTTCCGCCGCGCCGCCGGGAGCGGGCGCAAGCCGTGCGGTGACCGACCGCGCCAGCCGCTCGTCGTATGCCCGCCAGCGCTCCACGGAGCCCGCGCCGCCTACGAACCGGTCCAGCCGGTACCGGTCTGCCAGGAGATCACCAGGCCGGCCGAGCGTCATCCGCGCGCCTCCAAGGACCAAGTTCGAGCGTGTGTCGCGAGTCATCGTGCCACGTGTGACGCGTGAGTAACGCCCCGGTCTCCCGGATGCGCGTTTCTGCTACTTCACTGTGACCATCACGTTGGTGACGTCGATGTAGATCCGCAGCGCGATATAGGCCAGCGCCACACTCCAGCCGACCACGTATACCCAGCCGAGCCGCCTGGCCCACACCGCCAGCGGCACTCCGTCGAGCTCGCCGCCCGCGGCCTCGATCTGGTGCAGCGCGACCCTGGCCCGCCGGATCGCGAGCACCCCGCCGAAGACCGGCAGCAGCCAGCCCACGGCCGCGAAGGCCATCGCCGCCACCGCCGCCGGCGCGGTCTTGCGCACGACCGTGTCCGAGGCGGATCCGGTGCCCCGCCCGGGCCCGGGAAAACCGGCGCCGCCCGGAAGGACACCCGGAGCCGGGCCCCGGCCGCCGGCCCCCTGCTCCCCCGGCGCTCCAGAACCCTGATAACGCGGGCGGCCCAGCTCGTAATCGCCCTCGGTGCTCATGAGGTGACCATAGCGCCAACCAGCCGCGCTGTACGTCCCGGATCAGCAGTCGCCGGCCCTGGCGCGGCGCCGATCCCGTCGGGGCGTGAACTGCCCCCTGAAACGCCGCGCCCCCGGCCACGGAGCGATCCGTGGCCGGGGGCGCGTGTCAGCGCGCTGCAGGCGTCAGCCGGCGTAGCCGCCGAAGTCGTACTCCTCCAGCGGGACGGCCTGGCCGGAACCCACGCCGAACGGCGCGTAGTCCAGGTCGTCGTAGCCCGCCAGCGAGTACATCTGGGCCTTGGCCTCCTCGGTCGGCTCCACCTTGATGTTGCGGTAGCGGTGCATGCCGGTGCCGGCCGGGATCAGCTTGCCGATGATCACGTTCTCCTTCAGGCCGACCAGCGAGTCCGACTTGCCGTGGATCGCGGCGTCGGTCAGCACCCGGGTGGTCTCCTGGAAGGAGGCCGCGGACAGCCACGAGTCGGTCGCCAGCGACGCCTTCGTGATGCCCATCAGCTGCGGACGGCCCGAGGCCGGCTGGCCGCTCTCGGAGATGACCCTGCGGTTCTCCTCCTCGAACTTGCCGCGCTCGACCAGGTCGCCGGCCAGCAGCTCCGAGTCGCCGGTCTCGATGATCGTCACCCGGCGCAGCATCTGCCGGACGATGATCTCGATGTGCTTGTCGTGGATCGACACACCCTGCGACCGGTAGACGCTCTGGACCTCCTGGACCAGGTGCACCTGCACCGCCCGCTGGCCGAGGACGCGCAGCACGTCGTGCGGGTTCGCCGCGCCCTGGACCAGCTTCTGGCCCACGGTCACGACCTCGCCCTCGCTCACCAGCAGCCGGGACCGCTTGGAGACCGGGTAGGCGACTTCCTCGCTACCGTCGCTCGGCACGATCACGATCTTGCGGGTGCGCTCGGTGTCCTCGATCTTGACCACGCCCGCCGCCTCGGCGATCGGGGCGACACCGCGCGGGGTGCGCGCCTCGAACAGCTCGATGACACGCGGCAGACCCTGGGTGATGTCGTCGCCGGCCACACCACCGGTGTGGAAGGTACGCATCGTCAGCTGGGTGCCGGGCTCGCCGATGGACTGCGCGGCGATGATGCCGACCGCCTCGCCGACGTCCACCAGCTTGCCCGTGGCCAGGCTGCGGCCGTAGCACATCGCGCAGGTGCCGACCTTCGACTCGCAGGTCAGGACGCTGCGGACCTTGACCTCCGAGACGCCGTGCTTGATCAGCTCGCCGATCGCCACGTCGCCGAGGTCGGCGCCCGCCTGGATCAGCGTCTTGCCCTCGAGCACCACGTCCTCGGCGAGGTTGCGCGAGTACACCGAGGACTCGACGTCCTCAGCGCGGCGCAGCGTGCCGTCGGCGCCCACGGTCGCGATCGCCATGGTGATGCCGCGCTCGGTGCCGCAGTCCTCTTCGCGGATGATGACGTCCTGCGAGACGTCCACCAGACGCCGGGTCAGGTAACCCGAGTCCGCGGTACGCAGGGCGGTGTCCGCCAGACCCTTTCGGGCACCGTGCGTGGAGATGAAGTACTCCAGCACGGTCAGGCCCTCACGGAAGGACGCCTTGATCGGACGCGCGATGGTCTCGTTCTTGGCGTTCGACACCAGGCCACGCATACCGGCGATCTGCCGCATCTGCATGAAGTTTCCTCGGGCGCCCGAGTCCACCATCATGAAGATCGGGTTCTCCCGCGGGAAGTTGGCCTCCATCGCCTTGGCCACCTCGTTGGTCGCCTCGGTCCAGATGGAGATCAGCTCCTGCTGGCGCTCGTCCTTGGTGATCAGACCGCGCTCGTACTGCTTCTGGACCTTGTCCGCCTTGGACTCGTAGCCCTCGAGGATCTGGCTCTTGCTCGGCGGCACCACGATGTCCTCGATGGCGATCGTGACGCCCGAGCGGGTCGCCCAGTAGAAGCCCGCCGCCTTCAGGTTGTCCAGGGTCATCGCGACCTGGACCTTCGGGTAGCGCTCCGCCAGGTCGTTGACGATGGCGGACAGCTGCTTCTTGGAGACCGGCTCGTTGACGTACGGGTAGTCCAGCGGCAGGGCCTCGTTGAACAGGGCCCGGCCCAGCGTGGTCTTCAGCCGGAACGGCTGACCCGACTCCCAGTCGTCCGGGGCCACCCAGCCGCGCGGCGGGACGGCCTCGATCAGGCGCAGGTCGATCGGCGCCTGCAGGTCCAGCTCCTTGGCGTCGAAGGCCATGACCGCCTCGCCCACGGAACCGAAGGACCGGCCCTCTCCGGCCACGCCCTCGCGGTCCATGGTGAGGAAGAACAGGCCCAGCACCATGTCCTGGGTCGGCGCGGTGATCGGGCGGCCGTTGGCCGGCGACAGGATGTTGTTCGAGGACAGCATCAGGATGCGGGCCTCGGCCTGCGCCTCCGCGGACAGCGGCAGGTGCACGGCCATCTGGTCGCCGTCGAAGTCCGCGTTGAACGCGGTGCACACCAGCGGGTGGATCTGGATCGCCTTGCCCTCGACCAGCTGCGGCTCGAAGGCCTGGATGCCCAGGCGGTGCAGCGTGGGCGCGCGGTTGAGCAGCACCGGGTGCTCGGTGATGACCTCTTCCAGCACGTCCCACACGACCGAGCGGGCCCGCTCGACCATGCGCTTGGCCGACTTGATGTTCTGCGCGTGGTTCAGGTCCACCAGGCGCTTCATCACGAACGGCTTGAACAGCTCGAGCGCCATCGCCTTGGGCAGGCCGCACTGGTGCAGCTTGAGCTGCGGGCCGACCACGATGACCGAACGGGCCGAGTAGTCGACGCGCTTGCCGAGCAGGTTCTGGCGGAACCGGCCCTGCTTGCCCTTGAGCATGTCGGACAGCGACTTGAGCGGCCGGTTACCGGGGCCGGTGACCGGACGTCCGCGGCGGCCGTTGTCGAACAGCGCGTCCACGGCCTCCTGCAGCATCCGCTTCTCGTTGTTCACGATGATCTCGGGCGCGCCGAGGTCGAGCAGACGCTTGAGCCGGTTGTTCCGGTTGATCACGCGGCGGTACAGGTCGTTCAGGTCCGAGGTGGCGAACCGGCCACCGTCGAGCTGCACCATCGGGCGCAGGTCCGGCGGGATGACCGGGACGCAGTCCAGCACCATGCCGTTGGGCGAGTTGTTGGTCTGCAGGAACGCCGAGACGACCTTGAGGCGCTTCAGCGCACGGGTCTTCTTCTGGCCCTTGCCGGTGCGGATGACCTCCCGCAGCGACTCGGCCTCGGCCTCCAGGTCGAAGGTCTCAAGCCGCTTCTGCAGCGCCGCGGCGCCCATGCCTCCGGAGAAGTACAGGCCGAAGCGGTCGCGCATCTCGCGGTACAGGATCTCGTCGCCCTCAAGGTCCTGGACCTTGAGGTTCTTGAACCGGGTCCAGACCTCCTCGAGCCGGTCGAGCTCGCGCTGCGCCCGGTCGCGGATCTGCTTCATCTCCCGCTCGCCCGACTCGCGCACCTTGCGCCGCTGGTCGGCCTTGGCGCCCTCGGCCTCGAGGGCGGCCAGGTCCTCTTCCAGCTTCTTCTGCCGGGACTCGAGCTCGGCGTCGCGCCGCTGCTCGAGCTGCTGGCGCTCCACCGAGACCTTGGCCTCCAGGGACGGCAGGTCGCGGGTGCGCCGCTCGTCGTCGACCCAGGTGATCATGTAGGCGGCGAAGTAGATGACCTTCTCCAGGTCCTTCGGCGCCAGGTCGAGCAGGTAGCCGAGGCGGGAGGGGACGCCCTTGAAGTACCAGATGTGCGTGACCGGGGCGGCCAGCTCGATGTGGCCCATCCGCTCGCGGCGCACCTTGGCGCGAGTGACCTCGACGCCGCAGCGCTCGCAGATGATGCCCTTGAACCGGACCCGCTTGTACTTACCGCAGTAGCACTCCCAGTCCCGGGTGGGACCGAAGATCTTCTCGCAGAAGAGGCCGTCCTTCTCGGGCTTCAGGGTGCGGTAGTTGATGGTCTCCGGCTTCTTCACCTCGCCGAAGGACCACTGGCGGATGTCCTCCGCAGTGGCAAGTCCAATGCGGAGCTCGTCGAAGAAGTTGACGTCAAGCACGTATGTCAATCCTTATGGTTCGTCCCGCTTCGAGGAGGAAGTCCCGCGGCGGGAACAAGTGAATCCATGATTCGGGAGCCTCGGGCCGGCGGGCCGCCCGTCCTCGCGGGCAGGCGGCCGGGCCGGCCGAAACTCAGACTTCTTCGACGCTGCTCGGCTCCCGCCGGGACAGGTCGATACCCAGCTCTTCCGCGGCACGGAAGACGTCCTCGTCCGTGTCGCGCATCTCGATCGAGTTGCCGTCCGAGGACAGCACCTCGACGTTGAGGCACAGCGACTGCATTTCCTTGATCAGAACCTTGAAGGACTCGGGGATGCCCGGCTCGGGGATGTTCTCGCCCTTGACGATGGCCTCGTAGACCTTCACGCGGCCGAGCACGTCGTCCGACTTGATGGTCAGCAGTTCCTGCAGCGCGTAGGCGGCTCCGTAGGCCTCAAGCGCCCACACCTCCATCTCGCCGAACCGCTGACCGCCGAACTGGGCCTTACCGCCCAGGGGCTGCTGCGTGATCATCGAGTAGGGGCCGGTGGAGCGGGCGTGCAGCTTGTCGTCCACCAGGTGGTGCAGCTTGAGGATGTACATGTAGCCGACCGAGATCGGGTACGGGAACGGCTCGCCGGAGCGGCCGTCGAACAGCCGCGCCTTGCCCGAGCTGCCGACCATCTGGACGCCGTCCCGGTTCGGCAGGGTGCTGCCGAGCAGGCCGGTGATCTCGTCCTCGCGGGCGCCGTCGAAGACCGGGGTGGCCACGTTGGTGCCCGGCTCGGCCTCGTCCGCGCCGATCGCGCGCAGCTGCGCCTTCCACGGCTCGTCGTCGCCCTCGACCTTCCAGCCGGTCTTGGCCACCCACCCGAGGTGGGTCTCCATGACCTGGCCGGGGTTCATTCGGGACGGGACACCCAGCGGGTTGAGGATGATGTCCACCGGGGTGCCGTCCTCGAGGAACGGCATGTCCTCCTGCGGCAGGATCTTGGCGATGACACCCTTGTTGCCGTGCCGGCCGGCCAGCTTGTCACCGTGGGTGATCTTGCGCTTCTGCGCCACGTACACCCGGACCAGCTGGTTGACGCCCGGGGGCAGTTCGTCGCCCTCGTCGCGGTCGAAGATGCGAACGCCGATGACCTTGCCCTCTTCGCCGTGCGGCACCTTGAGGGAGGTGTCACGCACCTCGCGGGCCTTCTCGCCGAAGATCGCGCGCAGCAGCCGCTCCTCCGGGGTCAGCTCGGTCTCGCCCTTGGGCGTGACCTTGCCGACCAGGATGTCGCCGGGCACCACGTCCGCGCCGATCCGGATGATGCCGCGGTCGTCGAGGTCTGCGAGCACCTCCTCGGAGACGTTCGGGATGTCCCGGGTGATCTCCTCCGGGCCCAGCTTGGTGTCACGGGCGTCGACCTCGTGCTCCTCGATGTGGATCGAGGACAGGACGTCGTCCTGCACCAGGCGCTGGGAGAGGATGATCGCGTCCTCGTAGTTGTGGCCCTCCCACGGCATGAAAGCCACCAGGAGGTTCTTGCCCAGCGCCATCTCGCCCTGCTGGGTGCACGGGCCGTCGGCCAGCACCTGGCCGGCCTCGACCCGGGCGCCCTCGTCCACGATCACCTTCTGGTTGAAGGAGGTGCCCTGGTTCGAGCGCTGGAACTTGGCCACCCGGTAGGTGGTCTGGGTGCCGTCGTCGTTGGCGGTGGTCACGTAGTCGGCGGTCACCTCGGTGACGACGCCCGGCTTCTGCGCGGCGACCACGTCGGCGGCGTCCACCGCGGCGCGGTACTCCATGCCGGTGCCGACCAGCGGGGCCTCGCTGCGCAGCAGCGGGACCGCCTGGCGCATCATGTTCGCGCCCATCAGGGCCCGGTTGGCGTCGTCGTGCTCGAGGAACGGGATCATCGCGGTGGCCACGGAGACCATCTGCCGCGGCGAGACGTCCATGTAGTCGATCTCGCTACCGGCCAGGTAGTCCACCTCGCCGCCGCGGCGGCGCACCAGGACGCGGTCGTCCGCGAAGGTGTTGTCCGCGGTCAGCGTCGAGTTCGCCTGGGCGATGATGAACCGGTCCTCCTCGTCCGCGGTCAGGTAGTCGACCTGGTCGGTGACCCGGCCGTCGACGACCTTGCGGTACGGGGTCTCCACGAAGCCGAAGGCGTTGATCCGGCCGTAGGAGGCGAGCGAGCCGATCAGGCCGATGTTCGGGCCTTCCGGGGTCTCGATGGGGCACATGCGGCCGTAGTGCGAGGGGTGCACGTCACGCACTTCGAAGCCGGCCCGCTCGCGGGACAGACCACCGGGGCCCAGCGCGGACAGACGCCGCTTGTGCGTCAGGCCGGAGAGCGGGTTGGTCTGGTCCATGAACTGGGACAGCTGGCTGGTGCCGAAGAACTCCTTGATGGAGGCGACGACCGGCCGGATGTTGATCAGGGTCTGCGGCGTGATCGCCTCGACGTCCTGGGTGGTCATCCGCTCGCGCACCACGCGCTCCATGCGCGCGAGGCCGGTGCGGACCTGGTTCTGGATCAGCTCGCCGACGGTGCGCAGGCGGCGGTTGCCGAAGTGGTCGATGTCGTCCACCTCGACCACGATGGTCGGCGCGCCCTCGCGGGCCGGGGCCATCTCGGTCTCGCCCGCGTGCAGCTTCACCATGTAGCGGATCGTGGCGACGATGTCGTCCACGGTCAGCACGCCCTGGTCGAGGCCCTGGTCCACGCCGAGCTTCTTGTTGATCTTGTAGCGGCCGACCTTGGCCAGGTCGTAGCGCTTGGAGTTGAAGTACAGGTTCTCCAGCAGGTTCTGCGCGGCCTCACGCGTCGGCGGCTCGCCCGGGCGCAGCTTGCGGTAGATGTCGAGCAGCGCGTCGTCCTGGGTGGCGGTGTGGTCCTTCTCCAGGGTCAGCCGCATCGACTCGTACTCGCCGAACTCCTCCAGGATCTTCGCGTCGTCCCAGCCGAGCGCCTTGAGCAGGACGGTGACGTTCTGCTTGCGCTTGCGGTCGATGCGCACGCCCACGGTGTCGCGCTTGTCGATCTCCAGCTCGAGCCAGGCGCCCCGGGACGGGATCACCTTCGCGTTGAAGACGTCCTTGTCGCTGGTCTTGTCGACGGCGCGCTCGAAGTACACGCCGGGCGAGCGGACCAGCTGCGAGACGACGACGCGCTCGGTGCCGTTGATGATGAAGGTGCCCTTGTTGGTCATGAGCGGGAAGTCGCCCATGAAGACCGTCTGGGACTTGATCTCGCCGGTCTCGTTGTTGGTGAATTCCGCGGTGACGAACAGCGGAGCGGCGTACGTGAAGTCGCGCTCCTTGCACTCGTCGATGGAGTACTTGGCCGGCTCGAAGCGGTGGTCGCGGAAGGTCAGCGACATCGAACCGGAGAAGTCCTCGATGGGCGAGATCTCCTCGAAGATCTCCTCAAGGCCCGAGGCGGTGGGCACGTCGAGACCCTGGGACTGGGCCGAGGCGACCCGGTCCTTCCAGGCCTGGTTACCGACCAGCCAGTCGAAACTCTCCGTCTGCAGTGCGAGGAGGTTTGGAACCTCTAGAGGCTCGCGGATCTTGGCGAAGGAGACCCTGCGGGGGGCGGTGCTTGAAGCGTTCTGGTTATTACCGTTCACGGCGTGCGAGGCGACGGTGGCCAAGGTGACGGGGTCCTTCCGAGGGCTCGGACTCACTGCGCGCCGCCGGGGGGTCGTTCACTGCCCCGCAGGAATGACGCTTCGAAGGTCGGTCGGCTTGGTCGGTGGAGGAGTAACCGGCCGATTCCGGAGCGTGCGGGGAGGACAGAAGGCAGCGCAAACGAGCAGTGTAGCCGAAAGGCCAACTGCTGTCGAGCCCGGCTCGGGGACTTCTCAAAGTCCCAGGTCAGCGGCTACCGGGCCGCAGTGGGGCGGTCCTCAACGCCCCTGTGCCCGTTCCCGCGCGACTTAAGCCGCCTCGGGCGCTCCACTTGCGTGCGTCGAACGGGGCCCTCGGAAGGCCGCCGCGCACAGGGAGCAAGTTACTCCTCGCCGCCGACAAGAACTCGAACGCAAGTCCTCGCCCGGTCCGACTCGACCCGCGGCCGACCCCGGCTTTGCGCTGCCTTGGGGGGCCGGTCGCGGTGCAACCAGACGTCCGAAGAATCGCGCGCCCAGGGCTTTTCGTCAAGAGTTACCGGACGCCAGGAGTGTCTACCGGCCGGTCAGGGGCCGACCTGCATGATCGACCGAACGACGGACCCGGCGCACACTCACTCGCGTGAGTGAACATTTTGGCTCTTTCGGGTGCACAGAGCCATCAGTGTATGGAAATGAAGTGCGGCACGCGAGAGGGGGCGCACAAAAAGAACCGTGGGGGCGCGATCCGAAATGGATCGCGCCCCCACAGGGGTGTTTAACGATCGGCGAAACGTGCTCGCCGGACCAGCCAAACCGTTGACAGCGTTACTTGACCGTGACGCCGGCGCCGACTTCCTTGAGGGCGGCGGCAGCCTTGTCCGCGGCCTCCTTGTTGACCTTCTCGAGCAGCGGCTTGGGCGCGCCGTCGACCAGGTCCTTGGCCTCCTTGAGGCCCAGCGAGGTCAGCTCGCGCACGACCTTGATGACCTGGATCTTCTTGTCGCCCGCGGACTCGAGGATGACGTCGAACTCGTCCTTCTCCTCCTCGGCGGGGGCCGAGTCGGCGACGCCGGCGCCACCGGTGGCGGCGACCGCGACCGGAGCGGCGGCCTTGACGTCGAAGGTGTCCTCGAACAGCTTCACGAACTCGGACAGCTCGATCAGCGTCATCTCCTTGAAGGACTCAAGGAGCTCTTCGTTGCTCAGCTTCGCCATGACGGCGTTCCTTTCGGTGATACGGCTTCGGGGGGTGGGGCGGGACTACTCGGCGGGCGCGTCGGACGGCGCCGCGTCGGACGGCTCAGCGGGCGCGTCGGACACAGCGGAGCCACCCTGCTCGACCTTGGCGCGCAGCGCGTCCGCGGTGCGGGCGAACTGCGAGAGCGGCGCCTGGAACAGCGCCGCGGCGTTAGCCAGCGTCGCCTTCATCGCGCCGGCCGCCTTGGCCAGCAGAACCTCGCGCGACTCGAGATCGGCGAGCTTGGTGACCTCGGCGGCGGACAGCGGCTTGCCGTCCATCACCCCGCCCTTGATCACCAGCAGCGGGTTCGCCTTCGCGAAGTCACGCAGCCCCTTGGCCGCCTCCACCGGGTCGCCCTTGATGAAGGCGATCGCGGAGGGGCCGGCGAGCAGCTCGTCAAGACCGGCGATGCCCGCCGCGTCGGCGGCCCGCTTGGTCAGGGTGTTCTTCACGACGGCGTACTGGGTGTCCGCGCCCAGGGAGCGACGCAGCTCCTTGAGCTGCTTCACGGTGAGCCCGCGGTACTCGGTCAGCAGCGCCGCGTTGGAGCCACGGAACTGCTCCGTGATCTCCTCGACGGCGGCCTGACGCTCAGCCTTCGCCATGGCCCTCCTTCCGGGACGGTCGGTTTACTCGACCGCCGGCCCCGCGAAGGCCCGTCGCGCCGGTCGGGCGAATCGCCGCGTAGCAGCGAAAGGCTTGCCGGGAAACGGAAAAGCCCCGGCGCAAGCGCACGGGGCGAACCGCGTCACAGCCTGCCCAGCGGGCACGGTCGGACGCGAGGAACCACTCCACACACCTGCGCGGGCCGCCTGCTCGATGACGCCGCAGAGCGGGTCATCGGCAGGACCTTCGGCGGTCAGTCCGTCCGGCGTGAACCGGGCAGGCTGGCGCGACCAGCGGTCATCGGATTGCTCCCAATGTACGCGACCGCCGGTCCGGGACCAAATCGGCTTCGTACGAAGCGGATGGTTCGGTCCCGGCCCGGCGGCCGGCGCGCACCGTGCGAGTCCCCGCTGTCAGCCCTCTCAGCTCGTGCTGCCGCTGCCCATCATGGAGCTGATATCGGTGACCTGGTCGGCGGGCGGCGCGGTGATCGACACCGGCTTGCCCCAGTCCGACATGTGCATGTCCAC
>NZ_DASRBQ010000057.1:0-37710 GCF_035653575.1 Actinocrinis sp.
CGGCGCGCCGCGGCCGTGGGTGGGTGGGTCACCTGCATATCCCCTTATCTCGGGTGGCGGCGGCGCATGTGGGTGCGTCCGGCCGCACGGGAGTGCGGGCACGCGAGACGGGACGGCGGGATCACCGCTTGGCCCCAGGACGCGGCCCGTATGGTGTGCAAGCATCAACCTTCGGAGGAACATCCGGGAAAACGGAGCGAGGTGCAGCAGCCAGGCCCGAATCCGACTGTTGGCGCGTGCGCCGCACCACCCCGGACGGAGGATCCGCCAGGTGGCAGCGGCTGAATCAGTGTTCGAAGGGTGGGTAACGACGCGGCGGCCGCCGCGTCGCTGTCTGCGAACGCTGAGGGGGAAATTAGCGCCCCGCGGTGTGATGGTCAACAGTGACTTGTTAAACAAATTTTTGCGAGCGTTCGCCTCGACGCGGAAGTTTCGCGAGGATTACGCGGCCTTCATCGAATAAGAGCCCGCGTTGCGCGGCGGCCGAAAGCGGCGCGGCGTATCAGTCGGTTGGCAGCCTGGCACGCGCACGCGCACGGAGTCGGTGTTATTGATCAGCCCTTGAGCGCGCCGGACATGAACCCCCGGACGTACTGCCGCTGGAGCAGGATGAACAGGACGATGCACGGCAGCGCGAGCACCACCACGCCGGCTTCCGTGGCGCCGTAGTCGATGACCCCCATCACCTGGGCGCGCAGGTTCGCGATCGCCACCGGCAGCGGCAGCTTGGCGGAGTCGCTGATCAGCACCAGCGGGGTGATGAAGTCGTTCCAGGCGGCGAGGAAGGCGAACAGGCCCACCGTCACCAGGCCCGGGCGCACCGAGGGAACGAGCACGCGCAGCAGCGCCTTGACGGTGCCGCACCCGTCGACAAGCGCGGCTTCCTCCAGTTCGCGCGGCACGGACTCGAAGGAGATCCGCATCATGAACGTCGCGAACGGCAGCTGGAACATGGTCAGGACCAGGGCCAGGCCGACGAGCGAGTTCTGCAGGCCGATCCGGTCGAGCAGCACGTAGAGCGGGATCAGCAAGGTGGCGTAAGGCACCATCAGGATCGCCAGTGTCAGCATGAACAGCACGTTCTTGCCGGGGAAGGTGAAGCGCGCGAAGGCGTAGCCGCCGAGCAGCGAGATGGCGAGCGTGAAGAGCACGGTCAGCCCGGAGACGATGACGCTGTTGAGGACGTACTGCCAGATACCGGCCTGATAGTGGGTCAGGGTGTCGTAGTTCCCCATCCCCCAGCCGTGGTTCTGCGCGGTGCCGGCCTGCGGCGAGACTGAGCGGATCCCGGCCCAGAACAGCGGGAACAGGAAGATGATCGCCAGACCGCCGGTCAGGACGTAGTAGGGGGTCCGCAGGGCCAGGGCGCCCAGGCCGTTGGAGCGTGGGCGCGCCGCACGGACGCTGTAGGTCGCCGCCATGTCAGTCCTCCCTCCCCCGCAGCCAGCGGAACTGGCCGATATTCAGTACCAGCAGCGCGACCAGGACGATGATCGACAGCGCCGCGGCCAGGCCGAGGTCGTTGCGGCCCTGGAAGGCGGCGTTGTAGATGAGCTGCACGATCGTCAGGGTGCTGTTGTCCGGGCCGCCCTTGGTCAGGATGTAGAACTGGTCGAACGCGAGCAGCGAGCCGGTGACGCACAGGATCGTGCACAGGGCGAGGGTGGGACGGATCAGCGGCAGGGTGATGTGGCCGAACCGCTTCCAGCGTCCGGCGCCGTCGATTTCGGCGGCTTCGTATACGTCGGCTGAGATACCTTGCAGCGCGACCAGGAGCAGCAGCATGTAGAAGCCCGCGTAGCGCCAGACAATCAGCGCGACCGTAGACCACAGCGCGTGGCCGGGGGTGCCGAGGAAGGACACCGGCCCGCTGGTGATTCCGAGATCTCGCATCACCCGTCCAAGCGGGCCGCTGTCCGGCGAGTACAGGGCGTAGAACAGCAGCGACGCCGACGCGAGGCCCAGGGCGCTGGGAACCAGGATGGCTGTGCGCAGGAAACCGGTCCACCGCGTCGACTCCTGGACCAGCAACGCCAGCCCGAGCGCGCAGCCGATGAGGATCACCGTGGTGACCACGGTGTACTCGACGGTGAAGCGGACCGCCGGCCAGAACAGCCGTTGGCCGACGGCGGCGGAGAAGTTGTGCGGAGCGTTGATTCCCTGGTCGCCGTTGAACAGGCCCCAGTCGGAGACCGACATCTGCGTGACCAGCAACAGCGGAAGGACGAAGAACACGAAGACGAAAGCCGCGGTCGGGGTGGCATACGCCCAGCCGGTCAGGCGGCGCCGGCCGCTGAGGCCGAGCCGGCGGCGGGGTGTCACTGGCTGTGTCACTGGCTGAGGACGCTGTTGATGGCGCTGTTGTCCTGCGACAGGTTGTCCTTGCCGTTGAACACTTGGTCGCGCAGCAGCGTGACCCAGGGGCTGCCCGGAGCGTTGAAGGCCTGCTGGAAGTCGACCGCGATCGGGGTCTTGCTGTCCGGCGAGGCGGCGACCTTGTTGATGGCCACGACGCGGGGGTCCTTCACGGCGTACTGGTTGTTGGCCAGGTCGCCGCGCGAGACGATGCTGTCATTGGCGGCCAGCACGTTGACCTGCGCGTCGGCGGACATCAGCCAGGCCAGGAAGTTCCACGCCTGCGCCTCGTGCTTCGAGTCCTTCGATACGCCGATGCCGTCGCCGCCCACGAAGGTGGAGGCGCCGCCGTCGACGCCCGGGATCGCCGCGACGCCCGCGTCAACGGTCTTGTTCACCGTGGGCAGCAGCGAGGCCGGGTACGGCATAACGCCGATCTTGCCCTGCTGGAAGGGCCCGACCCAGGTCGCGCCGGTCTCGTCCTTGCTGGCGGGATCGACGGCCCCCGCGCTCCACAGGTCTTTCCACGCGGAGTAGACCTGCTTGGCGGCGGCGCTGTCGAGCAGCGACCGGGTGCCGTCCGAGCTCAAGACCTCCTGGCCGGACGCCCAGATCATCGGGAACCAGGTGAACACGTCGCAGCCGCCGCAGTTGCCGCCGAAGTAGGTGCCGTAGACGCCCGGCTTGTGCTGCGCCTGGATCGCCTTGGCCTGCTTGACGAAGTCGGCGAGGGTGGTCGGTCCCTTGTCCGGGTCGAGGCCGGCCTCCTTGTACAGCGTCTTGTTCCACATCATCACGGAGAGGTCGAGCACGAACGGCAGCACGTACTGCTTGCCCTGATACGTGCCGGCGTCGAGGTGGCCCTTGTTGATCTGTCCGGCGAACGGCAGCTTGCTGATCTGGCTGGTCAGGTCCTGCCACAGCCCGGCCCGCACCCAGTTGGGCGCGTAGACGATGTCGGAGGCGAACAGGTCGGGCAGGCCGCCGCTGCCGGCCGCCGCGCCGACCTTGGAGACGTAGTCGTCGTTCGGCACGATGGTCAGCTTGACCTGGTTCTTGTGCGCCGCGTTGTATGCCTTGACCAGCAGATTGGCCTGGAGCTCAAGTGGTGCTCGCGTCCATAGGGTCAGCGACGCGCCGTCATCGGTGCCGTTTATTCCGCCTTGGGCGACGGTTTGGCCCTTGCCGCCGCTGCCGCTGCTGCACGCCGCCAGGCTGACCGCCGCGACCGCGACCAGGGCGACGAGCGAGTGTCGGCGGCGCTGACTTCTGGAGCGTTTGGTGATCATGGGCGGCACTCCTTGGCCTCATGCCCGCGCCCTCGCGGGCTAAGTGTTTTCGGTTTCGCTTTCGTGCTCGCTGCCTGGCAAGTAGCGCAGTTCGCGATGATCGGCCCAAGAACAGCCAGGACACAGAGGATTCGCGCCTCGCAGGCCGCCGCTTTCGTGGGAAGGCGACTCCGAAAAGGTTTTCCACAACGTAATCACGGAGATGCCCCTGGTCAAGAGTCTTACGAGGTATCGTTCTTACGACACCACCGCGACGACGACGGGAGGGCCGGTGGCGAGGCACGACGCGCAGCGCTCGAACGGCCGCACGGCCACGCTGGAAGACGTCGCCCGGCTGGCCGGGGTGTCGATCGCGACCGCCTCGAAAGCGCTGAACGGCCGAGCGCACGTCTCCCCCGCGACACGGGCCGTCGTGCTGGAAGCCGCGGAGCGTCTCTCCTACTCCCCGAACGCGCTGGCCCAAGGTCTGCGGGCGCTGCGGACAGGAATAGTCGGCCTGCTCACCTCCGATCTCGAAGGCCGGTTGTCGATCCCGATCCTCATGGGCGCGGAGGACGCGTTCGGCGCCGGCCGCACCAGCGTGCTGCTGTGCGACGCGCGCGGCGACTCGATCCGCGAGGCGCACCACCTGCAGACGCTGCTCTCGCGCCGCGTCGACGGGCTGATCGTGGTCGGCGCCCGCCCGGACCCGCGCCCGTCGGTGGGCCGCGACCTGCCCGTGCCGGTCGTCTACGCCTACGCGCCCTCGGAGGACCCGGCCGACCTGTCGCTGGTGAGCGACAACGTCTCCGGCGCCAGGCTGGCGATCCAGCACCTCATCGAGGTCGGACGCCGCTCGATCGCCCACATCACCGGCGACCCGACGTACGGCGCGGCCCAGGACCGCGCCGCGGGCGCGCTCGCCGAACTGGCCGAGCAAGGCCTCGAACTGGCCGGCGGCCGGGTGTACTTCGGCTCATGGTCCGAGGCGTGGGGCCGCAACGCGACCAAGATGCTGCTGTCCCAGACCCGCGAGATCGACGCGGTGTTCGCCGGCTCCGACCAGATCGCCCGCGGCGTCATCGACACCCTGCACGCCGCCGGCCTCGAGGTCCCCGGAGACATCGCCGTCATCGGCTTCGACAACTGGGAGATCTTCACGACCAGTTCGCGCCCGCCGCTGTCCAGCATCGACATGAACCTCGAAATCCTCGGCCGGGTCGCCGCCGAGCGCCTCTCCGCCGCCCTGAGCGGCGACCTGCGCGCCGGGGTCGAATCGCTCCCCTGCCGCCTGGTGCCGCGCGAGTCGACCACCTCCGTGTGACCGGGTCGCTGGGCTCTCGCGCTATCTGCGGAATGGCTTGAGCGTGTCGCGGACCTGCTGCGCCGCGCCCCAGTCGTAGTCGAACTGGGCGATCACCGCGAGGTGCTGGCGCAGCTGGATCAGCGGCATGCGGGCTCGCCAGTCGTCGTCCAAGCCGGTCAGTTGCGCGTAGACGTCGAAGAATCGCTTGGCCTCCGGTGGGTGCGGGGAGCACCAGAGGTGCGCCAGGTCGACCTCCGGCCACATGTAGGAGACCGCCGGGTCGATCACCGCGGGCCGACCATCCTCGGTCGCCAGGACGTTGTGCGCCCACAGGTCGCCGTGGGTTAGGCAGGCAGGCCGGGGCGGCAGCAGGTCGGGAAGTCGCTCGCAGAACCGTTCCAGGGCTCGCCGGTCCTGCCGGTCTAGTGCTGACTGGACGCGTCGCTCCGGTAGCCAGCGCAGCAGGCGGTGCTCGGCGAAGAATTCGTATCCGTCGGCGCTCCACGTGTTGTGCTGCCGGTAACGACCGAGCCAGTTGTCGCGTGACCAGCCGAACCTGTCGTGCGCGGTGGAGGTGTGCAGCCGCGCGAGCGCATGGGCGAGCTGCTCCCAGAACGCTTCCTGCGTCGGGCGCGGCTGCAAGACGGAGAGCACCAGCACCTCGCGAGTCGCGAGCACGACCTGGGGCGTGAGCAGCGAGCCGCGTTCCCTCAGGACGTTGAGTCCTTCCGCCTCGGCCGCGAACAGGTCGTCCGCCGGGACGTCGACGAACGACTTGACGAACAATGCCGGGCCGCCGCGTTGGGTGGCGATGCCCGCGAGCGCCGCCATTCCGCCGTCGACCGGCTCAACTGCCGTGACGTCGCTCAGTCCCGCGGCGTGGAGGCGGTCGAGCAGGAGGGAGGCGGTCGGCATGAGAACACAGGGTACTCAGGCGATGGCCGACATCATCGAGCCCGGGGCATCAAGGCCGGTAGATGCGTGCCGTCTTAGGCTGTGAGAGTCTGACGCGGTGATGGCGCAACTTGATGTTCTGACCGCGGGATACGTCGGCGACCGGGTCGCGAGCACGGTGACCTTGATTCGCGACGGGGAGGCCGCCATCGTGGTCGACCCCGGCATGGTGGCCAGCCGCGACGCGATCCTGGACCCGTTGGCGAAACTCGGTGTGCAGGTTGGCGAGGTCACCGACGTGGTCTTCAGCCACCATCATCCCGACCACACGCTCAACGCGGCCCTGTTCCCCAACGCCCGCTTCCACGACTTCTGGGCGATCTACCAGGACGACCGCTGGGAGGACAGGGACGCCGACGGCTTCCAGGTGAGCCCCGCGGTTCGGCTGATGGCGACACCTGGACATACCGCGCAGGACATTTCTACGCTCGCCGAGACTGACGCCGGCCTCGTCGTGCTCACTCACCTGTGGTGGAGCGCCGACGGGCCGCAGGACGATCCGCTCGCACAGGATCTGGGGCTGCTGCGCGCCAACCGGGACAAGGTCCTCGCGCTGCGCCCCTCACTGATTGTCCCGGGGCACGGCGCGCCCTTCGCCCCTGCGAGTTCGTGAACCGCCTTCACATCACCAGCACACTGCGACCGGCGCCGAGCCGTCGTGGCCCGGGCCGGTCAACAACAGTGCCCCAGCAGAACTTCGTCGGTGCGGAGAGGAGGCCGCGTGGCTCAGGTCTCCGCGATTGCTTCGATCACTGAGATACGCGCCGCTCGGCGGGCCGGGAGCACCCCCGCCGCGATGCCGGCCAATCCAGCGAGCAGTACGTATCCGGCGATCATCTTGACCGGATAGCTGATCGGCGACCCACCGCCGCCGCCGCGGATCAGGGTTTCCGAGACGGCCGAGCCGAAGCCGACCCCGATGGCCACACCGAGCAGCCCGCCCATCAGCCCGATCAGGAGCGCCTCCATCGAGAGCATGCGGCGCATCTGACCACGGGTCAGGCCGAGCGCGCGCAGCAGGCCGGACTCTCGGGTCCGCTCGATGACGGACAACGACAGGGTGTTGGCGATGCCGAACAGCGCGATGAGGATCGCGATGGCGAGCAGGCCGCCGAACACCGCGAGCAGCGCGTTGATCGCCGACGTGATCTGGCTCTTGTAATCCGCCGCGCTCTGCACGCTCGCCAGCGGGTAGCGCGCCAGCACCTGGTCCACGGCGGCACGCGAGGCCACGGGTGTGGCCGAGGGCGCCGCCTTGATCAGGATCGAGGACGGACCGGCCGGCTGGAAGCCGTCCGCGAAGTCCCGGGCGGAGATGAGCGCCTGGTCGCCCAGGAACGAGCTCGCCGAGATGGCCACCACGCGCAGGTGCTCGCTTCGGTGCGGCGCGTCGAGGGTGACCGCGTCGCCGACCTGGACGTGCAGAGCCTTGGCGACGGTGTCACGCAGTGCGATCCCGCCGGTTCCGTTCGCCAGCGTGTCGACCGAACCGGAGGTGACCGGCGGCTTGGCCGTGCCCGTGTAGGCGGCGGGGTCGAACGCCCCGATCGACGTATTGGCTTTCCCGCTGAGCGTGGCCTGGTCCTCCCAGGTGGGCGCGACGATCGAGAGCTGCGGTTGCGCGCGCAGCGCCCCGGCCAGATCGTTGGGCAGCACCGGCCGCGCGCTCTCCGCCGTGCCGTTGTGCAGCGGAGAAATCAGGTAGTCGATCGGGTAGTGCTCGTCGACCTGGCTGAACGCGAAGCTGCGCGCCGTGGAGGTGACGACTGAGAACAGCGTGATCAGGCCTACGCCGACGGTCAGTGCGATCATCGTGGCGGCGCTGCGTCCGGGGTTGCGGTACGCGTTCGCGGTGGCGAGGCGCGTGGGCATTCCGGCGAGCTTGCCGGGCAGCCAGCCGAGCAGCCGGGCGAGCGGGCCGACCAGCAGCGGGCTGGCGACGAGCACGCCGATGAAGAACACCGCTCCCCCGACGGCCTCGATCAGCAGACCGTTGCGTCCCTTGGGCAGGCCCAGCACGGCGAGGCCGACGCCGGCCGCGCACAACGCCGCGGCGATCACGCCCGGTACGACGCGGCGAGCGCGCTGCACAGCCGGAGCCAGGTCAGGGGCGCGCAGGGCAGCCAGGGGCGCGACGCGGGTCGCCCGCCAGGCCGGCCACACCGCGGCGGCGACGGTGACCGCGGTGCCCAGGCCGATCGCGATCAGCACGGTGCGCGGCAAGAGAACGATGCCCGCTCCCGCGGGCAGAGCGGCCCCGATCCCGCTGAACAACGCGGAGAGCGCCGCTGTGATCCCCAAGCCGACAAGCACCCCGACCGCTGACGCCGCGACCCCGATGAGGATCGACTCGAGCAGGACGCTGGCGAAGACCTGACGGGTTGTCGCGCCGACGCAGCGCAGCAGCGCGAGTTGGCGCAGCCGCTGGGTAATCAGGATGTTGAAGGTATTGAGGATGACGATCGCGGCGACGAACAGCGCGACGATCGCGAAGACCAGGATGCCGGTGAGGATCAGGTCCACCTGCTGGGTGACGTTGTCGGCCAGGTCGTGGGCGAGCTTCGACCCGGTGACGACGGCGCCGCCGGCCGGAAGGGCGCCGGCGACGGCCGCGGAGAGGCGTGAGGCCAAGGCGGCCTGGCTCGTCCCGGGCGTCGCGGCCGCGTCGATCCGGTCGTAGCCGTGGATGCCCAGTGCGTGCATCCCGGCGGCGGTCAGCGCGAGCACTGACTCGTCGTCCAGGTTCTTTGCGACGCCGAGGTCCGCGAGGCCGACCAGCCGCAGCGTGTGCCGCGCGCCGGTGGAATCCAGCACGGTGAGGCTGTCGCCGACCGCGAAGTGCGAGGTCTGCGCGGTATTGGAGTCGAGCAGGGCATCCGTGGCGTCGGCCGGCAGGTGGCCGGAGGTGAGCGAGAAGTACTGGAATCGCGGGTCGGCGGGAACGTCGATGGCGACGCCGGTCTGGTCGCCGTTCGCGATGAGCTTGCCCGCCTTGTCGTAGAGGGCGGCCGGGCCGACCATGCGGCCCTCGGCGGAGGCGACGCCGGGCACCTGCCGGACGCTCGCGAGCATCGAGTCGGGCAGCGGCGGCGGCGCGGTCTCGCGCTTGGGGTTGCCCGCGGCCGCGGGGGATTCGACGGAGGCGTCCACGTGCGCCGCCTGGGCGGCGAACTCGTGCCAGAACCCCGCGGTGGCCGTGTCGGTGAAGATCAGCGTACCGGCCACGAATCCGACGCTGAGCACGATCGCCAGGCTGGAGGCGAGTAGCCGCAACTTGTGCGCGTACAGCCCGGCCAAGGTGGTTCGCAGCATGCCGTCACGCTCCGAACGACTTGAGGATGTCCAGCACGCCCTGCGGCGTCGGGTCGAGCAGCTCGCCGGTCACCCGGCCGTCGGCGAGGAAGACCACCCGGTCGGCGCTGCTGGCCGCCACCGGGTCGTGCGTGACCATGACCACGGTCTGGTCCAGCTCGCGCACCGAGTTGCGCAGGAAGGACAGCACCTCGAGCCCGGTGCGCCGGTCCAGGTTCCCGGTCGGCTCGTCCGCGAAGACCACCTGCGGCCGTCCGATCAGCGCGCGGGCGCAGGCGACGCGCTGCTGCTGCCCGCCGGACAGCTCGCTGGGCCGGTGCCCGAGCCGGTCGGCGATGCCGAGCGCGCCGATCACCAGGTCCCACCACTGCGGGTCCGGCGACCTTCCGGCCAGCTCCAGCGGCAGCCGGATGTTCTGGGCCGCGGTGAGCGTCGGCAGCAGGTTGAAGGACTGGAACACGAAACCGATCCGCTCGCGCCGCAGCACGGTCAGCGCGCGGTCGTTAAGGCCGGTGATGTCCACGTCCCCGATCTGCACCGAGCCGGACGTCGCGGTGTCCAGCCCGGCCAGGCAGTGCATCAGCGTCGACTTGCCCGAACCCGACGGCCCCATGATCGCGGTGAACGCGCGCGCCTCGAAGACGACGTCCACCCCGTCGAGCGCGCGCACGGCGGTCGGCCCCGCGCCATATACCTTCACCAGACCCTCGGCGCGGACGGCGGGCTGGACCGCGCGCTCGGCGCCCGGTGCCCGATGCGTCGCAGCATTCGTCATTGCGAACAGCTCCCTCGTGGGTACCCGTTTGTCTCGGCCCTGGGCACATCCGCCTTGGGCACAGGCCCTGGGCACAAGACAGATGGCGAATTCGCCATCTCGCAGACCGTACGGCCGGCGCCCGAGCCGTCGCGTCACCCGGCGTGACCGTTCTCAGCTCATCCCCAGGTGCCATCGGTGGACGCCCCGTGCTACTGCGGTCGCCGGTGAATCGCACGCGGGTCTCCGCCTCCAGGCTGACCCGGCAGGATCGGCGGGATCGGGAGGATCCGTGGCCCGGTGTCCTGTCCGCATGGAGCCATGGGTAGCGTGGATCGGGTCGAGCCGGAACTCTGCCGGTCAGCCGCGAGGAAGATCAACGTTATGCGCAGCCCTGAACCGATCCGTTCACGCCACAGGTATGGGCACCGGCGCGAGCGCGGATTCAGGCAGTGGATGTCCCTGGCCGTGTTCATGACGGCCGGCCTAGCGCTGGCGGCCTGCGCCTCGGGCGCCACGGACACGTCGAGTGGCGCCGCATCGATCCAGGGCGGCGTCTCCACCAATGACAGTGGCAACGGCAACGATGACATGAACATCGCGCTGCCGCCGAACATCGTGAACCTGCCACTGCTCGATCCGTCCGGCCGCGCGGAGCCGCTGTCCGCGTTCAAGGGCAAGGTGATCGTGGTCAGCGACGTCATGACGCTGTGCCAGGAGACCTGCCCGCTCGACACCGCGAACCTCGTACAGGCCGCCCGTGCCGTAGAGAAGGCAGGGCTTGGCGACCAGGTGGAGTTCCTGAGCGTCACCATCGATCCGCAACGCGACACCCCAGCGCAGCTGGCCGCCTACCGCCAGCTCTTCGCACCGCCGCCCGCCGACTGGGCTACGCTCACCGGCGCCCCGGACAACCTGGCCGCGCTGTGGAAGAACTTCGGCGTGTGGAGCCAGAAGGTGCCCGAGAGCAACCCGCCCGCGAAGAACTGGCGCACCGGTGAGACGCTCACGTACGACCTCGATCACAGCGACGACGTGTTCTTCATCGACCAGAACCTGCACGAGCAGACCCTGCTCGACGGACCCGCGCACGTCGTGCAGGGCACGCAACTGCCGTCCGCGCTGCAGTCATACCTCAGCGACACCGGCCACCAGAATCTCGAGCACCCCAGCGCCGACGCCTGGACCACTCAGCAAGTGCTCCAGATCGTCAGTGGCCTGGTACATCACTCGATTCCGCAGTAGCCGGCGAACATGCGGACCTGAGCGCGTCGTGGACCTCTGGCGGCAGCAGGGGTCGCACCTGCGCAATGCGGGCGCTGAGATCAGGCACGAGGTCCTGCGCGGCGAGATCGGTGCGTAGCGTCGACGAATGGCGACGCGAGAGGCTCGCCATCACCCGCAGATCGCCAGCGGCCCACCCGGCCAGCTTTGGGTCCTCTGCCGTCACGGCCACCAGCGCGGCCGCCAGCTTCACCGCCGGGTGCCGCTGGCGGCACAGCCGATACATCGCACGGCGCGCACCGGCCGCCCGCTCACGATCCATCAGCAACTCCAGCAGCCACGATGGATCTACCCGCGCACCTGCCGCCGCGACCGCAGCGCACACCACCACCGGCGCCGGGTCGGCCAGCAGCGGTGTGATCAAGTCTGAATCCGGAGCACCGAGCACGCGCAATGCGGTCACCGCCGCTGCACGCACCTGCGGTACGCCGTCGGCGAGATGCGGCTCGATCAATTCGCGTGCCACGCTGCCGCTGGAGGTGCCGTTCACGGTCGCCTCGGCCAGTCCGAGCACCGCTCCCGGCTCCACGCGCTCACGCCGCACCAGGGCTCGGTAGCGTTCGAGCACATCGAGCTTGGCCTTGCGAGCCGCGAAGCGAGCCGTCGCCCGCACCATCGCGTTCCTGTCCGCCAAATGCTGCCCGGCCTGATCTGCCAGCCCCGCGCGCAGCAGCCCCGCCAGGGCGATCGCCCGCACATCAGCGCTGCGCGCCTCGGCAAGCCGGTGCAGGAACTCATGCCGACCGCTCCACACCGCCTCGCGCGCGGCCGCCTCGGCCAATACGTCCCGCGTTCGTGGGTCGGACTCGGCCAGCACGAGGCGCACCAGGTCCGGCAGTCGCAGCCGAGCACCGGCCTGCGCAGCGACCAAACGGCGAAGCAGCGGCTGTGGTCCGGTAAGCAGCCGCGTGAACTGTTCATCCGTCAGACGCGGCAGCACTGCGTTCACCTGTGATAGCGCGAAATCCGCGCGCGAGCGACCAGCCAGCCGCGCCGCCATCGGCCCGGCGAAGGTCACGTAACTCGGGTCCCGATGCAGAGCGAGCGCGAGGGCCGCGCATGCGCGCTCGCGCACCGGTTCCGCCCAATCCGCAGTACGCAGCACCAGAAACGGCACCAACTCCGGCACCGGCCGCGTGCCCATCGCGGCGACCGCGCGCTTACGCACCCGCCCGTCCGCCGCCATCGACACCACCGCGAGCACCACCGGATCCAGCCGCCCCTCGGTAGCGTCAAACCGGGCGCGCGCCTGATCGACCCATGCGACGTGACGCGCCGGCAGGTACCCGTAGTACTCACGCCGGCGAGCCAGGCCGTCCAGGCGCAGCACCAGGGTCGGTTCCTGCGCGATCGCGGCCAGCAGCGAGTTCGCGTCCGAATCCCCCGCGAGCGCGCGGTTCACCAGCACCGTGCCAAGCCGATCGACGCTTTCGGCCGGCCCGAGGCGTGCCGCGCTGATCAGCGCTGCGTAATCAGGCGTCGGCGCGGGGGCAGGAGGGTCGTCTACGGGTGGCCTGGCGTCGGCAACTGCGGCGGCAGGACGGAAACGCTTGAACATCCGACTATCGTGCCGGGATAGCCCACCCTCACGCACCACGATTACCGCCGCCCGCCGCCGGTCTCGTGCACCAACCGGGGCGCGCGCTAGAGCTCGGTATGCCGACCTGGGGTGTGTTGCGGCGCGGGGCCGAGGGTGATCAGGTTGCTGACGAGCACGCCGAGGGCCAGGACGGTGAGCAGCGCGGCAGCGACGTGGTCGCCGAGCGCCGGATTCGAGCGGGGAGCGATGTGCAGCGTGAGCGTCACCAGCGCGACGCCGAGGGCGGTGCCCAGTGCCCGGGTCATGTTGACCAGCCCTCCCGCGGTGCCGGCTGCGCGTGCCGGGACCGCCGCCATCACCAGCGCGTTGTTCGCGGGGGTGAAGACGCCCAGGCCGAGCCCGAGCGCCGCCAGCAGCGGGGCGAGCCCTGCGGCCGTGAGCGGCACCAGCATCATGCCCACCAGCGCCCCGGCCGCCACCGCCGAGCCCGCCAGCGCGCGGCGCCGGTCGCTCCACGCGGGCGGCAGCACCCGCTCGGCCAGCAGCGCCGCCGCCGCGAAACCGGCGGGAAGCGCCGTGAGGATGAGGCCCGCCGCGCTCAGGCTGGTTCCGCTGCGGGTCAACGCGACCGGCACGAGCACCAGCGGCCCGAAGAGCACCAGGTAACCGCCAAGTGCTCCGACCAGGCCGGCGGCGATCCGCCGGGAGCGCAGCAGCGCGGGGTCGATCAGCGGACTGACGGCCCGCGCCAGGCGGCGCGCCAGCGCCACGGTCGCGGCGGCGGCGAAGGCGAACAGGGCCAGCACGATCGGCCAGGGCAGGTGCAGGCCGGAGGCTCCCGAGATCCCCAGCAGCAGCGTCGTGGTGGCGGTGGCGAGCCACAGCAGACCCGGCCAGTCGAAGTGATCGGTGGAGGCCTGGGTGCGGGTGCGCGGCAGCAGATAGTGTCCCGCGACAAGTGCCGCGATCCCGACCGGCACGTTGACGAAGAACACCCACCGCCAGCCCCACCCGGTCACGATGACTCCGCCGAGCGTCGGTCCGAGGGCCAAGCCGAGCGCCTGAGCTCCTGCCTGCACGCCGAGCGCCGCGCGCAGCCGTCCGCGCGGCGCACTGGTGGTCACCAAGGCCACGCTGTTGGCCTGCAGCAACGCCGCGCCCACCGCCTGCACCGCACGAAAGAGCACCAGCGCCAGCAGGCTCGGCGCCAGCCCGCACGCCGCCGACGCGGCCGTGAACAGCACGAACCCGTACAGGTACATCAGCTTGCGGCCACGAGCATCCGAGAGCCGGCCGACCGGCACGAGCAGCGCCACCAGCGTCAGCAGATAGGACAGGGAGACCCACTCCACATCCGCCAGGTCGGTGTGGAACTGCGCCTGCAGCGCCGGATAGGTGAGCGTCGCGATCGACGCGTCCAGCTGTCCCATGAACGCACCGAGACAGACCGCTGCGATCGCCAGCCACCAGCCGTTCGGACGAGCCCTGATCCATTCCGGCCGCGCACGCTCGGAAAACAGGAGAGCTGACAGTGCGCGCCGGCTCGTGGTGCTGGAAGGCGCCGCTTCGAGAGAGTCGATGGACACTTGCGACACCTCTTCGGACATGGGCGGCACCCGGCCCTACGTGCACTTTCCGTCTCCCGTCTCCATGCTACCGGATTTAGTTCGGTAGCCGAAATGCTTGTAGACAGTTCCATGGCGCCCGTCGAACGCGTGACCAGTGCTCGGTTCAGTGGTACATTACTCTAGTAACTAAGCGACGAAGCGAGGGGTGACGATGCCGGAAATGGCAGGTCTGGACGAGGGAGCCCCGCTGTTCGTCCAGGTCGCCGACAGACTCGCGGGGGAAATCGCGGACGGCGGCTTGGCCGAGGGCGAACGGGCGCCGTCCACCAACGAGCTGGCCGCGTTCTACCGGATCAACCCGGCGACCGCGGCTAAGGGCATCAACATGCTGGCCGACGACGGGCTGTTGGAGAAGCGGCGGGGCATCGGGATGTTCGTCGCGGCCGGCGCGCGACAGCGGCTGCTGGCCCGGCGCCGGGCGGAATTCACGCAGCGGTACATCGCGCCGCTGCTGACCGAGGCGGTCCGCCTCGGAATCGACAGCGAAGAGTTGTTCGCCCTGATCAAGAAGACCGGCGACGAGCGGGAAGGCGTCTCGCGATGACGCCGGCGATCTCGGTCACCGGCCTGACCCGCAGGTACCGCGACCACACCGCCCTTGACGACGTGAGCCTCGCGATCGGCAGCGGCACCATCACCGGCCTGCTCGGCCGCAACGGCGCCGGCAAGACCACGCTGCTGCGGATCCTGGCCGGCCACGAGTTCCCGTCGTCCGGATCGGTGCGGGTGCTCGGCGGGCCGCCGGCCGAGAACGAGGAGGTGCTGCGCCGCCTGGCGTTCGTCCGCGAGGACCAGATCTACCCGGAGATCAAGGTCGGCCAGGCGCTGCGCGCGGCGTCCTGGTTCTACCCGAACTGGGACGGCACGCTGGCCTCCTTGCTGCTGGAGGACTTCGGGGTGCGGACGGACAAGGCGGTCAAGAAGCTTTCCCGAGGGCAGCGTTCGGCGCTCGGGATCACGATCGGACTGGCCGCGCGCGCCGAGGTGACGCTCTTCGACGAGCCTTACGCCGGCCTGGACGCCGTGGCGCGGCAACTGTTCTACGACCGGCTCCTCGCGGACTTCGCGCAGTTCCCCCGCACGGTGCTGTTCTCCACGCATCTCATCGACGAGGCCGCCGCGCTGTTCGAGAGCGTCATCGTCATCGACAAGGGCCGGGTGGTCTTGGACGCGGCGGCCGACGCTTTGCGCGGTGTCGCCACCCGGATAAGCGGTCCCTGCCTCGCCGTGGACGCGCTCGCGCAGGGCCGGGAGGTGTGGGAACGGCGGAAGCTCGGCTCCCAAGCGTCCGTCGTCGTGGTCGGGCCGCTGTCAGCGGACGAACGTGAGCGGGCCCGGTCGGCCGGAGTAGACCTGACCCCGCTGTCCTTGCAGCAGATCATGGTGCAGGCGGCCGCCGGCGCTATCGCCCCTACCCCGGAAACCAGCGTCATGACCGAAAGGACGAGGGCGTGAATACGTGGGTCAAGGTGGCTCGCTACGACCTGGTGCGGCCGGCCAACTATCTCGTGCTGCCGTGGGTTCTGCCGTTCTGCTTCGCCGTGGGCGCCGTGACCGCGGGCCGCAGCCCGGGCCATGACGCGGCCGGATTCCTCTCCAGCTTCTTCGTGTACTTCGGTGTGCTGGGTATGCAGACCATCGGCCGGTCGCTGCCGTTCGCCCTCACGCTCGGGTGCAGCCGCGGGTCCTTTTACCGCGGCACGGCGCTGCTCGGGATGGCGCTGGCGCTGGTGTTGGGCCTGATGCTGGCGGCCCTGCAAGCGCTCGAGCGGGCCACCGACGGCTGGGGACTGTCCATGCGCTTCTTCCGCGTGCCATACCTGCTCAGCGGTTCGTGGTACGCCGCCTGGCTGACGGCGACGGTGATCCTGTTCGCAGTGTTCGTATACGGAATGTGGTACGGGATCGTGTACAGCCGGTGGGGTCTGCTCGGCACGCTGGCGTTCGTGGCGGCGCAGACGCTCGTCGTGGTCGCCGCGGTCGTCGCCGTCTCCTTCGAGCACTGGCACCTCTGGTCCGCTGCCGGCGGATCCTTCGCCGGCCTGACCGCCTTGGGCCTGACTGGCGTCATCGCGGCGCTCGCGGTCGTCCTGCTGGCCGGCGGCCACGTCACCATCCGCCGCGCCACGGTCTGACGCCCGGACATATCCCTTTCAGCTACATTGCATCGTCCAAACTCAGGAAGCGTTCTATAGCTGCCCCTGCCTCCTCGACCCATCACAGCCCCTGCCGCCGCCTCCAGCGTGCGCCATTCGTCGGGCGCAGGGTGGGGGCCGCGAGCCGCCGCTGGGGATGTCGAGAACGCGCGCCCGGCTCCGTCCCAGGGTTGAATGGCGACTACGACCCTGGAGGCACAGCGATGCAAGCGCACGAGATCGCCGAGATCCTCAACCGGCCCATCAGCCGGGAACTGCTGGCCCGCGACGTGACGCGGCTGGCCTACGTGGCCAAGGACGGCACGCCGCGCACCGTGCCGATCGCGTTCACCTGGAACGGCTCACAGATCGTCATGTGCACCACGAAGAACGCCCCCAAGTTGCCGGCTCTGCGGGCGAACCCGATGGTCGCCCTGACCATCGACACCGAGGTGCACCCGCCCAAGATCCTGCTCATCCGCGGCCGCGTCGAACTGGACGTCGTCGACGGCATCCCGGAGGAGTACCTGCAGATGAACGGCACTTACCAGATGACGCCCGAGCAGCGCGTCGAGTGGGAGGCCGAGGTGCGCTCGCTCTACGACGGCATGGTCCGGGTCGTGGTGACCCCGACCTGGGCGAAGCTGATCGACTTCGAGACCACCCTGCCCAGCGCGGTCGAAGAACTCGTCCGGCAGTGCGCCGAACGCCAGCGCGCCTGAATTCGATCGGCCCGTGCGAGCGGGTGGGCGGCCGCCGTGCTGTCCGGTGCGTCGCGCGCCGGATCACAGCAGAGGCGAGAACGGGCTGGCGGCATTCGGGGACGCAGCGTCTGAATCGGCGGTGTCTGGGGCGGTGAGCACCGAGAGGTGGGCGAGGTCACTGGGCGGCGGCTTGGTCACGGACCACAGCGGCGCGGGCGATCCGTCGGCGACCGCGGCCGGGGCGTCGGTCAGGTTCATTCGCTCGCGCAGCCGGCCGTAGAAGTCCATCGGTGAAAGCCGTACCGCGCGCAGCCGGCGCTGGGCGGCGTACACCCCGATCCAGTCGCCGGGGTTGAGCACTCCGCGCAGCTGGCCGTCGATGCTGACGGCGGCGCTTCCGGAGCGTTCGAGCACGCGCAGTCCGATCGGTTCGTCGGGCGCGGTGACGACCGACCGGTTGAACGCCATGTGCGGGGCGACCGGTGTGAAAACCAGCGCCTCCGCGCGCGGCGAGACAACGGGTCCGCCGGCGGCGAAGCTGTAGGCCGTCGAGCCCGTGGGCGTGGCGACCAGCAGCGCATCGGCCGAGTAGGAGGCGAGCAAGCGGCCGGAAACGTAGACCCCGACCGAGACCTGGCGGTCGCGGGCCAGCTTCTCCAGGACCACGTCGTTGAGCGCGGTGACATCCAGCGGGATGCCCCAGCCGTCGTCGACGTCTATCTCGCAGTCGGACCGGACTTTGGGTGGCGGCAGCAGCGGTCCGCGGCCGTACTTCGCCCACGCTTCCATGTCCTGCGGCACCTCGAGTCGGCGGGAGGCACGCACCGTCAGCAGCATCCGGCTGTCGATACGCAGCCGGTCCTCGCGTACCGCGTCCAGTGCGCTGCGTACCGCAGAGACGGGGACCTCGGTGAGGAAGCCGACCCGGCCCACGTCGACGCCCAGGACCAGCGCGTCGTTGGCCGCTGCCAGCCGTGCGCCGCGCAGGAAGGTGCCGTCGCCGCCGAGGGTCACGATCAGGTCCGGATCGCCCGCGGCCTCGACCTCCTCGCGGGCGTTGCGCCGTGCGCGCTCGTGCCACACGTCGATATCCGTGCACGTCACCTCGTGCTGCGCGCACCACGCATGCACAAGGCGAGCGGCGTCGGCCGCCTCCGGCCGCCCGCCGTGCACCACCAGGCCGAGCCGATTGACCGTCATCTGCGCCTCCAACAGCACTGGGTCAAGGCGACCGTATGCCACAGCGGCCACCTGCCGCTCGGCGCGACGCGGCGTCAATGCACGGCGGTGCCCAGCGCCAGGATCACGACGATGGACACGCTCGACAGGATCGTCTCCATCACCGACCAGGACGCCAGGGTCTGCTTGACGTCCATCCCGAAGAACTCCTTGACCAGCCAGAATCCCGCGTCGTTCACGTGCGAGAAGAACAGCGAGCCGGAGCCGATGGCGAGCGCCAGCAGCGGCGCGCTCACGTGCGGGGAGCCGGCGGCGATCGGCGCGATGATGCCGGCCGCGGTGACGGTGGCCACGGTCGCCGAGCCGGTGGCCAGCCGGATCGCGACGGCGACCAGCCAGGCGAGCAGCAGCAGGGAGAGGTGTGAGCCGTGTGCCGCCTTGCCGATCGAGTCGGCGATCCCGGTCTGCACGAGCATCTGCTTGAACCCGCCGCCCGCGCCGATGATCAGCAGGATTCCGGCGATCGGCGCGAGCGACTCGCTCAGCGAGACCCCCGAGCGAGCGCGGCCGAGCCGGAACACCAGCAGGGCGACCGCCACCGCGATGGCCATGGCGATGATCGGGTCGCCGACGAAGTCCGCGACCTTGATCGCCTCGCTCTTCGCGGGCGCCGTCAGGTCCACGACCGTGCGCGCGAGCATGATGAGGACCGGCAGCAGGATGACCGCGAGGGTCGTCGCGACGGACGGACCGGCGAGGGTGTCGGCGTCGGCGATGTCAGTGTCGGCGCCGGTGATGCCGGTGATGCCGGTGGTGGCGTCGCGCTGCCCGACCGCAGTCGCCCCGGCAGGCTCGTCCGTCGTGGCGGTCGCCGCCGCTGTCCGCGTCGTGGCGGTCGCGCCCGCGGCCGCGGACGTCTGGCCGGTGGTGCCGGGACCTGTCGAGGTCAGCCCGGCAGGCCGGGCCGCCGGCTTCGGCGCGCCCGCCGCGTACTGCTCGGCGAGCCGAGCCGGCGGATCGGGGACGATCCGGCGGGAGATGAAACCGCCGAACACCGGCCCGGCCAGGATCGCGGTGGGGATCGCGACGATGACACCGAGCAGCAGCGTCGTGCCCAGGTCGGCGTGCAGCGCGGAGATCGCGATCAGCGGCCCGGGGTGCGGCGGGATCAGGCCGTGCAGGATGGACAGGCCCGCGAGCGCCGGGATGCCGACGCGCAGGATCGAGCCGCCGGTGCGCCGCCAGACCAGGTACACGATCGGGACCAGCAGCACCAGGCCGACCTCGAAGAACATCGGAATGCCGATGATCATCGCGGCGAGCGCCATCGACCACGGCACCCAGCGCGGTCCGGTGTGGCCGACCAGGGCGTTGACGAGCCGCTGCGCTCCGTTCGAGTCCACCAGCAGCCGCCCGAGCATCGCGCCGAGTGCCACGATGACGCCGACCCCGCCGAGCACGCCGCCGACGCCGGTCTCGAAGGTCGGCAGGATCTTGGAGACCGGCACCCCGGCGCTGAAGGCCACCAGCAGCGTGCCGGCGATCAGGGCGAGGAACGGGTGCACCTTGGCCACGGCGGTCAGCAGCACGACCAGGGCTATCCCGCCCAAGGCGCACAGCACCAGCCGAGTGTCGGAACTCGTCCACGCGCTGGTCGCGGCCGCCGGGGCCGCGGAAAGCAGGGGATTCATGCGCTCAGCCCTTCGATGAGGCGTTCAACGATGTCTTCGGGAGTCGCGGTCACGTCGACCAAGAGCGCGTGCTCGTCGGGGTCGGGACGCTGCAAGTCGCGAAACTGGGAAGCGAGCAGCTGCGCGGGAAAGAAGTGGCCTGAACGCGTGGCCAGGCGCCCGCCGACGGTCTGCGGGTCGGCGTCCAGGTAGATCAGGCGCACGTTCGGACGCCCTTTGCGCAGCTTGTCGCGGTAGGCGCGCTTGAGCGCCGAGCAGGTGACGACCGCGGGCCGGCCCGCGCGGGTCGTTTCGTCGATCCACGCTCCGATCGCCTCGAGCCACGGCTCGCGGTCGGCGTCGTCGAGCGGGTGACCGGCCGCCATCTTGGCGATGTTGTGCTCCGGGTGGAAGGCGTCCGCTTCCGCGTATGTCCAGCCGAGGCGCCCCGCGAGCAGAGAGCCGACGGTCGTCTTGCCGCTGCCGGATACCCCGGTGATCAGCAGAACGGGCGGCCCGTCCGCAGCGCCGCCGCCCTCCTCGGAGCCGGGTGCAGGCGGTGGCTCGGGTGCGGGCGGTGGCTCGGGTATGAGCTGGTCAGGCGTGGGCGGCGTCGGCGGTGGCATCAGTTCATACCTCCGGTCGTTGGTGACCTGGGTCGAACTGCGAGTGCCCCCTCACGGACTGGCGACGCAGCGGCGCGGCAATGCGGGCGCTATCCGAGGCGGTGCCGGTGCGCGTAGCCGATGGCGGCGGCGCGGTCACGCGAGCCGGTCTTGGCGAAGATCCGGTTGATGTGCGTCTTGACGGTGTGGTTGCTCAAGAACAGCCGGGCGGCGATCTCGGGATTGGTCAGCCCCTGCGCGATCAGGGCCAGGATTTCCGCCTCGCGCTGGGTCAGTGCGTCGGGGAGCGCTTTGCCCTCGGGCGACGGTTGGCCGGGGCCGGGCCGGTTTCCCGCATCGGACGACGTGGCGGGCGGCGGCGCGGTGGCGGCCATGAGAGCAGCGTGGGCGCGAGGGTCGAAGACGGCCAGGCCACCTGCCGCCGCGCGCAGTGCGTGCGCGATCTCCGTTCGGTCGGCGTCCTTGGTCAGGTAGCTGCGCGCTCCCGCACGTAGGGCGTCGAGTACCGAGGTGTCGTCGAGATAGGTCGTTAGCACGACGACTGCGACATCAGGGTGCTCGCTGGTGAGCCGGCGGGTGGTCTCGATGCCGTCGAGCACCGGCATGTGCAGATCGAGCAGGATCGCGTCAGGCTTGTGCTCGGCGACCTGGTCGAGCGCCTGCTGCCCATCCGCGGCGGACGCGACGACCTCGATGTCCGGTAACGCGCCGAGCAGGAGGACAAGGCCCTCCCGGACACTGGCCTGGTCGTCGGCGATGACGATGCGCAGCGGTGCGCCGGGAGTTGCGGTCATGAGCGCGAGCCGCGCGGTCCAGGGCCGGTCATCGGGCTGCTTTCCGGGGTTGGGCGGTGTCGAGCGGCAGGTTTGCGGTCACGACCCAGCGCTTCTTCTGCGGCCCCGCTTCCAGGGAGCCGCGCAGGAGCCGGAGCCGTTCGCGCATGCCGGTCAGACCATAGCCGCCGTCAATGGTCTGCGGCGCACGCGCATCGGCAGCCGTCGGCGCGCCGCGGGCCAACTCGTTCCCGACTGTCAGTCGTACGTGCTGATCCGAGTAGTCCAGGTGCATCTCGACGGCTTCGCCAGGGGCGTGTTTGGCGGCGTTTATCAGCGCCTCCTGTGCGGTACGCAGCAGCGCGACAGTCGCGTCGGGTGGCAGCGCGCTCGGCGTGCCCGCCGCGGTGAAGTGAGTGGGAACGCGGTACTGCGCGCCGTGCGCTTCTGCGGCGCGGGACAGCTCCTCGGGTAGCGGCAGCGTGTCGGTGCGCAGGGCGTGTACCGCACGGCGGGTTTCCGCCAGACCGTCCGAGGCCATGCGTTGCGCGGTGGCCAACGTTTCAAGCGCGTGATCGACGTCGTGCTGGTCGGTGAGCAGGGCGCGCGCGGCTTGGATCTGGATGCTCAACGCGCCTAGCGAGTGGGCGAGCACGTCGTGGATCTCACGGGCGATGCGAGCACGCTCGTCCAGCACGTCCGCACGCCGCTGCTCGGCGCGCAGTTGCTCGTGCTGGGCCAACAGCATCGCGGATTGTTCGGCCCGGATGCGGTAAGCGGCGCGGTTGCGTCCGAACAGCAGCCCGACCACGATCAGCAGCGGGTAGCCGAGCAGTGAGCCGATGCCGTCGTTGAACAGGATCCCGCCGACCTCCAAGGTCAGCAGCGCGAGCGCGCCGATCGCCAGCGCCGCGGTGAGGCTGAGCTCGCTGCCCGCGGTAAGCAGGGCCACGGCGGCGAAAGCGATCACGCTGTCGCCGGCGCCCCCAGCGGACGCGCCCAGCGTCGCGGCCGCCGCCATCAGACCGACGGCCGCGGTCAGGGCCCTGCCGCCGAGCCGAGCGGCCGCCGCGGGGTAAAGCTCGACGAGCGCCCAGACTGCCGCGGCGATGCACACCAGCGCGTAGGCGACGGTCTGGGTCGTCAGCGCGCCGGACTGGGAGGGCGGGCTATGGAAGGTCAGCACACCCACTATCGCCAGCCCAATCGTGCGGGCCAGCCACGCGGCGGCTCTCAACATGAGCTCAGTATCCCCGCTCAGCCGATTCACCTGGGTCAGGACCGCTGCCACGGCTGGTAGCGAGCGTCCTCGGGTGCGGACTGCGGCGAGTCGGCGGCGGACCAGTCGTTGCGCTCGCCCTCGCCCTGCCAGGTCGAGCGGACGTGCCTAAACGCGGCGCTCGCCGACGGTACCTCGCCACGCAGCACGCTGCGATTACGGTCGCGATCGAACGTCGAGGCCATGAACGAGCTGCCGTCCTTCTCGGGCGCGAAGGGCACGCCTATCGCGAGCGCACGTAGCATGATCACAGCAGCCTGCGACAACCGGTTGACGCCAAGGCTGAGCAGCAGTGTGGACGATGAGGCGGCCACGTGTGCGTGCATGGCGCCGGCCAGTGCCATCGCCGCGACCCGCCAGGCGAGCAGTGCGCCCCACAGCCACAAGCCGCGCACCGGCAGCTGCGCCCACAGGTAACCGTTGCGCGATTCGAGCCGCATCACCACCCCGAAGCCCGCACCGATCACGGCCGCCCCGATCGCCCCGATCACGAGGCAGGTCACATCGGCCGGCTGCAGATGCCCGCCGCTGCCACGCAAGTCACTGAAGCCGATCGCGGTGAGGACCGCCGGCAGCACGACCGTGCGCTTGCCGCGCAACGGCTCGCCCTGGATCTGCCGGAAGATGACGAACCCGATGATGCCGATCACGGCGAGGATCTCCAGCGCGGACACGGCGCGCTCCCTTCGTTTTCGCATCCGCCCAGCGGCGGGACGGCCGGTTGGCCGACTACAGCGACGCTAGGTTTCCGGGCGGTACGGGCACGTCGGCCCGAAGGTGGAGTCCCGGTATGACGCGGTATGAGATTCGCGTGCCGGACGTAGTACCGCCTGGTACCAACCGGCGCGGGCAGGTCATGCCGAAGGCCAAACCGCAGGCCGATCCGCCGATCGCCGCCACCGGCGAGCGTGGATGCGTCAACACCAGACCGCATCCCGAGGAGCAAGCCATGTTCTCAGAACTCACCCAGGCCGAGATCATCAACGGCGCCGTCCTGGCCGCGACCCTGCACAGCGACCTCGGCGCGCACCGCACGATCGGCGCGATGCGCCTTCTGCGCCCGGCCCTCGTCGCCGCGTCGGTCGTCCCCCTGTTCATCGACCCGCTGGTCACCCACGGAACCGGGCTCGCGGTCGAAATCGCCGGGGCAGCGGCCGGTTTGCTCGGCGGGCTGCTCGCGCTGGCCCTGAC
The DNA here is from genome assembly GCF_035653575.1 of Actinocrinis sp. Lineage (GTDB taxonomy): Bacteria > Actinomycetota > Actinomycetes > Streptomycetales > Catenulisporaceae > Actinocrinis. The sequence continues at coordinate 23,959 of NZ_DASRBQ010000057.1, forward strand.
CCGCGTGTACCGCAGTCCGCGGACCGGCAGGTCGGTGACGCACGCCACCTGGGGCTACGCGCTTCTCTGGACCGTCGTCATCGGTGCCCGCGCCGCCTTCTCCTACGGGTCAGCGCACTGGTTCCCGACCCAGCTGGCGCAGTGGTGCCAGAGCCACCAGGTCACCGCCGCGGCCATCACCGATGGTCTGATCTTCATGGCGGTTGCCATGTTGCTGACCCGCACCGCCGGCCTGGCCGTCCGCGCCGCGGCGCTACCTCAGGCGTCGAGTGAAGGACACGACACGCTGATCGCTTCAGCGAGCTTCAGCCAGTCCCGGTAGCGAAGGCAGCCAGCGCGCCGGCCTGCCGCGGCCGGCGCCTCCGGCTATCACCCCACCGTGGTGTCACCAGTAGCGGGGCTGGCCGGGAATGGTTTCCAGGTCTGCATAGACCAGATCGCGGTCTTCGTCCTCGGTGATGTCCTCGGCCGCCGCGAGGGCCTGGTCGGTGGCGGCGCGGGCCTGCTCGGCGTCGCCGGCGACCGCGTGCGCACGGGCGAGGGCCTCGTAGGCGAAGGCAAGGTCCCAGTCGCCGATCTTGTTCTCGGTGCACAGATCCAGGACCCGGCGCGCGTGGTGCAGCGCCGGCTCCGCGCGGCCGAGCACGGCGTACACGCGGGAGACCTGCCACTCGCCGCGGGCCAGATGAGCGGGGGTCGCGGTGGGCACCTGGCCCCAGTGGTACCGGGACGCGTGAGCCATGTGGATCATGCGGTCGTCGTCCTCGCGGGTGCGCTGCTCCATCTCGAGCAGCCGCCAGGTCTCGTTGAACAGCTGGGCCGCCAGCATCCGCTCGTCGGTGACGGTTCCGGTGCCCGGCGAGCTCTGCGCGGTGGCCGGGGCGGAGGGTGCTGTCTGCTCGGTCATGGCGGGTTCGATTCCTTCCTTAAGCAGGTGGTCGATGCGGTGCAGCGCCCCGCGCAGACGCGTGACGCGAGCGTCCAGGTGGCGCCGGTGCTCGGTGAGCAGAAGGTCGAGAGTCGCGCTGTCGCCCTGCTTCCACGCGGCCACGCTGGCGCGCACCCGCTCCAGTGGCAGTTCCAGGGATCGCAAGAGTCCGACGAGCGCCGCCTCGGCGACCTGGTCAGGGTGGTAGCGGCGGTATCCGCTGGCCGCGTCCACGGCCGCCGGGCGCAGCAGCCCGATGCGGTCGTAATGCCGCAGCGCCTTCGCACTCAGGCCGCTGCGCCGGGCCATGCGCCCGATCGTCAGCAGTTCGTCCGCCGGATCTTCCCTCATGCCGGTCACGCTACGACCTTGCCCCGCGGCAAGCTCAAGGCGAAACGCACCGCGGCGCGGCCACTCGACGGTTGTGGCCGTTCTGCGGTCACTGCCTGCACGCGGACCGCGAGATCGACACTGTGATTAGTCCAGGAATGGGATTAGTCCAGGAATGGGCGGACGGCGGCGGCGAATCCAGCAGCGTCGTCGACCCAAGGGAAATGCGCGGCTGTCTCGAGCACCGCGGCACTCGCATGGGGAAGCAGCGCTGCGGCTTGGCGCACCATCGCGGGGGTGACCATCGAGTCCAGCTTTCCCGCGAGCAGCAGGACCGGTGCGGTCAGATTCTTCAGCGCCGCCTGGGTGGCCGTCGGGTCGAGGACGAGGCCCGCGCCGTAACCCTCCCGGGCCGCCTGGTAGCGCTCGGCGACCCCGACGCTCGCGTGCTCGCGGGCTGCGGCGTCCCAGCGTCGGTAGAACAGCGGCCGGGACGCGTCGAAGGTCTCCCTCGACAGCTCTCCGCCCAGAATCCGGTCCAGTGCGGCCCGCGCATCCGGGTACCAAGGCTCGCCCGACAACCGTTCGAGCACGAGGTCGAACTGCTCCTCGCTGGGGTACACGCCGAGCGCGGCGAGGCCGGGGGTGACCAGGATCAGCCTGGAGAGACGTTCCGGGTACGCGGCCGCGTACAGCGTCGCGAGGATGCCGGCGGCGGAGTGCGCGAGCAGGTCCATCTGCTCCACGCCGAGATGGCGCCGGAGCGCCTCGACGTCCTCGACCAGCCGGTCGGCGCGCAGCGTCGCCGGATCCACGGGATCGGCCGACAGCCCGACGCCCCGCGGATCGAGCAGGACAAGACGCCGCTGCGCATCCAGGCCGCCGAGGTCACCGAGGTACTCCCCCGCCCGGCCCGGACCGCCCGGAAGGCAGACCAGTGGTGGTCCGCTGCCCAGCACGCGATAGCCGAGCCGAGTTCCGTCGTAGGACGTGAAGCTGTACGTCATCTCAGCCTTCCGATCGGAACGTATACCTCCACAACGGCCCGCTTTGCCGCGAGGTTCGTACCGTTCACGATGCCCCAAAGTTGAATACGACGGCGGGTTACAGAACTGCGACGTCGAGAACTGCGGTGTCGAGAAGCACAGGTCGCAGACCCGCACGTCGTAGCTGCGTCAGGGACGCAGGCCGGTGATCGCCATCTCCATCAGCCGTTCGGCTTGAGCGGTCCCGGCCGCGTCGGTGCCGACCCGCCACAGGAAGCTCATCAGCATCAGTACATCGTCCGGGTCGAGGTCAGGGCGCAGGCTGCCGTCGTCGGCACAAGCACGCAGCAGTTGACCGACCGCGCCGACGATCGGCGCATAGACCTGGTTGACCACGGCCTGCGCCGCCGCGGTGTGCAGTGCGTCGCCCAAGCCGTGTTTGATCCGCACGTAGGCGGCGAGCGTGTGAAACCAGCGGCGGAAGGCCTGCAGCGGCGGGTGCTCAGCGAGCAGCTTTGGCACCTCATCGGCCACGCGGAAAACTTCCTGCTGGTAGACCGCGAGGATCAGCGCTTCGCGGGTGGGGAAATGCCGGTAGAGCGTGCCCGGCCCGACTCCCGCCCGCTTCGCGATCGTGTTGAGCGAGACGGCCCCGTCCTCAGCGAAGGCGTCGCGCGCCACCCGCAGGATGTGCTCGCGGTTCTTGAGCGCGTCGGCGCGGGTCGACTCGCCGTGCGGCCGAGCCCGGTCCGTCTCGGCCATGGCGTTCCCCTTTTCCGTCGGTAGCAAGCTGGAGCGTAGCCGGATTGCTAACCGGAGAACTCTCCGCTAAGGTCCAGAGGAAGCGGAGAACTCTCCGAATAACTCCGACTCTAGGAGCTCCCGTGCAGTACATCAAGCTGGGCCGCACCGGCCTTGACGTCTCTCCGATCGCGATCGGCGCGATGACCTACGGCGATCCGCAGCGCGGCCACCCGGCCTGGTCGCTCGGCGAGGAGGAGTCCCGCGTGCTGATCAAGCACGCCGTGGAGGCCGGGATCAACTTCTTCGACACCGCGAACCTGTACTCGTTCGGTTCGAGCGAGGAGATCCTGGGCCGGGCGCTGAGGGACTTCGCGAACCGCGACGACGTCGTGATCGCGACCAAGCTGCGCCACCCGATGCGCAGCGGCCCCAACAGCGCGGGCCTCTCGCGCAAGGCGATCATGACCGAGGTCGAGCACAGCCTGCGCCGCCTCGGCACCGACTACATCGACCTCTACCAGATCCACCGCAACGACCCGGCCACGCCCCTCGAAGAGACGCTCGAGGCCCTCAACGACCTCGTCAGGGCCGGAAAGGTGCGCTACCTGGGCGCCTCGTCGATGAAGGCCTGGCAGTTCGCCAAGGCCCTGCACCTGCAGCGGCGCAACGGCTGGGCGCGGTTCGTCTCGATGCAGAACCACTACAACCTGCTCGCCCGGGAAGAAGAGCGCGAAATGATCCCGCTGTGCCTCGACGAGGGGGTCGGCACAATCGTGTGGAGCCCGCTGGCGCGCGGCCGGCTCGCCCGCTCGTGGGACCAGGCGAAGGCGACGTCCCGGTCGGAGACCGACGGCTGGTACGCCGACCTGCTCTACAGCCCGCTGACCGAGACGGCCGACCGCGCGACGATCGACGCTGTGGGCCGCGTCGCGGAGGAACACGGCGTCAAGCGCGCGCAAATCGCTCTGGCGTGGCTGCGCTCCAAGCCGGTCGTGGTCGCGCCTTTGGTCGGAGCCAACACGACTCAGCAGATTGACGACGCGGTCGCCTCGCTCGAGATCGAGCTGACCGACGCGGACATCTCCGCGCTCGAAGCGCACTACACGCCGCGCTACGACTTCCAGGGCATCTCCGACGAGCGCGAATTGCAGGCGATCCGCGCCCGCGTCGCGCAGATGATGCCGCCCAACTGAGCTTGCTTGTTCTCTTACCTCCCTGGCTCTAGCGGAAGTCCCTCAGGGTGCGACGCGACGTGATGGCCGCGCTGTGCCTGAGCGAACCGGACACGTTCGCGCGCCTGCTCGACGGTGTAGTCGATCCGTTTGCGTGCGGCGTGCTGGACTGCGAGCGTGATCAGGCGATCGGCGCCGGCGTCGTCCTCGAGGAAGGCCCCGTACATGGCTGCCAATTCCAGGCGCGGCACGACGTTCCAGGGTTGGAGCTGAAGCCGCTTGAACTCGTTGTCCGCTTGCATGCCCCGTTCGAGGAATGACATGGCGTTGGCCTCGACCATGGCGTACAAGACCTGCGGCGTCGTGCAAATCTGCAGCAGCTGACGTAGTCCAAAGGCGATGGTCTTTAGTGCGATCTCCTCCTACGCTAGGTCGCTGTCAGCACCGGTGAGTTCGAAGTGTCCGCGTCGGTCGCTTCGAATGGCGCTTCCGCTCCCGCGCACGACCCACGTCTGAGCCCGCGACGAGACGGTGGTCAGCCCGGGGATACCGAGATCGAACAACACGCCGAAGCAGTAGCTCCCGGGGCGGGCGGATACGGTACGACGCGGCGCGCACGGGTATGCCCTCACCATCCCGACCGGATAGGAGAGCCCTGATGCCTCTAGTTCGCAGCGTGCTCGTGGACGCACCGTCAAGCAGCCTTCGGCTCGGCGAGCGCGAGCTGCCGGAGCCGGGACCTGGCGAGGTGGGCGTCACGGTCGAGGCTTGCGGGATCTGTCACAGCGACAACGCGTTCGTCGCGGGGCTCATGCCGGATCTGACCTTCCCGGTCACCCCAGGCCACGAAATCGCCGGACGCATCAACGCGCTCGGGGCCGGAGTGCGCGGGTGGCAGGTCGGGGACAGGGTCGCGGTCGGATGGTTCGGCGGGTACTGCACCCTTTGCACAGCCTGCCGCCGCGGCGACTTCGTACACTGCGAATACGCGCAGACCCCGGGCCGGTCCTATCCCGGCGGATACGCGCACGCCGTGGTGGTGCCCGCGACCGGCCTGGCCCGCATCCCGGACGGCATGAGCGCGGTCCAGGCGGCGCCGATGGCCTGCGCGGGCGTCACGGTCTTCGGCGCGCTGCGCGCCGGCGGGGCCCGGCCCGGCGACGTGGTTGCGGTAGTGGGTCTCGGCGGGCTCGGCCACCTGGCCGTGCAGTTCGCGGCCAAATCAGGCTTCGACACCGTGGCGATCGCCCGCGGCCCTGGCAAGGCCGAGTTCGCGACCAGGCTGGGGGCGCGACGCTACCTTGACTCGACTGACCAGGACGTCGCCGCCGAACTGCGCCGGATCGGCGGCGCGAAGCTGGTGCTGGCCACCGCCGCCGACTCGGCCGCCATGGCCCGCGCCGTCGACGGCCTCGCACCCAACGGCCGGCTCGCGGTCGTCGGCATCTCCTTCGAGCCGATGCAGATCAGTCCCCTGCAACTGATCACCCCGGCCCGCACCGTCTACGGCCACCCCGCCGGCGCACCCATCGACGTCGAGGACACCATGGCCTTCGCCGCGCTCACCGGCGTGACCGCCATGGTCGAGGAGATGCCCCTGGAAGAGGTCGAGCAGGCTTTCCAGCGGATGATCGCCAACGAGGCGCGCTTTCGCATCGTCCTTACAACCGGCGCGTAGGGTGCGACACGGCTTCAACTCGCGGCCCGCTCCTGTTGAGCGTCAACTTGGAGTGGTACGCGCGAGTGTTGGCTGAGGTAGGGCCTAGACATGGTTCACGTGGGCGGATGAAGCCGTCACAGGAGTTGCACGGTTCCATGCGACCGCGCCCGGGTGCCGTGCTCAGGTGCCTGGGGATTCGGAAGAAGCCGCTTCCCACGTTCCGAAGTGCGTCAAACCCGCCGCCTCGGCCACTGCGCGGGACGCGTGGTTGTCCAGCCGGCACCGGTACTGGGGTTCGAACCCCTGCTGCGCGGCAAACCTACACAGGGCCCGGACGACGGCGCGGGCGCGACCGCGTCGACGGTATTCGGGCAGCGTCAGGACGCCGACGTCCGCGATGCGCGCGTCGCCCCACGGGTACACGCTCGCTGCCGTAACCAGGCGGCCGTGTGCGAAGGCGCCGAAGACCGCCCAGTGGTCCAATTCGACGTAAGCCTCATCGAGCTCCTGCTGCGGGGCCTCGGACTGGAACCGGGCGAACAGCTCCGCGTCGGCGTCCGAGAGCTGCCGGACGTCGGGGTGCGGCTCATCGGCCAGCAGGGCGTCCAGATCGGCGCGGGAGAAGTAGAACAGGTTGTCCGGCGCGTGAAATGCGACGCCGGCGTTACTCAAGGCGCGCCGCAGCTCCGCCTCGTTTCGCGGCCGCAGCTTAGGCAGTCCCAATGCGTTTGCGACCGAGGGCGTCAGCACCGCCCTCAACACTCCGTCCGCAGTGTGCAGCAGCATGGCCGGGCGATCCGCGCTCAGATCCGCATTGACCGAGACGGTGAAGGTCGCGTCGTGGGCAGCGGGGTGTTCGCTCGCGAAGGTCTCGAGCCAATAGTCGGTGACGATCGGCGAGAACACGCCGCCTGTTCCTCGCACGGCTCGGTCGGCTCCCACGTGCGGAAGTCTCCAGACCTCCGCATCCACGGTCAACCAAATTTACGAGCGGCCTTGGCCGTTGTTCTCCACCACGGATCGGCGCCGCGCTGGTTCAGCGACTCAGCCGGGCCTTCCAGATCTCGTCACTGGGCCATTGGTGCGCCCAGGCGGCGGAGACCTCCGGATAGTCGTGGGGCGCCGGCTCGGGGGCCTGGAGCTCGATCAGATCGTCGACGATGAAACCGCACGAACGCAGCAGCCGCAGCATCTCACCATGCGCGATGGTGAACTCCACGCTCATGTCGTCCCCGTGTCCGCGCATCCCGAACTGCGCACGCAACAGGGTCGGGTCGGCCTGCCCGTCCGCCGGGCTGCACAGCGCGAACAGCGGCGAGCGTCTGACAAAGGCCAGCCGGCCGCCCGGCCTGAGCACCCGCGCGGCGTGCGGGATCCACCGATGTGGGTCGCACCACAGCGAGGCGCCGAATTCGCTGATCGCGAAGTCGAAGGTCGCATCGCGCAGCGGCAGGCGCTCCGCGTCGGCGAGCACGAGCGGGAAGTCGATGCCGAACTCTCGCTGCATCGAGCGCGCGGTGGCCAACTGCTCACGCGAGATGTCGACCCCGACAGGTCGCGCACCGGCGCGGGCCAGGCGCGCGCTCACGTACGCGGTCCCGCAGCCGAGCTCGACCGCGTCCATTCCGGCGATATCGTCGGGGAGCAGTCTCACCTGCGACTCCGGGACGTTCCACAGGCCCCAGGTCGGTTCGGTCCGGCGCCAGTGGTCGCGGGCAAGCGGCCCGTGCCAAGTCGACGCCCGATCATCCCAATGCCGCCGGTTCAACGCCACATGGTCGGACCCGCCCTCTGCCATAGCCACGGCGCCATTAGACCCGTGCGGTACATCCCAGCCAACTGATTATCGACACCTCCCAGGCCGGAACCCACCGCCCTGAGCGGCCCGCGACGGCGTAAGGGCACGCCGAGCGCAGTGCGCACGCCGCTGGTCGATAAGGTCGCGGCATGGTCGATCACGACGCTGCACGCATCGCTGACCGATTCGCCGACGCACGCCCGCGGGATCTGCGCGGCCCGCTGCGTTTCCTGCTCTGGCTGATCGCCGGGCAGAAGTGGCGGGTCGTGCGGGCGTCGTTGATCGGAAGCGCATGGATGGTCGGTTTGGCCGCCCCGCCGTACCTGCTCTCCCGGGCGATCGACAAGGGTCTGCGATCGGGGAACACCGGGGCGCTGGTGGCGTGGGTCGTGGCGCTGGTGGCCGTCTGCGTGGCGAACGCGGCGTTGGGCGGGTTACGGCACGCCACCATGACGAAGATCCGCACATATTCCGCCTATCAGATCGGCCTCTCGGCCGTGCGCCACTCGACGCGGCTGGGGGCCGCGCTGGGTCCGAAGTCCTCATCCGGTGAGCTGGTCGCGATCGGGCTGCGCGATGTCCAGAACATCTCCACGGCGCTGACCGTCACCGGTCCCGGGGTCGGGTCGGTGGTGGCTTACGTGGTGGTCGCGGTGCTGCTGTTCGTCATCTCCCCGCTGCTCGCCGCCGTCGTGTTGGCGGGTGTGCCCGTGCTCGCCGTGACGATCGGACCGGTGCTGCACCGCACGCACGGCGCGATGGCGCCGTACCGGGAGCAAAACAGAGCTCTCATTAACCAGCTAATCGACATCGTCACCGGCCTGCGCGTGCTCAGCGGCCTCGGCGGCAAGCAGACCTTCCTCAGCCGTTACCGGGAGGACTCTCAAACGCTGGTCCGCCTGGGCTACCGCGTCGGCGCGGCGTCGAGCTGGACCGGAGCGCTGGGCTCGGGTCTTCCCACGCTGTTCCTCGCGGCGGTCACGTGGCTCGCCGCGCGGATGACTGACGAGGGGTCGATCACGGTCGGGCAGCTGATCGCCGTCTATGGCTACGTCGCGATGCTGGTGGTGCCGGTCTCCTTCTTCATCGAGGGCGCACAGCAGCTGACCGCGGCGACGGTCGCCGCGCGCCGGGTGATCCGATTCCTGGCGCTGGAACCCGACCACGGCGCCGGCGCGCGCGAGCCGGACCCGCAACCCGGGGTCCTGTGCGATCCGGCCTCCGGGGTCGAGGTACCGCCTGGCGTGTTCGTCGCGCTGGTCAGCGCCAGGCCCGCGGAGTGCGTCGAAGTCCTCGAACGCCTCGCCCGCTTCACCGCATCCGATGTCACCTGGAGCGGGGTGCGCTTGGACGAGGTGGCGATCGAGGAGATCCGTTCACGCATCCTGCTCGCCGAGAATGACGCCGCCCTGTTCGCCGGGACGGTGCGCGAGGCGGTGGCCGGGCGGCACGAGGCGCGGGAGCCGGCGCTCGGCGACGCGGTCAGGGCGGCGGTGGCGAGCGACATCGTCGACGCGCTGCCCGACGGCCTCGACTCGGCGCTCGATCCGCAGGCCCGCAACCTCTCCGGCGGCCAGCGGCAGCGGCTGCGTCTCGCCCGCGCGCTGTACGCACAACCCGAGGTGCTGCTGATGGCCGAGCCGACCTCCGCCGTGGACGCGCATACCGAGGCCGTCATGGCGGCGCGGCTGCGCGACGCGAGACGGGGGCTGACGACCGTGGTCACCACGTCCTCTCCGCTTGTGCTCGACAAGGCCGATCTCGTGGTGCACCTGGTCGGCGGGCGCGTGGCCTCCGCCGGCTCGCATCATGAGCTCTGGCTGTCGGATCCGGCCTACCGCGCGACGGTTTCGCGCGCTACTGCGACACGGGACGAGGAGGCCGCGCAGTGAACCGCCAAATGCCCGTCGCCGACCTCACGCAAGTTAGGGCTGCGCTGCGCCAAGACGTGCGGGCTGATCGCCGCGCCTTCGCCGGAATGCTTGTCCTGAATGCGCTCGCCGCGCTCGTGGCTCTGGTCGGTCCGGCCTACCTTGGCCGGATCGTCGATGCGGTCACAGGCCCACATCCGTCGATTTCCGCAGTGGATCGGTACGCGCTCGTCATCGTCGTGTTCGCAATCGCGCAGATTCTTCTGTCGCGCTGGGCGCTGCTTGTCGGCGCACGGTTCGGAGAACGTACCTCCGCCCGTATTCGGGAACGTATGGTCGAGCGCGTACTCGCCTTGCCGGCCTTCGTGGTCGAGCACGCGACGACCGGCGATCTGGTCTCGCGCGGGACCAGCGATGCCGGGATGGTCGCGGCGACCCTGCGCGACGCCGCGCCGATCGTCTTGGTCTCGGCGGTGCAGGTGCTGCTCATCGCCGGCGCGGTGCTGGTCCTCAGTCCGCTGCTGGGGATCTGCGCACTCGCGTGCCTGGCCGGCGACGTGTTCGTGCTGCGCTGGTATCTGCGCCGCTCCCGGCCCGCGTTTCTGGAGCAGAGCGTCGCGGGCGCGGCGATCACCGACGTCCTGGAGAGCACGGCGAGCGGCGCGCGCACCGTGGAGGCGCTGGGGCTGCAGCGGCGCCGGATCGAGGCGGCCGAGACCGCGTTCGCCGCGTCCATCAAGGCCCAGATGCGCTCGCTGCGGCTGCGCCTGGTCCTGTTCCCGACGGTCGACGGCTCCTACGTGCTGCCGCTGGCCGGAATCCTGCTGATCGGCGGCGCCCTGTACCGGCACGGCGAGATTCCGCTCGGTTCGGTCGTCGCTTCCGCCATCTATATGCGGCAGCTGATCGGACCGCTGGACACCATCCTGCTCTGGGTGCAGACGCTGCAGAACGCGGCCGTCTCGTACGCGCGGGTCGAGGGTCTGGCCGCCGCGCCGCAGGCCCCGGCCCCGACCCTCGAGATCCCGCAGGGTGACCGCATCGAGGCCGCCGACGTCCGCTTCGCCTACACCGCCGAGCACGGCGACGTGCTGCGCGGAGTGAACCTGGTGGTGCAGCCGGGAGAGCGGTTGGCGATCGTCGGCGCGTCGGGCGCGGGCAAGTCGACGCTCGGCCGTCTGCTGGCCGGCATCGACCGCCCCCATCAGGGCTCTGTCACCGTCGGCGGCGTCCCGATCGCGGACCTGCCGCCCGAGCACCTGCGCCGCCAGGTGGTGCTGGTGACCCAAGAACACCACGTCTTCAACGACACACTGCACGGAAACCTGACGCTGGCCAAGCCGACGGCCACGGACGAGGAAGTACTGGCCGCACTGGCCGCCGTCGACGCGGGATGGATCGATGCGTTGCCGGACGGCCTGGACACGACGGTCGCCGGGAGCGGCCACCGTCTCGGCGGCGCCCAGGCCCAGCAGGTCGCGCTCGCGCGCGTCGTGCTGGCCGACCCGCACACGGTGATCCTCGACGAGGCGACCGCCCTGCTCGACCCGGCCACCGCGCGCAAAGCCGAACAGGCGCTCGCGGCGGTGCTGGAAGGCCGCACCGTCATCGCGATCGCGCACCGTTTGCAGACCGCGCACGACGCCGACCGGGTCGCGGTGATGGACGCCGGGTTGGTCACCGAGCTCGGCACGCACGAGGAACTGGTGGCGTTAGGCGGAACGTACGCCGGCCTGTGGCGTTCCTGGCATGGTGATTGACCGTCCCAGCGACAGTGACCGACTAAGTTGCATCGCCCCGCACCCGGATGGGACGCGGGGCGATACCGGACGCCGACGAGGGACTGGCTCTTCGGGCTCTTAGCGCACGCCCGCGCTCTCGGGCTCCAGAAGCGTCTCCGGTTGCTGCACGTCCGCGCCGGTGACCGCGAGGTAGGTGACCATGCCGAGGATCAGCGCGCCGAGAACCAGCACCACCGGACCGTCGCCGAAGCCCATGCCGCTCGTGCTCTTGGACTTGCCCAAGCCGTCGGCCAGTGAGGCGCCGAGCGGGCGGGTGACCACGTAGGCGGCCCAGAACGAGAAGATCGCATTCCAGCGTAGGAAGCGGTAGCCGAGCGCGGGGATCAGGATCAGCCCGGCGAAGAGCGCGGCGGACGGGAAGTAGCCCAGGTGCAGGTTGTACGCCGTGAAGTCGCCCAGCGCGGTGCCCATGGCGAAGGTCGCCACGACCGCGGCCCAGTAGAACGCCTCGCGCCGCGGGGTGTCGACGCTGTGGATCGACAGGGTCCGCTCCGTCCTGCGCCAGCTGAAGAAAACCGCCGCGAGCATGACCGCGTAAAGCGTCGAGGAGACCGGGTAGGGCACGCCGAGCGCGACGTGCAGCACGTCCGCGGCCATCGTGCCGAACACGCCGACCATGACCACCGCGAACCAGTACGTCCACGCGCGGTATCTGGCCGCGCGGAACTGCAGGATCAGGGCGAGGACGAAGCCGGCGAAGCCGAGCACGACGGCCAGCTCCGGCGCCATCGCGTTGACGAGATAGTCGGAGGTCGACTCGCCCATCGCCGTCGACAGGCCCTTGATAATCCAGAAGGCGGCCGTGATCTCGGGCACCCGCAGCGCGCCCGGAGTGGTCAGCCAGGCGCTGGAGCGTCTCGCCGGGGCGGTCACGCGCTCACCCGCTGCCCGCCATGGGCGTGCGCCGCCCGCCCGGATGTCGTTCTGTCGTCTCGCACGGTTTCTCCTCGTGGGCCGGTCGGCTGCGGTGGTCGGCAATTCCAGCGACGCATGATGACGTCGACCAGTTCCTGAAGGTTTGCAAGCCGGCAGCGCGGACCGCGGCGGCACGCGCGCCTCAAGATCTCAGCACCCTGTTCCAGCGCTGCGCGCGATCAGGCTCCCCTCCGACGATGCCGCATCTACATTACTGTAAAAGCGCTGTAGCTAGGCAAGAAGCGGCCGGGGTAGGAACCGTGTTCAGTTGAGCTCAGTGCACTGCGACCGCGATCCACGCCATACCGGTCTATCCCGTGCTCGAGTCATGTTTCCGCGGTAGCTGCGGCGGCAAGTGCGCCGTTGGGCCGCTGGGGTCGGCCGGTGTGCCGGTCCACCGGAGCGGGCAGCGGCGCGGGAGGGTTGCGGCGCAACCGGCGGGTCTGGAATGCGACCAACGCGACCAGCACGAGGGCGAGCGCCGCTGATCCCCAGGCGGTGCCCCACCCGAGCCCGCCCGCGCCGACCGGTTTGGTCAGCGCGTCGCCGCCGGCCGCGCCGAGGGGACGGGTCAGCACGAACGCGGGCCAGAACAGCACGGTCGCGTTCGCGGCGGTCAGGTAGTGCGCGCCTGCCAGCAGCAACAGCAGCGCCGCGATCAGTAGGAATGCGCCTCGGAAGCCGAGGCCGGTGTCGTCGGCCAGCCAGTCGCCGCTCGAGGTGCCCAGCGTGTTGGAGACCAGGATCGCGATCCAGTACAGGATCTCGCCCTGCCTGCTGGCGATCGCCTCCACGTCGTAGGTCTGCCCGGTGCGCCACCAGACCAGAAATACGGTCAGCAGCGCCGCGGTCAGGATCAGCGCGCCTGTCGCGTATCCGACGCCGTGCTGCGCGCTGCCGTGGCCGAAGCCGCGGTTGAGCAGGTCCGAGATCTCGGTACCGACCAGGCTGGTGCCCAGGACGGCTGCCCAGTACAGAGCCGGATGCAGGCGCGCCGCACGCACCTGCGCCGTCGCCGCTACCAGCAGGAAAGCGAGGAACACGCCCGCCGTGGCGAAGTAGCCGAGCCGCGCGGTGATGCCCAGCAGATCGCCGAGCGTCTCCCCCAGCGTCACCGCGATCGTCTTGACCAGCCAGAACAATGCGGTCACCGCGGGGAGCTTGCGCAGCACGTACCGGACGCCGCCTGTCTCGACGCTCGAAATCGCCCTCGCAGTCACCGCGCTGACCCCGTTCGTTCGCGTGCCGATTGCTGCGCCGCGGCCACACGCAACTGGCGGCCAGAAGGCGGAGCGCCCGTCGGCGGACCAGCGGCCGGCGCCCGCGCGCCATCGTGCCAAGAAGACGTCGCGCAGCACCCGACGACTCAGCGATCGATGTCGATCTTCACCCGAACGAGTTGGATCCGCGCGGCTATCCGCGGTTCAGCGGCGCGGCGGCCAGCCTCGATACTTGACGATCCGGCGGGCCAGCACGGCCAAGATGACGCCGTCGCGGGACGCGCGCGCCCGCATGCGCTCTAGCGCGTCGCCCGGGCTGATTGCTT
>NZ_DASRBQ010000058.1:0-30455 GCF_035653575.1 Actinocrinis sp.
CAAGGACGGCGCCTACACCCTCGAGGGCAAGCAGTTCTCCGGCGCCGAGCTGAGCTCGTACTACGCCGACCTGGTCGCGAACTACCCGCTGGTGTCCATCGAGGACTCGCACAGCGAGGAGGACTGGGACGGCTGGAAGGCTGTGACCGAGCAGCTCGGCTCCAAGGTGCAGCTGGTCGGCGACGACCTGTTCGTCACCAACCCCGAGCGGCTGCAGCGCGGCATCGCCGGCGGCCAGGCCAACGCGCTGCTGGTGAAGGTGAACCAGATCGGCACGCTGACCGAGACCTTCGACGCGGTCGCGCTGGCCCACCGCTCCGGCTTCCGTTGCATGATGAGCCACCGCTCCGGCGAGACCGAGGACACCACGATCGCGGACCTCGCGGTGGCCACCGACGTCGGCCAGATCAAGTCGGGCGCCCCGGCGCGCACCGACCGGGTCGCCAAGTACAACCAGCTGCTGCGTATCGAGGAGGAGCTGGACGACGCGGCCCGCTACGCCGGTCGTTCCGCCTTCCCGCGCTTCAAGGGCTGAGCGCTCTAGGCTGGGTGGCGCGCCCGCTGTGACTCGGCCGTCGAGGGACGGCGTGAGGGCACGGCGCGGCGCGCCACGGCTTTTACGGCGAAGGTTCGCGCGAGTGGGACAGGTGCGAGTGGGAGGGGTGCGGCGCGATGGCTGACGGAAAGTCAGGCGAGCGCGACCCGGTCGCCCTGCCGCGTCCCCGGTCCGGCCGTGGTTCAGGCTCCGGCAAGCCGCCGCGCAAGACCTCGCGCAACCGGCTGACCGGCCGAGCCGGCATCCTCGCGCTCACCCTGTGCGCGGTCATGGTCACGGTCGCCTACCCGCTGCGCCAGTACCTCGCGCAGCGCTCGCAGATCGCGAACCTGAAGCACCAGAACCAGGTGACGCAGCAGCAGGTCACCGCGCTGCAAAGCGAATTGGGCAAGTGGTCGGACCCCGCGTACGTCGCGATCCAGGCCCGTAAGCGGCTGCATTACGTGCGGCCCGGCGAAACCGGCTACATCGTGCCCAACCCGAGCGCGAGCAGCGAACCGCTCGGCATTCCGACGCCGACCCAGCAGGCGTGGTACGACCACCTGTGGTCCACGGTGAAGTCGCCGTCCCCCTCGGCCTCGCCGTCTCCCACCCAGTGATCGCTTCGCGCTGGACCAGGTAGCGTGTCAGCGTGAGTGTGGCGAAAGCGGACTTCGAGGCGGTCAAGGCCCAGCTCGGGCGGGAACCACGCGGCCTGCGTGCGGTAGCGCACCGCTGCCCGTGCGGTAACCCGGACGTGGTTGAGACGGCACCCCGCCTACCCGACGGAAGCCCGTTCCCGACGCTCTACTACCTCACCTGCCCCAAGGCCGCGTCAGCCATCGGCACGCTCGAAGGCAGCGGCCTGATGGCTGAGATGACCGAGCGACTGCGTACCGACCCGCAGCTCGCGGCGGCCTACCGCGCCGCACACGAGGACTACGTGAAGCGACGCGACGCGATCGAAGTACTCGAAGGCTTCCCGAGCGCCGGCGGCATGCCCGACCGGGTCAAGTGCCTGCATGTGCTGGTCGGGCACGCGCTGGCGGCCGGACCCGGCGTCAATCCGCTCGGCGACGAGGCGCTAGCCCTGCTGCCCGAGTGGTGGCGCAGCGGCGCATGCGTGAGCGTTCCTTCCGCCACTGCCAGCGGACCCGAGGAGACGGACCGATGAGCATCCGAGTCGCGGCCATCGACTGCGGCACGAACTCTATCCGCCTGCTGGTCACGGACCTCGATCCGCAGACCGGCGCGGAATCCGTGCTGACCCGCCGGATGGAGATCGTCCGGCTCGGCCAAGGCGTCGACGCCACCGGGCGCCTCGCCCCCGAAGCCCTGCAACGCACCTTCGCGGCCTGTGACGACTACGCCGCCGAGATCCGCAGGCTCGGCGCCGAGCGGATCCGCTTCGTGGCCACCAGCGCCACCCGCGACGCGGCCAACCGGGACGAGTTCGTGGCCGGCGTGCGCTCACGCCTCGGCGTCGAGCCCGAGGTGATCAGCGGCTCCGAGGAAGCCGCGCTCTCCTTCAGCGGCGCGACCCGCGCCGTGGCCGCCGCATCAGGTAACGCCGAGTCCGCGGCCGCGGGAGGGCACCCGACCCCGTACCTCGTCGTGGACATCGGCGGCGGCTCCACCGAGTTCGTGCTCGGCGACCGCGAGGTCAAGGCGGCCCGCTCGGTCGACATCGGCTGCGTGCGCCTGACGGAGCGTCACCTCACCGAGGACCCGCCGACCCCCGCGCAGGTCGCGGCCGCCCGCAGGGACATCGACGCCGCGATCGACCTGGCCGCCGAGCAGGTGCCGATCGACCAGGCCAAGACGCTGGTCGGCGTGGCCGGCTCGGTCACCACCGTGTCCGCGATCGCGCTCGGCCTGCCCGAATACGACCCGGATCGGGTCCACCTTTCACGGATTTCAGCCGACACCGTGCGCCGGGTCGCCGGCGACCTGCTGGCCTCCACCCACGCGCAGCGCGCCGCGAACCCGGTGATCCATCCCGGCCGGGTCGACGTGATCGGCGCCGGGGCGCTGATCCTGGCGCAGATCGTGGACCGGCTCGGATTGGCCGAGGTGGTCGTGTCCGAACACGACATTCTCGATGGAATCGCGCTCTCGCAGCTGTGATCGGTCTGGACCACCGAGGTTACTGCCGTCTGCGCACTGTCTTTGAACCTGCGCAGTCGCTTACGATGGGATAACGGCCGGGGGTGGGGGTAAGCTGCCCGCCTTGGCGGCCTGGCCGTGACAGCACCCCCATCAACACCCGCGTCCGTCAATACAAGCCGGTAGTCAGTTCAAGGAGCCGTTCCCAAAGTGCCTGCCCTCTTCGACAAGGTCCTGCGCGCGGGCGAAGGGAAGATCCTTCGCAAGCTGGCCAAGACGGCCGAGACCGTGAACATGCTCGAGGAAGACTACGTCGACCTCACCGACGCCGAGCTACGCGCCGAGACCGATAAGTTCAAGGAGCGCTTCCAGGACGGCGAAAGCCTGGACGACCTGCTCTGGGAAGCCTTCGCGGTGGTCCGCGAGGCGGCCAAGCGCACCATCGGGCAGCGCCACTACGACGTGCAGCTGATGGGCGGCGCCGCGCTGCACTGGGGCAACATCGCCGAGATGCGCACCGGTGAGGGCAAGACCCTCGTCGGCACGCTGCCGGCCTACCTCAACGCCCTGTCCGGCGACGGCGTGCACATCGTCACCACCAACGACTACCTCGCCGAGCGCGACTCCGAGTGGATGGGCCGCATCCACCGCTTCCTCGGCCTGGACGTCGGCGTGATCCTGGCCAGCATGACCCCGGCCCAGCGCAAGGTGGCCTACGGCGCGGACATCACCTACGGCACCAACAACGAGTTCGGCTTCGACTACCTGCGCGACAACATGGCCTGGTCGAAGGAAGAGCTGGTGCAGCGCGGCCACAACTTCGCCATCGTCGACGAGGTGGACTCGATCCTGATCGACGAGGCGCGTACCCCGCTGATCATCTCCGGCCCCTCGGACCAGGCCACCAAGTGGTACACGGACTTCGCCAAGATCGTGAACCGGCTGGCCCGGGATACCGACTACGAGGTCGACGAGAAGAAGAAGACGGTCGGCGTGCTCGAGCGCGGCGTCGAGCGGGTCGAGGACCTGCTGGGCATCGACAACCTCTACGAGTCGGTCAACACCCCCCTGGTCGGCTTCCTCAACAACGCGATCAAGGCCAAGGAGCTGTTCAAGAAGGACCGCGATTACGTGGTCATGAACGGCGAGATCCTGATCGTCGACGAGCACACCGGCCGCATCCTGGCCGGGCGCCGCTACAACGAGGGCATGCACCAGGCGATCGAGGCCAAGGAGGGGGTGGTCATCCAGAACGAGAACCAGACCCTCGCCACGATCACCCTGCAGAACTACTTCCGCCTCTACAACAAGCTGTCCGGCATGACCGGTACCGCGCTGACCGAGGCGGCCGAGTTCCACCAGATCTACAAGCTCGGCGTGGTCCCGATCCCGACCAACCGGCCGATGATCCGCAAGGACATGCAGGACCTCATCTACATCTCGGAAGAGGCCAAGTTCAAGGCGGTCGTCGAGGACATCGAGCACCGGCACGCCGAGGGCCAGCCGGTCCTGGTCGGCACGGTCTCGGTGGAGAAGTCCGAGTACCTGTCGCAGCAGTTGCGCAAGCGCGGTGTACCGCACGAGGTGCTGAACGCGAAGTACCACGAGCGTGAGGCGCAGATCGTCGCGCAGGCCGGGCGTAAGGGCGCGGTCACGGTGGCTACGAATATGGCCGGCCGCGGTACCGACATCATGCTCGGCGGTAACCCGGAGAACCTCGCGATGGGCGAGCTGGCCCAGCGCGGCCTGACGCCGAGCGAGACGCCCGAGGAGTACGAGGCGGCCTGGCCGGCGGCGCTGGAGAAGGCGAAGAAGGCGGTCGCGGCCGAGCACGAGGAGGTCCACGCGCTCGGCGGCCTGTACGTGCTGGGCACCGAGCGGCACGAGTCCCGCCGCATCGACAACCAGCTGCGCGGTCGTGCCGGCCGCCAGGGCGACCCGGGCGAGAGCCGGTTCTACCTCTCCCTCGGCGACGACCTGATGCGGCTGTTCAAGGCGCAGATCGTGGAGCGGGTGCTGTCGGTGGCCAACGTCGGCGACGACGTGCCGATCGAGTCGAAGATGGTCACCCGGGCGATCCAGTCCGCGCAGACGCAGCTCGAGCAGCAGAACTTCGAGATCCGTAAGAACGTCCTCAAGTACGACGACGTGATCAACAAGCAGCGCGAGGTGATCTACGCCGAGCGCCGCAGGGTGCTGGACGGCGAGGACCTGCGCGATCACGTCCGGCACATGATGGAGGACACCGTCGCGGCGTACATCGAGGCGGCCACCGCCGAGGGCTACGCCGAGGAGTGGGAGCTGGAGAAGCTCTGGTCCGCGCTGGCCACGCTGTACCCGATCTCGATCACGCTGGAGGAGGTCGAGGAGTCGGTCGGCGGACGCACCGGCATCACAAAGGAGATCCTGAGCGAGGAGATCACCGCGGACATCCTCGGCGCCTACGACAAGCGCGAGGCCAACCTGGGCGACTCGATCACCCGGGAGCTGGAGCGCCGGGTCGTGCTCTCGGTGCTTGACCGCCGCTGGCGCGAGCACCTCTACGAGATGGACTACCTCCAGGAGGGCATCGGCCTGCGCGCGATGGCGCAGCGCGACCCGCTGGTCGAGTACCAGCGCGAGGGCTACCTGATGTTCCAGGGCATGATGGAGGGCATCAAGGAGGAGTCGGTCGGGTACCTGTTCAACCTCGAAGTGCAGGTCGAGGCGAACAGCGAGGACCCGGAGGCCCAGGCGCAGGCGCAGGCGGCCACGGCGCAGCTCAACGCGAAGGGCCTTGAGGCTCCCAAGCGCCCGGCGCGGCTGAACTACTCGGCCCCGACCGTGGACGGCGCGGGCGGCGTGGTGGAGCGGCAGGAGGCCACCGGCGCGGCCGGCGGCCCGCAGGACGCGGCGCCGAAGCCCAAGCCGAAGGGCGGCCGTCCGCCAGCACCCGGCGGCCGTCGCCGCAAGAAGTAGCCGCCGCCGCAAGCGGTAGCCAAGGCCTGGCGAGACCCAGGCCAGCGGAGCCACCGGCGCCGAAGATCGTTCGACTGAACGGGTGATCTTCGGCGCTGCGGCGTCTATCGGGACAACTCCGGGGCACCTTCGGCGGTCTGAAAGATCGTCAGCTCCGTTGACGGTGCTCGAACGAGCGCGAGCCCCTGGTTGGTACCGCACTCGACCGGCCGCCGCCCTACCCGGTACAGGGGTGCCCGATGCCGCGTTACGACCGTGATGACGCCGATCCCTGCGATATCAGCCCGCGCGGTGACGCAGCCCGCTGCGGCGACGCGCACTACCCAGAAGGCCAGGCTCGGCGTCGCAGCCCGCTGCTGACCGTCGTGGGCACGCTGGAGCGCGCCCTGCCCGAGGACGGCT
The DNA here is from genome assembly GCF_035653575.1 of Actinocrinis sp. Classification (GTDB taxonomy): domain Bacteria; phylum Actinomycetota; class Actinomycetes; order Streptomycetales; family Catenulisporaceae; genus Actinocrinis. The sequence continues at coordinate 6,002 of NZ_DASRBQ010000058.1, forward strand.
TCGAGTCGATCAGCGGCGGCTTCGAATCCGATCGCGAACTCGACCGGGACCGGTGCGAGGACCCCGAACTCGGCGGCGCGGCCGGCGCACTGCGCTCCTGGGTGGTCGGCTGGACGCACCGCCTCGACCCGCTCGGCGCGCGCCGCACCGCGGATCAGCCCCCGGCCGGAGTGCGCCGCCTGGTCGAGGCGGTCGTGGACGTGCTGCTTGAGCGGCGGCCCGCGGAGCAGGTCAAGCGCTGGGTCTCCCGGGAGGTGTTCGGGCTGCTGAGCACGGTCGCGCAACGTCGCGCGGTCACCCGCTTCGCGGCGCGCAGCATGGTGCGCTCGATCCGGATGCACGCGCCGGGCCCGGACGCGGTCGAGTCGACGGTGCTGGTGCAGGACGGCCCGCGAGTGCGCGCGGTGGCGCTGCGCTTCGAGCGGACGGCTCAGGACCGGCTGGAGTGGCGCTGTACGGCGCTGCAGTTCGCCTGATCCGCGGAGTGGGATGGAGTGGTGGGCTCAGCCGGCTGCAGTGATACGGTGCGGCGCTCCGGTCCGCCTGATCCGTGGAGTGGGATCGAGTGGTGGGCTCAGGACCGGTTGGGGTGGCGCTGTACCGCGCTCCAGTCCACCTGATCCACGGAGTCGGATTCGCCGGGTCCGTGTTCGGTGGCGGGCTCAAACTGCGGCTGGTGGCGCTGCGCCGGATTCGGGCGATTCTCAAGCTCGGGCGCGGTAATGCGACTGCGCCGCCGGTCGTAGGGCAGCGCGAACTCGAGGCCGAAGGCGGCGATTCCGAACAGCGGCAGGTCCAGCCAGGACGCCACCAGGACCGCGCGCGGCAGCCAGCCGGGCCGAAACTTCGCGTTGAAGCGGTAGAGGGATTCCAGCTGGATCAGCGGATCCATCAGGTGGATCGCCCGCCTGGTCGTGCGCGCCACCAGACCGGGCGGCGCGGGCATCGGCGCCGCCGTGCTCGCGGGGGCCGGAGCGATTGCGGTAGTGCTCGCGGCGGTACTCATAGCCTCGGTACCGGTCGCGTCAGCGCCGGTCGTGTTGGCGGCGCTCGCGGCGGTGCCGGTAACGCTCGTGGCGGTCGCACTGATTGCGGTAGTGGTCGCGGCGGTGCCGGTAACGCTCGTGGCGGTCGCACTGGTTGCGGTAGTGGTCGCGGCGGTGCTCATAGCCTCGGTGCCGGTCGCGTCTGTGGTGAGCGCGAGGGCGCCTGCGCCGACTTTGTCCGCGCCGTTTACCGGTGCCGCTGCTGCCGCTGTTGCAGCTGCTTCTGTCACCACCGCCGGTGCGGTCCTAGCCGTGGCAGCGCCGAGCCGATACGCCTCCAGCACCGTGCGGAACGCAGCGAAGTTCAGCGAGACCGTCTTGAAGCCGTGCGCCGCCGCGTATTCGACCGCCGCCACAATCAGCCGCTCGTTCACGCCGTTCGGGGCGATACGGTGACGCGGCATCACATCCAGCGAGAGCACTGGCCGCGCACCGTCTTGCGCCGCCACCAGATACCGCTGGAACGAGACCGCGTACCCGTCCGCCGCGAACGCGATCACGAACAGCGAGTCCGGGTGCCGGCCCTCGGCCATCGCGTCCAGATTCATCGCGAAGCCGTGCTCGCGTCCCTGCGGGATCATGTCTGCGTCCGGACGCGGCCGCCTCGTGGTGCCCCGGCCGAGCCACGCCCGGTGGATCCGGCGCAGCTGCGCGGACAGCTCTGGGCTCAGTTCGCGCTCCGGCACCACCGAGACCCAGATCCCTGCATGCTCCGTGCGCTGGACCGCCTGCCGGACGTTGCGCATCGCGCGGCCGTGCAGCGAGAACGACTCGACGTCGATGACTACCTCATCGCCGATGCCGAAGCCGCGCATGCCCCGCTGCGCCCACAGTTCGCGCGCCTCCGGCCCGGCGCCCAGGACCGCTGGGCGCCAGCCGCGCCGCTCGGCCTCCGCCATGAACGCGTCCATCGCCGCGGGCCACGAGTCCCGTGCGCCGATCGGATCGCCGCCCACCATGGCCATGCCGGCCAGCACCCGGTAGCCGATCGCCGCACGTCCGGTGGGCTCGAACACGTACGACTTGTCGTACCGCAGTGCGAACGGCGCCAGCGTCCCGGAGTCCCGGTGCGCGATCAGCGAACGCATCGCCGCGCGCTCGTCGGGGTCCGCGGGGTCCGGCGGCGGCGCGGCCGCGGACAGCGTGGCGAGCACTGCGATGAGGGCCAGACCGGAGGCCAGGGCCAAGCCCGGCAGCAGCCAGCTCGGTCCCTGGAAGTCGACCCGGCCCGAGTTCGCGGCGACCGCGGCCACGAACTCGCGCCCGACATCGGTCGCGGACACCGGGGCGGCGAACCGCCCGCGCTCCGCGAACAGCCCGCCGCCGCCCACCAGGATCAGCGTGACGCTGGAGGCGCCGGCCATCGCAGCGGTCTGCCGCAGCCGGTGCGGGTCCGGCGAGACGGCGAACCGGTCACGCGCCCGCACCAGCGAAACCACCATGAGGCTGAGCGGAACCAGCCGCCACGGTTCGCCGGGGGCGCGAGTGACCAGAGATTCGGCTTCGGTGAGCGTGCTCCAAGCCACCAGCCCGAGTCCGAGCACCCAGTCCACTCGGCGACGGCGGCTTAGGCCGTGGGCGAGGGTGAGCAAAACCAAGCCGAGCAACAGGGCGTGGGAGGCGCTTGGCGCGGTACCGCACACGGTCACCGTCGTGCGGTCAAGCCAAGCGGGCGGCTCGGCGGCCGCGTAGCTGACCAGCACGACTCCGCTTAACGCGAAGACTGCAGCAAACGGCCACACCGCCGTATTGCTTCGGCCCGACACAAGCATCACCCCCGTAGCATGGGAACTCTTACCCGGCCGGGGGTATTCCACCCAGCCGGCGAGTGAAAGGCGGCAGTATGTCTAGTGGCGCCGAGTCCGAGATGTTTGAGCATGCCGCGTTGAATGGCGATGCGTCCGAGGCTCGACCCACGGCGCTGATCGTTGACTGGGGAGGCGTGCTTACGTCCCCGCTAGCGGCCGCCCTCGACGGATGGTACGCCGCCGAGGGCATCGACGCCGCTGGTTATGAGTTGGCGATTCGCGACTTTCACGACGCCGGTCTGGCGGCGCTCAGCGTCTTCGACCCGATCGCCGCCCTCGAGCGCGGTGAGCTGCGGGTCGAGCACTTCGAGCAGGCCCTGGCCGAGCGGCTGACCAAGTATTGCGGAGTCAAGATCCAGGCGCAGGGTCTGATCGGCCGGATGTTCGCGGGCTTCGCCTCCGCCCCGGCCATGATCAACGTCGTGCGGCAGGCGAAGACGGCCGGGTTGCGGACCGCACTGCTGTCGAACTCATGGGGCAACGAGTACTTGCGCGACGACTGGGACCAGCTGTTCGACGCCGTGGTGATCAGCGGCGAGGTCGGGATGCGCAAGCCCGAACCCGAGATCTACTTGCACACCCTCGACCTGCTCGGCTGCGCTCCGCCGGAGGCCGTCTTCGTGGATGACTTGGAACGCAACGTGCGTGCGGCCGCCGCCTTGGGCATCATCGGAGTACACCACCGGTCCTATGCGGAAACAATTGCCGAACTAGAAGCGCTGTTCGAAGTGGACCTGCGCGCCGAGTCACCACTCGACGCGCCGCTCGGCGGCGATTGACCGCGGCCGAGTGAACCGGCGTCCGAGCCGGTGGGTGCGTGGTGACGGCGAGCCCGGCGACGGGCCTCAGTACGACAGTGCGTTTGTCGTAGGGATGGTGAGCAGGGTTGAGCGAAGGGGTACGCAGGGGACTGGTGCTCGGCGGTGGCGGCACGCTCGGCGCCGCCTGGACGATCGGCGCACTGGCCACCCTGCACGACGAACTGGGCTTCGATCCGCGCACCGCCGAAATGATCATCGGAACCTCCGCGGGCGCGATCCTGGCCGCGCTGCTCGGCGCGGGCGCCAGCCCACACGACCTCTACCAGCACCAGCTCGCCGAGGCTGTGCTCGAAGGCCCGCTGGCCGGCCAGGTCTTCGACTACGACCACGCGGCCGGCGGCGCCGTTCCGCTGCGTCCACAGCGCGGCATCGGCTCGCCAAAACTGATCGCGCGCTCCGTCCGGCACCCGCGCCGCTACCCGAAGACCGTGGTGCTCTCCGCCTTCCTCCCGCCCGGCCGCGGCTCGCTCGGCGACATCGGCCGTATGGTCGAGGACGTCATCCCGTCCGGAGCCTGGTCAACGCACCCGGGCGTGCGTGTGGTCGCCATGGATTACGACACCGGTGAGCGCGTCGTCTTCGGCGAGCCCGGCGCTCCACACATCGGACTGGCGGAGGCCGTCGTCGCATCCTGCTCGATCCCCGGCTGGTTCACGCCCGCGGTGATCGAGGGCCGCCGCTACGTGGACGGCGGAACCTTCTCGAACACAAGCCTGGACCTGCTGGTCGCGGACTCGCTGCCCGGTGGCAAGCCGCTCGACGAGGTCTACGTCATCGCACCGATGGCCGCACGCGGCTACGACCGGCCGCGCACCGCGCTCGGCCGACTGGAGCGCAGCTTCCGGCACAGCGTCACGCGGCAGATGCTGCTCGAAGCGCGCCAGGTGCGGCAGAGCGGCAGCCGGGTCGTCGTGTTGTGCCCCGGCCAGGACGATCTGGTCGCCCTCGGCGTCAATCTGATGGACCCGAGCCGGCGGGCCGAGGTACTGGCCACCGCCCGGCGCACCACGACGGAGTTCCTCGGCCTGTCGCGGGCGGTAGCGTAAAGCGGCGAAGACCCGGCAAGAACTAACTACAGTCCCAGCACTATCAGCGGTCGCGACGGCACAGCGGGTCCGGCGCCCGGCGAGGGGAACCTGCGATGCGCGTGTACATCCCGGCCACACTGCCGATCCTGTCCGAGCTGGCCAAGCGCGGCGAACTCGGCCCCGGCCCGCTGACCGGCTACGCGGTGACCCCGGCGCTGCGCGAGTGGTACGTCGAGGGCGACGAGGAAGAGCTCGAATTCGCCGCGATGACCGAGGCCGGCCGCGGCGCGCTGCGGCTGCTCGCCGCCGACCCGCTGGCCCCGCGCCGCCGGGTGGTGGTCGCCGCGGAACTGTTCGACGCCGTGGTGACCCCGGTCGGCACCCCGGTCTCCCGCGAACAGGGCGTCGAGCCCGGTGAGGTACGCATCGACGGCGTCATCGCTCTGCGCGACATCGCCTCGTTCCACATCGACGACGTGGCGGCGGAACCGGCCGTCGGCGAGGCGGCGCTCATGGTGCACAAGGCCGACGAAGGTGACGAGGACGCACAGTTCACCGTGGACGGCGTCGAGGACTACGACCTACTCTGGTTCGCCACACAGGAGTTGCCGGATCTGCTGTGATCCGGTTCGGCTTCAGCCGTGCGAAAAGTACCTGTACGACGCTGCAATTCGTAACCCGCCGTGTCATAGGAAGACGCCGCGTCCGGTACCCCGCCCCGGGACTGGAACGCGACGTCCACGCTGATGAGGAGCGCACGTGTACCGCACCATGCTCAAGTCCAAGATCCACCGCGCCACCGTCACCCAGGCCGACCTGCACTACGTGGGATCGGTAACCGTCGACGCCGCGCTGATGGAAGCCGCCGACCTGCTGCCCGGAGAACAGGTCGCGATCGTGGACATCACCAATGGGGCGCGGCTCGAGACCTATGTGATCGAGGGCGAGCGCGGCTCCGGGGTGATCGGGATCAACGGCGCCGCGGCCCACCTGATCCACCCCGGCGACCTGGTGATCCTGATCAGCTATCAGCTGATCGACGATCACGAGGCGCGCACGGCGAAGCCGCGCATCGTGCACGTCGGCGCCGACAACCGCATCGTCGACCTTGATCACGACCCGGCGCGGCCGGTGCCCGGCTCCGGGACCCTGCGGCCGCCGCTCGCCGTGGGCGTCTGAGGAGCGTCGCATTCACGGCGTTCCGGCGCGGCGCGTCCAAGGTCCAGCACCGGCGGTGAGGCACGTCTCACGTTGTAGGAAGGCGCAACCCAGACGTGACAACATGATCGGCCGATACGCAACCGACGCTACAAACCGCCGAGTAACCTAAGGCTCGTAACCGGGATGAGCCGTGCAAGGGCGCGCGGCCGTAGGAGCGAGCACACATGGTGACCCAGCTGGACGAGGCGACTATCACTCTGCTTGAGGAGGCGGCGCAGCTGGCACGCCAATCCTCGGGTACGGACGGCCTGGGTGATCCAAGACAAGCCGAAACCGTCTTGCGCCGCTACTACCGCCACGTCCCGTTCGACGACCTCGCAGACCGCACCGCCGCCGACATCCTCGGCGCGGTGCGGTCTTCTGCCGAACTGGCCGGCACCCGCCCGCAGGGCACCGCGAAGATCCGCGCGTACACCCCGACCCGCGAGCGCTCCGGCTGGACCACCGGCGCCACCACGCACACCGTGGTCGAGATCGTCACCGACGACATGCCCTTTTTGGTGGATTCCATCACCGCTGAGCTGACCCGGCTCGGGCACGGTATCCACGTCTTGTTCCACCCGGTGTTCGCGGTCGAGCGGGACCTGGTCGGCCGGCTGCGCGCGCTCCCGGACACGGACCCGACGCAGCAGACCCCGCAGGGCGCGCTCACCGAGTCCTGGATGCACATCGAGATCGACCGGCAGGCCGACGACCCGGCGCGGCTCGCCTCGATCGAGACCAGCCTGCGCCGGGTGCTGAGCGACGTGCGCGAGGCGGTCGAGGACTGGCCGAAGATGCGCGCCGCGGCGCTCGCCCTCGCCGAGGAGCTGGACGAGGAGCAAGGCCGGGCCGCACAGCGCGCCGGAGTCTCCTACGACGAACTGACGGCCGGTCAGGAGCTGCTGCGCTGGCTGGCTGACGACCACTTCACCTTCCTCGGCTACCGCGAATACACCCTGGGTCAGTCCGATGGCGAGGACGCGCTGCGCCCGGTCACCGGTACCGGCCTTGGCATCCTGCGCTCCGACCAGGCGCCCGGCACGTCCGGTTCGTTCGCCAAGCTGCCGCCGGAGGTGCGGGCTAAGGCGCGTGAACCGCGCCTGCTGGTGCTCACCAAGGCCAACTCGCGCGCGACCGTGCACCGCCCCGGCTACCTCGACTACATCGGCGTCAAGCGCTTCGACGCCGAAGGCCGGGTCGTCGGCGAGCGACGCATCCTCGGCCTGTTCTCGGCCGCCGCGTACTCGGAGTCGGTGCAGCGGGTCCCAGTGATCCACCAGAAGGTCCGCCAGGTCCTCGACATTCACGGCTTCGCGCCGACCTCGCACTCCGGCAAGGACCTGCTGCAGATCCTGGAGTCCTACCCGCGCGACGACCTGTTCCAGATCCCGGTGGAGGAACTCGCCGAGATCACCGGCTCGGTCCTGCACCTTCAGGAGCGCCGCCGTCTGCGCCTGTTCCTGCGTAAGGACGCTTACGGCCGCTACTTCTCCGCGCTGGTATACCTGCCGCGCGACCGGTACAACACGGACGCGCGCCTAAGGCTGCAACGCATCCTGCTCGACGAGCTGCGCGGCGCGGTCGTGGACTACACCGTCCGCTCGACCGAGTCGGTGCTCACCCGACTGCACTTCGTCGTCCGGGTCGCGCCCGGAGACCGGCTGCCCGACGTGGACGCCGAGCTGATCGAGCGCAGGCTCGCCGCCGCGATCCGCACCTGGGAAGACGACTTCGCGCGGCAACTCGAGGAGACGGTCGGCTCCGAGCGCGCCACCGAGCTGCTGCGCGACTACGGCAAGGCCTTCCCCGAGGCGTACAAAGCCGACTTCCCGCCGGAGAACGCGGTCAAGGACGTCTGCCGGATCGAGGCGATCCACGCCGACGACACCACCGACTCCTCGCTCGCCGTCTACCGGCGGCCCGGCGCTCCGCCCGAGCAGTACAGCCTGAAGATCTTCCGGGTCGGCCGGATGATCTCGCTGGCCGAGGTGCTGCCGATCCTGCAGCGCTTCGGCGTCGAAGTGCTCGATGAGCACCCGTATGAGCTGAGCCGGGAGTGCGACGCGGCGGCCTGGATCTACGACTTCGGGCTGCGCGTCACCGATCCTGAATCGCTACGCGACGAGGCCGCCCGCGAGCGGTTCACCGCCGCGTTCGCCGCTGCCTGGTCCGGGCTGATCGAGAACGACGGCTTCAACGCGCTGGTCGTGCGCGCCGGGCTGACCTGGCGTCAGGTCACGGTGCTGCGCGCGTACGCGAAGTACCTGCGGCAGGGCGGCACGCCGTTCAGCCAGGAGTACATCGAGCAGGTGCTGCACCGGAACCCGGGCCTGGCCCGGCTGCTGGTCAAGCTGTTCGAGGCCTCCTTCGACCCCGCGCACGCCGCGGCCGGCCGCGAGCTGATCGACGGCCTGGTCGAGGAGGCGGAGGGTGCGCTCGACGCGGTCGCCTCGCTGGACGAGGATCGCATCCTGCGCTCGCTGCGCGCGGTGATCGAGGCGACGCTGCGCACGAACTTCTTCCAGAAGGCCGCGAACGGCGCCCCGAAGCCGTACATCTCGTTCAAGATCAACGCCGCGGCGGTGCCCGACCTCCCGCAACCGCGGCCCAAGTACGAGATCTGGGTCTATTCGGCCCGGGTCGAGGGTGTGCACCTGCGTTTCGGCGCGGTCGCGCGCGGCGGCCTGCGCTGGTCGGACCGGCGCGAGGACTTCCGCACCGAGATCCTCGGCCTGGTCAAGGCGCAGATGGTGAAGAACGCGGTCATCGTGCCTGTCGGCGCCAAGGGCGGCTTCGTGGTCAAGACCCCGGTCGACCCGGCGGACCGCGACGCGTTCCTCGCCGAGGGCGTGGCCTGCTACAAGACGCTGATCAACGGCCTGCTGGACATCACCGACAACCTCGTGGACGGCAAGGTCGTGCCGCCGGTCGACGTTGTGCGCTTCGACAGCGACGACACCTACCTGGTCGTCGCGGCCGACAAGGGCACCGCCACCTTCTCGGACATCGCCAACAACGTCGCCGCGGAGTGCGACGTGTGGGGACCGGGTGCGAAGGGCTTCTGGCTCGGTGACGCCTTCGCCTCCGGCGGCTCGGTCGGCTACGACCACAAGGCGATGGGCATCACCGCGCGTGGCGCCTGGGAGTCGGTCAAGCGGCACTTCCGTGAGCTGGGCGTGGACACCCAGACCCAGGACTTCACGGTCGTCGGCATCGGCGACATGTCCGGGGACGTGTTCGGCAACGGGATGCTGCTGTCCGAGCACATCAAGCTGGTCGCGGCCTTCGACCACCGGCACATCTTCGTCGACCCGACCCCGGACCCGGCCCGCTCCTACGCCGAGCGCCGGCGGCTGTTCGAGCTGCCGCGCTCCTCGTGGGCGGACTATGACGCGAAGCTGATCTCGCCGGGCGGCGGGGTCTTCCCGCGCACCGCCAAGTCGATCCCGCTGACCCCGCAGATGCGCGCCGCGCTCGGCATCGCCGACTCGGTGACCCGCACCACCCCGGCCGACCTGATGCGCGCGATCCTGCTCGCGCCGGTGGACCTGTTCTGGAACGGCGGCATCGGCACGTACATCAAGGCGTCCACCGAGTCCAACGCGGACGTCGGCGACAAGGCCAACGACGCGATCCGGATCAACGGCGCCGACCTGCGGGCGAAGGTGGTCGGCGAGGGCGGCAACCTCGGCTGCACCCAGCTGGGCCGGATCGAGTTCGCGCTGCACGGCGCGGGCGGCGCCGGCGGCAAGATCTGCACCGACGCGATCGACAACTCGGCCGGCGTGGACACCTCAGACCACGAGGTCAACATCAAGATCCTGCTGGACCAGGCGGTTGCCGCCGGCGAGCTTGGCGGGCACGAGCGCGGTGAGCTGCTGGCCGAGATGACCGACGAGGTGGCGCGGCTGGTGCTGGCCGACAACTACGGCCAGAACGTCGCCCTCGCCTCGGCCATGGCGCAGGCGCCGTCGCTGCTCAACGTGCACGCGCGTTACCTGCGCAGGCTGGTCGCTGAGGGGCATCTCAACCGGGAGCTCGAGTTCCTACCGGGGGAACGCACGATCAACGAGCGGCGGCAGAACGGCCTCGGGCTGACCCAGCCGGAGCTGTCCGTCCTGCTCGCCTACACGAAGATCACCCTCGAGGACGAGCTGCTCGCCTCGGACCTGCCGGACGACGCGTTCCTCAAGACGGACCTCTTCCACTACTTCCCCTCCGCGCTGCGCGAGCGGTTCCGTGAGCGGATCGAGGCGCACCCGCTGCGCCGCGAGATCATCACCACCCAGGTCGTCAACAACCTGGTCAACAACGCCGGGACCAGCTTCGTGTTCCGGATGCGCGAGGAGACCGGGGCCTCCGCCGAGGAGATCGCCCGCGCCCACATCGTGGCCCGCGCGGTCTTCGACATGCACACGTTCTGGGCGGCGGTCGACGGGCTGGACAACCGGGTCCCGGCGCAGGTCCAGGTCCGCATGCGGCTGGCCGCCCGGCGGCTGACCGAGCGCGGCGCCCGGTGGTTCCTGCTCAACCGCAGGCACCCGCTGGACATCGCGGCGCAGGTCGAGGCGTTCCGCTCCGGAGTGGCCGAGGTGGTCGCCCAGCTGCCCAAGCTGCTCAAGGGCGCGGACTTCGACCAGCTCGTCGCGGCCAAGCAGGAACTGCTCGACGCCGGCGTTCCCGAGGACCTGGCCGCCCGCACCGCGACCTTCTCGGCGGCGTACTCGGCGCTGGACATCGTCGAGGTGGCCTGGGACAGCGGTCGCGCCCCGGTCGAGGTCGCGGAGTGCTACTTCGACATCGTCGACCGGCTGCGCATCGGCATCCTGCGCGACCGCATCAACGCGCTGCCGCGCACCGACCGCTGGCAGGCGATGGCCCGTGCCGCGGTCCGCGAGGAGCTCTACAGCGCTCAAGCCGCCCTCACCTTCGAGGTCCTGGCCGCGGCTCCGGGCGAGACTGACCCGGACGCCCGCTTCGCCACCTGGGTCGCGAAAAACAAGGCGGCCGTGGACCGGGCTCAGGCGGTGCTCGAGGAGATCGGCACCGCGGACAGTTTCGACCTGGCGATCCTCTCGGTCGCCCTGCGCGTCCTGCGCACGATGCTGCGCACCGGCTCGCTGGCGTAACGCACAGCCGCTACTCGGTGGGAGGCGCTTGGTGCGGCTCCCGCCGAGTCGGAGCTGGTCAGCGGGTCAGCGGGTCGCGGCCCGGCGCACGGTCTCGACGAACAGCGCCAGGTCGGTGGGTCCGCGCAGCAGCCCGGCCGGGGCAGCCTCTGCCGGGCGGCGCGGGACCGGTGAGCCCAGTTCGGTCCACGGCAGGCGGACGGCGGTCGCGCGGTTGGACGCGCTGGATGGCATGCGGCCGCTGATGCGCGCGGCCTGGATCGGCAGCACGCGGCCGTCCGGCAGGGCAAGGTGCGCACGGCCGGGCGTGTCTGCCCGCACGGACGCGGCGGCCGGGAGCGAGACCAGCTTGCGGGACTCCTCCGCCGCGTGGGTGCGCAGTGCGATGCGGATCTGCGCCTCGTCACACAGGTCGCTGTTGAGCAGCCGCACCGCCTGGGCGTCTTCGAGCGTGACGCCGACGACCACGTGCACGTCGTGATCGCGGCCGTCGCGCGCGATGCCCGCCAAGCCCTTGGCGAACCACGGATGGGCTGCGGCGCGCTGGTCGAATCCGTCCACGACCACGAGCAAGCGCGGGTGCTGTGGGTCGGACGGATCCTCGACGGTGCCGCGCAGCGCGGCGCTCGTGCGCCGCTCGATCTCGGCCTCCAACTGGTCGAGCAACGCGCGCAACTCCTCGGACGAGGCATCCGGGGGCAGATGGGCGTCCGTGTGCGGCAGCGCCGCGCAGTCCGCGAGCGAGGCGCCGTCGCCGCCAGAGAGCAGCGAGACGCGCAGGTATTGCGGCCGATTGACGGCGGCGAGCGCGCACGTGATCGAACGCAGCGTCTCGGAGACACCGGAGCCTGACACACCGGCCACCAGGATGTGCTGACCCGTCAGATCGGTGCGCACCGGGCCGTGATCGTCCGCGCCGATCGTCAGCTCGCCGCAGGACGGCCGCAGTGACCAACGCGCGCCCAGCTTCGCCGGGGTGAGCAGGTCCAGCTCGAGCAGCGCCAGCAGCCGCGCCTCCTCCGGCAGCTGCGGCGCGCCGAAGCTGTCCGCCTCACGCAAGGGCGCCAGGGCACGGCCGAGCCGTTCCGCCCATTCGGCCGAAGCCAGGTCGGCGATGATGTTGTCGAGGGCGGGCGCCTCCGGGCGCTCCAGCCGAACCCGCGTGTGCACGTCTCCGTTGAGCGTTGCCATCGCACCGGTCACATCAGGCAGCTGCACCGCGCGTGAGGCCAGGGCGATGGTGTAGATACCGAACTCCGGACCTTCGGTGAGCAGCCGTTGCATGCCCGGCGTGTCAATCAGCGCCGGTGCCGGGTCCACGACGAGCACGGTACGCCGTCCGGACCAGCGCTTGCCGGGCCTGCCTGCCGAAGCCGCGCCACCGATGCCGTCGGCCGCTTCCGCCTCGCGCGCGTCGAGCTTCGCCAGCGACTCCTCGATCCGGGCGCGCACCTGCGCCTGATCCACTCCGATCAGCGCACGGCAGTCCTGCCCTTCCTGCGGGATCAGGTGCGGAAGCCAGCGAGCCCACTGCCAGCGCCCCGGATCCGCGGCGGCCACGCCCTGGTCGCAGAGCACCACCAGCTCCAGGTCCCGAGGCGGGCAGCTCGCGGCCAGCTGCGCCACCAGCGACCTGGCCAGCCGGGTCAGCTGCGGGCGCGGGCCGACCAGGCCGAGCACGCCCACCGTCTCCAGATCCAAGGTGACCGGCGCGGCCGGCACCCGTGGGCGGAAGGTCTTCGGCCCGGAGCAGACGGTCACCCGCGAGGTAATCCGCGCGGTGCCGAGCCGCAGATCCAGCAGGCCTGCCGACTCGGGATCACGGGACCACAGCCCCGGCTCAGGCCGCAACGCCGCGGTCAGCAGCGTGGCGAGGTCCGGATGCCGCTCTCGGCGCAGCCCTGCCTCGGCCGCGAGCGCCGAGGCGATCTGCGTCTCCGCGGCGGTCTTGGCCTGCTCGAACGCCGCTGCGGCCCGGCGGCGTGCGGCAGGCAGTCCGCGATTCGAAGGGCGGGGCGGCAGGTCGATACGTGGCGACGGCAGTGCCACGGGCGTACGCCGCTCGGTACGCACCCTCAGGCGCCCTAGACGGTCCGGCTCCGCGTCGGTCGAGCGATGCCCTATCCGCAGCACGATCGTCGTCTCACCGAGGCGCACCAACGCATCGGGCAGCAGCAGCACCGACTCCGCTCCGACCGGAGTGCCGTCCAGCGTCGTGCCGTTCGTTGAACCGGCGTCGCGCAGCCGCACCCAGTCGGCCGTGACCAGCAGTTCGGCGTGCAGCCTGGACAGGTCCGGATCCTCGATGCGCACCTGCGCGTCCGCGCCACGGCCGATCGCGATGCGGACCGGTTCCTCCCCCGGCGCGGGCGGCGCGATCAGGTGCACGCCGCCGGCGTCCGGTCCACCGATGACGTGCAGTTCGAGCCCGTTGTGCAGTCTGAGCGAGCCGTGCAGCGCGGTCGGCGCTCCCGGTCCTCCGACCGTCAGCATCGCGCCGTCGAGCAGTGGAGGAAGGCCCAGCGCGGCCTCTTCGGCCACCAGCGCGCCGCCGGCGTAGAACCGGCCCTCCGGAACCCCGGCGAGGGTTCGCAGCGCCCCGGCCGCCGCGCTGAACGGCGTACCAGCCGCGGCCGTCACCGCTACGTCTACGCAGTCCTGCTCCGCCTGGTCACGCGCCGTGTCACGGACCGAGGTGACGGAGAGTCTGATCTGCATGCGCGCTGCCTTTTCAGGACGGGAGACTGTCCACGGAAAATCGGGTCGGTCAATTCTCGCCGGGAGCCACGGTATCCGAGAACATAAGCAGGGAGTGCCGACGACGCAGCTGTAAGCAGTGGGCAACGGGAGCACCAGCGAAAACGCCACCGCGCCGAAAGGCGCCCCGTTGAACCGGCGCCGTGTGCTCCTGTAGCAGCTTGGGTACGAAACGGCTGGCCGCATCCACCGGTTGGGTCAGCGGCACTAGGCTGCGTCTGCGCCGATCCGCATGCGCCGCGGCGGCGCCAGCCCGAGTCGACAAACTGGGGGAGAGGTTTCGTGGGTCAGCCTATCGGCAGCCGATACGAGCTGGATGAACAGTTGGGGCGCGGGGCCTTCGGGTCGGTGTGGCGGGGGCGCGTGCGGGACACCGGCGAGGCGATCGCCGTCAAGGTGCTGCTCGAAGAGCTCGCCGCCGACCCCGACGTGGTCACCAGGTTCCTGCGCGAGCGCACCGCGCTGGTCGGCCTGCGCCACCGCTCGCTGGTGGCCATCCGCGACCTGGTGGTCGAGGGGGACGTGCTGGCGCTGGTGATGCAGCTGGTCGAGGGGCCCGACCTGCGCGCCTACCTGCGCGGCCGGGGCACCCTCGGGCCCGAGGAGGCCGCGCTGCTGGTGGCCGACGTGGCCGACGCGCTGTCCGTGGCGCACGCCGCCAAGATCATCCACCGGGACGTGAAGCCCGCGAACGTGCTGCTCCAGCCGGAGGCCGGCGGATTCCGGCCGCTGCTGACGGACTTCGGTATCGCCCGATTGGCTGACGCGCCGTCAGTCACCCGGACCAGTCAGGTCGTCGGCACGCCGTATTACCTGTCACCCGAGGTGATCTCGGGGCGCAAGGCCACCGGCGCGGTCGACGTGTACGCCGCCGGGATCATGTTCTACGAGCTGCTGACCGGCCGGCCGCCGTTCCGTGGCCGCGACGCGATGGAAGTGTTCCGGGCGCACCAGACGGCCACGCCGCAGCGTCCGCCGGGCGTCTCCGACCGGCTGTGGGCGGTGGCGACCGCGGCGCTGGCGAAGGACCCGGACGCGCGGCCGCTGGCCGGGGAGCTGGCCTCTCGGCTGCGCGCGGCCGTGCGAGTGAAGCAGGACGGCACGACCGTCCGGCTGCCGGTCAACCCGAGCGAGGGAACCGTCGTCCTGCCGGCATTGCCCGCCGAGCAGAAGGTCGCCGCCGGCGCAGGCGGCGGCGCGGCCGGTGTGGTCGCCGGGGCAGGCGCCGCGGTCCGCGCGCACGCCGCTCCGCACGCGGTTTGGCCGGCTCGGGTTCCGCAGGCCAACGGCTCGGCCGCGCCCCAGGCCGCCCAGCAGCAGAAGCCGAGCCAGCAGGAGCCGTCGGCCGCGGCGCCCCAGGCTCCAATCACCCAGGCTCCAGTAGCACAGGCCCCGGCGGCACAGGTCGCTCAACAGGCGCACAACGGCGCGCAGGTCATACCGATCAACCGTGGCGCCCAGATCACCCCGACGCCGACCGCTCCCACGACACCGATCGCGCGCCCGTCCGCCAACCAGCCGACGACCGCGCTGCCGCCTGTTTCGCAGCGGCCCGCCGCTCAGGCTCCGATCGCCCAGGCGCCCGCGGCGAGCACACCTGCTCCGGCACGCCCGTACCCGAGCCAGCCTCAGCAGCAGCCGAACCCGTATCCGATGGCGTACCAGCAGGCGCCACGTCCTCCGATACAGCCGGCACAGCGACCGATACAACCGGCGCAGTACCGCCCGCAGCAGCCGCAGACGTATCAAGCGCCGCGCACTAAGGCGCCCCGGCAGCCGCAGGCCTATTCTCCTAACGCACCCGCGAAGACGGCTGGCCTCAGCTGCCTGAGCAAGCTCGCAATCCTCGTCATCGTCCTCGCGATCGCAGTCGCGGTCGGCGTCAGCGTCGGCAGGCAGCTGGCGAAGCATCACACGACTACCTCTGGATTCCCGAGCAACCAGACCCCGGGTGGGAGCGTCTCCGTTTCGACGCATTCTCCTGTTGCGCTCGCCGAGCGCCTGTTTCGATGAGGAATTCGCAGGTGGCTCCAGATGTCTTCGATCCCGTCGTGAACACCGCGGCCGATCCTGAAGAGGCCGGTGATCCCGGACCGGCGCAGGCGGCCGCGCCGCAGGGCGGTAACGCGGCCCGGTTCACCCGAACCGCGTCCGCGCTGGTGCGGACGGCGTGGTTCGTCCCTGCGCTGATCACCGCGCTGCTGTGTACGTGGCGCGCGTCAAGCATCGAAATCTGGCTCGACGAACTCACCTCGGTAAACGTCGCCAGCCGAAGCTGGTCGCAAATCCTGAACACGCTCACGCATGTCGATGCGGTGCACGGCGCGTACTACCTGTTTCTCCATCTCTGGATGACGGTAGTGGGCACATCGCTGTTCGGGATGCGGCTGCCCGGCATCGTGGCGATGGTCGGCGCGGTGGTCTGTGTCGCGGCCACCGGGCAGCGGCTGTTCGGCAAGCGAGCGGGTTTCGCAGCCGGCATCTTCTTCGCGCTCACTCCGGCGATCGCCCGTTACGCGACAGAACTGCGTTCGTATCCGTTCGTCGCGCTTGCCGCGGCGCTGGCCTCGCTGCTGCTCGTGCGTGCGGTGGAACAGCCGAGTCGGCGCAGGTGGGCTGGATACACGGCGGCCCTTGTGATGGCCGGCCTGTTCAACCTGATCTCGCTGACGATCGTGATCGGTCACGCCGTCGGCCTCGCCGCGTATCTGTGGCGCAGCGAGGAGCGACCGTGGCTGACCGCGCGCCGCTTCGCAGCCAGCCTGGTCGTGGCGGGCGCGGGTGTGTCCCCGGTCATCTACTACGGCGCACGCGAGGGCAATCCGCAGCCGCGGCCGACGGTGCACGATTTGTTCGCGATGGGCCCGGAGGCGGTCTGCTCTGTCCTGGGCGCCGGAGTGTTGCTCGCGTTTGGCGCGGCCGCGTGGGGAAATCCCCGCCACCGCCAGGTCGCGCTGGCCAGTGCGACCGCCGCGCTGCCGCTCCCGTGCATCTGGCTGATCTCGCGCTACGTCGGCGACTCGTCGTTCTTCTATTTCGCCCGCTACCTGCTCTTCTGCGTGCCCGCGTGGGCAGTGCTCGCCGGGGCGGGTGCGACCGCCGGCCGTAGCCTGCGCGCCCTTCCCGCGATGCTGCTCGTCTTCGCGATCGCGGTCGTCCCGGGCCAGAACCAGGTGCACACCACCTACGCCCACAGCTGGTTCAACTACCCCGACCTCGCCTTCCCGCAGCGCGACTATCGGGGCGCCGCGCGGATCGTCCAGCACGCGTACCACCAGGGCGACGCCGCCATCATCTACGGCATGACCGACATCGACGAGGGCGTCAACTTCTACCTGCCCGCGGACATGCAGCTGCGCAACCTGATGGTGGTCAACACGGCAGCGCAGATCGACAACATCGTCCCGAAGTTCTGCACCGACTTCAGCGCCTGCTTGAGCCGGCCGGCACCGCGGGCGTGGCTGATTCTGCCGGGACACCCGGCCAAACCGTTCGGCGGTCTGCCTCCCGCGGAAGTGCGCGCGATCCAGAGCGTTTACAGCGTCGCGTACGCCAAACAGGTGAGGGGCATGACTATCTCGTTGCTCGTGCAGAAGTAGTCCCCCGCACGGCCTCGGGATCTCTCCGCGCGGTACGCGTTTCTCTGACGCGTCATCAGCCTTCCGCCGCCGGACTTGGGTAGCGCTTCGGCGCGTTAGTTGCCCAGCCTGCGTCCGGAAAGGCACAGTGTCGGGTACGGCACGCCCGCGGACCTCTCACGGAGCAACGGTGACACGCAAGATCGGCAGCAGATACACCGTCACCAGGGTCATCGGCCGGGGTACCTGCGGCACGGTCTGGGAGGGTGCGGGGCCGGACGGGCCGGTCGCGGTGAAGCTGCTGCGCGAGGATCTGGCGGCGGATCAGACCCTGATCGCCCGCTTCGTGCAGGAGCGCACGGTACTCACCAGTCTGGTGCATCCGAACGTGGTCGCGGTGCGCGATCTCGTCGTGGACGGCACCGATCTCGCGCTCGTCATGGATCTGGTGCGCGGCGCCGACCTGCGTGAACGACTCGACGCGGAGCGCGTGCTGGCTCCGGCCGCCGCAGTCGCCGTGGCCGCAGACGTGGCCGCCGGATTGGCCGCGGCGCACGCCCGGGGCGTGGTGCACCGGGATGTGAAGCCGGAGAACGTACTCATCGAGTCCTCGACCGGTACCGCGCGGCTCACCGACTTCGGTATCGCACGGCTCGTAGACGGTCCGCGTCGCACGCGCGCTACTCGCATCGTCGGGACACCGGACTACTTGGCCCCTGAAGTCATCGAGGGCTGCCCTCCAGGACCACCGGTCGACGTATACGCACTCGGCACACTCATCTTCGAGCTGCTCACCGGCTGGACCCCGTTCGGCGGCGGGCATCCCGGTGCGGTGCTGCGCAGGCATGTCACCGAGACGGTCCCGGACGTTCCTGGCATGCCGGCGCCGCTGGGCGAGTTGCTCGTCAGCTGCCTGTCGAAGGCCCCGGCCGCGCGGTTGACCGCGGCCGAGGTCGCCGGTCGGCTGCGCGTGCTGGCGCCCGAACTCAGCGGGCTGCCGGCCCTCCGGGTGGCCGATCCGCGCGCCGTCGTCGATCCCGTGTCGCTCGCCGCCGGTCCCGGACCGGCGGTCCCGATAAGCGTCGGCGCGGTGCCGCTGGTGACCGGCTCGTCCGATCGGGCCGACGCTTCGCGCCAAACCCACGTCAACCTCATGCGGCCGATCCGCGAACCGCTCGGCCCGTCCGCTCCCGTGCCCGGCGCGGTGGCCAAGCCGCCGCGGCCGCGCGAGGCGGGCGACGTGCGCGACTTCGATACCCACAAATCCAGCTCACGGAGCGTCAGCTCACCCGGCGCCAGACCGCCTTCTTCCAACGGCGCCGGCACTGATGAGGCCGGCCGCCCACGCAACTCGCGCGTACCGGCCGTCGCCGCGGTCATCGCCGCCGGCCTCGTGGCGACCGGGGGCTTCCTGTGGTGGAACGGGCACACCAGCGACGCGAAGCAGCCGACCGGCGCGGCGAAGACCAACGCGGCGACGAGCCTGAGCGGCAACGCTCCCGCGAGCCCGTCCGCGGCGAACACCACGGCTCGTCCGATCGGGCCGCTCGGCTTGGTGCAGCTCGGCGAGGTTGCCGCGCCTCCGGTGAAGCCGATCGGCGCGGTGCGCTACCTCAACGCAGGCAACAGTGCGTACGTCGTCATGACCGGCACGGACGGCATCGTGCGGTACGCCACAGCGAACGCTGGAGCGTCACCGCACTTCTCCGCCTGGCACTCCCTCCCCGGACTGACCGCCGCCGCCGAACCGGCCGCCGTCGGCCGCGACTCCGGTCGTGTCGAGATCTACGCCGTCTCCGCAGACAGCGAGATGCATCGCATCGTCCTGACTAACGGGACCTGGTCGCCATGGACCTCGCTCGCCGCCGCCGGAATCGGCTCGACGCGCGTCGCCGGAGCCCCCGCCGCCGTCCCGCTGCCTGGAGACCGCACCCAACTGCTCGTTGCCTCCCGCTCGGGCGCGCTGTTAGCAGCAAACGGCAGCGGAACCGCGGACGGCGGCTGGCAGCCCTGGCGCTTCGTCGGCAGCGCGGGCGCGATCAAACCCAACGTCGCGCTCGCGATTCGTGCGGACGGAACGATGGCGGCGTACGTGATCCGCGCTTCAGACCTCGCCGACCTCAGGCTGATCAACGACGGATCCTGGAGCTATACCTTCCCGACCGGTGCGGTAGGACAGCCTGAAGCCGGTTATGTCAGCAACGGGAAGCCGTACCTGTTCATCCAGTCCGTCGCCGGTGACGTACAGGTCTACGAACCGACCGGAGCCAACCTGCACGGCTCGATGACGTGGTCGCCGATCGGGGTCACCTCGCAAAGCCCGGTCGGCGTGACTCCGGCCGCAGGGCTCGGTCTGGTCCTGGCGACCACAGCGGCTGACGGCACCGTGCACTTGTACCGCACCGGAGCCTGATCGGCGGCGACGACGCATCGCGTCTAATAGCGGCGCCGGGTCGCGTACCCTTGATAGTTGTGGCCGTAGACGTAGCTGAAGAACTGAAGAACCTGAAGTCGACCATGTCCTCGATCGAGGCCGTCGTCGATCTCGACGCGTTGCGCGGCGAGATCAAGCGGCTGAACGAGGAGGCCGCCGCGCCGGACCTGTGGGACGACCAGGCCAAGGCGCAGAAGGTGACCAGCCGGCTGTCCTACGTCCAGGGCGAGCTGAACCGGGTCGAGTCGCTGCGCCGCAGGCTGGACGACATCGAGGTGCTGGCCGAGCTGGCCGAGGCCGAGAACGACGCGGACACCCGCGCCGAGGTGGAGGCCGAACTGCCCCGGATCGCCGCGGCGATCAGCGAGCTCGAAGTGCGGACCCTGCTCTCGGGTGAGTACGACTCCCGTGAGGCGTTGGTCACCATCCGCTCCGAGGCCGGCGGCGTCGACGCGGCGGACTTCGCCGAGATGCTGATGCGCATGTATCTGCGTTACGCGGAGCGCCACGGTTACCCCACCGAGATCTACGACACGTCTTATGCGGAAGAGGCCGGCATCAAGTCGGCGACGTTCGCGGTAAAGGCGCCCTACGCGTACGGGACGCTGTCGGTCGAGCAGGGCACGCACCGGCTGGTGCGCATCTCGCCCTTCGACAACCAGGGCCGCCGCCAGACCTCTTTCGCGGGCGTGGAAGTGGTGCCGGTCGTCGAGCAGACCGATCACATCGAGATCCCGGACGACGAGATCCGCGTCGACGTCTACCGCTCCTCCGGTCCGGGCGGCCAGGGCGTCAACACTACCGACTCCGCGGTCCGGCTGACCCACCTGCCGACCGGCATCGTCGTGTCCTGCCAGAACGAGCGCTCGCAGCTGCAGAACAAGGCCTCCGCGATGGCGGTGCTCCAGGCGAAGCTGCTGGACCGCAAGCGGCAGGAGGAGCAGGCGAAGATCGACGCGCTCAAGGGCGACTCGTCCGGTTCCTGGGGCAACCAGATGCGCTCGTACGTCCTGCATCCTTACCAGATGGTGAAGGACCTGCGGACCGACTACGAGACCGGGAACACCGCGGCGGTCCTCGACGGCGAGATTGACGGCTTCATCGAGGCCGGCATCCGCTGGCGCCGCACGCATTAGGGGGTCGTTCGGCCGAGATGAAGGCCGAGCGGAGCGAGGCAGAGGGCACAGTATCGAGGCCGGCATCCGCTGGCGCCGCACGCACTAGAGATTGTTCGTCGGCGCCGTATCCGGTAGGGGGTCGTTAGCTGGCGCCGCACGCGCTAGCCGCGGCCCACCACGCTCCCTGACGCCCTATCGGTTTCCCGAGCTACAAGCTTCCAAGTTCCCGACGCCGCGGGCGCTTCACGGCCACACGGCACCGAATGTGACTCAGCTCACGCGAAACGGGCTTCCAGGGCCAGCGCGCACACCAGCGCCGCGAGGATCGCCAGAACCAGCCACAGCGGCGCATAGAAGCCGCCGCCTCCGCGTCCGTACTGGTCACGAGCTGCGCGGCAGACCGAGCAGCGCCCCTCGGACACCGGTCCGGAACAGTTGGCGCAGGCCAGGTCGTCGCGTCTCATCGAGTCCTCCTCATCACCGTTGAGAACGCCGCGCTGCGCCCGTTCGTTCCCTCCTACCCCTCGGGAGCCTCGTACACTCCTGTGGAGCTTCCCGCCGGAAGCCGCCGCCGGGTCCCCGGATCCGCGCGGCGTCCTTGCGCAACCGGCTCCCGCGCCGCGCCCGCTATGTCTAGACTGCCGCCGGATGGTGATGCAACCGTGATTCGCTTTGAGAACGTCAGCAAGACGTATCCCAACCAGGCGCGCCCCGCGCTGCGGGAAATGTCCCTGGAGATCGAGCGCGGCGAGTTCGTCTTCGTCATCGGCTCCTCCGGCTCCGGCAAGTCCACCTTCATGCGGCTCATCCTGCGCGAGGAGCGGCCGACCACCGGCCGCGTCGTGGTGGCGGGCAAGGACCTCAACAAGCTGTCCAACTGGAAGCTGCCGCACCACCGCCGCCTGATCGGCACCGTGTTCCAGGACTTCCGGCTGCTGCCGAACAAGACCGTGTACCAGAACGTCGCCTTCGCCCTCGAGGTGATCGGACGGCCCAAGGGCCAGATCGTCAAGGTCGTGCCCGAGGTGCTGGAACTGGTCGGGCTCGCGGGCAAGGAGGAGCGGATGCCCAACGAGCTGTCCGGTGGTGAGCAGCAGCGCGTGGCGGTCGCCCGGGCCTTCGTGAACCGCCCGATGATCCTCATCGCCGACGAGCCGACCGGTAACCTCGACCCGGAGACCAGCGTCGGCATCATGAAGCTGCTGGACCGGATCAACCGCACCGGCACCACGGTCGTGATGGTGACGCACGACCAGGCGATCGTGAACCAGATGCGCAAGCGCGTGCTGGAACTCGACCAGGGCACGCTCGTACGCGACCAGGCCCGCGGCGTCTACGGCTACGTCCGTTAGAACGGCGGCGGCGTACCGCAGACCGAAGACCACAGCCACACGCTTCCGACTAGAGCACCGGCAGGTAAACCCACCATGCGCGTCCAGTACGTACTACAGGAGATCGGCCAAGGGTTGCGTCGCAACCTCACGATGGTGATCGCGGTCATCGTCTCGACCGCGGTGGCCCTTGTCATGCTCGGATCCGGCCTGTTGATGTGGCAGCAGACCCTGCACATGCAGGACTACTGGTACGGCAAGGTCGAGGTCAGCGTCTTCATGTGCAACCAGGAGGAGGTCGGCAAGTACCCCAACTGCCAGACCGCGATCACCGATGCGCAGAAGCAGACGATCCACGACACCCTGATCCGGACGCCGCACGTCCAGACCGTCACCTACGAGAACCAGCTCCAGGCGTTCCAGCACTACCAGCAGATGGAGGCCGGCTCCGCGCTGGCGCAGGACTCGACCGTCAACGACATGCAGGACTCCTTCCGGGTCAAGCTGGACGACCCGAACAACGCCAACATCGTCGAGGGCGCGGTCGGCGGCCTGCCCGGCGTGCAGTCGGTGCAAGACGAGCAGCAGCTGCTCAAACCGCTGTTCACCTTCATCCACATCGCCGAGTACACCGCGGTCAGCGTGGCCGCGATCATGCTGGTGCTGGCGTTCCTGCTGATCTTCAACACGGTCCGGCTCTCCGCGTTCAGCCGCCGCCGGGAGACCGGCATCATGCGTCTGGTCGGCGCGTCGAACTTCTACATCCAAATGCCGTTCCTGCTCGAGGGCGCGGTCGCGGGCCTGGCCGGCGGGGTCGCGGCGTCGGTGATCCTGATCGGGGTCAAGGCGTTCTTCATCAACCACGTCGTCGCGCCGCACCTGGCCTCGGTGCAGTTCATCGGCTGGTCGCCGTTCGCCTGGATCGTGCCCAGCCTGCTGATCGTCGGCGTGCTGATGTCGGTGCTCGCGTCGGCCTTCACGCTGCGAAAGTACTTGCGCGTCTGAGCGACAATAGAGCCCATGGTCAGGGAGCGCGGGCAGAAGACGATCGCCCAGAACAAGAAGGCACGGCACGACTACTTCATCGAGGACGTCTACGAGGCGGGCCTGGTGCTCACCGGCACCGAAGTGAAGTCGCTGCGTGAGGGCCGCGCGTCCCTGGTCGACGGCTTCGCCCAGATCCGCGACGCCGAGGTGTGGCTCTACAACGTGCACATCCCGGAGTACAACCAGGGCACCTGGAACAACCACGCCCCGCGCCGGATGCGCAAGCTGCTGCTGCACCGCCAGGAGATCCAGAAGCTGATCGGCAAGTCCAAGGAGTCGGGACTAACGCTCATCCCGCTCGCGTTGTACTTCAAGGACGGCAAGGCCAAGGTCGAGCTCGGCCTTGCCCGCGGCAAGAAGGACTACGACAAGCGCCAGACGCTGCTGGAGAAGCAGATGAAGCGCGAGGCGGAGCGGGACATCGCGGCCCACCGCCGCAGGTACCGCTAGCAGACCGCGAGACGTCACTAGCGGGACGCACGGGACACGGCGCGGCCGGTGGTCAATCGGTTTTACCGAGCCGCGCCCACCCGAGTATCCTGATGTCTAATAGAAGTACGCGGACACCCGGTGTTCCGCTCCTGTTTGAGAACTGCACACACTGCTCACTGCCGCGCCGAACCTCCGCAGGAGGCGAAGCGCGTCCGTGCGTCACCGTGTGCGTTCTGCCACGGGGGTGAACGGTTTCGACATCGGACGTCGAAGCAGGGGAAGCGGGCCGAGGAAGCTGTGATGATCTCGTAAACCAACAACACAGCAAAAAAACAAATGCCAATCAGAAGATGGCTCGGGCGAACTTCGCCCTCGTTGCCTGATCTAGCGATCACGTAACGGGCGGATAGCCCTGTCGGTCCAGGATCGCCCCCGACCTGGAATCCGGCATCGCTAGGGGGCTCAACCTCAGAATCAGGCCACGGGAGACTGAGGGAAACTTACGTGGCTGGGCTCGTCGCGGACTCGTCTCAGGGATCCGCGGAGCCGAGAAAAGCGCACTGAGACTACGCCCGTAGAAGCCCTGTTCCCTCGCCGATGGACCCGGGTTCGATTCCCGGCACCTCCACTGGGTTGTTTGCTCATAGTGATATGGCCGCGTGATCCTCAACGATCACGCGGCCATATCACTGCCCTGTCTCTGCTCGCAGGTGGAGCACTAG
>NZ_DASRBQ010000059.1:0-2741 GCF_035653575.1 Actinocrinis sp.
GCCGGCTCCGGCCCCTCGGTGAGCTGCACCGCGTACGTGGAGAAGTCGCCCCAGCAGCGCAGGTAAACCGATGACTCGTCGCGGTCGGTCTCATCGAGGCCCATGACCTCGGTGAAGAACCGCGATGACTCCTCCAGCGTCGGCGTCAGCAGCTCGACGTGCGCGAGCTGCGAGATCAAGCGTTCGGACATGGCCTCTCCTCTGAACGACTGCGCTTTCCGATCTGGTCAGAACTCAACCACAAGGCGGCATTGGATGCAAATAATCTCTTGCATCCAAAATGCACCTGGATATTGTCCTCCTTTGAAGCACCTCGGGTTTCGCACTTTCCGGGCTGATCGGGTGACCTGGACGTGACCTGGCGGTCGTGACGGGCGATGGCGGCGCGCGGCTGCGGCGGTTGCGCGGCGGGGTTGGAAGGAGCATCGGCGGCTTTCTCGAACGCGGCGGTTGTCAAGACCGTTACCGCGGCTGGGTGGGAGGCCCGTTCGCGGCTGCCTATGGAGGTCGCCGCCGATGCTCTGCCTGCCATCTTCGCTGATGGAGCTGTTGCTCCTGTTCGCGCCATGTTTCTCCCGCCCGAGCTACCGGACGTTCTGCGCGCTGGTCGCCGGCCATATCTCCCAGACCGGGTTGCGGACGGTCACCGGGATGCTGGTCGGCGCGCGCCTGTCGGGGGTCTGGCATCACGCTCGCTGCCACCGGTTCTTCAGCAACGCCCGCTGGTCGGCGGACGAGCTCGGGCTGCGGTTGGCGGAGCTGATCGTCGAGCGATTCTGTGACCCGGGGGCGAGCGTGCTGGTGGCCGTCGATGACACGCTGCTGCACCGCCTCGGGCGCAAGATCCACGCCTGCTTCTGGCATCACGACGCGACCGCGAACTCCAAGCAGGCGGCGGTCGCGTGGGGCAACAACTGGGTGGTGGTCGGGATCTGTGTCAGGCTGCCGTTCCTGGAGCGCACCGTGTGCCTGCCGGTCCTCTTCCGGCTCTGGCAGCCCCGCCGCGAGCAGTTCGCCAAGCACGACAAGCCCGATCCTGGGCGGCCCGGAAAGCCAGCGCTGGCAAGGGAAATGATCGACCTGCTCGCCGCGCGGCTTGACGGCCGCAAGATCGACGTCGTCGGCGACGCCGCGTATGCCACCGAGGCGTGGCGCGGGCTTCCCGCCTCGGTGACGGTCACCTCCCGCTTGCGGTCCAACGCCGCGATCTACGCCCGCACCCCGCCGCGCACCGGCAAACGCGGCCGCCCGCGCAAATGGGGTCAGCGGCTCGCGAGCCTCGCCGAGATCGCGACCAGCCCCGCCACCGAGTGGGTCGAGCACGCCGTCCGGCGCTATGGCAAGACCGAGACGCTGATGCTCACCACGATCGACTGCCTGTGGGAGCCGCTCGGTCCCGAGACGCTGGTGCGCGTGATCGTCGTCCAGGACGCGACCAAGCCCTGCGGCTATCAGCTCGCGCTGATCACCACCGACCTGACCGCGAGCGCCGGCGAGATCGTCGAGCGCTATGGCGACCGCTGGCCGATCGAGGTCGCCTTCGAAGACGGCAAGGAACTGTTCGGTGTCGGCGACGCGCGCAACCGGACCAAGAAAGCCGTCGAGCGCACCGTCCCGTTCCAGTTCCTCGCGATGACACTCACAATCGTCTGGTACGCCGGCTCAGGACATCACCCCGACGTCGTCGACGAGCACCGCCAGCGCGCCCCCTGGTACCTCACCAAGACCACCCCATCATTCGCCGACATGCTCGCCAAGCTCCGCCGCGTGATCATCGCCAGCCAATATCACCCAGGACAAGGCCAAACCCCCACATCCCGGGAAATCACGCAAGTCCAGCAAGCCTGGGCCGCCGCCGGCCTCTGAACCGCGAAACCCGAGTTAGGAGAATGGTCGGCGGCGCCTAACGGCGGCGCCTTAGTTGACCGTTTGGCCGGCCGCGATTTCGACCGCTACGGCTGACTTGTTCTCATCGGTGGGTGGCGTCCGTCTCTTGGGGCACCGGCCGTGGCGGGGACGGCTGTCGTGCGGACGCGGATGGTTCGGGCGATGGAGTTGACGAGTTGTTGGGCGGCCTCGCCTGCGGCGGCGAGCAGCGCGTGTGTGCCCGTGCCCTGTCCCTGTCCGAGGACCACGCCGATCGCGGTCTGCCGATGCCCGCCGACGGTGACGGCGGTGAAGAAGGCCAGGCATCCGCGGGCGGCGGAGTCCGATCCGGTCTTGCCCGCGTAGCCCTCGGTGATCAGCGGGTTGTAGTTGGCGAGCGTCCCGGCGACCGGCAGCGTCACGCTGGGCATCGAGACGATCTCGCGGAAGACCGGGAAGCGCATCGCCTGCTGGAAGACGCGCAGCTGGTCCGCGGCGGTGGAAACCGTGCTCGGGTCGAGCCCGCTGGGATCGGTGTAGGTGGTGTGGTTCATCCCGAGCGCGCGAGCCTCGGCGTTCATGTCGGCAACGAAGCTGGTTGCGCTGTCGGCGATCAGGTCGGCGAGGATCTGGGCGACGTTGTTGGCGGAAGGGATCAGGAGCGCCTCGAGCAGTTGGCGCTCGGTCAGCTGCTCGCCTGCGCGCACGGCGACGACCGACTGGCCCTCGGCGGCCTCCCGGCCCGCGGCCTGCGCCTGGGCGGGGGTGATCGTGACGGTGAACCCGTCCTGAGCGTCGGTCAGCGGGTAGTGCTTGAGGGTCAGGTAGGCGGTCATCACCTTGGCCAGGCTGGCGATCGGGACCGGTTGCTGGTC
>NZ_DASRBQ010000060.1:0-18238 GCF_035653575.1 Actinocrinis sp.
GGCCGGTAGCGCCTCGGAAGAGGTCGGCTGCCGGCAAGCGACCCGACGACCACCATCACACCGCCCGTCACGACCATCAGGACCGAGGATCTCCGCCGCTCACCCGCCCCGCGAACCGATAGCGACCCACGCTCCTAGCGGTTGGCGGCCTGGGCGGGCTCGGCCGCCGGGGCTCCCTGGGGCGGCGCGGCGCCGTTCGCCGAGTCCTGCGTCGAGGCGACCTCCGGCCGCTCGCGCTCGCCGGCCAGCACCGCGCGCGAGGGCGCCAGCAGCATCGTCATGTTCCGCCCGTCCTGGAGGGGCGACTGCTCCACCACGGCGATGTCGGAGAGCTCTTCGGCCAGGCGGTCCAGGAGCGCGGTGCCACGCTCGGGATGGGTCACCTCGCGACCGCGGAACATGATCGTGATCTTGACCTTGTCCCGGCCGAGCAGGAAGCGACGGACGTGCCCCTTCTTTGTGTCGTAGTCGTTCTGGGCGATCTTGGGCCGGAACTTGATCTCGCGGATCGTGATCTGCTGCTGGTGCTTGCGGGCGGCCTTCTGCTTCTGGGCCTGCTCGTACTTGTACTTGGAGTAGTCGAGCACGCGGCAGACCGGCGGCCGCGCGTCGGGGGCGACCTCGACGAGGTCGAGGTCGCGCTGCTGCGCGTAGGCGAGCGCCTCCTCGGTCTTGACCACCCCGATCTGCTTTCCGTCCTCGCCCACCAGCCGGACCTCGGGCACGCGGATCCGGTCGTTGATCCGAGTCAGGTCCCGCTCCGGGGGGCGCCGGTCGAACTTCTTGGGGACCGGCACTAGCTGCGCTGACGTCCTGGGGTCAAGCGGCGCCGGGCCGTGTGTGATGGCTCTGATGGATCAACGGCTCGGAGTATAGCGGCGCGTCTACCCGATCGAGCGGCTTCTCACACGCTCGGCGAGCTCGCCGATCAGCTCCTCCAGCGGCATCGCTCCCCGCTCGCCGCCGTGATGCTCGCGCACCGACACCTGCGGGCGGTCGGGAAGGGACTCGGCCTCGCGATCGCCCACCACGAGCAGGTAGGGGATCTTGCGCAGCTCCGCCTCGCGGATCTTGCGGGCGATCGACTCGCCGCGCCGGTCGAGCTCGGCGCGCAGCCCGCCGGCGCGCAGCCTGCCCACCACCGAGCCCGCGTATTCCAGGTGCCGGTCGGCGATCGGCAGCACGATCGCCTGCACGGGCGCCAGCCACAGCGGCAGCTCCCCGGCGAAGTGCTCGATCAGGATGCCGATGAAGCGCTCGTAGGAGCCCATCAGCGCCCGGTGGATCATCACCGGGCGGTGCTCGGCGTTGTCCGCGCCGGTGTAGGCGAGGTCGAAGCGCTGGGGCATGTTGTAGTCGAGCTGCACGGTTCCGAGCTGCCAGGAGCGGCCGAGCGAGTCGGTCATGTGCATGTCGACCTTCGGCCCGTAGAAGGCGCCGTCGCCCGGGTTGAGGTCGTAGGCGAGCCCCTGTGACTCCAACGCCTCCATCAGCGCCGCCTCGCTACGGTCCCACAGGGCATCGCTGCCCAGGCGCACCTCGGGCCTGGTGGAGAGCTCGAGCCGCACGTCGAGCCCGAAGATCCGGTAGGTGGCGAAGGCGAACTCGATCGCGGCCGCCACCTCGTCCTGGATCTGCTCCTCGGTGCAGAAGATGTGGCTGTCGTCCTGGGCGAAGTGGCGCACGCGCAAGAGCCCGTGGAGGGTGCCGCTCGGCTCGCGGCGGTGCAGGAGCCCCGGCTCCCAGTAGCGGAGCGGCAGGTCCCGGTAGGAGTGGCGCTCAAGCGAGTACAGCTTGCAGTGCCCCGGGCAGTTCATCGGCTTGACCGCCATCTGGCGGTCCTCGTACTCGGTGACGAACATGTTGCCGCCGAACTTGTCCCAGTGGCCCGAGGTCTGCCACAGCGAGCTGTCGTAGATCTGCGGGGTCTTGACCTCCAAATAGCCGCGCTCGCGCCCCATCTCGCGGCTCAGCGAGACGAGCGCGTTGAACACCTCGGTGCCCGCCGGCAGCCAGAACGCGGCTCCCGGGGAGACCTCGGAGAAGGCGAACAGGCCGAGCTGGGGCCCCAGCCGGCGGTGGTCGTTGGCCCGGGCGCGCTCCAGCCGCTCCAGGTGCTGCTCGAGCTCGGACCGGGAGAAGAAGGCCGTTCCATATACACGCGTGAGCATCGGCTGGCTCGAGTCCCCCCGCCAGTAGGCGCCGGCCACCGACTGGAGCTTGAATGCCCTGATCCGCCCGGTGCTGGGGGCGTGCGGGCCGCGGCAGAGGTCGGTGAAGGGGCCGTTGGTGTAGAGGCTGACCGTCTCGACTCCCTGCTCGCGGACCAGGTCCTCGATCAGCCTGACCTTGTAATCCTGGCCCTCGGAGCGGAAGCGCTCCAGCGCCTCCCCCACCGGCACGTCCTGGCGCTCGAACGGCTCATCGGCCTCGATGTGCCGGCGCATCCGCGCCTCGATCGCCTCGAAGTCCGCGTCGCTCAGGCTCACCCCCTCGGGGAAGTCGAAGTCGTAGTAGAAGCCGTCCTCGATCGCCGGGCCGATCGAGATCTTCACCCCCGGATAGAGCTCCATCACCGCCGTGGCGAGCACGTGGGCGCAGTCGTGGCGGATCACGGCGAGCGCCTCCTCGCCGCTGCGGTCGGTCAGCACCTCGATCCGGTGGGGCGCCGCGCCGTCGGGGAGCGGCCGCGCCAGGTCGCGCACCTCCCCGTTCACCTTGATCGCCAGCGCCGCCCGCGCCAGCCCCGGGCCGATGGCGGCCGCGGCGTCGGCCCCGGTGGCGCCGTCGGGGACCTC
Source organism: Actinocrinis sp. (assembly GCF_035653575.1). Lineage (GTDB taxonomy): Bacteria > Actinomycetota > Actinomycetes > Streptomycetales > Catenulisporaceae > Actinocrinis. Next base: position 2,799 of record NZ_DASRBQ010000060.1, read on the forward strand.
CAGGCAAGCGCCGTCTGGTAGCTCGAGCTTCATCGTCCGCCGATGCTACGCGGCGCCCGAGGCCCGCGCCCGCTCGCGGGCGCGGGCCCGCTGCTGCCGTCAAGAGTCGCGCTGGGCTGCCGATACCAGGAGCGGGGCCCCTCCGCCTCCCTCCCCATGCCTCACCGCCGCTACATTTTCACCTCTCCCGGGCGATTAGCTCAGCTGGGAGAGCGCCGCCTCGACAAGGCGGAGGTCGCTGGTTCGAGCCCAGCATCGCCCACTGCCGACGTGCCGCGAGATCCAGCGTCTACCGCCCACGTGCCGCGAGATCCACACCATTCGCCCGGCCCGCGCCGGCGCCGCGGGCGGAAGGCCCCACGCTGGCTGGCGCGGCTGGCTTCCGCGGCCGGGCTGGCCTGCGCGCTTGCCTGCGGCGGCGGCCTCGCGGCGGCGCCGGCCGCGGCGGCCCGGCAGGCCGGGCCGGCCGACCTGGCGGTCGCCATCCTCGCCAGCACCCACCGGGCCCACCCCGGGCGCTGGGTCTACTTCACGGTCACGGTCACCAATCACGGCCCCAGCGCGGCGGCCGGCGCCGTCATCACCGTGCTGACCCGCGGCGGCCTGGTCGACCCCAGGCTGGTCTCCGCGCCCCCGGACGCGGTTTCCCCGCATTGGGCGCCCCCGCGGTGCCGGGCGAAGCGGACCCGGCTCACCTGCCGGTACACGCGCTATGAGATTCCCGCCGCGCCCGCGGCGGGGGACACGCTGACGATCGTCGTCAAGGCCCGAACCGGCAGGGCCCGGCACGAGCGGGCGATCGCCGTCGTCCGGGGCGCCGAGGACCCCAACCCTTCCAACAACCGCGCCTGAGCTGGGCGTGGGCGGGGGCCGTGGGGCCGCGGCGGGGCCGCGCGGGGGGGTGGGCGTGGGAAGAAACCGTCGCATACAGACGGTTTCTTCCCACCCACCCAGCGAACGGGTTGCGGAAATGGGCTGCCGACCATCCGCCCGAACCCGGGCTTCGGCGTGACGTGGGCGGCAGGAGGGCCGGGAGGGAGCCCGAATACCGCATCGTTCCGACGCCGAGGAAGGGAGCTGGGTGTGGTGAAGGACTTCAAGGCGTTCCTGCTGCGCGGGAACGTGGTCGACCTGGCGGTCGCGGTGGTTATCGGCGCGGCCTTCGGCGCGCTCATCACCGCCCTCGTCCGCGACCTGCTGACGCCGATCATCACGCTGATCGTCGGCAAGCCCGACTTCTCCAACCTGTCGTTCACGGCGAATTCGAGCCACTTCCGCTACGGCGACTTCATCAACTACCTGATCTCGTTCATCTCGATCGCCGCGGCCGTGTTCTTCTTCGTCGTCCAGCCGGTCAACGCACTGATGCGGCGGCGCAAGACACAGCCCGACGTCGAGTCGGAGACCCGGCCGTGCACCGAGTGCCTGAGCGAGATCCCCCGCCAGGCGCGCCGGTGCGCGTTCTGCACCTCGCCGCAGGAGCCCGAGCCGGCCACATAGGCACCGCACCGCGAGCGCGAAGACGACCGGCTGGCGAGGACGGGCCTCACCTAACGCGTGCATTGCCCTGCTCGCGCGGCTTCCCGGCGACCAGCCGGAGCGCGCTCGCGCCGCCGGATCGCCCCAGGGGCCGGCGCTACGCTTCCAACCGCGGCGACGTGGCGGAGTGGCTACGCAGCGGCCTGCAAAGCCGTCTACACCGGTTCGATTCCGGTCGTCGCCTCTGGGGGAGTCCGAGCGCGCGTGGTCGAGAAGGCGAGATTCGTCCGCCTTCTCGACCAACCCTCCGATCATGTCGGAGATCCGGGAGCTGCGCAGCGGTCTCGAGGAGGGAAAGTCGAGACCGCTGCGCCCTCGCGGGTGCGCTACGGCTTCACTTGCGCCGACGACACCCGGAGGCGTTCACCTTCGTCAGCCTCACGATCCGAGCGCCGTCCTGCGCGATGATTGTCGTCGGCATGTACAGGGGCGTGGCGCATGGCTTCGAGGTGTCCGCCAGGGCGGAGTGTGGGCCCTGCGTCAGCTTGAGCTCGAACGACGAGATCGCGACGTCGGGGATGTTGGCGAACGTGGACTTGATGCTGGCCCCGGCCAGCCTGACCGTCCCCACCAGGTCGAATGTGATGCCGCCGCCCTGGAGCACCACGTCGAGGTCCGGCAGCACGCTTCCGGGGTGCGTGACAAGGTAGGCGTTGCCTCGCATCGGCACCGACAGAAGCGGCGTCGAAGCGGTGGCCACGCCGACGATCGACCCGGCCGGGCAGTTCCCCGGGTTGGCGCTGAACACCGCACCCGAGCAGGCCGAGCGCAGCGTGGAGAGCCTGGGCGAGAACAGCTTCGGCAGGGTGACGGCCACCGATCGGAGATGATCTTGACCTGTTCCCTGCGTGAGCCTGATGTCGAGCAGGGCACCCCGTGCCTTGTTCCGCTTGCCGTTCGTCTTGGCCGACATCTTCGGGCTGAACGGAAGCGAAGCACACCCGCCCGCCTGGAAGCGCGACGGGGCCGTGAACGTGAGACCACCGGTGGAGGTCAGAGTGCCTATGATCGCCATCGGTGCGCAGGAGGTCGGGTTGACCATGAACCCGGACCGGTTGATCGTCACGTCGATCCGGCGGATCCGCAACGGGATTCCGAACAGCATCGTCGGGAACGGATCGCTGGTGACCGTGACGTGCGCGTCGTGCGGATCGATGTTGAGCGCCTGACGCACCACGACGGTGCCGAGGTTGAATGGTCCGGCGATCACCGGCACCACCACCGCGAGACCGTACGGCGCACCCTTGTAGGGTCCGGTGAAGTAGACCGACCCCGGCAGGAAGAACGGGTTGCTGCCCGCACCTGAGCCCACCGCGGCGGTTCCGATCCTGGATGCTGCGGGGCACGTGCCCGCGGCGGCGTTGGCATCGGGGCACGTCGGCACCCCGGCCACCTTGGCGATGAGGCCCGGCGGCAAGGCGACCTTGAGTCCCGAGAGCTCCTGGTCGCTGTCAGAGCGCGAGAAGGTGATGCCAAGGGTGGTGGGAGAGCCGGCCTGGACGTTCGAGACTCCGGACTGGAACGACGGGGCGAACCCGCTTACGCAGCCGGACTTGACCTGGAACGAATCAGACGCGTTGGCAGCCGGCGTCCCACTCCACGGCGTGAATGATCCAGTGGTCGTGAACGTTCCGCATGACTCGGGGGTGACGAGTGCAGCCCTGGGCCCGCTGAAGAAGTTCAGCTTCAGATCGCTGAAGGGCAGCTGTGGATTGTTGGCGAACGTCGTCGTCAGCTGACCGGTGCCGGGATCCGCGTCGATCCTTCCGGCCAGCTTGACCAGGACGCCGTCCGACTGGGCGGCGAGGTAGATCGCCAACGGCGTTCCGAACGGGTTGATCCCCTGCTGGGCGAGGTAGATCGCTCCGGTTAGCGGGTCGCTCTGGATGGGCGAGTCGATCTCGACGGTGCCTATCTTGGAGCCGTCGGGGCAGGTTGGCTGGGCGGTGTTGCCAAGGCCGATCTGAGCAGGTGTGCAGGCGGCCAGGCCATCGGCGGAGGCGGTGTTGACGCCGACTCCGGTCGGGAGTGTCACCACCGCCGTCCGCAGGTCCGGCGTCACCACCCCACTCGGGCTGTCCGGTGCCTGTGGGACGTGTACGTCGATATCCACGCCGGTCGGTGAGTCGGCGACCGATGTGGTCGGTTGGGCGGTCATCGACGGGTTGAACTGGAGCCGCGAGCAGCCGATCATGCCGGGCGTCTGAGCCGTGGCCGTGTCGACCGAGTTCGGCGACTGCCAGGACCAGGCGGTCAGCTTCGCCGTGAGGGCTCCCGCGCACGAGGTCGGCATCGTGAGAAGCGGCGTCATCGGCCCGGAGCTCGAGCACGGTGTCGTGAACCCGGCGCAGACCCGGTTCGCGTCGTGACTCGGATCAGCGGGGACGCCCCAGAGCGTCAGCGAGACACCACTCAACGGGAGCGCCGCCGAAATGTTGTTGACCGAGGTCCGCAGCGCGTATCCACCGTCCGCACTCGTGCCGGTGGGCACAACGCTCACATCGATGAACGAGTTGACGAGGAGGACGTTCGCCCCGAACTGGGCAGGCATCCCGCCCGGCGGCACCATGTTGTAGACCGGCGCGACGAAGCTGAACGCTCCGAAACCGCTGTTGCCCGAGAGGGTCAGCTGCCCCACCTGAGCCGAGCCAGGACACTGATTTTGGTCCAGCTGTTGCACGGTGCACTTGTCGGTGGCGTTGGCGTTCCCCACCAGGCCGGCCGGCAGGTCGACGATCGTGGTCTGGACGTCTTCGTTCGGCAGCCCGGACCCGTGGGTCGCGAACGTGAAGCTGGTGGTCGACTCCCAGGGGTGCGAGCCCGCCTGCGTATCGGGCGTTCCATCCTGATTGATCAGCGAGCTGGTGAAGCTCGTGACACCGAGATCCGCAATGGCCGGACCGGCACCCAGCCAGGACAGCGCGGCCAGCGCCGAGTTCATCGACAGCACCGGACTGCACCTGTTGATCAGGGCGCTCGGCGACGCGCGGATCGACGGGTGGCAGCTCGAGATCGATCCCAACCTTCCACCCCGCGTGATGCGGCTGTTCAAGCTAGTCCATTTCGACCAGCTGATCGGCGGGGCTTCGAGAGGTTCCGGCCGCTCCTAGCGCCGTATAATCGCCCCCGCGCGGCTGTAGCTCAGTTGGCTAGAGCGTCTGCTTGCCATGCAGAAGGTCGAGGGTTCGAGTCCCTTCAGCCGCTTGAACACGGTCGCACCGTACTCACCGACCCCGAAGCGCTCAACGGCTACAACGGGCCGGTCGGCGGCCGCAGCGGGCATCTGGTGCCTTTCATACCGACCTCGAACTCGATCGAGGGCATGCACCGCCAGGTCCGCAAGGCGATCAAGACCCGCGGGCACTTCCCCGACGAGCAGGCCGCCACCAAGCTCATCTACCTGGCGATCCAGCGAGCCGAGAGAGCCCCAAATGGAGATCGGTGCTCGGCTGGACAAGCGCCCTACGAGCGCTCAAGATCCACTTCGGAGACCGAATCCGCGACTGACATGACAACAGTCACCCCGGTCCCAAACACAGAAGAGCGGACAGTCTCCGGCGATCTGCAGGAACGTCGCGCCGGGGGTGCTCGCGGTCCACAACGCCCGTCCCTCACCGCGGGTCCGCCACCCGGTCTCATCGACGTGCACCGCCCCTTGGTCGAGCACCCAGTCCTGTAGCTGGCAGTGCGGGCCGGCCAGCGCGTCGGAGGCGCGCTGGCAGATCGCATCCACCGCGCCGGTCGACAGCGTGACCCCAAACAGATCGCGGGCGAGCTCGCAGATCCCGCGGCGAGAGACCCGATGCCGAGCGGTCAACGTCACGATCGCCGCCTACAACCGGGGACCGAACGCGCTGACGGCGATCTCCTGCGGCAACGAGGCGCTGGTCCGTGCCCGGCAGCGCCGGCAGCGCAAATGGTGCGTGCGATGCTCGGTAAAGATCACGCTGATCGGCGGCAACTCGGCGACCTGATGGCGACCGAACCGCCGCTTGGGCTGCCGCTCCCGGGCGGTGAACGTGCGGCGCACCCGCCACACGCGTGCGGATAGTGATCGACGATCTCATCCACCTGATCCTCCGGCCGCAGCTCACGACCAGCACCCCGATGCCCCATCTGACCGCCAGCCTTGCGCTGCTCGCCCTCCCGGCGCATCAACTCCTTCGCCCTCGCGCGCGCCTCCGCCCGCCGCTGCGCCCGCGTCTTGGGCGGATCCGACGAGGGCGGCTTCGAGCTCGTGCGCGAGTCCTGGCCGGCTTGCGCCTCCAGACGATTCAGCCGCTCCTCGAGCTGCTGCACACGACCAGCAAGCTCAACGATAAACGTGACACACGCCTCCCGGCCGGCGTCATAGATCGCCTCCGCCTCGGCACGATCCATACCCGCAAGATTCGCTACACCAACAAGCAATCCCTCCCCCAAGCCCCGACGGCTGAACGGTTACGGCTTTTTTCATGAGCCGATTCGGTTCGAAGGGCTTCACAGCGTCTTGTCACAGAACTTTGTTCACAGAGACTCCGAGTCCAGGACCCGCAAGCCTGCAGTTCGCGATGCGGAAGGCTGGGCTGGCTGGGTCGTTCGTGCGACCGAGCCTGGCAGTGCGGCGAAGTAGGCGCTCGGCCGACGGGCGCTCCGCCGACCATGAGCGCTGCAACTGAAACGAGCGGCCCTCCAAAGAACGACGTCCAGGCGCTCGATCAAGCAGGGTCAGAGCTCAGGGCGTCTCCGCGTCACGCGATAGCTGCTCGGATCAGAGTGGTCTTGCGTCTTTACCGATCGATTGATAACCTCGCGCCGTTATCGATCGATCGGTAAAGCACCCACGAGGTTCGAATAACACCGAGGCTCGCATTCGGGATGCCGCCTTGCGCCTATTCGCGGCGCGCGGCTATGCGGCCACGGGCATCCGCGATGTCGCGCGAGACGCTGGGATCACCACCGCCGCCCTCTACCACTACATGGGCGGCAAGCAGGACCTCCTGCTGACGATCATGCGCGAGGGCATGCACGGCCTGCTCGAACTCGCGCGGGCGTCGCTCAGGGAGGCAACGACTCCGCCCGAGGAACTCGCTGCTCTCGCGCGCGCCCACATCACCTTCAACGGTCGGAACCTGCTCGAGACCTATGTGGGGGACACGGAGATCCGCTCGCTGGACGACGCGAACCGCGGTCGGCTCGTGAAGCTGCGCGACCAGTACGAGGAGCTTTGGGCGGACGTCATTCGCCGCGGCGTCGAGTCCGGGGACTTTCAGATCAGCGATCAGAAGCTCTTCCGGCTGGCCGCGATCCAGATGGTGAACGGCGTCGCCTACTGGTACCGGCCGAGCGGTGAGCGGTCGCTAACCGCGATTGCGGACGAATTTGCGGATTTCGTTCTGGCGATGGCCGGCTGCCCTACGGCTAAGTCACCAAACCGCAATCGAGCACCGAAGGGCAGAGCAAAGGCAAGCTAAGGGAGGATCGGTTGGGGAGCGTTCGGATCTACGCGTTTCACGGTGGCGGCGAGGTCGCCGATATGTCGGTCTTCGACCCCTTCCACCCGGAGGTGGGGACCAAGGTGGAGATTCCGTACTTCTTCTACCTCGTTCAGCACCCAGACGGGAACGTCCTCTTCGATACCGGCGGGCACCCCTCGCTGGTGAGCGACCCCCGGGCTCGGCTCGGAGACGCGGCCGACGCGTTCGAGGTCACGATGCAGGAAGGAGACGACGTCGTCAGCCAGCTCGCCCGGGCTGGTTTCAGTCCGGACGACGTCGATCACATCGTGCTGTCGCACCTGCATTACGACCATGCCGGCGGTATCGAGTTCTTCCCTCACGCAGAGTTCTACGCGCAGCGACGCGAGCTCGAGTTCGCCCACTGGCCGCCGGTCTACCAGCGCGAGATCTACGTCCGAGCGGACTTCGACCACCCGGTCGCGTGGAACGAACTCGACGGTGAGTTCGACCTCTTCGGTGACGGTCGGGTCGTCATCTTTCCGACGCCGGGGCACACAGCCGGCCACCAGTCGTTGTTGGTCCACCTCGACGGAGAACGGGCGATGGTCCTGGTGGCAGATGCCGCGTACCTCCCACGCAACATCGAACTCAACGTGCTGCCAGGCATCGTATGGTCGCCCGATGCGATGGTCGCGAGCTGGGAGCGCATTCGCGCGCTCAAGCGGCGTTACAACGCCCAGCTCGTCTTCACCCATGACCTGGCCTGGCCAGAAACGACAAGAGTCGCTCCCGAGGCATGGTACGAGTGAGCGAGCAACGGAGGCCTGACGCGCCCGTCGCATGGCAGCCTCTCCGCGAGCAGGCGATAGGGCTGCCCCGCGACGTGGTGACGTTGGTGCGGGAGGCGTGCGAGCGCGAGCCGGAAACCCCGGCGCTCATCTTCGAGGACGGGATCGTCGTCACGCGCGAGCGTTTCCTCCAGCTGGTCGAATCTTTCGCGGGTTATCTCGCACCACGTATTTCGCCCGGTGATCGGATCGCCGTGATGTTGGAGAATCGCACCGAGTTCTTCGTGGCTTGGCTGGCGGCCAATGCCTGCGGCGCCAGCCTCGTATCGATAAACACCTCGGCTGGAGAGCACGATGCCGGTCACATCCTCAATGACTCGGCTGCCGTGCTCGCGGTCGTCGGGCCCGAGCATGAGCCGCTGATCCGGCGAGTGGCGGGACCCGCCCTGCGCGAGCTGGTCGTCGTCAGCGACCAAGAGCCGGACGGGCTTGCGGCCTACACGGGCTCCGGGGAGCCGGTGCCCCTCGCACAATGCGACATCGACCCACAGGCGATCGCGAATGTCTACTACACGTCCGGCACCACCGGACCGCCGAAAGGGTGCACCGTTGATCACCGTTATTGGCTGCGCTTCGTCGAGCTTTACCTGAGCCTCTACGGGCTCGATCGCGGAGATCGCCTTCTGTGCTGTCTTCAGTTCTTCTACAACGATCCGCCGTGGCTCTTCTTGACCTCGTTGCAGGCAGGCACTTCGCTCGTCGTGATGCGGCGATTCAGCGTGTCCCGCTATTGGTCAGTGGTGGTGAAGCACCAGGTGACGCGGCTGTTCGGGCTCGCGGCCATCCCCAGCCTCCTGCTGAAGGCGCCGCCCTCGCCGCTCGAGCGTGAGCATCGCGTCGAGTTCGCCCTCCATGTCGGGATCCCAACCCGACTGCACCAGGAGTTCGTTGAGCGGTGGGGCTTCCCCTGGGTCGAGGGCTACGGCCTCACCGAGTCTGGACTCGTAGTCGCGATGCCGCTCGCCTACGCCGAGGAGATGACCGGCTCGGGCTCGATCGGACTCCCGTGTCCCGGCGTCGAGATCCGCGTGGTCGACGATGACGGCAACGAGGTCGGGACCGACGGGCCCGGTGAGATCCTCATTCGCGCGCCGGGCCTGATGCGCGGATACCTCAACCGTCCCGAGGCGACCGAGGAGACGATGCGCGGCGGCTGGCTGCACACCGGGGACGTCGCACGGCGCGACGAGCACGGATTCCTCTACTTCCTTGGTCGCAAGAAGGACATCATCCGGCGCTCGGGGGAGAACGTCGCCGCGGCCGAGGTCGAGGACGTGCTGCGTGCGCATCCGCAGGTCCTCGAAGCGGCGGTGGTGCCAGTGCCGGACGAGCTTCGCGGCGAGGAGGTAAAGGCATATGTGGCGCTCGTCGAGGACGCGCGCTCGGAGGAGGTGAGCCCGGCCGAGCTCGTCCGTCACTGTCGGGAGCGCTTAGCGAAACACAAAGTACCGCGGTACATCGAGTTCCGAAGTGAACCTTTCCCCCGCACACCGTCAATGCGGGTGAAAAAGAGCGCCTTGGTCGCGGAGGTTGACGACCCGCTGAGAAACGCATGGGACCGCGACCGCGAAATGCCCGACTGGGCGCAAAGAGCGTGATCGACCCATGCGTGATCGAACAGGAGGGAACAACCGATGGAGGTGAGGTCTTCTATGGAGGCGACCAGGGTCGGTATGCCTGAAGTCGAGCGCATCTCCGCACTCCGCGGAGGCTCAACCGGTCTGGGTGGGGCCGTGGTGCAGTCCGCCGCTCTGATCGGGCCAGCCGCTGGAGCGACGGCTGGATTCGTCTTCATCGCAAGCGAGAGCGGCTTTGCCTCTCCGTTCGCGATGGTCGTGTCACTTCTGTTCTCGCTTTGCCTAGCCGTGGTCATCGGCGAGTTTGCGCGCAAGCTGCCGGCGGCTGGCTCCTTTTACAACTACCTCACGCGAGCGTTCGGGCCTAAAGTGGGTTTCGTGACGGGAGTCATGCTGTTCGGCGCCTACATCCTGCTGCTGCCATTTCAGATGTCGTTCTTCAGCAACTTCGTCAGCAACTATCTGGCCGGGCAGGGAGTGCATATCGCGTGGCAATGGTTCGCGGCTGCGCTGATCGTTTTCACGGGCACGCTCACCGTCACCGGCTTGACCCCGTCGCTGCGCGCAGGGCTTGTCTTTCTGGGGTTCGAAATCACGGTCTTCAGCATCATCGCCATCATCATCCTCGTTAATGGGGGCGCGCATGGCCTGACGTTGAAGCCTTTCGATCCTTCCCAGAGCGCGCTGGGATTCTCCGGGATCATCTACGGCCTCGTGTTCGGCATCTTCGCCTTCGTCGGTTTCGAATCCGCGACGACGCTCGCCGAAGAGGCCTTCGAGCCTCGGCGAACGATCCCGCGGGCCGTGCTGGTTACGACCGTTGTGATCGGCCTCTTCTATGTGCTGCTCATCTATAGCGGAGTCGTCGGGTTCGGGCTCACACACCACGGGCTCTCGCAGATGCAGAGCGATGCGACGCCTTTCGACACACTGGCGCGACGGTTCACCGGTCCGGCGCTTGGAACCCTGTCAGTCATCGCCGTGATGTCGAGCTTCATCGCGCTCAACATCGTCACGGTGATCGCCGGGTCGCGGATGATCTATGCGATGGGCCGCGACCGCCTCCTGCCGTCATGGTTCGACCATGTGAACGGGCGCGGCTCGCCGGACCGAGCCATCGTGGCGATCGTCACGGTGTTTCTCGCGATCACCCTGATTCTGGGCTCCGTCTACCACCCGGGAGATCTCGCCTCCTGGGCGGCCTACATCGCTACGCTGTTCTTCATCGCTGCGTATGCGCTGCTGTGCCTCGGCGTGGTCAAGTACTACTGGGACCATCACCGCTCGGAGTTCCATCCTTTGCGGCACGTGATCGTTCCCATTGCGGGTCTCATCGGCGTCGGCATCGTCACCTACGGAAATGTCCATCCGACCCCGCCGTCGCCGCTTCGGTGGTTCATCTGGGCGACGGTAGCGACGATCGTCGCCGCAACCCTCGTCGCCATGTATCTCCAGCGGCGTAATCCGCGGCGTCTGGTAGAGGCGGGTCAGCTGTTTGCCCAGTCGGTCCCGGACGAGGTCGCCCACGCGGAGGTTCCACCGTCGAGGCTCCAGACTTCAGCGATTGGCCCGCAGAGCACCGCGACTGACCAATAACTGGGGCTTTGGCGTGCCGAATGGAATCAGGTCAACGTGCGGAAGGAGGGCGCTATGCCGATCGTGAAACAACTCGAGGGTCCAAGCGCGACGATAACGATCGATCGGCCCGAAGCGCTCAACGCGATGGACTCCAGCATGTATCGCGACATCACCGATGCCCTGCGCGAGATCGACCGCAACCCCGAGATCCTCGTCGGGATCATCACGGGCGCTGGGGGACGCGCATTTTCGACGGGCGCGGACCTCAAGGAGATGCATCTGAACGCAACTGCCGACGGTCGATGGCGTCCCTGGCGGGCTGAGCGCTGGGACCTTGGACTGAGTGTCTCCAAACCGCTGATCGCCGCCATCGACGGCTACGCGCTTGCAGGCGGACTCGAGCTCGCGCTGTTCTGCGACATCAGGCTGGCGACTGGCCGGTCACAGTTCGGCACGCCGGAGATCAAGTGGAATCTCCTCCACGGCTACGGCGCACTCCGGCTGCCAGCGATCGTCGGCATGACGAACGCGATGATGCTGCTTTTGACCGGCGAACTCATCGACGCTGACGAGGCGCTGCGGATTGGCTTGATCAACCGGATCGTCGAGCCCGAAGATCTCATGAGCCAGGCGCGGGCCATCGCGCAATCGATCGCCGACAAGGCGAGCGATGCGGTGCAGATGACGAAGGAGCTCGCGCTCCGAAGCGTTGATGCGCCGTTGGAGCAGAATCTCCGCCTCTACCACGAGTACATGGCCCGGCTCGAGGGTTCCGACGAACAGCTGAGACGGACCGGCGCCTTCGCCTCCAAATCCGCCGTGGGCGAGGCGAGACAGCCAGAGTGACCGAGCGCGTAATCGACTTCCGCGTGAAGCTTCCGACGCGGGATTCCCGCAGCGACCCCCAGCCGGAGGTGCCCGCGGAGTATCTGCACTACGCGGAGGTCTATGACCGCTTCCTCGAGGATCTCGATCTGACGGTCGAGGACTGGCAGGCGGAAGCTGCCGCCCACGGCGTCGGACCGTGCGTGATGCAGGCCGAGGTCGAGTGGGCCGACTATCACGAGCTCAATGATCGGCTCGCCCTCGTTGTCAGGAACCATCCGGACGAGCTCCTCTGCGGCTTCGGCTGTGTCGATCCGCGCGACGTGATGGGGGCCGTCCGAGAGGTCGACCGGGCCATAGGCGAACTTGGCCTGCGAGGGATCGTGTTCGAGCCGGGGTTCCTCGGCATCTCGCCGATCGATCGTCGCTGCTACCCGGTGTACGCAAGATGCGCTCAACTCGGTGTCCCAGTCGGCCTTCACACCGGGATCAACTTCTCCTCCCACGGGCCACTCGAGTTCGAGCGCCCCGTGCTGATCGACCGCATCGCGACCGACTTCCCGGATCTCACCTTGATCTGCCACCACGGCGGATGGCCGTGGCCGCACGAGGCGGCAGCCGTGGCCTGGAAGCACAAGAACGTCTACCTCGAGTTCGGAGCCATCGCGCCGCGGTACCAGGCACCGGGCGCCGGCGGAGGATGGGGAGACATTGCTCACCTGATGGACACGGTTCTGCGCGAGCAGGTGCTGTTCGGAACCGACTGGCCGATGCTCCGCTACGGGAGAGCGCTGGAGGAAATCGACCTGCTCGGGCTGCGTCCCGCCTCCCGTCAGGCGTATCTGCACGGGAACGCCGAGCGGCTGCTCGAGCGCGTTCTCGCAGGGGTCGGGCGATGATCCCCCAGCGCTTCTGGAGAATGTGTCGCGCGGCAGGACTCCATGCGGTTCGCGATCTCCATCCCCCAGTACGCGCGCGATGGCCACTTCGACGCGGAGGCGTTTCGGGCGCATCTGAGGCTCGTCCGTGGTGCAGCCGTGCGGTTCGTCGTGGCGGCAGCGGGCTAGAGGCTTTCCCGTGAAGACGCCGGGCTCCGACGTACCGCTCCCGCCAGGCGGACGAACGTGACAAGGCGGGCGCGCGAGGAGGGCACGTGTCACGCGCTGCCGCTCACAGCCGGCGCAGCGTGGCAAGTGCGCCCGCGGGGCATCCGAATTGTCACGTATTGCCGCCCAGGCGGGGCCGCCTGAGGTCTCCGCGGGCGCCTGAGATCCCGGCGGGCCGCCTGGGCCCCCCGCGGTTTCCCGAGGTCACATCCTGGCCCTCGGGAGACGGGGCCTCGACAGCACATGGGCGAGGGCCGTGCCGGTCGGTCCGGGGCGGGCCCTCGCCGCGGCGTCTCTGCTAGGACAGGCCTGTGGACAGCCGTCGGAGTGCGCGTCGGGCCTGGCTGATGCTGGCGCTGGGCATCGGCGCCTACTCGGCTGCCGTCTTCCAGCGCTCCTCGCTCGGGGTCGCGGCGATCGAGGCGCAGAGGCGCTTCGGGGTGACGCCCGCCGTGCTCAGCCTGTTCAGCGTCCTTCAGCTGCTGGTCTACGCCGCCCTGCAGGTGCCGGTGGGCATGCTGCTCGATCGCCTCGGCTCGCGGCGGCTGATCGCGACCGGCGCGCTGGTGATGGGCACAGGTCAGCTGGTTCTCGCCACCGCGCACCCGGTCGCACTCGCGGTCCTCGGCCGCGTGCTCGTCGGCACTGGCGACGCGATGACGTTCATCAGCGTCCTGCGGCTGATCCCGGTCTGGTTCGCGCCGCGCCGCGTGCCCATCCTGATGCAGGTGACAGGCATCGTCGGCCAAGTCGGGCAGATCGTGGCCGCCTACCCGCTGGTGGCGCTGCTCCAGAGCGCCGGCTGGACGACATCGTTCCTGATCGCGGCGGCGGTGGCGCTCGCGGTCTCGGCGATGGCGATCACCTGGCTGCGTGACGCGCCGCCCGGGGTCGCCGCCGTCGCCGCGGCGGCGAGCGTCAAGGAGGTGCTGGCCCGGCTCGCCCACGCTTGGCGGGAGCCCGGCACGCAGCTCGGGCTGTGGACGCACTTCGTGACCATGTTCTCGGGCGTGGTGTTCGCGCTCCTCTGGGGCTACCCGTTCCTCGTCGTGGGCGAGCATCGCACCCCGGCCGAGGCCGGCGTCCTGCTGAGCCTCCTCGTCCTCGTCGCGATGGGGATCGCGCCGGTGTTCGGCCAGCTCGCCATGCGCTGGCCCTATCGGCGCTCGATCCCTGTGCTGGCGATCATCGGCGCGACCGCCGGCGCCTGGACCCTCGTGCTGCTGTGGCCGGGCCGTGCGCCGCTGGCGGTGCTGGTCGCGCTGGTCGTCGTGCTGGCGTCGAACGGCCCCGGCTCGATGATGGGGTTCGACTACGCGCGCACGGAGAACCGCCCTGACCGAATCGGCTCGGCGAGCGGGATCGTGAACGTCGGCGGCTTCGCCGCGTCGCTGCTGACCATCGCGCTGATCGGGATCGTGCTCGACCTTCAGAGCAGCGGCGGCCCCACCGCATACACGCTCACAGACTTCAAGCTCGCGTTCGCCGTCCAGTACCTCTTCTGGGCGGTTGGCCTGACCGGGTTCCTGCGCAGCCGACGCCGACTGCGCACGGCGCGCGGGGTGCAACTGGACCCGTTTCCCCGCGCCGTGCTGCGCTACTGGCGCAGGACACGCGCGGGCGCGTGAGGAGAGGGCCGGGCGGCCGACGCGAGGCTGGCAACGGGAAGGCGGCGGGCGCCAGCACGCCCGCCGCCTCCTCCGTCAGGCCTTCCCGAAGACGTGCACCCCGCGGGTGATCCCGAACAGGGCGACGGGCTTGGGACGGCCGGCCCTGGCCTTCTTGCCGCGGGTCACCGCCTGGAGGCCGACCGACTGCGCGCGCAGGAACACGACCCTGTAACGCAGCAGCGACCTCGGTAGGCGGAACGTGACCGAGAACCGGCCACGGCTGTTGACCTTGGCTCTCGCGACAATCGGCCCGTGGGCCACGTCGGCGCAGGTGCGGGCGCCACGGATGACGACGCTGCTGCGGGGCGTCGTCAGCGGCCCGATCACCGTGCCGACGAAGGTGATCGTCTCAGCGGAGATGTACTTCGTGACCTTCACCAGCCTGCGCCTGCCGTGGACCCTGCGGCGCTTGAAGGTGGTGACCTTCTCCCTGACGAAGCGGATCTGGATGCGGGTGTTGTACATCCGCCGCGCGAACGGGAGGGCCGCGCTCGTCCTGCCACCGAGCCGCGCCAGATACGCGCCGCGGGCGCGATTGGCGCGCAGCGCCCGCGGCGGCAGCGCCACCGTGGCCCGGAAGGAGTTGTCACCGAGCACCCTGACCCTGCCGAGCACCCGGTGGTTCCACGCCGCGATGATCGTCACGAGCTGTCCGACCGACCCCAGCGGCGCAAACCCGGTGAGCCTAGCCCTGCCACCCCATGCATAAACGTCGGCCAGCGCGAGCGTGCGCGGATTGGTGCACGCGAGCCACACGCCTCCGAGGCCCTTGCCGGCGCTCGCCGAGCCGCCCGACCCGGCGCTGGTCCCGGACACCGAGCCCCCGCCCGAGCCGCCCCCCGATCCCGAGCCGCCCCCC
>NZ_DASRBQ010000061.1:0-7733 GCF_035653575.1 Actinocrinis sp.
GAAGCCGGCTTCGAGATGAGGTCTCCCACCAACACGATTGGGTAAGGCCCCCCACAGACCATGGGGTTGATAGGCCCGGCATGCACGCCCGGTAACGGGCTTAGTGGACGGGTACTAATAGGCCGAGGACTTACCCCACCCCAACAAGCACGACGTGATCCAGCGCACCACGACGAAACCAACTCGCATCCACTACCCGGTTCACAGGCCCTCCCCGGCCCGACCGCGGGAACACACACGCAAGCACACCCCCACCCGGTGGTGGTGCGCTTGCGAGGCCTGAAACAGTTGCGGCGGCCATGGCGGCGGGGAAACGCCCGGACCCATTCCGAACCCGGAAGCTAAGCCCGCCAGCGCCGAGGGTACTGCCGGGGAGACCCGGCGGGAGAGCAGGACACCGCCGCACAACCCGTGAAAGTGGGGCCGCTTCCGATAACCGGAAGCGGCCCCACTTTGCTTTTGCGGACAAGATTTCGAGACAGGCGCAGCCAGCGGCTTCGATGTCGGCTCAACTCCAGCACGCACCAGAGTGACGCTCGATCCTGTCCCTGGTCGCAAAGCCTTTGCGCAGCTCAGCTGTCCTCTTGTCGCTCTCCCGCCTCGATTGGCCACGGGATGAGCGCGTGGGCGAGAATAGGCGGATGCGTGCGCTCCGAAGCGCCCACGCACGAACAGACTTGAGCAATATCCGCACCGTACGTTCGCTGAAGTACCACGACAGGAGCCCTGAGCCGCATGTCCACCTCCTCATCCGGCCGTCCCCGCCGCCCGTCCACGGGTCGCCCCACGGGGAACAAGCGCGTAGCCGGGCAGGGGCGACGGGGACGCGACGACCAGCAGCAGCAAGGCGGCGGCTTCGGGGGCCGCAGCGGCGGTTCTGGCGGCGCCGGCGGCCGCTTCGGCGCCGACCGTGACCGCGACCGGGACCGTGACCGCGGCGGCGATTCTGGCTCGCGCGGCCGGTACGGCGACCGTCCGTCCTACGGCGAGCGGCGCGCGGGCTACGACCAGCGGGACCGCGAGGGCGGCGGGGACCGCGGGTTCCAGCGGCGCGACGATCGTGGCGGGGATCGGGGTTTCCAGCGTCGTGATGACCGTCCTCGGTTTGGGGATCGGGATCGTGAGCGCGGTGGCTTTGATCGTGACCGTGGCGGGGATCGCGGTGGCGACCGCGGGTTCCAGCGGCGCGATGACCGCGGCGGCGACCGGGATCGTGGTGGCTTCCAGCGTCGAGACGACCGCGGCGGTTACGGCCAGCGTGACGACCGGCGCGGTGGCTTCGACCGGGATCGTGGTGGGGACCGCGGGTTCCAGCGGCGCGACGATCGTCCTCGGTTTGGGGATCGGGATCGCGAGCGCGGTGGCTTTGATCGTGACCGTGGCGGGGATCGCGGCGGGGACCGTGGGTTCCAGCGGCGTGATGATCGTGGTGGGGATCGGGGTTTCCAGCGTCGTGATGACCGTCCTCGGTTCGGGGATCGGGATCGTGAGCGCGGTGGCTTCGACCGGGACCGCGGCGGAGACCGGGGGTTCCAGCGGCGGGATGACCGGCCGCCCTTCGGCGACCGCCCGCGCGGCGACCGTGACCGTGGCGGGGACCGCGGGTTCCAGCGTCGCGACGACCGCGGCGGCTATGGCGACCGTGGCGATCGGCGCGGGGGCTTTGAGCGCCGGGATGACCGGCCCTCCTACGGCGACCGTCCGCGGTTCGGCGACCGCGACCGCGGCGGGTTCGACCGCGATCGAGACCGCGGCCGAGGCGGCTTTGACCGGGATCGCGGTGGGGACCGCGGGTTCCAGCGCCGCGACGACCGCCCGTCCTATGGCGACCGCGACCGTGACCGCGGCGGTTGGGATCGTGACCGCGGCGGGGACCGTGGGTTCCAGCGCCGCGACGACCGCGGCGGCTTCGAGCGTCGCGACGATCGGCCGCGCTTCGCAGACCGTGACCGGGACGGCGAAGCGACTGCCAGCGAGCCCGCGAAGCAGAGCGAATCCGCCGAGGCCTTCGACGAGCTCTCGCTGCCCGACGACATCGACACCTCGGACCTCGACGCCGACATTCGCGCCGAGCTGCGCACGCTCGTGCGGATGAAGGCCGAACTCGTCGGCGGGCACCTGGTGATGGCCGGGCGCCTGGTCGACGAGGACCCCGAGAAGGCCTATGCCCACGCCCGCGCCGCGCAGCAGCTGGCTCCGCGCCTGGCCGCGACGCGTGAGGCGCTCGGCCTTGCCGCCTACCTCTCGGACCGGTACGCGGAGGCGCTCTCCGAGCTGCGCGCCGCGCGGCGGATCACCGGTTCCAACCACCAGTGGGCCGTGATGGCCGACTGCGAACGCGGTCTGGGCCGGCCGGAGAAGGCGCTGGAGATGGCGCAGGCCCCGGAGGCGAAGGAACTGGACAAGGCCACGCAGATCGAGCTGCGGATCGTGGCTGCCGGGGCGCGGCGCGACCTTGGGCAGCCGGACGCGGCCGTGGTCCTGTTGCAGGGCGCCGACCTGACGCCGGCTCAGCCCGAGCCCTGGACCGCGCGGCTGCGCTACGCCTACGCGGAGGCGCTGCTCGAAACCGGCCGCGAGGAGGAGGCCCGGGAGTGGTTCGCCCGCGCGAGCGAGGTGGACCCCGAGGGACTCACCGGCGCCGGCGAGCGGCTGGCCGAGCTGGACGGACTCACCTTCGACGAAGTCGAGGAGGAGTTCGACGAGGACGAAGTCGACGACGAGTTCGAGGGTGCGGACGACGAGCTCGACGAAGAGGACGAAGAGGACGACGACGAGCTGGATGAGGAGTTCGACGACGAGGACGACCTCGAAGCGGACGAGGAGCACGAGGACGGCGCTCCTCGCTCTGCCGCCGAAGAGGGCGTCGGTCCGCACCTGGAGAACGACGAAGAGCAGTAAGCCGGCGCGGGACGCGGTACGTCACCGCCACTGATCACGTGCCACGCTGACGACGACGGGCGAGCCTCGACAGGCTCGCCTGTCGTGCTTTCGAGGCCTAGTAGTGCGCAGTGCGGCGAGCCCGGATCGGCTCAGCCCTCGTCCAGCAACCGCAGCACGAGGCCGGTCGCGGGCTTGGGCGCGAACGCGGTGGACTTGCGCGGCATGCGGACCCCTACCGCCGCCAGATCCTTGACCGTGGACTCGGCGACCGGCCGCAGCAGCACCGCCAGGCCGTGATGCCGCTGCGCTTCGATGACCGCATTGCGCGCGTCGTGGTCAAACCGGATGTGATCCGCGGTGTCGGGGACATCCCAGACCTTCCGGGCGAGTGCCAGGTGCACGACCGTGGCATCCAAACGGCGCCAGGCCTCCGGCCGGTCGTCCGGAATCGCCTCGGCCAGCAGCTCCGGCTTCGGATCCGCGATGATCCAGGCCCGCTGCCGGTCCACCGCGGCCACCGCGATGCGTTCCGGGCCGATCCGCCCCAAGGCCTCCAGGGCTGCCTTGTAGCCGCCCTCGACCGATGTGACCGCGAAGTGCTTCGCCGCCGCGTCGAGGGCCGGCGCGACCGGCAGGTCCGGAATCCAGCGGTGGATGCCGCGGACCTGGAGCGGATGCCGCTTGGAGTCGACCAACAGCGCCAGTCCTCGATCCGTACCAGGCCGGCCGAGGGCGGCGAGGCGCTGGTAGGCGGCGTAACGGTGATGCCCGTCGGCGATCAGGGAGCGGCGCGGCGCCAAGTCGGCCGCGATGATCGCGTGCTGCGCCGGGTCCGTGATGGGCCACAGCCGGTGATGCGTGCCGTCCGCGGTAGCCGCGTCGACGATCGGATCGGGGCCCTCAGCGTACCGTTCGACCAGATCGGAAGCCGGACCGCCGCCCTCGTAGGTGAGCAGGATCGGCTCCGGGTTCGCCCCGGTGGCGTGCATGAGCGCCCGCCTGTCGGCGACGACAGCGTCCACGACGTCCTCGTGCGGGAGCACCGGCCCCGAATCGTCCGCGGGAAGCTTCAGCGCGCCGATCAGGCCGCGCTGGTGGCCTGCCGGACCGGTCTGCTCGTAGACGTAAAGCGCCGGCTGCGGGTCCATGACCAGCGCTTCTTCCTCTCGCCACGCCTGCAAAGTGCGCGCCGCCCGCCGATAGCGCAGCCGCGCGTCGGGCTCATCCAGCTCCGGAAGGATGAGCCGAACGATGTTATGCGCGCCGCTGCGGGCAAGTCGGTGTGCCTGAATTGGGTCGATCATGTCGTACGGTGGCGATATGACTGCCGCCGGGTCGCCGACCTTGGCGCTTGCGAACCGCAGACCGCGGAACGGGACGAGCGCGAGCCGCCCCTGATCGTCGGTGCGCGTAGCGTCGGCATCCGGAGCGGGATTCATACGCAAATGCTATGGGGTGCCGCCGACGGGGCGGCACTACGACGGCCGAGCCGAAAGTGACAGCTCGGGAAAGACGGGAACAGCGGTAATAACGGAACAGAACGAACTCCGGGAGGCGCGAAGTGGCTGAGGGAGCGCAGCAGTGGCATGGCGACGCGGCGGACGAGCGGTGGGCCGGACCCGGTGAGCCGCTCGACGACTCCGCCCTCTCCGGGGAGGTCAACGACTGGTACCAGCGCGGTATCCAAATGCTCGACAGCGGTAATCCGGCGGCGGCAACGCAACTCCTCGTGCGCGCGGCCGACCGCGTACCGCGTTCGCGTTCCGTTCTCGAGGCCCTGGCACGGGCACAGTTCGACGCGGAGCAGTACGAAGAGGCGGCGCAGGTGTTCCGCACGCTCGCGGAGTCGAACCCCGACGACGATTACGCGCAGTTCGGCTGGGGCTTGGCCGCTGCCCGGCTCGGAGACTACGAGCTCGCGGTCGAGCACTTGGCGCTGGCTGCGGCGATGCGGCCGGACGTGCGCTACTACACCCAGGCGCTACGCGGCGCGCGGGCGACTGTGCGATCCCGGTCGGGGGCCGGGAAGCAGGGCAGGGCCTAGCCGGAATCGCGGCACCGTCTCGCAGGGTGCGCTGACGACCTGTCGGCGGACAGGTCATGCGAAAATCGGGTGTTGTGACGAACTTGGAGAGCGTGGCGGACGAGGCGACTACGGCGGAGCAAAAGCGGCGGGCGGCGCAGGAGAAGCCGCTCGCCGCGTTATACGACACGGCACTGCTGGACCTCGACGGCGTGGTGTACCGCGGCGCGGACGCCGTACCGAACGCCGTACCCGCATTGTTGTCAGCAGCTGGTGCCGGAATGCGGCTCGCGTACGTCACCAACAACGCGTCGCGCACACCCCAGGCCGTGGCCTCTCACCTGCGCGAGCTCGGGTTGCCTGCCGATGCGGACGACGTCGTCACGGCGGCGCAGGCTGTCGCGCGGATCGTCGCGGAGCAGGTGCCCGAAGGCGCACGCGTGCTCGCAATCGGTGGGGAAGGGCTGCGGCAGGCACTGCTTGAGCACCGACTAACGCTCGTCAACAGCGCCGAGGACAACCCCGCTGCGGTCGTTCAGGGATACCGGCCGGACACGATGTGGAAGGACCTCGCCGAGGCCGCGTACGCGATCGAGCGCGGTGCGCTGTGGTACGCCGCGAACACCGATCGCACGATGCCTACCGCGCGAGGGATCGCACCAGGCAACGGAGCGCTGGTAGGCGCGGTCGCCGCCGCGACCGGGAGCTGGCCGACCGTGGCGGGTAAGCCGGAGCCCGCGCTGCACCGCGAGACCATGATCCGCACGAAGGCGCAGCGTCCGCTCGTCGTCGGGGACCGGCTTGACACGGACATCGAGGGCGCGAACCGAGCCGGCGCCGACTCGCTGCTCGTGCTCACCGGCGTCACGCGGCTGCAGGACCTGAAGGACGCGCCGAAGGAGCACCAGCCGACCTATCTGGCCCAGGACCTGCGCGGATTGCTCGACCCGAGCCAGCTTATGCGGTGGCGCGACGCCTGAACTAGAAGATCTTGCGCAGCTTGATCAAGTCGCCGAACGACGCGTTGACCTTGATCCGGCCCGAGGTCCACGCGGAGATGAAGTTCAGGCTGCCGTCCACCAGCTTGAGCAGGTCGTCACTCGGGATGGTCAGCCGGATCTGCGCCTGCGGCGGCTTCGCGCCGTTGTCGTAGGAAGTGACGTTCAGCAGCCGTGCGTCCTTGAGCGTGCCGTGAAATGTCACATCGAGGTCCGGCACCTGACAGCTGACAGTCCGTTCCAGCCGGTGCCGGTCACGGCTACTGTCGTCCAGGCCGCCCATCTTCGCGGCCAGTCGGTCCAGGGCCTCCGCGCATTCGCTCTTGGTCGCCACGGCTGGCACCCTACCGCCACCGGGTCGCGCGGCGCGGTACGGTCAGGGGAACAGCGCGGATAAGCGGATACGCACTGCACGGGCACTGTAGGGACACGGTGAGAGGACGGCGGGCAGCATGGACACCGAGGGCGCGGTCGAGGCTCCGGCCGAGGCCGGGAGAGTGCCAGAGCCCGAGCCGTTCGCGGTCGTTCCGGAACCCGAGCCGACCGGTCATCCCGACGTGGACGCCGCGCTCGACCGGCTGCGCGAACTGCCGGACCGGCCCACGGGTGCGCACCCCGACCTGTACGACGGCATCCACCAGCGTCTGCAAGAGGCGCTGGCGCAGATCGACCGGCAGGACGCGGGCAATCAGGACGCGGGCGCTCAGCGCACGGGCTGAGCAGCCCGTAGCGCGTTAGGCGAAAAGCACTAGGCAGACGCTGGCAGTCAGCCGGACAGGCAGGATCCACGATGGCGGGACAGGCGCGGCGACGGCTCGACGCCGAACTGGTCCGGCGCGGGCTGGCCCGCTCCCGCGAGCAGGCAGTCGAGTTGATCGCGGCCGGACGGGTCACCGTCGGCGGGCAGGCGGCCGGGAAAGCGGCGACGCAGGTGGAGACCTCCGCCGCGATCGTCGTGGCCGGGACTCCGGACGGGGAGTCGGAGTACGCCTCGCGCGGCGGGCACAAGCTCGCGGGCGCCATCGCAGCTTTCGGCCCGCGCGGGCTGGTCGTCGAGGGGCGCCACTGCCTGGACGCCGGTGCGTCCACCGGGGGCTTCACCGACGTGCTGCTGCGCGCCGGAGCCCGGCAAGTGGTCGCGGTCGACGTGGGCTACGGGCAGCTGGCCTGGCGTTTGCAGACCGATCCGCGCGTCGTGGTCGTGGATCGAACCAACGTGCGTGATCTGACGTTGGAGCAGATCGGCGGCGGGGCGGCGGAACTCATCGTCGGCGACCTCTCGTTCATCTCGCTGACGCTGGTCCTGCCCGCCCTCGCCCGCTGCGCCGCACCCGGCGCCGATCTCGTGCTCATGGTCAAACCGCAGTTCGAGGTCGGCCGGGATCGGCTCGGTTCCGGCGGCGTGGTACGCGATCCGGGCTTGCACGCGGACGCGGTACGTACTGTGGCCGACGCCGCGTGGGCGCTCGGCCTCGGCGTGCTCGGCATCACCGCGAGCCCGCTGCCCGGACCGAGCGGAAACGTGGAGTACTTCGTGTGGCTGCGTGCGGGAGCTGCGCCGCTCGAGGACGAAGAGTTGGCGCGTGCGATCGCCGAAGGGCCAGCCGGAGCCAGCGCACCGCAGAGGACGAACGGACGCGTGAATGAACAGACGAATAGACACAGGGAGCGTGCGTGACGGTCGACGACAGCGGTGACGAGCGCCCCAAGCGCAGCGTCCTGCTGATCACCCACACCGGCCGCAAGGAAGCCAAGGACGCGGCACGTAAGGTCGCGCACTGGCTCTCCGGCGCCGGGATAGAGGTGCGGGTACTGGCCGGAGAGGTGGA
>NZ_DASRBQ010000062.1:0-48790 GCF_035653575.1 Actinocrinis sp.
GCCCAGCGCCTCGGCGACCGCGTTCACCGTGCCGTCCCCGCCGCAGGCCACCACCAAGCCGGCGCCGGACTCGACCGCGGACCTGGCCGCGGTCGCACCGTTGTCGTCCGGAGTCGTCATGACCAGCCGGGGCTTCGGCCGGCCCTTCTCGGCGAAGGCGCGAGCCACGCGCTCATGCAACTCGGCCGCGGCGCGCGCGTCCGCCTTCGCCCCGTTCACGATCAGGACCGTGTCGCTCACCGGCGTCCCTCCGAGATCGCCGAGCGGGATCGGTATCTCGAGCCGCGCGCGGCGGAGGGCTGGGTCCGGCCGGGCAGCGGGAGTGGCGCATACACGGCACGTACCGCGATCGCGAGCGAGCCGGCGCCGAGGAGGAATCCGGCGACGACGTCGCTGGGATGGTGCATCCCCCGATACAAGCGCGCGAACGCCACAGTGGCCGGCATCAGCAGCAGGAGCCAGGCCTGCCAGCGTCCCGTCCCACGCGCGATCAGCCAGGCCACGGCCCCGTACAAGGCCACGGCCGCAGCGGTATGCCCGGACGGGAAACTCGAGGTCGGCGGCGAATGGTCGAGCTCGATGACGCCCGGACGAGAGCGGTGCACCAGCACGGTCGTGATCAGGAAGAGGCCGACCTCGATCAGCAGCGCCGACGCGATGAGCGCCGAGGCCCGCCACCGGCCGGTGACGAGTCGCGCGACGACGATCGCCGCTGCGGCCAGCAGGACCGTGCACGGCGTGTCGGCCACCGTCGACAACACGCCGGTCACCGTGTTGAGCACCGGTTCCCGACGCGCCGCGAGACCGCGGTCTACGCCGTCTTCGGCGGTGAACGGCCAGGCGTGAGCGAACGAGTGTGTCACCAGCCACCCGAGCCCGACCATCACCGCGCCGAGCAACAGCACCAAGAGCAGCACCCGGACGACCGCGCGCCAACCCGTTGTCTCGCGGCCAACGGCGGCGCGGCTCGACCGCGTCACGTTAGATTCACTGCGCAGATACACGGCCCGGCTGGTTACCGCTTTCCGCGCACTCATGCGTCCCGGCCGTGCAGCGCGCGATGCGCAGCCGGGGCGTCAGGCCACTGGCGCCGGTATCAGCGCTCGTCGATCGGTACGAAAGCGCGTTCGGTAGCGCCGGTGTAGATCTGGCGCGGCCGGCCGATCTTGCGCACCGGATCGTTGATCATCTCGCGGTAGTGGGCGATCCAGCCGGGCAGCCGGCCGATCGCGAACAGCACGGTGAAGAACTTGGTCGGGAAGCCCATCGCCCGGTAGATCAGCCCGGTGTAGAAGTCGACGTTCGGATAGAGCTTGCGCTCGATGAAGTACTCGTCCGAGAGTGCCGTCTCCTCCAGGGACTTGGCCAGCCCGAGCAGCGGATCGTCCGGCGCGAGCTTGGCGATGACGGTGTCGGCGATCTGCTTGACGATCTTCGCGCGCGGGTCGTAGTTCTTGTAGACGCGGTGCCCGAAGCCCATCAGCCGCAGGCCGGGGGTGCGGTCCTTGACCTTGGCGACGAAGGTGGCGACGTCGTCGCCCGAGCCGTGGATCTGCTCGAGCATGTCCAGCACCGCCGCGTTGGCGCCACCGTGCAGCGGCCCGAACAGCGCGTTGATACCCGCGGAGATGCTGGCGAACAGGTTGGCCTCGGCCGAGCCGACCAGGCGCACCGTGGAGGTGGAGCAGTTCTGCTCATGGTCGGCGTGCAGGATGAACAGCACGTCCAGCGCCCTGGCCAGCTCGGGGTCGACCTCGTACGGCTCGGCCGGCAGCCCGAAGGTCATCCGCAGGAAGTTCTCCACCAGGCTCAGCGAGTTGTCCGGGTAGAGGAACGGCTGGCCGATCGACTTCTTGTACGCGTACGCGGCCAGGGTTGGGACCTTGGCCAGCAGCCGGATCGTGGACAGCTCGACGTTCGGCTCGTCGAACGGGTTCAGAGCGTCCTGGTAGAAGGTGGACATCGCGGAGACCGCGGAGGAGAGCACCGGCATCGGGTGCGCGTCGCGCGGGAAGCCGTCGAAGAACCGCCTGAGGTCCTCGTGTACGAGGGTGTGCCGCCGGATGTTCTCGGCGAACCGCTCGTACTGCGGCCGGGTTGGCAGGCGGCCGTAGATCAGCAGGTAGGAGACCTCGATGAAGTCGGCGTTCTCGGCCAGCTGCTCGATCGGGTACCCGCGATAGCGCAGGATGCCCGCGTCCCCGTCGATGTAGGTGATCGCGGAGGAGCAGGCGGCGGTGTTGACGAAGCCGGGGTCCAGCGTGACCAGGCCGGCTTTGGCCGCGAGCTGTTTGATGTCGATGCCGTGCGCGCCCTCGGTGCCGGCGGTCACCGGCAGTTCGAGCTCGGCGCCGGCGTGGCGCAGTGTGACGGACTCTACGGATTCCATGGTGTCTGACATGCCGCTTCCTCGCGCCGATCGGCTGGTCCGGCCGCCGTCGCGGCCACCGCTGCTCCCACCGTAACTCGCGAGCGTGCCGCGAACACCGGGGGGAGCGGAGAACGGCACGCGGCCCCCGCCGTGGGGCGGGAGCCGGGTGCCGCGTTTAGCGTTGCTTAGCGTTCGTCTACCGTTGCCGGATTCAGGCGGCGGAGGTCTGCGGGACCTCGTGCACCAGGATCTCCGTGTCCGGGGCGACCCGGCGGGAGTGCCAGAACCCGAAGCCGACCAGGATCGCCATCAGGAACGCCAGGCTGAAGGACGCGATGGCGGCCCAGAAGGCGATGGTCGCGAACACCGAGAACGCGTAGGCCTCGAGCAGCAGGCCGCGCAGGGTGGTGCCCCGGAAGACGGTCTGGACCTCGGTCTGCAGCGTGGTGTTCTTCGGGTCGGCCTGGGCCGCCGCGCTCACCTTGGCGTAGACCCCGCCGTACGGCATCTCGGCCAGGTGCACCGCGATGAAGTGGTCGGCGTAGGCCTTGGCCTGCGGGCCGGTGGTCAGCTGCTGGCCGGCGTACTGGTTCAGGTACGGGCCGATCTCCGGGCTGGCCAGCGCCGGGCTGCCCTTCGCCGGGAAGGTGATCTGCTGCTGGGAGAGCTGGTCGCGCACGTTGTCGCTGGCGAAGCTGTAGCCCCAGGTGGCCAGGGCGCCGGCGATCAGAAGTGCCACGACGACCACGATGCCGCCGAGGCTGGCCAGGATGTCGAAAGTCTTGCGGCGCATGACGCACCCCTTCTGGTTTCTTTGCGTATCAGGTCCTGGTCCTCACGATCCACCTAGCGCTCAGCGGCGGTAATGGACCGTCCGGCCTGGTAATCCGGGCCGAAAGTCCCCGGCAGCGCCCCGGTCAGGCAGGAGCATCGGCGGCGCGCGACCGAACCCTGATGCCGGGCCCCTAGACCTTGGGACCTTGTGCCCTGGGCCGGCCTTTCGCGCGCGTGCTTCGCTTGAGGCGGCGGGCGATTCCGCCGGATCCCGCGCAGGCCGAGGTAGGAGACTTCATGGATCTGACGACCCGTTACCTGGGCCTGGAGCTGCGCAACCCGATCGTCGCCTCCGCCGGGCCGCTCTCGCGCACCGTCGAGGGCGTGCGCCGCCTCGCCGACAGCGGCGCCGGCGCCGTCGTGCTGGCCTCCCTCTTCGAGGAGCAGATCCGCCGCGAGGCCGAGTACGACCCACGGCCGGGACAGCTGGGGACCGACGACTTCGCCGACGCGTTGACCTTCCTGCCTCCGGGCGGTCAGCGGCACGGCCCGCACGGCTACCTGGACCTGATCGAGAAGGCCGTCGCGGCGGTCGAGATCCCGGTGATCGCGAGCCTCAACGGCTGCACCACCGGCGGCTGGACGAACTACGCGACCGCGATGCAAAGCGCCGGGGCGGCCGCGATCGAGCTGAACCTCTACTTCCCGCAGGCCGACGCGCTCACCCCGGGCCGCGAGGTCGAGCAGCGGCACATCGAGGTGCTCACCACCGTCAAGGCGGCGGTCGACATCCCGGTGGCGGTCAAGATCGCGCCCTACTTCAGCTCCCCGGGCGAGTTCGCGCTGCGTCTCGACCGCGTCGGCGCGGACGGCCTGGTGCTGTTCAACCGGTTCATGCAGGCCGGCATCGACCCGGACACTCTGCGAGTGAGCGCCACCTTCGCGCTCTCCCGCCCGGCGGATGCCGCCTTCCCGCGCATCTGGATCGCGCGGCTGCGCGGACGCGTCAACGCCTCCCTCGCGGCGACCGGCGGCGTCGACCAGCCCGGTGACGTGGCCGCGTACTTGCTGGCCGGCGCCGACGTGGTGATGACGACCTCCGCCCTGCTGCGTTACGGCCCCGAACACATCGGTTCGCTGCTCGACGGGCTGTCCGGGTGGATGCAGCGCAAGGGCTTCAGCGATCTGGAGCAGGTGCGCGGCATGCTCGCCGAGGCCACGTCGCAGCACGGCAACACCGAGGACAGCAGCCGCGCCGGGTATCTCGACGCCCTGCATCAGGCGACTGAGCTGTACGCGCCCGACCACTGACTCAGGACACTGTTATGGTGCGGGTGGTCGTCGGCCTGAATGGTTCGAGGGTGTTGACGCCTCAGGCGGGATAGGTGCTTGTCTCGGTGGCTTTGACGGTGGCCCAGACCTCGGTGCCTGGCGCCAGGTCGAGTTCGGCGAGGGCGGCCGGGGTGATGTCGGCGGCAATCGGGAGTGGACCGGTCAGGTCGATGCGTACGTGGTCGCCGCGCCGTTCGATGCCTGCGACGGTGACCGGCCATTGATTACGGGGCGTTCCGTCGGGGCGGGTGCGGTAGAGCGCGACCGCGGTGGGGCGAAAGGCGACGAACACCGGGCCCTGATGCGAGTCGACGGTGGTGATATCAGCCCCCTGCGTCAGGCGCACGCGGTGGTCGGTCGCGGTGCCGCGATAGAGGTTGAGGCCGACGAGCCGGGCGATGTACTCGGTGCGCGGATGCCGGGCGATCTCGCCGGGCGTTCCGGCCTGCACCAGCTGTCCGTGTTCGATGACGATCAGGCGGTCGGCGAGGATCATCGCGTCGAGCGGGTCGTGGGTCACCAGCAGGGTCGCGCCGGTGAAGTCGGCCAGGTGGTGGCGTAGCCGGGTGCGGATGTCCAGGCGGGTGTGGGCGTCGAGGGCCGCGAGGGGTTCGTCGAGCAGCAGCAGCCGCGGGCTGGGGGCCAGGGCCCGGGCGAGGGCGACGCGTTGGGCCTGACCGCCGGAGAGGGCGGCGGGGCGTGCGGCGGCGTGCTCGCTCAGCCCCACGCGTTCAAGCCAGGCCGCGGCCGCGGTGCGCGCCTCGGCCTTGGAGCGGCCCTGGCAGCGCAGCCCGAAGGCGACGTTGTCGAGCGCGGAGAGATGGGGGAAGAGCAGGTAATCCTGGAAGAGCAGCCCGATGCCGCGCCGCTCGGTGGGGATGCGCCGCCCGGTCGAGGTGTCTTCGACCACTGCGTCGTCGATGGCGATTCGGCCGCTGCTGAGGGCGTTGAGGCCGGCCAGCGTGCGCAGGGTCGTGGTCTTGCCCGCGCCGTTGGGGCCGAGCAGCGCGACGACTTGCCCGGCCTCGATGTGCAGGTCGAGGTCGAGGGCGAAGCCGGGCCGCTCGACGCGCAGGCGGGCGTCGACGCTCATGCCGTCGTCATCCAGCGCTCGCGCAGCGCGGCCAGCACCGTGATCGAGACCGCGAGCAGGATGAGGCTGAGCACGATCGCGGCCTGCGGATCGTCCTGCAGGGCGAGGTAGACGGCCAGCGGCATGGTCTGCGTGGTGCCTGGGAAGTTGCCGGCGAAGGTGATGGTGGCGCCGAACTCGCCCAGGGCGCGGGCCCAGGCCAGCACCGCGCCCGCGGCGACACCGGGGGCGATCAGCGGCAGGGTGACCCGGCGGAAGGTGGTCCAGCCGGAGGCGCCCAGCGTCGCGGCGGCGTCCTCGAACCGGGGGTCCGCCGCGCGCAGCGCCCCCTCCACGCTGAGCACGAGGAACGGCATGGCGACGAACGCCTCGGCCAGCACGACCCCCGCGGTGGTGAACGGCAGGGTGATGCCGAACCAGGAGTCCAGGTACTGCCCGAGGATCCCGCGCCGGCCGAGGGCCAGCAGCAGCGCGACGCCGCCGACGACCGGGGGCAGCACCAGTGGAACGGTGATCAGCGCGCGCAGCAGGCGCCGGCCCGGGAACCGCGCGCGGGCCAGCAGCCACGCCAGCGGTACCCCGAGCACGAGCGAGAGCGCGGTAGCCAGGCTCGCGGTGATCAGCGAGAGCCGCAGTGCTTGGAGCACCTGGGTGCCGCGCAGCTGTGCGGTCAGGTCGCTCCACGGGGTGCGCACCAGCAGCCCGATCAGCGGCAGGGTCAGGAACACCACGCCGAGCAGCGCGGGCAGCAGCAGCGCGAGCGGCACGCGCCGGGTCGCGGTGGGGCTCGGGCCGCGCCGCGGACCTTCGGCGCGTCCCGTTCGAGGCCTGAGGCTCGGGGTCCGGCCGGGCATCACGGGTTCTGGAAGCCGGCTGCGTCGAGCACGTCGCGGCCGTGGGCGGAGAGCACGAACGCGACGAAGGCCTGCGCGGCCGTGGCGTTCGGGGCGTCCTTGAGCACGACGATCGGATAGGTGTTGATCGCCTTGGCGGCTTCCGTGAAGTCCACGCCCTGCACCTTTCCGCCGGCCGCCTTCACATCGGTCTGGTAGACCAGCGCCGCGTCGACCTCGCCGAGCTCGACCTTGGTCAGCGCCGCCTTGACGTCCGTCTCGAGGGTGACGGGAGTGATCTTGACGTCGCCCGCGGCCTCGGCCTTCACGGCCGCCGCGCCGCACGGCACGGTGGTCGCGCACAGCGCGACCTTGATCCCCGGCTTGGTCAGATCAGAGAGGGTCTTGATGCCCTTCGGGTCGCCGGGCGGCACCGCGATCTCCAGCTGGTTCTTGACGAACACGGTCGGCGTGCCGGCCGCGTCACCGGCCTTGGTGACGGTGTTCATCGTGGTGGTGCTGGCCGCGGCGAACACGTCCGCCGGCGCCCCGGACACGATGCCGGCGGCCAGGCTGTCCGAGCCGCCGAAGTTGAACTTGACGGTCACGCCCGGGTGCGCCGCCTCGAAGTCCTTGCCCAGCTTGGTGAAGGTGCCGGTCAGCGAGGCCGCGGCGAACACGGTCACGGTGCCGGACAGCGCGGCGGCCGACGACGCGGCGCCGGAGGAGGCCGCCGCCGGCGCACCGCCGGAGCCAGAGCCCGAGCCGGAGGAGCATCCGGCCGCGGCGGCCAGCACCACGGCCCCGGCCAGGGCCAAAGCCGAGGCGGTGCGGCTGGCGCGCAGCGCGAACGTCATGATCACTGCCGATCACTCCCGTTGGTCTGGGGCCGCGGCGCGGCCCGGCTAGAGCTCGACGACGACGTTGGTGGACTTGACCACCGCGACGGCCACCTTGCCGACCTGCAGGTCGAGCTCGTCGGCGGCCTCGCGGCTCATCAGCGAGACGATCCGGTGCGGTCCGGCCTGGATCTCCACCTGGGCCATCACCCCGTCGCGCACCACCTGGGTCACGATCCCGCGCAGCCGGTTGCGCGCCGAGGAGACCGCGCCGGCCCGCTCCTGCTCGGTGGTGTCCCGCTGGGACGCGGCGAACGCGGCCAGGTCGGTCCCGGCGATCCGCCGGTGCCCGTTCGGCTCGCGCTCGGCGGGCAGCTTCCCCGTGTCGACCCAGCGGCGCACGGTGTCCGCGCTGACGCCGAGCAGCTCGGCGGCTTCACTGATCCCAAACGTCGGCACCTGCACACGATAACCCGGAAGATGCCAGGCGAATCGCCGCTACAGCATCGGAGCGGCGATAGAAATGAGACTGTAATCCTCGCATCTGCGAGATGCAGCGCGTCCACGGCGTGTGGTCTGCGCACGCGGCGTCGATTTGCCTCAGCGTCGGCCGATGCGGTTAGTGTCTTCACCGGCCGGGCACACCATCGCCAAGGTTCGACGACCGAGTCGGTCCTGCGGAGGTCTCGGGGAGGGCGCGAGTGTCGCTACGGCGAGGACGGCATGCGGGGACCGGCGGGCGGTCCGTGCTGCAGGAGGCGAGCGCGTGAGCCGGATACCCGAGACGCTGCTGGCGAGTGTGCGCGCGCAGGTCGCCGCGCGTGAGGCCCGGATGCCGCTCGCGGAGATCAAGGAACGAGCTCTCGCGCGGCCGAGGCCGCAGGGCAGGATGCAGGCGCTGCGCGGCGAACGGGTCGCCGTGATCGCAGAGCTCGATCCCGTGAACGCGGAGTGCTGCGCACTGGTCGAGCAGTGGGAGGACTGCGGCGTCGGCGCGATCGCCATGGCGCCCGCTGCGCATCCGTCGCCGCAGCCGTGGCGTCAGCTGGCGGCGGTGTCTTCGCGCACGCGGATGCCCGTGCTGTGCATGGACCTGGTCGTCTCCAGTTATCAGCTCTGGGAGGCGCGCGCGCACGGCGCGGACCTGGTGTTGCTGACGGCGGCGGCATTGCCGCGTGAGGCGCTGGTCTCGCTCGTGGAGCGGACCGCTTCGCTCGGCCTGACGGCTCTCGTCGAAGTGCGCGACGGGCCGGATCTGGGGCTGGCGCTGCGTGCCGGTGCCCGCGCGGTGCTGGTGCGGGCGCCTGAGCACGCGGACGCGGAGGCGGCGCGTGCCGCGATCCGTGAGTTGCTGCCGATGGTTCCCGGCGACGTCGTGCGGGTGGCCGAGTGCGGACCGGCGGGCCGCTCGGATCTGATCGCCTACGCGAGGCAGGGCGCCGACGCGGTGCTGCTGGGGCGCGCGGCGCTGGCCGGCACCGATCCGTGCGCGACCCTCACCGGGCTGGTGTCGATCGGCGCGCACCCTTCGCTCGCCCGACGCGGCGCGCAGACCGTCTGACCCCGCCCCGCTCTCCAGCGCACCGCTGCTGTCAGGCCGCTGCCCCTTTGGGCACGTCTTGCGTCCAACGAGGCAGAACGCGGCTCGCGGCATTGCTGGCCGCCGGAGCGGATCCCTACCGTCAAAGCTCTGACGGGCCGTGCTTACGGCCGGTGGACGAGCCGGGAGGGGATCGCGGGATGAGCGAGAGCGACGAGAGCGGCGGCAGCTGGTTCGAGGGGGTCGAGCACACGCTCGACGGCGGTCTGGAGGCGGCCGGGCACTTCATCGAGTCGGCGGGCGAGGACGCGGCGCACGCCTTCCAAGCGGCGGGCGCGACGGCGGAGGACGCGGCGAAGCTGGTGGCGTCGGACGCCGACATGATCCCGGGCGTGAGCGAGGTCGTCTCGGTGGCGCAGACGGCGTACCACGCGGGAGCGGCGATCGGCGACGCGGTGACCGGGGACTGGGACGGCGCGGCCGACCAGTCGCTGAGCATGGCCGAGTCCGCCGGAAACGCGGCGACCTTCGGGGTGCTCGGGCTCGCGGAAGGCGCCTGGGACCTCGGCAACGCCGCGGGCGGCGGCGGGGAGAGCTCCGACGCGCACCACATGGTCCAGTCGGGGCTGCAGGCGGCGGGCAACTGGCTCGGCGACACGGCGTACAACCTCGTGCACGGCGATGACTCGTCCGGAGGCGACTCGTCCGGCGGCGACACCGGTTCGTCGAGCGCGGCGCCGAGTTCTGACAGCTCGTCAGGCGGCGACCCCGGGGCGGGCGACGCAGGCTCCTACGACGACTCCGGAGCCTACGGTGCGGACATGCCGGTGGAGTAGGGCAGGAACGCCTCGCCCGACGCATGCGGGCCGCGCGCGGAGCCAAGCACGGAGCCTCGCGCGGCCCGATGCGCGGCGTGCCGTCGCTCCAAGCTCGTCGTTGCGGCGCGTGAGCCGCTCACTCCTGGCCGTGGACAGCGTGCGTGCCGATCGGCGTCGGTGACGCGCCGTCGTGGCTTCAGTCGCGTGCCACGCCGCGCAGTCGGCCGTTGTCGCGCTGATTCAGCCGGTGGCGTTCTCCCGTGGCTGCAGCAGCCCGATCACGTTGCCGTCCAGGTCGGTGAAGAGCGCGAACGAACCCACCCGCGGAATGGGAGTGGGCTGCACCAGCGCCCGGCCGCCCAGCTTGACGGCGTGCTCGAGGCTCGTGACCAGGTCGTCGACGCTGACGTAGAAGGTGACGTATGTCGGCATGTCGCCGTGCGTGCGCATCAGGCCGCCGCCGATGCCGCCCTGCGCGGAGTCCACGATGGAGTACTCGGGGTCGCTGCTGTGGATCTCCCAGCCGAACAGTTCGCGGTAGAAGCTGGCTGCCGCCTCGGGATCCTTGATCCCGATCTCGAAGTGCACCACTGGATTCGGCATTTCTCCTCCAACCATCCAGAGCTTCGTGCACCTTCAATCGTTGAGCGGACGCGCGCGGGCGGTAGGGCCTAACGTCCACTCGTTCAGTGCACGTCAGCGGATCGTCGTCGACGAACCTATCGAGCGTTCGCGCGCGACACGGCCCATCGGGATCATGATCAACACGATGCCCGCGACGGTGAAGAGCGCGGCGACGACGAACAGCGTGACGCTGATCCACAGCAGCGAGGGCGCGGTGATCCCGACGTCGACATGCGCGCTGACCGGCGCTGAGCCGTCGGCGTTCATCACGACGAGCATCCAGGTGCCGTCACGCGAAGGCCAGGTCAGCGTCTGCGTGCCGGTACCGGTTGCCGAGACGGTCCAGACCGAGGAGCGGACCGGCGCGGTAGCCGGCGCGGCGCCCGGATGGTCGACGACGCTGTCGCGGCCGCCGGCCAGGTGCGTCAGGGTGCTGTAATGCGTGCCGGACAGATACGCCTGCGCGGTGTCAGCCGGCGCGATGCCGACGAACACCGCGGTGGCCGGATCGGTGGCGGTCACAGTGACGCGCACGTCGCCTATCAACGAGGTCTGATACCACAGATGCCCGTTGCCCCAGAGCGTGACCTTGTCGCTGCTCATGGCGTAGCCGCTGGTCCGGTAATCGCCAGCGGCTACCGTGAGGTATCCGCCGTGGCGAGCGCCCAGGTCGGCCCACAGCAGGGTGCCGCCGCCGCCGAGCGCCACCAGGCCGACCAACAGGAGCAGAACGCCGCTGATGATCGATACGACGCGGCCGGGGGAGTAGCCGGGATGGGCGCGAGGGGCCGACGGTTGCGTCGGCGGGGCGCTGGTCGGCCGGCCCTGGCCGTAATCCGGTATCTGGTGCGGCGCGGTGCCACTCATCTCTACCATCTCCCGCGATCGACGCTATCGGCGTCACGCGGGTGAGCCAGGGCCGTGCGTCCCGGCGTGCCGAGCCGATCAGCCTGACTCGGCCGCAGATGTCGCCCGTCGTCAGTGGCGCACGGGCGGTTGATCGATCACCTCATGTGTGTACGGTCCTAGCTCGCCACCCGGCCTGGGAGCGGCGGCGGTGAACAAATGACGCAGGGTCGAGAGCACCCACAGCGCCATCGTCGCGCCGAACAGCACGGCGAGGGCGCTCCCGTTCGCGGCGATCAACGCGACGGCGCCGCCGACCAGCGCTGCCAGGCCGAGTAGCCCGGTCAGCGTGGCGTACAGTTCGACGCCGGTGCTGCGGCGATCGCCTTCGAAGACCTCGGCCGCGGAGCCGAGCGCGCAGCCTCCGACCGTGCCGAGGACCAGGATCGCGGTGGCGTTGCCCCGGGTGCTGGCCAGCAGCCAGCCGTCGGCACCGCCAAGGTGCGCCGTGTAAACGGCGATGATCGCGGCCATGAACGGGACCGTGGCCGCGTCCCGCCAGGTGAGTCTCATGCTCGTCCCCTCCTTCCGGAAGTAGGGGCTTTGAGCACACCGTCGCTCTCGCCTCCCGGGCGCGCCAGTGGCGAACGGCCCGCTATCACGCTCCACCCAGGTGGGTGTCCGGGTCGATGTCGTCGACCTCGTAGGCGACCACGATGCCCGTTCGCCCCGCCGGCCGGCTTCACAGCTCACGCTCTGTCATCAGAGTGGCGACCAGGGTCGGGCGGGTGCCCGGCCGCCCGCCAGAGCCGAAGGACCGGATCGATCGGGTCCTTCGGCTCTGGCGTCCCCCTCATGGCGGCCGCTCGGGCATGCGGTCGCGAAGCGCGAAATGAGCGCGCGACGCCCGCGCGTCCCGGCTGCCCGGTGTAGGTCGGATGCGGGTGCGGTCGGATGGAGGATCGCGATTGCCCGCGGCTACGAATTCACGCCGCCGTCCATGCGTTCGACGACCTCGCGGCGCGTCTGATTGACCGCCTCGTCCAAGCAGTCCAGTGCTTCGCGAAGGTGTTCGGCCACGACTCCCTCGTCGTTGAGCAGGGAGAGCGCCCCGTGGACTTCAAGGCTCGCGCGCAGCAGCGCCTCGACCACGGCATGCTCGATCAAGCTTCCACCGGCGGTGGATCGCCTCACATCGTGGGGGAGTTCGTCTACGCCGCTATGACGCTCTTGTGCCTGGACCACTGCCGGACCACCTAGTTCGCTCAGCCGCACTCGAGCGGAGCCGTTGAGCCGTCGGGGTCTAGGACAGCGTGGCAAGACGTGCCTTTTGGGCCGGCGCGCAGAAGCCCGAAATTCGCGAACCGACACGCCCATCCTAGAGCCCGGCGGCATGAGCCGCCAGGAGACCGCAGGAATCGGTCGCGCCGGTGCCGGCAGGGGTCAAATCCGTGGCCGGACAGGGCTAATGACTCTGGTGACGCGGACCGGACGGACCTAGGTTCGAGCCATGTCAAGCCCTGACCTCGGGAGCGTGTCCGCACCTCCGCCGAGTGCGGCGGAAGCGCATGCGGATATCGACGCACGGCAGGTGGCGCGGCTCTTGCATGTCTCGGCGGTGAGCGTGTTCGTCGCGAACCGAGACGATCGCGGGTTGCATTCCGTGGCGGCGTCTCATCCCTCCGCGCGTGAATTGGACGCGATTCAAACCAGCCTTAACGGAGGACCTGCCTACGCGGCGTTCCACGACGGCAAAGTGCATTCCCCGGCGATCAACGGTGCGGCAGATGCCAGGTGGCCGGCATTCGCGCAAGCGATGGGCGCCTCGCCGTTCGCCGGGGCCAGCGCGGTGCCGGTAATGTGAGCGGGGCGTGCGACCGGTGTGATGATGCTCTATTCACAGCGGGCGGCCGGGCTTCGACCGACCTCGTCGCACTACGCGCTCGCCAGGCTCCTGGCCTCGGCGCTCGTGGCCGCCGCCGTGCGCGAGGAGGCGATGCGCGACCTGCGAGACACGATCGCGGGACTGGGGGCGTTGCTGGATCGGGTGAACCGGCTCGTGCAGGACGGCGCCGCCGGGGTCGCCGAGGATTCGCGCGACTAGCCCCGGGTCAGGGACTCCGGTGGCTCACGCCATCTGGTCGAGCGTCAAGGGGGCCGGTTCGGGTGCGCGTTCGATAGGCTCGGCACGTGTCCGCAGGTCTCCGCGCCGCAAACCGGAAGTGCATCCGGCCGATCGCCGGCGCGCGGGCCAAGCCGCCGAAATCCTCGGCGGCCTCCCGTGACTGATCCGCGCACAGTTCACTCCCCGGGCGAGGGCTACGCGGCCGTGGCGATCGCCGCGTCGGCCGGCGGCATCCCCGCGCTCGAGACACTCCTGCGAGAGCTTCCCGCCGCCCTCGCCGTGCCCGTACTGCTGGTTCAGCACTTGGATCCACGGCGCGACACCCTGATCGCCGAGGTGCTCGCCCGCAGCACCGAACTCACCGTGAAGCTCGCCGAAGACGGAGAGGAACCGCGCTCCGGAGTGGTCCACATCGCGCCGCCCGGCCGTCACCTGACCGTCACGGCCGGCGCGGTTCTCGCCCTCTCGGACGCCGCGCCGGTGCATTTTGTGCGGCCCTCGGCTGACGTGCTGTTCGAGTCGGCGGCCATAATTTACGGCGCGCGCCTGCTCGCCTGCGTCCTCACCGGCACCGGCCGCGACGGAGCGGACGGGGTCAGTGCGGTCTGCCGGCACGGAGGCACCGTGATCGTGCAGGACCCGGAGACCGCCCAGTTCGGCGGAATGCCGGCGGCGGCGGTCGGCGCCTGCCCGGAGGCCCGCGTGCTGCCGCTCGAGCAGATCGCCGCCGTGATCCGCGCACTCGTGGCGGCGCCGCGGCGATGACCGGCAGCCCTGTCCGCAATCAGCACGCGCCCGGCGCGGGAGGATCGATGTCTGACGCACCCGGCCAGGACGACGAGCACCGCGAGTTCGAAGACCTGCTCGTTTTCATCCGCGACAGCCGCGGCTTCGACTTCACCGGCTACAAGCGCTCCTCGCTCGCGCGCCGGATCCACAAGCGGATGGGCGAGCTGGGCGCCGCCTCGCACGCCGACTACCGCGACCTGCTGGAGGCGGACGCCGAGGAATTCCGGACGCTGTTCAACACGATCCTGATCAACGTCACCGGCTTCCTGCGCGACAGCGACGCCTGGACCTATCTGCAACGCGAGATCGTGCCGCAGGCGGTGGCCGACGACGGCGAGATCAGGGTGTGGAGCGCCGGCTGCTCCACCGGGGCGGAGGCGTACTCGGCGGCGATCATCTTCGCCGAGGTCGTGGGCATCGAGGAGTGCGTCAAGCGGCTGAAGATCTACGGCACGGACGTCGACGACGAGGCGTTGCGGACCGCGCGTACGGGTGTTTATTCGGCCAAGGCGCTGCGGTCGCTGTCCCCGCAGCTGGTGGAGAAGTACTTCGACGCCGAAGGTGAGGACTACTCGTTCCGCGCCGACCTGCGCCGCCGGGTCATCTTCGGCCGGCACGACATCACCCGCGACGCGCCCATCTCCCGGCTCAGCCTGCTCATCTGTCGCAACACCCTCATGTACTTCAACGCTCAGGCGCAGGCCGACATCGTCGACCGGTTCCACTTCGCGCTCAAGCCCGCCGGCCACCTGTTCCTCGGAAAGGCGGAGATGCTGCTGTCCGACGGCGACCGGTTCGAGGCCGTCAACATGAGGAACCGGATCTTCCGCCGCCGCGCCGGGGAGTCTCGGCTGCAGCACGCCGCCCAGCCGGCCCGGCCGGAGAGCGCGGCGACCCGCGAGTCGCGCGCCGCCGGCCGCAGGCGCGCCGCCCGGGACCTGACCCTGGAGACCGCGCCGAACGCGATGATCACGCTCGACGCCGACGGCGTCGTGGTGATGTTCAACGCGCAGGCCCGGGCCCTGTTCGGCTTGATGGCGCACGACCGGCACCGGCCCTTCCGGGACTTGGAGCTGTCCTACCGCCCCCTGGACCTGCGCGCGCTGGTCGAGCAGGCCGAGTCGGAGCATCGCAGCGTGCGGATGCAGGCGGCGCAGCGCCGGCTGCCGACGGGAGAGACCCAGTACCTCGACGTCCTGGTCCAGCCGCTGTCCACTGCGGACCGGGAACGCGCTGGAGTGTCGCTGACCTTCGTCGACTGCACCGCGACCGTCCGGCTGCAGAACGAGGTACAGCGCATCCGCCAGGACCTGGCCACGGCCTACGAGGCGCTGCAGTCGACGAACGAGGAGCTGGAGACCACCAACGAGGAGCTGCAGTCCAGCATCGAGGAGCTGGAGACCACCAACGAGGAGCTCCAGTCGACCAACGAGGAGCTGGAGACCACCAACGAAGAGCTCGAATCCGGCAACGAGGAGCTGCAGGCGGTCAACGACCAGCTGCGCAGCCGCTCCGCCGAGCTCGACGAAGCGCACGCGTTCCTCACCGGCGTGGTGGCCAGCATCGGCGCCGGCCTCGTCGTCCTCGACGCCGACCTGCGGGTGCGCAGCTGGAACGCGAGGGCCGAGGACCTGTGGGGGCTGCGGTCGGGCGAGGTGGAGCTGAAGGACTTCTTCGCGCTCGACTTCGGGCTGCCCGCGGCCGAGCTGCGGGAGGCGGTCGATCAGTGCCGCGCCGCCAAGACCCGGGTCGGACCGGTCCGGGTAGCGGCGATCAACCGCATCGGGCGCCCCATCACCTGCTCGGTCATCTGCTCGCCGCTGCACGAACCGGCCGAGGGCCTCGTGCTCCTGATGGAGGAGGCCGACCGCATCGGCTGACCGCGATGGGCGGGTTGGCGCGAGCGGGCCCGGCGCGGGCGCATCGGAGTTACGCTGCGCTCATGACGCCATCGCCGTCAGTGCCGCGAACCGTGCGCGTCGCGCTCGGCTGGGCCGCGCTCGAGCGGCAGCGGGCGCGCCGCGCGGCCGCGGTGGCCGCGCGGCACGAGGAGCGGGCGAAGTCCGGTCCCGAGGTGATGCGCGAGTTCCACGAGCGGCTCGCGCAGACCCACCGCCGCGCCGAACAGCGGCATTACACCACCGCCCGCATGCACGAGTCCTTCGCCGGCCGCCTGCGGGCGCGTAATCCGCACGTGGCGCAGCTGCTGGGGGAGTTCATGGCCGCGGTGGCGGAGATCGCGGATGCCGCGGGGGCCGCGGTGACCCTGTTCGGGCCCGAGTCGGTCGAGACCCTCGCGGCCGCCTCGGATGAACGCAGCAAAGCCGTCCAGGACATCGAGTTCGCCCTCGGCGAGGGCCCCGCCCACTCGAGCGTCGAGCTGCACAGCGCGGTACGGGCACGCGGCGCGGCATTGCTGGAACGCTGGCCCGTCTTCGGTCCGGCGGCCGCCAGCCTCGGTGTGACGGATGTCGTCGCGGTCCCGGTCCAGCCCGCGGGAGCCCCGCTCGGCGCCCTGACCGTCTTCGATCCGCGCGAATCCGCCGTCCAAGACGGATTCGAGCGCCTGCACGTGATCGCCGACACCCTCTCCCGGGTCATGCTCAGCCCGCGGCAATCCGCCGAAGGCCGCGGCGGCGCGGCCGAACTGCCGTCGCTGTTCACGCAGGCGGACATACACGCCACGGTGCACCAAGCCAGCGGCGTACTAGCGGCGCAACTCGGCTGTCCGCCGGCCGAGGCCCTCTCCCTGATCCGCGCCCACGCATACGCCGAGGGCGTCTCGATCGACACCGTCGCCCAGGACATCGTCGATCGCCGATTGCGCCTCGATCGCTGAATTAGCGCCAAAATCGCTCGGATGTTCTTCCGGCAGGAACC
The DNA here is from genome assembly GCF_035653575.1 of Actinocrinis sp. Taxonomy (GTDB): domain Bacteria; phylum Actinomycetota; class Actinomycetes; order Streptomycetales; family Catenulisporaceae; genus Actinocrinis. The sequence goes on from NZ_DASRBQ010000062.1 coordinate 16,865, forward strand.
GGAGGCGGGACAATGCTCGGGACACGGCAGTAACCTGGCCGCAACGGATTGGGGTGGCTCATGGCGGGCAGTACCCAGGCCGTTCACGAGCTGATCGTCACGCTGGCCGACAGCGTCGGCGCGGACTCGCGGCAGCAGAACCTGCCGCAGATCCTCGCGGACGGCGTGGCCGGCCTGGTCAAGACCGACACCGCCGTGCTGCTCGATGAGGCCGGCTCGCTGACTGTCGCCGCGGCGCACGGATCCGAGGCGGCGGACCTCGCCGCGACGGAAGTCGATTCCGGCCAGGGTCCGAGCGTGGACTGCTTCCGCGACGGAGTCCCGCTCGCATGGACCGACCTGCGCGATCGGACTCCGAGCTGGCCGCTGTGGGGTGGGCAGGCGCGGGGCGCGGGATTCACCGCCGCGTACGTCAGACCACTGCGACGCAGGCAGTACCGTGTCGGCGTCCTGACTCTCCTGGCGAGCGAGGCGACACCCCACCTGAACCATCGCCAGCTGGCTACGGTCCAGGCGCTGGCGGACGCCGCGACCGTCGGGCTGCTGCACCAGCGGCTGCTGCGCCGCCAGGCGCTGGTCACGGCCCAGCTGCGCTTCGCGCTGGACAGCAGGATCCTGATCGAGCAGGCGAAGGGCGTGCTTTCCGAACGCGCCGGCACCACCGTCGACCAGGCCTTCCAGCTGCTGCGCGAATACGCCCGCAGCCATGGCCGCAAGATCCACGAAGTGGCCGCGGACGTGATCAGCGAGAACCTGCGCTTGCCCGCCCAGACGGCCGACCGCCCGCAGCCGCCCGCGAAGTGACGGGCGCGTCCCCGTCCGCGTGCCGGATTCGGGACGTTCGGCCGTTGGCCGCCGACCTCGGGGCGGCTGAAATGGGCTTAGTGCTAAGACGAGGAAAGAGGCGACCACGATGCACGCGAAGGTAGGCGACACCCTTCACATCCACGCCAGGCACACCGACTCGCCGGATCAGTGGGGCCGGATCGTGGAGATCCGCGGCGCGGACGGTACCCCGCCGTACCTCGTCGAGTTCCCGGACGGACACGTGGGCCTGCTCTTCCCCGGCCCGGACGCCGTCGTCGAGTCCGAGATACCGCACGGGGAGCTCTCCGCCGCGCACGGCGGCCATCGCCGCCGCGTCCACACGCTCCGCGGCTGGTGACCGCCGGCCGTCGGCGCTTCGATCAGCAGTGAATCGATCAGCACTGATTCGATCAGGAGCTGAGGACGCTGACCGTCCGGGCGCCGTGATCCGCGACGGGCCGCCGTCCGCGGGCGAAGGGAGTCTCGTCGTGTTCTTCGTCGATCGGCAGGATGCTGGCGAGCAACTGGCCGCGCGGCTGGAGTACCTGCACGGCCTCGACGTCGTGGTGGTGGGATTGCCGCGTGGCGGCGTCCCGGTCGCCGCTGAGGTCGCCGAGGCGCTGGGCGCGCCACTGGACGTGTGCCTCGTGCGCAAGGTGGGCGTGCCCTTCCAGCCGGAGCTGGCGATGGGCGCGATCGGCGAGGACGGTGTGCGCATCGTGCACCACGAGCTGGTGCGTGCGGCGCGAGTGAGCGAGCGGGAGTTCGCGCAGGTCGAGCAGAGCGAGCGGGCCGCGCTCGAGCGGATGCTTCGCTGGTATCGCGGCGGGAGCGGGCCGCTGGATGTCAGGGGCCGCACCGTGATCGTGGTCGACGACGGGCTGGCCACCGGGGCCACCGCGCAGGCCGCCTGCACCGTGTTGCGTCGGCGCGGCGCGTCCCGGATCGTGCTGGCGGTGCCGGTCGGCGCGGCGGAGGCGGTGGAGCGGCTGCGCGGATTCGCGGACGAGGTCGTCTGCGCCCACGCTCCGCGGGACCTGTCGGCGATCAGCCTGCACTACGCGCGATTCCAGCCGGTCAGCGACGGCCAGGTGATCGAGTGCCTCGAACACGCGGCCAAGCGCTTCGGCGACGTCGCGGCCGCCGAGACGGCCGCGACCAGCTTCGCCGGAGCCAGACGCGCCGCGCGCGTCCCAGAGGTCGAAATCACGCTCGGGCAGATACATCTCCCCGGCCGGCTGGAGATTCCGGAGAACGCGCGCGGGATCGTGGTGTTCGCGCACGGCGCGGGTAGCAGCCACACCAGCCCGCGCAACCGGTTCGTCGCCGGCCAGCTCAACCGCGCGCGCCTCGGCACCCTGGTGTTCGATCTGCTCAGCGCGGAAGAAGCCGCAGACCGGCAGGCGGTGTTCGACATCGACCTGCTCGCCGAACGACTGGCCCACGCGATGCGCTGGCTGCGCGAGCAGCCCGGCGCGGCGCGGCTGCCGATCGGCCTGTTCGGCGCCAGCACCGGGGCCGCCGCGGCGCTGCAGGCCGCGGCCGACCCGGATACCGAAGTCGCGGCGCTCGTCTGCCGCGGCGGCCGACCCGACCTGGCCGGCCCCTACCTGCCCGCGGTCTCGGCGCCGACGCTGCTGATCGTCGGCTCGCACGACCACGCGGCGATTGACCTCAACCGCCGCGCCCAGGGCAGGATGCGCTGCGAGAGCCGCCTGGTGCTCGTCGCCGGAGCGGGCCACCTGTTCGAGGAGCCACACACCCTCGGCGTCGTCGCGCGGTTGGCTCGCGGCTGGTTCGCCTACCACCTGCAATTCGGCGGCCTCGAACGCCGGATGGCGGCAGCAGCCCCGCGTTGAAGCGGAAGGGAGACGTCCTTTCACCGCCTACCAGTGTCGAAAGAGGCCGCAGCGCTACTTCCAAACACGCCCTAACCGATGGCGATGGCGAAGATGTGCAATTCGGCGGTCTTGGCCGCCGGGACCGGGCCGACGTTGGGCAACTGAACCCGCGTCACCGTCTTGCCCGCCGCCAGCGGGATGCCGGCGTAGAGCACGTAGCTCGGCTTGTTGTACTGCGTGTTGCCGGCACGGTTCTGGTAGGCCTCGGTGACTGCGGTGGTCTCGCCGGAGGTGGGCGTGGCCTGCCAGTCGGTCGCGCTCAGGGTGAACGACTGCACAGTCCCGTCGCCGTAGATGATGGAGCCGGTCCCGGAGAGCGGACCGTACGTCGCGGCGAAGAGGAATCCGAGTGTTGAGCCGGATCCGCCGAGGTTGATGATCTGGCCGGCAGCCAGCGTGTTGTCGTTCTGCCCGCCGCCCTCGGCCGGCCATGCGAACGTCAGGCCGCCCGCGGTGACGGTTCCGCCGGAAGCCGCCCCGGCTGTGGCGAGGGCCTGTGACGACATGCTCGCGCCGTTGCCGTCGAAGTTGCCCACATTGGTGTTCGTGTCGCTCGTGACGCCGACGTTGTCGAACGACGCCGCGAGTGACGCATAGGCTGTCGGCGCGTCAAGGCCGATGCTCTGGCTGCCCAGGTGCTTTGCGGCGGTGGCCGGCGTTCCGGTCACCTGCGCGAAGGGCAGCGCCGTAGTCGGGTTCGCGGTGGGTTCGAGCAGATAGGAGTGCCCTCCGGTCGCGCCGAGGGTGAAGGTTCCGGCCGAGGTGGGACCGAGCACGATGGCGCCGCTCGCGCCGTCGACGGCCTGCACCAGTTGGCCGGGCCAGGGGTTGCGAATCGTCATCGAGTGCGTGGCGCCTGTCACGATGCCCACGGTCACTGTCGTACCGCCTTCGACCTGGACGTCCACCTTGGTCTGGTCACGCAGGTAGACGGTGCCTGAGGCGTCCCAGCCGGACGGCCATGCCGGCGCGATGCGCAACGTGCCGTCGTAGTCCGTGACCAGCGCCTCGTCGAGCGCGGTGGTCACCACGCCGGGTTCCTCGATGAACGGCTCGCTGCCCTGGCTGCCCAGCCACGAGGCCATGCCGGAGGGGAAGACCTGGTATTTCTCGACCGAGGCGACCAGCGTGCTCTGCACCTGCGCGGGCAGGTCGAGGCGGGCGGCGTCGATCGCGTCGTCGGTCCAGTCAGGGTTGTTCACGTTGGGCCGGTAGGTATACGTGCGCTGAGCCAGCGCGGTGAGCGAGCCCGAGTCGTCGCCGATGACGTTGTAGGGCCACACCGGTTCCAGGCCGATGTTCTCCGAGTTGTGGAAGGCAGCAGTGGGCTGATACGAGTCGCCGATCACGTCGGTGCCGGAGGCGTCCGCCGAGGCCGTCAGCAGCTGGGTGTGCGTGGATTCGTCGGTGCGCGCGTAGTCGGGCAGTTCGGTCAGTGCGGTGCTCAGCTGTGCGGAGAGCGTCTGGTCGGTGCCGAGCAGCGCGGCGGCCTGGATCTCGGCCGGGAACAGCGACCGCATCGCGGCAAGCGTGGTCGTCGGATCGGTGACGTCCCACTGCGTCTCGTGCGCGTTGCTCACGGTGTGCAGCAGTCCGTCGCTGCCCTTGCTCGCATAGGAGTAGAGGAACTGCGCGGACTGGCTGATCAGCGGGTAGTAGGTCTTCAGGAAGTCGAGATCCCCGGTGTCAAGGTACTGCTGCCAGATCCACAGCGAGATCTCGGCGCCGCTGGTGATCGTCTCACCGTTGTAGGTGGCGGTGGCGTTCTGGCAGCTGACGGCGAAGGTCGTGCTGGTGTCGCTCTGGTAGCCGTTGCCGTTGAAGCGCATGGTCTCCGGCACGCAGATGCCCGGCAGTCCGCCCATGTTCGCCTTCGTCCATGTCTGGATATTGGCGAGGTTGTTCAGATAGAGGTTGTAGACCGGCAGGTTCAGCGCGTACTGCCCGGTGCTCAGGTTCGCCGCGACCTGCTGGCGCAGATTCCAGAACCAGTACGCGTTCGGATAGAACGGCTGGCTGTCGGCGGAGAAGTTGAACAGCGAGGCCGCGCCAGAGGTCGAGCCCGGCAACTGCCCGGTGGTCGGTTCTTCGGCGGCGTTGTCGAAGAGGTAGAGGGTTCTGATGTTCTCGAGGTACTGGGCGGCGCCGTCGGATGAGGAAAGCTCCAACAACCCGGCGTTCGCCCAGAAGTTGTGCCACCAGGTGGTGGTCGTGGAGTATGGCGCGCCGCCGGTGGAGAGGGAATCGGCGCTGAAGATAGTTTGTGCTGTCGTCAGCGCATTGCCGCCGGTCCAGTGTGGCGCGGCGACGATGACGCGGAACGAGCCGTCGGCGTTCGGGGTGAAGCTGACGCGCACGTCGGTCGAGCTGACGACGGAGGCGGCGACGTCCTGACCGCCGGCGGTGATCGCGGCCATCGAGCCGAAGGTACCGGCGGTGCCGATCGGTGCGGGCACGTCGGACCAGGTTTCCGCGAGAGTACCGATCGCCCCGGACGCCGCCGCACTCGGCGCGCGTCCGCTCCACAAGTGCACGTCGGCGGTCTGCGTCGTGGACGGATCCGCGCCGGTCACGTCGACGATCAGTTCGTCGCTGCTCTGCGCGCTGCCTTGAGCGACGAAGGCCCTCATGGTCATCCCGCCGCCGGACTCGGTGAGCACGCCGTCGTACAGGTCGAGGCGGCCGGTGAAGTTGGGGGCGGAGGTGAGCTTGGCCAGGCCGGGGATGACCACCTGGCCCGGTGACTTGCGGCCGGGCAGGGTGTCGGCGCGGTTGAGTTGCGCGGTGAACCCGCCTGCCGCCCACGCCGCGACGCCGAGCGAGCCGTTGCCGAGCGGGAGCGACTGCGCGGCCTGGGAGTTCGGGCTGCCGAGTATCACGTCTGAGCGGTCGACGACGCCCGCGGTGTTCTCGGAGAACGCGCCGTTCTGCCATGCGGTCGTGGGTGTGGCGGCGCGCGCTCGCGGCGCGGGACCGAAGGCGGGCAGCAACAGCGCGACGCCGAGGGCGCAGAAAACCGCCGCCGCGGTCCTTCGTTGCACACGTGGATGGGTGACCATGGAAACCTTCCTCAATGCATGCGTCTTAAAGGCATGCGTCTTATGCGCGTGGCGCGCCGATCGTCGAATCGGCGCGCCACGACAGGAATCAAAGAGTTAACGAATTAGCTGACCGGGACGAGCGTCCACAGCTGGTTGTTGTTGCCGTTCGGGTACCACTGGTCGATGGTGGCGCCGTTGGTGCTCGACGCACCGGCCACGTCCAGGACGTCGCCGTCGGAACGGGACTCGATCGTGTACGTGCCGTCGCCGGTGGGGCGGATCAGCCACTGCTGGTTGGTGCCGCCGTTGGGCGTCCACAGCTCCAGCTGCGTGCCGGGCCAGGTGGTGACGTTGGGGATGTCCAGCGCCTTGCCGCTGGCCACGCCGGTGATGGTGTAGTAGCCGGCGCTGTTCTGGCTCACCGTCCACTGCTGGTTGGTGGCGCCGGTGGACGGCCACTGAAGGATCGGGGTGCCGTCGGCGGTCTTGCCACCGGAGGCGTCCATCAGCTGGCCGCTGTTGACGTTGACGATGTTGTACTTGCCCGACAGCGCCGTCGTCGTGCCCGGCGTGACCGAGAAGTTCGAGTACTCGACCGGGTAGTAGCCCGCGGTGCCGAGGCCGACCTGCCCGCCGGTGTAGCTGGCGTCGGTCACCGTGGCGACGGTCGTACCGTCGATCGCCGCGGTGATGGTGGTGCCCTGGAAGCCGAGGGCGAGGTGGTGCCAGGTTCCCGTGCCGGGCGCCGTGACGGTGCCGCTCGCGAGCGTCGTCCAGTTCCACGCGGAGTCGGTCTTGAGCAGCGACCAGGCGCCGGTGTCGGCCAAGCGCAGATGGTAGGCGTTAAGGCCGTTGTTGTTGCGGTTCTGCGCGACGACGCGGCCGAGGATCTCCGCGGCGCTGCTGCTCTGTTCCAGGAGCACGTCGCTGCCGACCGTGTAATTGCTCCAGCTCAGATCACCCATCAGCGTGTACGGCTGATCGCCGGGTTCGTTGGTCCAGCGGATCGGCGTGGTGGGCGCCATCTGGCGCAGGCAGTTGCCGCTGCGGCCGCCTTGGCAGGGCTCTGCCTGGAAGGCGCCGTTCATGGTGGCGAAGTAGGTAGCCTCCTGCCCGGTGGTGTAGTTGGCGAAGCTGTCGCTGTAGGGGAGAGGCAGGATGCTGCGTTGCGGGCTGGTGGTGGTGCCCGCGCCCTGTCCGGTCGTGGTGGTGACGGTGTAGATGTGGCCGGGGGCGAGTGTGAGCTGGTAGCTGCCGCTGGTCGCGGTCAGGTCCGTGTTCTGCACCATGTGCGGTGTGGCGGCGCCGGGCTGGGAGAGGTCGGTGGACCACACGTGCAGCGATCCGCTGGGCAGGCCGCCGGTGACCGAGAGGGAGACGGTTTGGGACGCGGTGGCGTCCATCGTCTCGAAGACGGTGCTCCACGCGCTGCGATCGGGCGAGGCGTAACTGACATAGCTGCCGTTGCTTCGACTACCGCCCAGGTAGCCGGAGGCCGTGTTCAAGTACTGCCAGCCGGGCGCGGTGAACTGAGTGGTCTGCGCGATCGCCCAGGTGGTGCGGCCGACCGTGTAAGCCCCGGACCACGGCTGGTTCGCAGTGATCAGGCCGTCGTCGTTGAAGAAGAGTTCCGGGTAGATCGAGGCGACGACCGGCCAGTTGATGTACGCGGTCATCTGCCCGTCGAGATAGCCGCGGTTGATGCCGCGCGCGGTGGCCGCCGCGCCGAGCTCGGCGTCCTCGGAGCCGTTCTCGCTCGCCCACAGCTGCTTGCCGGAGGAGACGGCCGCGGAGGTCGACGGGCACGAAGTCTCCGCGGTCAGGTAGCCGCAGGGGTAGTGCGTGCCGATGATGTCGACGGAGGAGGCGAACGTGGAGTTGCTGTCGATGTCGTTGGCGATGTTCCAGTTGTCGTCGGCGCCGACGATCTTCACCGCGGAGTAGCCGTTCGCGTTCAGGGTGCTGCGAAGCTGCTCATACCAGGAGATGTTGTAGCTGCGCTCGTTCCAGCCGCCGAGGTAGTCGATGCTCAGGCCGTTCTGCTTGGCGCAGCCGAGCCAGGAGATGAGGTAGTTGATGGTATTGGTGGTCCAGAAGGTGCTGCCGACCCAGCCGGGCGCGCCCCAGGCCAGGCCGTACAGCTTGATGTTCGGGTTGCGCGCCTTGGCCTGCTGCATCAGCCACCATTCGTAGCCGTTGGAGCAGTTGATCGTGCCCTGCGTGTGCTCGATGCTTGATTCGGCGCCGTCGGTGGAGTTGGTGTCGCCGCCGATCTCGGCCTTGAGGATTTGCAGGTCCGCGCCGTGGCCCGGTTTGAACAGGTAGTCGAGGATCTGGTTGCGCTGGGTGGCCGGGTAGTCGACTAGCAGGCGCGTGTTGCCGCCACCGCCGCTGATCGCGCCGACGCCGTCGAACGTACGCCCGGGGCTGGTGCCGTCGACAGTGATCGTCGTGTTCACGGTCGCGGCATGAGCGGGGGAGATCGGCGCGAGGCCGGTCAGCGCCAGGCTGAGAGCGGCGGTCGCGAGGACCGCGGCGCGCGGTCGCCTCCGCCTTCGGATATCAGGCATGGTGTGGAACCTTCTGTTTCGGCGGGAGGGGTTACAGCTCGGTCCAGGTCTGGTTCGAGGCGCTGGTGCACGTCTGGAGCTGGAGCTTGGTGCCGTCGGCAGTGGCGCCGCCGGTCGGGCCGATGCAGAGCCCTGACGCGGTCTCGGTGATCGTGCCGCTCGGATGCGTGGTCCACTGCTGCGTCGAACTGCCGGTGCAGCTTTCGATCACGACTGCCGCTCCGGCCGTGGCCACGCCGCCAGAGACGTCAAGGCACATGGTGGCCGCGCCGCTGTAGACCTGGAGCTCGCTGCCGGCCGCGCGAGTGAACTGCTGGTTGGTGCCGCCATTGCAACTCCACAGCTCCGCGGCGGTGCCGGCGCTCTGGCTGCCGCCGGTGATGTCCAGGCAGCTGCTGGACGCCGAGTTCAGCAGGGCGCCGTAGTTGTGCGCGGCCGGGACGGCGCTGAGGGAGATGTCGTCGCCGTACCCGGTGGCGGTGTTGGTCGGCGGATTCCAGAAGTAGATCAGCGCACTGGTGTTGGTCGACCCGGTGGTGAACGTGACCGCGCCGGCGGTGTAGTTGGTGGTGCTGACGCAGGTGCGCGTCTCCGTGCCGCCGAAATTCTTCACACCGACGTACACGCACTGCCCGGCCGTCGCGCTCTTTGCAAAGCCCTGCAAGCGGTATTGCGTGTTCGGGGCGAGCCCGGTCACGGTCTGCTCGGCGCCCGCGCTGCTGCCGCCGGGCAGCCGGACCGCGTCGTTGCCGGTGCGGGCGTTGCCGGTGGTGGCCGCCGCGCCGCCGTAGCAGTTCCAGGACGAGCAGCCGCTCTCGAAGCCGGTGTTGACCGGCGGGCTGAGCGGTGTGGGGACGTCCTCGGCGCCGATGGTGTGCGTGCCCGCAGTGGTGACCGGGTCGCCGAAGAAGTCCTGGGTGCCCATCGAGCAGCCCGCGATGCCCTGGCAGATGTTGATGCCGCCGCCGAACGCGGGCGAACCTGCCTGAAGCGTGTCAGCGGTCAGCGATACGCCGGTGCCGCTGTAGGTCGGGTTGTTCAGCAACGGGTTGCTGGTCAGCGAATGCGTGTCCTGACCGGTGGCCGACTGGTACGCGGACAGGCCGGAGTAGCTCGTCCCGTTGTGCGTGAAGGTCGGCGTCGTGCCGGTGGAGACGTAGTAGATGTTGTTGTCGAAGGCGAAGCTTCCGGTGGTGTTCAGCAGGTCGGCCTGCGTGGAGTAGACGATGTTGTTCTTGAACAGCCCGGACGCGCCGCTGGTGGTCTGCTGGAGGAAGGGGCGGCCGTTCGCCGGATTGAAGTAGAAGGTGTTGTTGTACAGCTGGACATTGGTCGAGGCGGTCTGCCACAGATCCATCTCGTCGCTGCTGGACGAGGATTTCTGTTCATTGTCGGCGCAGACGTTGTATCTGAATACGTCGTTGACGGGCGTGAAGCCGTGGTCGCCGAAGACGGCGAGGCAGTACCCGTCGTTGTTGTGGCCGTAGTTGTACTGCAGGGTGTTGTTCGAGTTGTAGTTGTCGATGTCGAACGCACCGCCGTCGCTGCTGCCCCAGGTGTGGTTGCTGTAGGACTCGTTGTATTGCAGCGTGCAGTTCTGGCAGTACCACTCCCACAGACCGCTCGGCGTGCTGCCACAGGCGGAGCAGGCCCCCGAGTCGTACGCGACGCTGTTCTGGATGGTGCCGTTCTGCACCATCGTCATCAGGATGCCGTCGCCGGCCACGGTGTGCGCGGTGGAGTTCTCGATGGTGATGTTCTGGCCGATCGGCGTGCCGCCTGGGCCGGGCACCGAGGTGCCGGGCGGGAAAGCGCCGTAGGCGCCGCCGACGAAGATGCCCTCGCCGACGTTGGCGTCGTGCGCGGTGACGCCGTTGATCACGACGTTGTCGATGACTTCCTGGCTGCCGCGCGGATAGACGTACACCTCGCCGGAATCGCCGCGCACGGTGGTGGTCCCGGTGGCCGCGGAGACGTCGAGGTTGGTGAGGTTGAAGTTCGTCAGGGTGGCGTTCGCGGTGTTCCCGGTGATGTAGACGCCGTAGTCGACGCCGCCGGTGATCTTGAGGTTCTGGAGGTTCCAGTAGCTCTGGTCGGACAGCTGCACGGCCGCGGCGGCGCTGCTTCCGGCGGCGATGACCGGGAGGGCGCCGGTTCCGTAGGCATCGATGGTGATGGCGGCGGCGCTGCTGCCGGAGCCCTGCGGAGCGAGGTTGCCGGAGCAGGTGGTGCCGCGGTCGAACAGGATCTGATCGCCTGGCTGGAAGGTCACCGCGTTGACCGAGGCGGTGCTGTTCCAGGGGCTTGCCTGGGTGCCGGTGCCGTTGGTCGTCGCGGCGCAGTCGACGTAGTACGTCGTGCCCGTGGCAGCTGCGGCCGGCGCCGCTTCGGCCATCACTGAGCCGGCCGCCACGGCCGCGACCGCGGCGAGCAGGGCGAGCGACCGGCGCAGCAATCCGCCGGGCGGCTGGGAGGTTCGCGGCATGGGGGTACCCACTCCTCTGGTTAGGTGCGTGTCTGTGCTGGTTTGCCGATGCGCGGATGTGCGGGACTGCGTTGTGGCGCCTGGGAACGCGAACGCTGGAGCGCTCAGGACGCGGAGGAAACCGGCAGACTTGCCGTGATGCTGGCGGCGGCCGTCGAGGTCAGGACGTATCCCGGCCATCGGGCGAGGATGGTGCCTGAATCGTTGATCAGGAACGAGCTCGGCGTCGAGACGACCCCGTACCGGTCCGCCGCGCCGCGGCCGGGATCTGCCAGCAACGCGACCGGACCGAGCTGCCAGTCGTAGGCCGTATTTGCCAGCGCGCCGGATCCGGCCGATGCACCGCTTTCATCGACGATCGCCACGTGCAGCCCACGGACGCCGTACTGCGTGGCGAGGCTGACCAAAGCCACCGCCTGGCTGCGCGAAGGGGTGTCCGCGGTGTCCGGCTGGGTGCTCAGGAAGGAGACCAGCGTGACCGTGCTGGTGGCGGACGCGAGCGCATACCGGTTCCCGGTGGCCGCGTCGGTCAGGTTCAATGCCGGTGCTTGGGCGCCGACGGCGAGCGGTGCTGCGGGGTGCGCGCCTGCGGCGGCGGAGTCTGCCCGCCCGGCGGAGTTGCCGCCGCGTCCGGCGCGGTCGTGCCCGACGAGAACCGTGACGGTCACGGCGACCGCGATCAGCAGCGCGAGCACAGTGGAGACGGCCGCAGCGGCTGGGATTCGCGTGGGCGCGGCGCGAGACGGGCGCGCCGCGGGAGGAGGATGGCCGCGGGTGCGGGTCGGCGCGGGCATAGTCACCTCTTTGTGTATGCCGGAACGTCGCGGGAGAGGGGGGCGGGTTGTCGAGCGTCGCGCGCTGCCGTCATTTGACCGCTAAAGCTGCGCAAGCCGAGAAGCTAACGAAGGGTGACTTGCGCGTCAAGAGGTGGCGAAGAATCCGGTCTCCGGTTCAAAGATCAACGCATTGTCCGCGTGGAGCGCGATGTTTACCTATTCTGATGCATCACCATGCTCGGGTGATAGGTGGCCACTGGAGGTGGCGCCTCGACGTGGGGGTTGACTCAACCGGACAGCGCCGCTACGGTCCGGTGCAGTGAAATTGGACCGGTCAAGTAAAGGTGGCGCCGTGGTGACGATGGCAGAAGTGGCCGCGCGTGCAGGGGTCACCAAGCAGACCGTGTCCAACGTGGTGACCGGCAAAGTGGCGGTACGACCCGAGACCGCGGCCCGCGTGCGGGCGGCGATCGAGGAGCTGGGCTACAAGCCGAACCTGGTGGCCCGCTCGCTGGCCACCGGCACGACGATGACCGTCGGGCTGTTCGTGCCGACGGTGGTCAACCCGTTCTACTGCGAGGTGGTCGAGGAGGTAGAGGACGTCCTGATGCGCCACGGCTACAACCTGCTGCTGGCCACCACGCAAGGCGACGCGGAGCGTACCCGCCAGCATCTGGAGATCCTCACCGCGCGCTCGGTGGACGCGCTGCTGGTGGCCGGGGACGAGGGCGTGGCCGAGCAGTTGCCGACGCTGACCGGGGTGCGGTTCCCGGTCGCGCTGTGCGCCTGGGAGGTCGATCCGCCGGACAGCCTGCCGGTCGTGTCCATCGACTACGAGCACGCCGGCTTCCTGGCCGGGCAGCACCTGCGCGAACTGGGCCACGAGAACATCATCGTGATCGCCGATCTGCCCGCGCACCAGCGGCGGATCGATGGCCTGCGCCGCGCCTTCGGCCGCGACGGGCTGACCGTCAGCGACCAGGCCGTGTTCGCCACGGCGCAGTCCTCCCCGGACGGCGGGTTTGACGCGGCCACCGGCGCGCTGGCCGCCTACCCGGACGCCACGGCGATCTTCGCGACGCACGACATCCTCGCCCTCGGCGCGCTGGAAGCCGCCAAGCTGGCCGGGCGAGACGTGCCGCGGGACCTGTCTGTCGTGGGGTTCGACGACATCGCCGAGGTCGGCCGCGCACACCCCGCGCTGACCACGATCGCCTTCCCGAAGCGGCAGATGGCCCAAGAAGCCGTCGAACTGCTGCTGCGCGCGGTGCAGTCCGGTGAGCCGCCCGCGAACGCCATCTCACTGCTGCGGCCACGGCTGGTCGTGCGGTCCAGCAGCGCCCCGCCGCCGGCGCGCGGCGTGGACGCGGTCGCATAAGTAAATAGCTTGGCTCAATGAGCGGGTTCGGGCCGCGGCGCTGACGAGTTCAGGGCGCCGTGTCGCCCTCGGCATGCCCGAAATCCCAAAACGCATATCAGTTTCTTGTCGTGTCCGTTTCTCCCGCCACCCTCAAAGGGGGACACCGATGTCCCAGAACTCGCTTTCCCGCCGCGCCTTCCTCGGCCGTACCGGCGCCGCCGCCGCCGGGCTCGCTTTCGGCGGCAGCGCTCTGGCTGCCTGCTCGTCGAGTTCCGCGACCAAGACCGCGGGCGGCAAGGCCGTCCTCAACGTGATGATCGACAACGTGGACACCGACCAGGCGTTCGCGCCGGCGCTCAAGGCGTTCCAGGCCGCCAACGACTGCGTCGTGAAGGTCTCGAAGTTCGACCAGGTCAAGCTGAACGCCGCGTTGGCCGCCGGCAGCCCGCCGGACCTGGTGCGCACCAACGGCGCCGCCGAGATGCCCAACATCATCGCCCGTGGCCTGGCCGAGAACCTCGACCCCTACTTCGCCAAGAGCCAGTACTTCAAGTCCGACGACCTCGACCCGATCATCGGGGTGTACAAGTTCGACGGCAAGACCCAGGGCAAGGGCTCCATCTACGGAATTCCGTCCGACTATTCGCAGGACGCGATGATCTGGTACCGCACGGACATGCTCGACGCGGCCAAGATCCCGCATCCCTCGACCACGGACCCGATGTCGTACGACGAGTACCTGACCATCGGCAAGCAGCTGACGAAGCGCTCCGGCGGCAAGACCCAGGTCTACGGCTTCGACCCGGTGTGGGGTTTCGACAATCAGGCGCACCTGATGCAGATGATCGCCCAGCAGGGCGGTTCGCTGTGGAACGACGACTTCACCAAGGCCGACTTCACCACGCCCGAGGCCCGCAAGGCGTTGCAGTGGTACATCGACTGGGGTAAAGCCCGCACCGGCCCGGGTCCGCTGGATCAGGAGTCGAACTGGGACGGGCCGGTGTACGACGCCGACCGGATCGCGATCGTCAGCTACGGGTACTGGTTCAGCCAGGAGATCCTCGGGCAGGACGCGGGCGCGAATTCCGCCAAGCTCCAGCAGGTCTCGGTGTTCGCCCCGGCGCCGCAGTTCGGTTCGACCCGTGTGGACGCGTGCATGAGCGGCTCCGGCGCGTGGATCCCGGCGAAGGCCGCGAACAAGGACCTGGCGTTCAAATTCCTCGAGGCGTGGCGCGGATCGGGCACCGACGGCGCCAAGGCCCACTTCGCCCAAGGCGGCGGCCTGCCGCTGTGCCTGAGCAACCGGAAGTACCTGCCGCAGAACACGCCCTTCACCTCGGCGACGTACGCGACGCAGATGAACAACGTCAAATACCTCAGCGTCCTGAAGTTCTCTCCGTACGCGGCGGGCTCGGCGATGGAGGCCGCGCTGAACACGGCGCTGACCGGAGCGGTGCAAGGCGGCGCATCGCTGGATGCGACGGTGTCGAGCCTCCAGGCGGCCGTCAACGGGATCATCGACTCGGGTAAGGCGCAGCTCGGTGCCTGAGACGGCGTCCAAGAACGATGCGTCTAGGAACACCGTGTCAGACGACGCGGTGTCCGACAACGGCGCCCTGGAAGCGGTGCCGCCGCGTGCCCTCGCGGCGCGCGGCGCCGCCTGGACCCTCCAACGCGGCCCCCGGCGCTGGCGCCGCTATTCGCCGTGGATGTTCTACGCCTTCGTCTCGCCCTGGCTGCTCGGCTTCCTCGCGCTGACCGCCATCCCGATGTTCTACGCCCTCGGCATGTCGTTCACGAACTTCGACGGCCTCTCAGGGCACTGGCACTGGGTCGGCTTCGCCAACTACAACAAGGCCTGGCACGACCAGCACTTCTGGTCCGGCCTGCGCACGACTGCGGTCTACGGCGTCGTCACCGTACCGCTCTCGCTGGCCGGCGGCCTGGGCCTGGCGGTGCTGGTCAACCGGCGGCTGCGCGCGGTCGGCGTGTTCCGCACGATCTTCTACCTGCCCTCGGTCATCCCGGTGGTCGCCACCACCTTGATGTTCAAGCTGCTGTTCGACCGCAACACCGGCCTGCTGAACACGGTGCTCTCCTGGTTCGGCGTCGGCGCGGTCGGCTGGCTGTCCGACCCGTGGGCGTTCAAGATCATGGTGCTGCTCGCGCTGTGGGGCCTCGGCGGAGGCATGGTGATCTTCCTGGCCGGGCTGCAAGGCATCCCGGCGGAGCTGCTGGAGGCGGCGACGGTCGACGGCGCGGGCGCGTGGCAGCGCTTCCGCCGCATCACGCTGCCGATCCTCAGCCCGGTCGTCTTCTTCCAGTTCGTATTCGCCACCATCGCTTCCCTGCAAACGGTAGTGCAGCCGCTGCTGCTCTCGCCGGCGGTGAACTCCGGTGCGGGCGGCGGGTTCACCGATCCGACGCACGTGCAGGCAGGCGACTACCTCTACATGGTCCATGTCTACGCCCAGTTCTTCGACTATCAGCAGTACGGGTACGGCGCGGCGCTGCTGTGGATCCTGTTCGTGGTCATCCTCGTGATCACGGCGGCGATCCTGCGCAGCAGCTCGTTCTGGGTCTACTACGAGGTCGAACAGGACGGAAAGGCCGGTCGGCGATGAGCGGCGGCGGCATGACGTTCGGCACGCGCGCGGACCAGCGGCGCAGCAGGTTCCTGACGTACACGGGGCTGATCCTGCTCGCGGCGCTGTTCGTCGCGCCCGTGGCCTGGAACTTCCTGTACTCCCTCAAGTCCGCGGCCGAGTCGGCGTCGATCAATGTCCACCTGCTGCCGCAGCACGCTCAATGGGGCACCTACAAGCAGGCGCTCACTCTGATCGACTTCTGGCAGTACCTGTGGAACACGCTGCTGATCGCTGTCCCCTACGCGACGCTGATCACCATCACCAGCGCGCTGGTCGGGTTCGGTTTCGCGCGGCTGCGCGCCCGCGGCCGCTCCGGGCTGTTCGTCCTGATGCTGGCTACCAGCATGGTGCCGCAGATCCTCACCGTGATCCCGACCTATGTGCTGTTCACCCGGATTCACCTGGTCAACACGCGCTGGCCGTGGGTGCTGTGGGGACTGGCCGCCTCGCCGTTCCTGGCCTTCCTGTTCCGCCAGTTCTTCGCCTCACTCCCGGCCGAGCTGGAGGACGCGGCGATCCTGGACGGCTGCGGCTGGCTGCGCATCTTCGCGCGGATCTTCCTGCCGCTGTCCAAGCCGGTGCTGGCCACCTCCTTCATCCTGTCGTTCACCTGGGTCTGGGGCGACTTCTTCACTCCGGAGATCTTCCTGAACAACGACAAGACGACCCTGGCCGTCGCGATGGGCAACGGCTATACCGACCCGGTCACCGACACGCCGCTGTCCAACGTTCTGGCGGCCGGGACGATGTTCTACGTCCTGCCGGTGCTGATTGTCTTCTTCCTCGCGCAGCGCTCGTTCGTGCGCGGCGTCGCAACCACCGGTCTGAAAGGTTAGGAAATCCCGTTGCCGACGGACCACGCCTATGTCGAAGACCGTTCTCCCGGCTGCGGCAGCCTGCGCCCGCGCGCGGCTTTCGCCTCCGACGCCCAAACGATCGAGCTGGATGGTGTCTGGCGCTTCCGCCTCGCATCAGGCCTCGACGACATCACCGAAGGCTTCGAGGCAGTTGAATTCGCCAGCGCCGCCTGGGACGAGATCGCGGTGCCCTCCAGCTGGCAGATGCACGGCATCCTGGACGCGCCGCAATACAGCCTGCCCGCGTACACGAACATCGTGTACCCGTTTCCGCTCGATGCGCCGCGTGTGCCGAACGAGAATCCGACTGGCGAATACCGGCTCGAATTCGACGCGGACGCCGATTTCCCGGTTGCGCACGCGGCGCTGCGATTCGAGGGCGTGGACTCGTGCTTCGCGGTGTGGCTCAACGGCATCCGGCTCGGCGACGCCAAGGGCAGCCGGCTGCCCAGCGAGTTCGATATCTCACACGCCCTGACCCCTGGCCGCAACGTCCTGGCCGTGCGGGTGCACCAGTGGTCGGCGGGCAGCTACCTCGAAGACCAGGACATGTGGTGGCTCTCCGGAATATTCCGCAGCGTGCGGATCATCGCCCGCGGACTGGAGGATTTCTTCGTCCACGCCGACTACGACGCCGGCACCGGCTGCGGCACCCTCAGCGTCCAGACCTCCGCCGCAGCTCAGCTGTCAGTGCCCGAACTCGGCCTGGTCGGCGCCGATCCCGCCGGGCCGCACACCTTTGACGCGGTCACGCCCTGGTCTGACGAACAGCCCAAGCTTTACGAGGGCTTTCTCGTCGCGGACGGCGAGACCATCGCGCTACGCATCGGCTTCCGGCGGGTAAGTGTGGACGGCGGTGTGCTGACCGTCAATGGCAAGCCGATCCGGCTGCGTGGAGTGAACCGGCACGAGTGGCACCCGGAGACCGGCCGCGCGCTGACACCCGACACGATGCTCGCGGACGTGCTGCTGATGAAACGGCACAACATCAACGCCGTGCGTACCAGCCACTACCCGCCGGACTCGCGCTTCCTCGATCTCTGCGACGCCTACGGGCTGTGGGTGATCGACGAGTGCGACCTGGAAACCCACGGCTTCGTCTTCGGCGGCTGGCAAGGCAACCCCAGCGACGATCCCGCATGGCGCGAGGCGTACCTGGACCGGGCCGCGCGCACGGTCGAGCGGGACAAGAACCATCCCTCGATCATCGCCTGGTCGCTCGGCAACGAGGCCGGCACGGGACAGAACCTGGCCGCGATGGCGCAGTGGATCCGCGCGCGTGACGACAGCCGCCTGATCCACTACGAAGGCGATCACGAGAACGCCTCCTACGTCGATCTGTACTCGAAGATGTACGCCGGCTATGACGAGGTGGCCGCAATCGGCCGGGGCCAAGAGGCGCTGACCAGCGATCCGGCGCACGACGCCCACCGCCGCGGCCTGCCGTTCATCCTGTGCGAATACGCGCACGCCATGGGCACCGGACCCGGCGGCCTGTCCGAGTATGAAGAACTCTTCGACGCGCATCCGCGCCTGGCCGGAGGCTTCATCTGGGAGTGGATCGACCACGGCATCGCGCAGACCGCGCCTGACGGCTCGCGTTACTACGCCTATGGCGGCGACTTCGGCGAGGAGATCCACGATGGCAACTTCGTCGCCGACGGCTTGGTCTTCCCCGACCGCACCCCGTCGCCCGGACTGCTGGACTACAAGAAGGTCAGCGAACCGGTCCGCCTCACGATCGACCCCGACCGCCGCCACATCGCGATCCGGAACCTTCACCACTCCCGCAGCACCGCCTATCTGCGCTGGCGGTGGACGCTGGAAGCGGACGGCGATCCGGTCGCGACCGACGACCTGCCCGTGGAACCCGTAGGCGCGGCGCAGACGACGATCGTCCCCTGGCCGGACAAGCTCGACGCCCTTCTCAGTGCCCCGATCGCGACGGCGGGTGAGTTGTGGCTGACCGTCAGCGCCTCGCTCGACGCCGACGAGCCGTGGGCCGCATCCGGACACGAAATCGCCTGGGCGCAGTCCCGAATCCTCCCGGCAGCCCAGGCCGGGCTCGCACCCGCGCCCACGCCGCCGCAGCTCGCCCTGGTGCCGCTCGCCCACGACGGCGCCGACACGATCGTCCTCGGGGCGGCGCGGTTTGACCGCCGCACCGGTGCACTGCGCCGCCTCGGGGACCTCCAGCTCGACGGACCGCGCTTGGACGTGTGGCGCGCACCGATCGACAACGACCTGAGAAACGCACTCGGCGCGCCGCTGATCGACGCCTGGCGCGACGCCGGGCTCGACCGGATGCGGCACAAGCTGCTGTCCGTCTCGGCTGGACATGACAACCTTCTGATTCAGACGAGGGTGGCCGCAGCCGGTGCGCAGGTCGCATTGCGAGCCGACTACCGCTGGACCGCACACGCCGACGACGGCGCGCTCTGGTTGACAATCGAGGTGACACCGGAGGGTACGTGGCCGTGCCCGCTGCCCAGGCTCGGCGTCGCCATGACGATCCCCGGCGCAGACGCCGATACACAGATCGAATGGTTCGGTCTCGGTCCCGGCGAGGCTTACCGCGACACCGGCCAGGCTGCACGCGTAGGCCGCTACCGCGCCACCGTCGCGGCGATGCAGACTCCGTACGTTTTCCCGCAGGAGAACGGCAACCGCCGCCAAGTACGCCGAGCCCGCGTAACGCGCCCGAATGGGCGCGGGCTGGAACTTGTAGGCGCTCCCTGGTTCGATCTGACGGCCAGGCCATGGAGCACCGCAGCGCTCGAAGCCGCGCGCCACACCAGCGATCTGCGCGCCGATGGATCGCTGCACCTGCACGTCGACCACGCGCATCACGGCATCGGCAGCGCGGCCTGCGGTCCCTGGCTGCCCGCGCAGTACACCCTTGCCGCGGTGCCCACGAGCTTTGCGTTCGGGCTTGCGCCGTGCTGAGTGCGGACCGGATCGATGACTTCGGATCCGACGACTTCACACTCGACCGACTTTGGTACCGGCGACCGGCCGAGAGCTTCCTTGAAGGCCTGCCGCTGGGGAACGGCCGCTTGGGCGCCATGGTCTACGGCGGCGTGCGCGAGGAACGCATCGAACTCAACGCCGACACGCTTTGGTCGGGCGGCCCGGGTCCGCGCGACCGATACCGGGCCGCGATGCACCTGCCTGCCTTGCGCGAAGCCGTGCTTCGCGATCGCGACTACGTGCGCGCCGACGAGATCGCCACGCGGATGCATGGTCCCGACACAGAGGCGTACCAGCCGCTAGCCACGCTGCGCATCGGGTTCGCAGGCGCGGCAGATGACGTGACCGGCTATCGCAGGACCCTGGATCTCGACCGCGCGGTTCACACCACCGCCTACAAGCTGGACGGCGTGAGCATCGAGCGGCAAGCCTTCGTTTCCGCGCCCGCCGGTGTCATGGCACTGCGCATCAAGGCCGAGCGCTCCGGCGCTCTCGCCTTCACCGCGCGCTTCGACAGCGTTCATCCAGACACACGAACCGAATCGCATCACGAGGGTGAACTGGCGATCCGGGGCCGCGTTCCCGCGCACATCGCCTTCCAGCATGAACGACCCGCCACCTATTCATCCGACGCGGGCATGGGCTTCGCCGCTGTCCTGCGCGTGATAGCACCGGATGGCCGGGTCGCCATGGCACCCGATTCGGTCACCGTCTCAGAGACCGATGACGTCGTCATCCTGGTCGCTGTCGCCACCGGCTATCGCGGCTGGCGCAATGCGCCGCTCGGGCCGGACGATTCGGTGGTCCAGGAGGCGCGCCAGTTCGTGCACGCCGCACAACGACGGTCATACGAGGAACTGCACACCGAGCACGTCGCCGACCACCGGCGTCTCTACCGGGCCTGCGCGGTGCAGCTTGAGCCTGCCGACGAATCGTCCGACGCGCCGACCGAGGAGCGCACAGTCGCAGCACGGTCGGGTTCCTACGATCCGCGTCTAGCCGCGCTGCTCTTCGCCTACGGCCGGTACCTGCTGATCGCTTCCTCGCGCCCCGGCACCCAGCCGGCCAACCTACAAGGCATCTGGAACCGCGAAGTCGCCCCGCCGTGGAACAGCGACTGGACCACGAACATCAACGTCCAGATGAACTACTGGCCCGCGGAGACCACCGGACTCGCCGAGTGCCACGAGCCGCTGTTCGACTTGATCGGCGATCTTGCCGAAGCGGGCGCGTGTACCGCCAAGACGTCCTATCGGGCCCGCGGCTGGTGCTGCCACCACAACACCGACCTGTGGCGAGCCACCAACCCGGTGTCCGGCGATCCGGTCTGGGCGACCTGGCCGATGGCAGGACCCTGGCTCGCCGCGCACTTGTGGGAGCATTACCAATTCACCGGCGACATCGAGTTCTTGGCGAAGCGCGCTTACCCGGTGATGCGTGGCGCCGCCCGGTTCGCGCTCGACATTCTCGTCGACGACGGCGAAGGAAGGCTGGTCACCTGCCCGTCGACTTCCCCGGAACACCACTTCCGTGCGCCGGACGGCCGGCTGGCCGCGGTGTCCGCCGGGAGCGCCATGGACTACTGGCTCATCGACGAACTCTTCGAAACCACCGCAACCGCCGCCGCACTGCTCGGCACAGACAAGACGTTCGCCGCGCGGCTCACGCGGACACGCTCACAGTTGCGCCGGCCGGCGACAGGCGCAGACGGACGTCTGCTGGAGTGGTGGGAAGACCTACCGGAGGAGGATGCCGGACACCGCCACCTCTCCCACCTCTACGCCCTCTATCCCGGCAGCGCGATCGACCCCATCTCTGAAACCACGTGCGTTGAACCGGCCCGCAAAGCACTGAAACGGCGACTGGAGCACGGGGGAGGAGGTACCGGCTGGAGCCTCGCCTGGGTGACCGCACTCGCCGCGCGCTTGGGTGAAGCGGAACTTGCCCATCAGGCGGTCGGCACGCTGTTGACCACGTCCGTCGCGCCAAACCTGTTCGACCTGCACCCGCCCGGCCTCTTCCAAATCGACGGGAACTTCGGCATCACCGCAGCCATCGCCGAGATGCTGCTGCAATCGCACAACGGCGTGCTGCGTCTGCTGCCCGCGCTGCCGGGCGACCATTGGCCGAATGGCGTAGCACGCGGCCTGCGCGCACGCGGCGGCGTCGTCGTCGACTTGCGCTGGCAGCACGGCGAACTGCGCCAAGCCAGGTTGACCACGAGCCGGCCGCTAGCGGAACTCGCGGTCGCAACACCCGGCCGAAGCCAAGCCCGGACACCACGGCTGCGCCGTGCGGACGGCCGCGTCACGCAGCCGTGCACCTATCGCCGCGCCGACAACGGGCAACTGATCCTCAGCACGGCCAACCCTGAACCCGCGACCTATCTGATCGACTTCGTGGATTGAGCCGCTGACCGCGCTCGTCGGCCGCGAAGCCCCAGCGTGCCTATCCTGCGGTGGGCGCGGGCGAAGGGACGGGGATGCGGTGCGGCGCGGACTCCAGGGTGTCGCCTAGGTGCGCGAGTCGCGTGGCGAGAGTGCCGTCGTCGGCCAGCGAAGCCGCCACCTCGCGCACGATCGCAGCCGCGCGCTCGTGTAGCGCCGCGCCGCGCTCGGTCAGGTAAACCAGAACTCTGCGTCGGTCGGCAGGATCGGGGCGTCGGTAGACAAGCGCGTCGGTGACCATCCGGTCGATCAGCTTGGTCGCGGTCGGTGCGGGCAGCAGGGCGTACTCGGCGAGCTCGGTCATGGTGCGTCCGGCACCACCGGCCAGGAATGCCAGAGCGCGCCACTGTTCGAGGGAGCAGCCCTCCGGCTCCAGTGCCGCGGTCAGGCGGCGGGCCGCGAGGTGCTCGGCGCGGCTGAGCAGATGAACCAGGTCACGGGGGGGTGTCGCGCTGCTCACGCGCTCTCTCCTCTCGTACGGCGAAGCCGCGCCCGTCGCCTGATCGGCGCTGGACGTGCGCGCCACGCGCCCGTCACCATAGCGGCACTGCACCTTCCACGCCTGTCCGCCGTACGTTCTCGTTCTCGCCTCGAGGTGGTCGCGTGCCCGCCGAGCCTCCGCAGCCGCCGTCCGCCGGCGCGCTCGCGCCCGGCCGCAGGACGGAGGAACTGGCCGTGGCGCTGGTGGTGCCGCTCAGCGGGCCGGCCGGGGTGTTCGGACCGTCCTGTGAGCTGTCCGCGCGCCTGGCGGTCGGCGAGCTGAACGAGACCGGGGGTGTGCTGGGCCGGCGGGTGCGGCTGGTGCCGGTGGACGGCGGCCGCGCACCGCGGCAGGTCGCAGACGATGTTGGCGCGCTGGTGTCGCTCGGCGCGGTGGACGCCGTGGTGGGCTGGCACATCTCCGCGGTGCGCAGGGCTCTGAGTCCGCGGATCGCCGGGCGCGTGCCGTACGTGTACACCGCGCAGTACGAGGGCGGCGAGAGAACACCCGGAGTGTTCGTGACGGGTGAAACCCCGGCCGGTCAATTGCTGCCCGCGATGCGCGTGCTCGCGCAGGCGGCTTCGGCGCGCCGCTGGTTCGTGGTCGGCAACGATTACGTCTGGCCCCGCGTCACCGCCCACGCCGCCAGGCGTTATGCGCGCGCATGCGGCGGCGAAGTGCGTGGGGCGGCGTTCGTGCCGCTGGGCACCGAGCGCTACGACCGTGTGCTGAGCGCCATCGAGCGCAGTGGCGCTGACGCGGTGCTGATGCTGCTCGTCGGCGCTGACGCGGTCCACTTCAACCGCGCGTTCGCGCAGCGCGGCCTGCACGGGCAGATGCTGCGGCTGAGCACCCACATGGACGAGAACATGCTGCTGGCCACCGGCGCGGAGGGCACCGCGAACCTGTGGGCGGCCGCGGGCTATTTCGAGACCCTGGCCACCGCGGAGAGCATGGATTTCGGCGGCCGGTACGCCGCGCGGTTCGGCGCGCACGCGCCGGTGCTCAGCAGCCTGGGGGAGTCCTGCTACGAGGGAGTACGGCTGCTGGCCGCCCTCGCCGAGCGGGCCGGCACCCTGGATGTACGTGCTCTGATGCGAACGGGAGAGGGCGTGCAGTACGAGGGTCCGCGCGGGCCGCTCGCGCTGCGCGGCAACCACGTCGCCCAGCGCATCTACCTGGCGCGCGCCGACGCGTTCGACTTCGACATCGTCGCGCAACTGTGAAGCCCCCTCGCTGTGCCGGTCGTGCACCGTGCGCTGTTCGCGGTGCGTCCCGAGTCCATGGTAGGGCTCTGCACTCGCGAATACCCCTTCGCGGAAATAATTTCTCTGTGAAGTAACGTGGCGTAACACATCCTGCACCGGCGCGCGGCACGCTCGTGCCGTTCCGGAGGCCGTTTCCGGAGCAGCCATCCGCGACTGTGACAGGGGAAGAGCATGACCGACATCGGCAGCCGGTCCGCCCAAACCGCGCCACCGCTGCACGTCGAAGCGGGCACTGCGCCGCACACCGAAGCGAGCACCGCTCGACGCTCGTACCACCGCTGGGCCAAGAACGACACGCTCGAGGACTACTCACTGCGTTACGCGCCCAAGTCCTTCCGCCGCTGGTCTCCGTACGTCGTGGCCACCACCGCGCTCGGCGGCATCGCGTACCTGGCCGACTTCGCCATCGGCGGCTCGATCGCCATCTCCTACGGCTTTTCCAGCGCCGCGGTCGCGATCCTGATCGCGGCCGTCATCATCTTCGCCACCGGTGTTCCCATCGCGTACTACTCGGCGAAGTACTCCATCGACATGGACCTGCTCACCCGCGGCGCCGGCTTCGGCTACCTCGGCTCGACGCTGACCTCGATCATCTACGCCAGCTTCACCTTCATCTTCTTCGCCCTCGAAGGCTCGATCATGGCGCAGGCCTTCCAGCTCGGCCTGCATATCCCGCTCGCCGTCAGTTATCTGATCTCCTCGCTGCTTGTCATACCACTGGTGATCTTCGGGATGACGGCGCTATCGAAACTGCACGTGTGGACGCAGCCGATCTGGTTGCTGCTGATGGTCGCCCCGTTCGTATCCATCGCGATTCAGGATCCTGGCAAGTTCGCCGCGTTCACGCACTTCGGTGGCAACAGCTCCAGCGGCTCGTCCTTCAGCGTCCTGGGCGCCGGAGCCGGGGCGGGCGTCGCGCTCTCGCTGATCGCGCAGATCGGTGAGCAGGTGGACTACCTGCGCTTCATGCCCGACAAGACGGCCGCGAACAACAAACGCTGGTGGGCAGCGGTGCTGACGGCCGGACCCGGCTGGGTCGTGCTCGGCGCGCTCAAGCAGCTCGGCGGGGCGTTTCTCGCGTTCTACATCGCCGACCGCGTGGGCCTGGTGAAGGCCGATCAGCCCATCCAGCAGTACCTGGCCGGCCTCAAGACCTTCGCCGCCCCGGTCGCGCTCGGCCTGGCCACCTTCTTCGTGGTCCTCTCCCAGATCAAGATCAACACGACGAACGCGTACTCCGGCTCGCTGTCCTGGTCCAACTTCTTCTCCCGGCTGCTGCACTGGCACCCGGGCCGGGTGGTGTGGATCTTCCTGAACGTCGGCATCTCGCTGGCCCTGATGGAGGGCGGCGTCTTCTCCTTCCTCAACAACGTGCTCGGGTTCTACTCCAACGTCGCCATCGCCTGGATCGGCGCCGTCACAGCGGATCTGGTCATCAACAAACCGCTGAAGCTGAGCCCTTCCTACATCGAGTTCAAGCGCGCGCACCTCTACAACTTCAACCCGGTCGGCTTCGGCTCGATGCTGATCGCCTCCGTGGTCTCCATCGCCGCCTATTACAACGCGTTCGGCGCCTACGCCAAGGCGTTCTCCCCGCTGATCGCGCTCGGCATCGGCATCGTGCTATCCCCAGTGCTCGCCTACCTCACCAAGGGCCGCTACTACATCGCCCGCATCGACCAGATGGCCGAACCGCTGATCGTCGATGGTCAGCTGTCGGCGGCCACGCTGACTTGCACCGTCTGCGCCGATGTCTTCGAGCGTCCCGACATGGCGGCCTGCCCCTTCCACGAAGGCGCGATCTGCTCGCTCTGTTGCAGCCTGGAGAAAGACTGCCACGATGCCTGCAAGAAGACCGGACCGGTCGACTTGGGAATGCCTGTCGCCGCGGCGGCGGCCGAAGCCTGAAAGGCGCGCAGATGCTGCTCTCGCCCCACGAACAGGAACGACTGCTGATCCACGTCGCCGCCGGGCTGGCCCGGGAGCGACGGGCGCGCGGCCTGCGGCTGAACTACCCGGAGGCGGTCGCGGTCATCGGCTCCTTCCTGCTGGAGCGGGCGCGCGACGGGCAGGGGGTGGCCGAGTTGATGGATGCCGGCCGCCGGGTGCTCACCCGCGAGGACGTGATGGAGGGGGTGGCCGAGATGATCAAGGAAGTGCAGATCGAGGCCACTTTCCCGGACGGCACGAAACTGGTCACCGTCCACCGGCCGATCGGGTGAGCACCGTGTCAGCGAACGGCGCGTCAGACAACACCGCATCAGACGACACCGCGTCAGAACACGTATCGCGGCAGCCGGGGGCCACCGAGTCGCTGGTCCCCGGCGAGTACCTCCTCGCCGACGCGCCCGTGCAGCTCAACGCGGGCGCGCCGCGCACGGCCCTGATCGTCAGCAATCGCGGCGACCGGCCGGTGCAGGTCGGCTCGCACTACCACTTCGCCGAGGCCAACCCCGCGCTCGAGTTCGACCGCGCGGCGGCCTGGGGTCAGCGCCTTGACATTCCGGCGGGAACCGCGGTCCGCTTCGAGCCCGGTCTGCCGAGAGAGGTTGGGCTCGTGCCGATCACCGGGCGGCGCATCGTCACCGGGCTACGCGGCGAGGCCGGTGCGCGCTCGGAAGGACGACTCGATGACTGAGATCTCCCGGGCTCGTTACGCGGCCCTCTATGGACCCACCGCCGGCGACCGCATCCGCTTGGCCGACACCGACCTGTTCATCGAGATCGAACACGACCACTGCGCAGGCGGCGACGAAGCAGTGTTCGGCGGTGGGAAAGTGATCCGCGAATCGATGGGTATGGCGCACGCCACGCGAGTCGAGCGCGACGGAGTGCCGGGCACCCCCGATACGGTCATCACCGGCGCGATCGTGCTCGACCACTGGGGCATCGTCAAAGCCGACGTCGGTATCCGCGACGGCCGCATCGTCGCGCTCGGCAAGGCCGGAAACCCGGACACGATGGACGGCGTGCACCCGCGACTGGTCATCGGCCCGTCCACCGAGATCATCGCGGGCAATGGAAAGATCCTGACGGCTGGGGGTATCGACGGACACGTACACCTGATCTGCCCGCAGTCCATCGAAGAAGCGCTCGCCTCCGGTGTCACCACGTTGATCGGCGGCGGCACCGGCCCGGCCGAAGGCAGCAAGGCGACCACCGTCACACCCGGCGCCTGGCATCTTGCGCGCATGTTCGAGTCCTTAGACACCTGGCCGGTGAACTTCGCGTTGCTGGGCAAGGGGAACTCGACCAACGAGCACGCGCTCTGGGAACAACTGCGCGCGGGCGCCGCCGGATTCAAGATCCACGAGGACTGGGGCGCCACCCCGGCGATCATCGACACGTGCCTGCGCGTTGCCGACGCCTCCGGCGCGCAGGTCTCCATCCACACCGACACTCTCAACGAAGCAGGGTTCGTCGAAGACACCGTCGCGGCGGTGGCAGGGCGCACCCTGGAGGCCTACCACGTCGAGGGGGCGGGCGGCGGGCACGCCCCCGACATCATCACCGTGGCGGGGCTGCCGAACTTCCTGCCCGCGTCCACCAACCCCACCCGGCCGCACACCGTCAACACCATCGACGAGCACCTGGACATGCTGATGGTCTGCCACCATCTGCAGCCGTCGATCCCGGAGGACCTGGCCTTCGCCGAGTCGCGCATCCGCCCCACCACGATCGCGGCCGAGGACGTCCTGCACGACCTCGGCGCCATCTCGATGATCGGCTCGGACTCGCAGGCGATGGGCCGCATCGGCGAAGTCGTGCTGCGCACCTGGCAGACCGCGCACGTGATGAAGAAGCGGCGCGGCGCGCTGCCCGGCGACGGTGCGGCCGACAATCACAGGGCCCGCCGATACGTGGCGAAGTACACCATCGGCCCGGCGGTCGCGCACGGCATGGACGGCGAGATCGGTTCCGTCGAGACCGGCAAGCTGGCCGACCTCGTGCTGTGGGACCCCGTGTTCTTCGGAGTGCGCCCGGCCCTGGTGCTCAAAGGCGGCGCGATCGCCTGGGCCGCGATGGGCGACGCGAATGCCTCGATCCCGACCCCGCAGCCCGTACTCCCGCGTCCGATGTTCGGCGCGTACGGCGCGGCTGCTTCCGCCACCAGCCTGGCGTTCGTCGCCGAGGCGGCCCTCGAAGACGGGCTGGCCGAACGGCTGGAGGTGCGCCGCCGCCTCGTCCTGCAGCGCGACGTAAGGACTCTGACCAAGGCCGACCTGCCGGAAAACACCGCGCTGCCGCGGATCGAGGTGGACCCGGACACGTTCACCGTGCGCATCGACGGCGACCCGGTCGAGCCCGCACCTGCCGAGGTGCTGCCCATGGCCCAGCGCTACTTCCTGTTCTAGGGCGGTGTCATGAGCCTGACTTCGTTGCTGCTACTCGCCGACAGTCGCCTGCCCGCCGGTGCGCACGCGCACTCGGGAGGCCTGGAGGCGGCAGTCGCCGCCGGTCGGGTACGCGACGCGGCCGATCTGCACTCCTTCCTGACCGGCAGGCTCACCACCGTGGGCCTGACCGGCGCAGCGTTCGCCGCAGCCACCGTCCAAGCCGCGTACGACCCGACCAACCGCGCCGAACAAGCCGGACCCGCCGCGCTCTTCGCCGATCTCGACGCGGAATACGACGCACGTACGCCGTCTCCCGCGCAACGCCGCGCATCACGCGCACTGGGCCGCCTGCTGATCCGCGCGGTGCGCGCCGGCTGGCCGCACCCCGCGCTCGACGCCGCCGCCGCGATCCATCCCGACGGCCCTCACCAGCCGCTCGCCCTCGGAGCCGCCGGCGCGGCGACCGGACTCGACCCGCACGACGCGGCCGTAGCCGCCGCGCTCGGCAGCATTACCGGACCCGCGAACGCCGCGACCCGGCTGCTCGGCGTCGACCCCCACGCGGTCACCGCCGTGCTCGCGGCGCTCGAACGGCTCGTCGGCGACGTGGCCACCGCCGCGACCAAGGCGGCGCACGGACCAGCCGCCGAACTGCCCTCATTCAGCGCCCCGCGACTGGACGTGTCTGCGGAACATCACAGCACTTGGGAGGTGCGTCTCTTTGCATCGTGACCACACTGACGAACCCGGCGCCGCCGGAATCGGCCTGCGCCCGGCCCCGGCCGCGGGATTCGGAATCCGCCGCGCGCAACCGGGCAGCCCGCTGCGCATCGGCATCGGCGGCCCGGTCGGCTCCGGCAAGACCGCCCTCGTCGCAGCACTCTGCCGCACCCTTCGCGAGCAATACTCCCTGGCCGTGGTCACCAACGACATCTACACCCGCGAGGACGCCGAGATCCTGCTGCGCCAAGGCGTACTCGATCCCGAGCGGATCGCGGCCGTCGAAACCGGCTGCTGCCCACACACCGCCATCCGCGACGACATCTCCGCCAACCTCGACGCCGTCGAAACCCTCGAAGCACGCTTCGCGCCTCTCGATCTGGTGCTGATCGAAAGCGGCGGCGACAACCTGACCGCCACGTTCAGCAAAGGCCTGATCGACTACCAGATCTTCGTGATCGACGTCGCGGGCGGGGACAAGGTGCCGCGCAAGGGCGGCCCCGGGATCACCTCATCCGACCTGCTGGTCATCAACAAGACCGACCTGGCGCACCTCGTGCACGCGGACCTGGAGGTCATGCGCCGCGACGCCGCTGCCAAGCGCGGCGAGCGCCCCACTGCGTTCATCTCGCTCGCCGAACACTCGGGCGCCCCTGCGGTTGCGGCCTGGATCACGGGACTCATCGCGCGGCGCCGCGCTGCCGCGAACCCTGCCCCGAGCCCCGCGTGAGCCTGACGTGAGGGCGTCGGCCCGCATCGCCGCCGAAGCACGCCCAGACGGACACACCCGCATGATCGTGTTGGCCGGACAAGCGCCGCTGCTCCTGCGTCAAACCGACACGCACGAGGAACCATCCACCGAAGCACACGAGCGGCCTTCCCCAAGCAGGCCGGCTGCCGCCCTCGTCCACCTCGTCGGTGGCGCCGCCGGCCCGCTCGGCGGCGACGAACTGGAATACGACGTGGAACTTGGCCCCGGTGCACGCGTAGACGTGCGAAGCGTCGCCGCATCGATCGCCCTGCCGGGACTGGGCGAAACCGAATCAACCCTCGATATCGCTGTCCGAGTGGCAGACCGCGCCAGCCTGTCCTGGAGCCCCGAACCGCTCATAGTCGCGCGTGGTGCCCGCCACCGCACCACCGCGCGCATCGAGCTCGCCGCGAGCTCACGCCTGCTGTGGCGCGAAGAGACCGTGCTCGGCCGCCACGGTGAAGCACCTGGCTCCGTCACGACGCGGCTACGCGTACGGCGCAACGGAAAGGCGCTGCTGGATCACACCCTCGCCGCGGGGCCGCACTACCCCGGTTCTCTCGGCGCCGGCGTGACGAGCGGCGACCGTGCGATCGGCACGATTCTGATCGTCGACCCCGCCTGGGAGCGCGTCCCACCCGCCGACCGGCTCACCGTGGCCACTCGCGACGACCGCGACGGAGCCGTCACCGTGATGCCGCTGCCCGGCCCAGCCGTCCTCGTCAGCGCCCTGGCACCCGACGGCCTTAGCCTGCGCAAACTCCTCGACTCGGCACCGATCTCTTAACGCGTATTCGAACACGCGGCGAGCCCGAGCACACGCCTGGTCCTTATGTCTCGCGGTGCATCCGCCATGTGGACCGTGCCGCGTCAGAGGTGTTTGGGCTGCCCGTTGGCTTCGAGTACCGACATCCACAGGTCACCGTGGGGGTCGACTTGGTTGCGGGTGGCAGTGGCCAGGGCGATGGGCAGGTGGATGAAGCGCCCGTGCCAGCGGGCGACGACCATGGAGGTGAAGCCGGCCATGCCCGCGTGCGCGGCGGCTTGGGCGAGGCGGGTGCAGTAAACGGCGTCGAACGCGTTGGCGGGCACCGAGCGTATGGCGTATCCGGGATCGACGTAGCGCAGCGAGAGCACCGTGCCGTGGTCCGCGAAGTGGCCGGTGATGCTTTCGCGCAGCAGGGTTCCGATGTCACCGAGGCGCGCGTTGCCCGACGCGTCGGTTTCGGCGGACTGGGGGAACAGTTCCTGGCCGGCGCCCTCGGCGACCACGACCACGGCATGGCCCTGCTGCTCGACGCGTTTGCGCACGCATGTCAGGAAGCTGTCCAGCCGGAACGGAACCTCGGGGATGAGGGTGAAGTCGACGTCGTGGTTGGCCAGCGTGGCGTAGCAGGCGATGAAGCCGCTGTGCCTGCCCATGAGCTTGACCAGGCCCACGCCGCCCGCGGTGGACTCCGCCTCGGTGTGCGCGGCGCGGATGGATTCGGCGGCGCGGGCGAACGCGGTCTGGAAGCCGAAGCTCTGGTCGATCCACGGTATGTCGTTGTCGATGGTCTTCGGGATGCCGACCACGGCGAGCGGCAGGGCGCGTGCGGCGGCCTCGGCGGCGATCTTCTGCGCGCCGCGCAGCGTGCCGTCGCCACCGATCACGAACAGCATGTCGACCTGGTATCGCGCCAGGGTCTCGACCATCGCGGCCGGGTCCTGGCCGCCGCGGGAGGTACCGAGGATGGTGCCGCCGCGATTGTGGATGTCGCGCACGAACTCGGGGGTGAGGGCGAGCGGCGTTGATCCGTCGGTCAGTCCACGGTACCCGTTGCGGAAGCCCAGCACCGTCTTGACCCCGTAGGCGTTGGCCAGTTGCAAGACCAGCGCGCGCACGACGTTGTTCAGCCCCGGGCACAGACCGCCGCAGGTGACGATGGCGGCGGTGACGGCGGTGGGCTCGAAGTAGAGCTTCTCGCGTGGGCCGCCGGGGTTGAAGGCGGGCAGATCGGCCGCGGCTCCGCGGCGTTTGGCGACGCCAAGGGTGTCGTCGAGCAACACCCGGTCGGTCTCCGTGACGTAATGCACGCTCTCCTCGCGGCCGCCGAGCAGGTCGCGCAGCGGCGTGTCCACGGTGCGTTCGCCGAGCCGGGCGATGGTCAGATCATCGGCGGTGATGGCGAGCAGGTCGGCGGTGTCCATAGCAAACACGTCCCTTGCGATGGCTTCGCTCCGCACCACGGATCAGCGCGCTCTGACACGTGGGCCACGTGCACCGCAGCGTAGGACGCCATTGTTTCGCCGGTATGCACAGCAACCGCCCTCGGCGCCAACGTGCAAGCGGCTGGTCTGTAGCGGAGGGTCGTTGCCGCGCCCACATTGCCCGCCAGCGCGTTCGCGGTCGACCAGCCGGAGTCGTTCGCGTCGGCGGCCACGACCTGCACGCTGCTGTAACCGTTGCTGTTGAGTGCGCTACGCAGTTGCGGGAACCAGTTCGCGTCGTAGCCGTGCTCGTTCCA
>NZ_DASRBQ010000063.1:0-2200 GCF_035653575.1 Actinocrinis sp.
GTCGCGTGGGCCGCGGCGATCGGCGTGCAGGTCGCGGACGCGCTGGACGCGGTGCACCGGGCCGGGGTCGTGCACCGGGATCTGAAGCCGTCGAATGTGATGCTCACCCGTGACGGCATAGTGAAGGTGGTTGACTTCGGCGTCGGGCGGATCGTCGATGCTCCGGACTCCACCCGGCTGACCAGCACGGACACCACGGTCGGCACGGTTCGATACATGGCGCCGGAGCAGACGACCGGCGGCGCAGTGGGCGCGGCGACCGACATGTACGCGCTCGGTTGTCTGCTCTACGAGACGCTGGTCGGGACGCCGCCGTTCGACGGCGCGAGCGCGTTCGCGGTAATGCGCAAGCACGTCGATCAGCAGCCGACTCCGGTGCGCACGCTGCGCGGGTCGGCTCCGGAGGCGTTCGACGCGCTGGTCAACCGGCTGTTGGCGAAGCGGACGGACGAGCGGCCTGGCCCGCAGGATGTGCGTGCGGTGTTGCTGCCGATCGCGCTCGGCAGCCAGGTGGCGTTGGTCGCCGAGCTAGCGGGCGATGACGAAGCGGAGGCTTACGACCCGACGCGGCCGCTGCGCTCGGCGGCGGGGGACGAGGCGGCCACCACCGCGGCCGCTGACGGCGCTGTGCCCAAGGAGGCAGACGTGGACGACGCGGCTCAAGGAGGGCGGTCAAGCTCGATGCTAGGGCCGGCACCGGGCGCGACCGCCGGCCTGGACATCTTTGGCGTGCATCGGCAGCTGATCAAGGACTATCGGGAGTTCACGGAAGGCGCGGCCGTCATCCGCGACGACCGCATCGCGCAGTTCGTGCAGGAGGACCTGGACAGCAAGTCGCAGTGGCCTGATCCGTGGCTTTCGCTTAACCCTTTCTTCGCGTCCGGCGGGAGTGTCACGGACCTGGTCGCGCGAGGGGTGCTGCATGAGGAGTGCGATCGCATCTTCCAGGCCGGGAAGATGGACGATGCGACGGTCTGCTCCGGGCGACCGCTGACTCTGCACCGCCACCAGCGTGAGGCGATCGACGCCGCGAAGTCCGGCTCGTCGTACGTGCTGACCACCGGAACCGGGTCGGGCAAGTCGCTCTCCTACATCATCCCGATCGTCGACAGGGTGCTGCGTCGCCGCGCTGAACCTGGCCCGGCCGGCGCCGGTGGCCGCCGTGTAAGCGCGATCATCGTCTATCCGATGAACGCGCTGGCCAACAGCCAGCAGAAGGAACTGGGCAAGTACCTGCGCGCCGGCTACGGGCCGGGCCGCGAGCCGGTGACCTTCGAGCGGTACACCGGGCAGGAGTCGCAGGCGGACCGCGAGCGGATCCGGCAGAACCCGCCCGACATCCTGCTGACCAACTACGTGATGCTGGAGCTGATGCTCACCCGACCGGACGATCGCAGATCACTGATCCGGATGGCGAAAGGCTTGGAGTTCCTGGTTCTAGACGAGCTGCACACCTACCGCGGCCGTCAGGGCTCCGATGTCGCGATGCTGGCGCGCCGGGTGCGCGAGGCCTGCGATGCGCCGGACGTGCAGTTCGTGGGCACGTCCGCGACCATGTCGACCGAGGGCAGCGAGCAGGACCAGCGCGAGACGGTCGCGGGCGTCGCGTCGGCTCTGTTCGGCACGACGGTCGCGCCCGAGCACGTGATCGGCGAGACCCTGGTGCGCGCGACGAGGGCGGACGCCGGGCCGGTCACGGCCGCACGCGTAAAAGCGCCGACCGCCCCGCACGACTACGTTGACCTGGTCGCCGACCCGCTCGCGTCGTGGATCGAGACCACCTTCGGGCTGGCCCCCGCCGACGACGATCCCAACCGGCTGGTGCGCCGGTCGCCGACCAGCGTCGAGAAGGCCGCCGAAGAGCTGAGCGCGCAGATTCAGGTTCCCGTTGACGAGTGTGTCGCCGCGATCCGAGCGACCCTGAAGGCCGGTTCCCAGGCGCGCGAGCCGCGCACCGGGCGTCCGCTGTTCGCGTTCCGGCTGCACCAGTTCCTCTCCAAGGGCGACACGGTCTACGTCACGCTGGAGGACGAGCAGACCCGGCGCTGGACCCGTGACTATCAGATCGAGCTGCCCGGTTCAGGCGGCAAGATCCTGCTGCCGCTGGCGTTCTGCCGCGAGTGCGGCCAGGAGTACTATCAGGTTTCCTGGGTCCATGAGGAAGGAGAATTGATACCCCGCTCGCCTCTACCTATGAGCT
>NZ_DASRBQ010000064.1:0-32257 GCF_035653575.1 Actinocrinis sp.
GCGTCGCCGGATCCGCGCGGGTGAACTGGGAGACGAAGTACAGCTGAAAGCTGATCAGGCCGAGGCCGGTGCCGCGCGGGCCGAATCCGCGGATGTAGACGGCGGTGAAGATCAGCGCGACGAACAGGACGTCGGACGCGCCGCGGTGGTGGAACAACTCGGCGCCCACGGCCATCACCGCGGCGGCCACGCAGAACCCCAGGGCCAGGGTGACGGCCTGGTCGCGGGGACGCGGGTCGCTGATCGCGAAGGAGGCGACCATCGCGGCCAGCGCCCCGGCGACCAGGAGCGTGACCGGCATCCCCAGCAGGCTGAGGGCGAGAAGGGTCAGCAGGATCGCGGCGACGACGGTGCACGCGTTGGAGAGCCGCAGCAGGCCGGGATCGGACGCGCTGAAGCGGTCCCAGAACTCGTCCCATGCCGTTCGGATCCGTCGCACGCCCCGTCGTCGTCTCCGTCCTCAGTCTCTACGAGCGGAATACCGGTCGTGGCGGTCAGGATCTTTGTTCCTCATCACCACTGCCCGGCTTGGTCATGCCACCCTGCATCTTCCCCTTCGCCGGATCGGACATCACCCGCCCGGCCGCGGCCTGGACCTTGTTCTTGAACGAGCCGGCGACGACGTGGTCCTTGCCGGCCATCATCGCCTCGTAGCCGTCGCGGGCGACCTCCGCCGGGTCGTCCTTCGGCCCCTGGCCGATCTTGGTGTCCACCATCCCGGCGCGTTCGAAGAACTCCGTGTCCGTCGGACCGGGCATCAGCACGGTGACGGTGACGCCGCTGTCCTTCAGCTCCTGGCGCAGCGACTGCCCGAGCGAGGACAGGAACGCCTTCGAGGCCGCGTAGACCGAGTGGTAGGGACCGGGAGCGGTCGCCGCAAGGGCATCGACCGCACGGCCGTCGGACTGCGCCGCCGCGACGAGCTGTTCCACGCCGTCGAAGGTGGCCAGGTCGGCCTGCACCGCCTTGACATGCGCTCCGTGCGCGGTCAGTTCGGTGGTGGCCTCGCGCAGTTCGTCGTCCTCGGCCGCGATCACCAGGTCGAATCCGTGGTCGGCGAACTCGCGGGCCAGCGCGCGGCCGATGCCGCTCGACGCGCCGGTCACCACCGCGAGCGGCCGGGTCGCGGCGTCCATGGCCGCGGTGTCAGTGGTCGTCGTCATCAGCCGTTCTCCTCGGCCGCGTCGTTCGGGTTGCTCAGGTTGCTCGGTTGGCTTGGGTCGCTCGTCTCGGCCTGCATCTGAATCGCCGCCGGCGCCCATCGGGAACTTGTCGACGACTCCGCCGAGGACGCCGTCCACCGAGAGCATGCCGCCCTTGCGGCAGGCCGACCAGGCGTTCGCCCCGCTTGCGCGCGTACGCGGCGCCCGCTCCGACGGCACCCATGACCAGCAGCGCCTTGCTGCGGGGGTGGCTGGTTAGCGATGTCATGCGGCGCCGGGTACCCGTCAGCCTGCGGTCAAACTCGCCGAAATCGGCACAGAGGTCGGGTACTGCCGGTCGTTAACGGAGATCGAACGAGAGTGCTACCTGACGTTAGATCGCCAGGCTCTTCCTAGAATCGGAGACGGCTGCGAGGATAAAGCATCCGGGAGTGCGACCGGGAAGGCGGTGGGCTGACTAATGACCTTCCACAACCCCGCGGAAGCGGCTCGCCGATTGGCCGAGCAGGTCCGAAGACTCCGACCGGAGCGGCCGGTCGTGATCGCCCTCGCGCCGCGGGGGGTGCCGCTGGCCGTCAACCTCGCCGCAGTCCTCCGAGCTCCGCTGGACGCCGTGCTGGTGCACGAGCTGGCGGTACCGGGCTGTCCGCCCGGTGTGCTCGGCGCCGTGGGCGAGGACGGCGTGTCGGTTTTGAATCGCCCGCTGGCAGCGCGGCTCGAGGTCGATGCGGAGTTGCTGGACAAGACCGCGCAGTATGCGAGCGCCCGCACCGAGGATTTGCGTCGTGCGCTGCGTGAACAGCTACCGCAGCAACCGCTTGAGGGGCACACAGCTGTGCTCGTGGACGCCGGTGTCGCGACCGGAGCGGGTGCGTCCGTCGCGGCGACCATCCTGAGGCATCGTGGTGCCGAAAGGTTAATGCTCGCGGTGCCGGTTGGCGCTCGCAGCGCGC
This sequence comes from Actinocrinis sp., assembly GCF_035653575.1. Lineage (GTDB taxonomy): Bacteria > Actinomycetota > Actinomycetes > Streptomycetales > Catenulisporaceae > Actinocrinis. The sequence continues at coordinate 2,117 of NZ_DASRBQ010000064.1, forward strand.
TACGGCAGCTCGGCGGCCAAGTCGACGCACTGCTGTGCGTGCGCGAGATGCCGTGGCCGCGGCCGGTGCACGAGTGGTACGACGAGTACCCCGAACTGGGCGATCACGAGGCGCGGCAGCTGCTGGTCCAGTCGGCTCACGAGCTCGGCCGGGAGGCACTCGCGATGGCCGGGGCCGGCGCTCATGGCGGCGCCCGTGGCCGTGCCGCGCAAGCGATGTTGGCGCGTTAGCCGCGGGAGACCTTGCCGGGCTAAGTCACGAACGCTCTGCGGTACGCGCGATCGGACGGCGCGGCGGAAGAGGGATGAAACCGCTCGTCTGAGTGGCGTACTCGGCGTAGTCGGGCCGGGTCGCGATCATGTGCTGTTCGGTGAGCGGCTTACCGCTGCCCTTAGTGAGCAACCAGGTCATGAGGGCTGGAGACAGGATCGTGCACAGGACGGCCCACTGATCCACGCCGAGGATGAACAGGCCCCACCACACGCACGCGTCGCCGAAGTAGTTCGGATGCCTGGTGTAGCGCCACAGCCCGGTGCGCATCAACTTGCCGCGGTTAGCCGGGTCCGCTTTGAAGCGCTCCAACTGCCAGTCGCCGACTGCCTCGAAGAAGAGGCCGATCGCCCACAGGATCGCGCCCGCGATCGCCGCGGCGCCGAGTGGGCGTTCGCCGAACTCGACCGCCTGGACCGGCATCGAGATGAACCAGACCAGCGCCGCCTGACCGAGGTAGACCCGCGTGTACGCGTACCAGGTGCGGCTCCCGCGCGCCTTGGACAGCAGTTTCTCGTAGCGCGGATCCTCCGGTGCGCCGCGCCCTCGCCGCGCGATGTGCCCGGCCAGGCGCAGCCCCCAGACCGCGGTCAGCGCGGTAGCCAGGACGCGGCGGCCGAGATCGCCGTGTCCGGCCGAGAGCGCGCACGAGACCACGGCGACGATCGTGAACGCCAGTCCCCAGGCGACGTCCACCACGCGATGCTTGCCTAGGGCGAGGCCGACGCCGAAGACGGCGGTCATGAACGCGAGCGCGCATCCGGCGGTAATCAGCAGGTTCCAGCCCCAGGCGGAGAGCGCTGTGCCCGACATGGCGGATCAGGCTCCCGACGGCAGGGTCGCGCCCGGCCTGACCGCGAGGATCTGGTCGACTCCCATGCGGCCCTGCTCGAAGGCCAGCGCGCCGCCGACGAGGTACAGCCGCCACACGCGCGCGGTCTCCAGGCCGACCATGTCTACGACCTCCTCCCACCGCGCCTCGAACTTCTCGGTCCAGGCACGAATCGTGCGCACATAGTGCTCGCGCATGCCCTGCACGCCGATGACCTCGACGCCGCCGCGCTCCAGCAGCGCCACCGTCTCACCGAGCGGCCGCATGTGCATGTCCGGGGCGATGAAGCGCTCGATGAAGGCGCCGCCGCCGGGCGCGACCGAGCCGCGCGACATCTGCTGCACGAGCAGCCGGCCGCCGGGCACCAGCAGGTCGTGCAGCCGCTTCGCGAAGGCCGGATACTCGCGATCGCCGACGTGCTCGCCCATCTCGATCGTGGACACCGCGTCGAATCCGGTCGGCGAGGTCACGTCGCGGTAATGCGTGAGCTTGACCTCGGCCCGGTCGCCGAGACCGGCCTTCTCGATGCGGGCGCTCACGAACCTGGCCTGCTCGGCGGAGAGCGTGACGCCGAGGACGCGGACGCCGTAGTGCTCGGCGGCGTGCAGCAGCAGCGCGCCCCAGCCGCAGCCGATGTCCAGCATCCGCTTGCCGCGGCTCAGTTCCAGCTTGTGGCAGATCAGGTCGAGCTTGTCGCGTTGCGCGTCCTCCAGGGTGTATTCGGGGTCGCTCGAAGTCCAGTAGGCGCAGGAGTAGGCCATCGATTCGTCGAGGATGAGCCCGTAGAAGTCGTTGGACAGGTCGTAGTGGTGCGCGATGGCGGCGCGGTCGCGCGATCGCGTGTGCCGCGGACCGCGCAGCTTGGCCTGCGTCGCGGGCGCCGCGGGGCGGGGGCCGAGCGCGCCCAACCGCGCCGCGGTAGGCAGAGCCTTGATCAGCGCGGCCACGCTCGGCCTGGGGCGGGGAGTCGCCGCGTTGCGTGCCGGTGCGCCGGCCGGGGTGGCGATCTCGGGCCGGAATCGGCGCAGCGCCTCGCCCAGATCGCCGTCCAGATCCAGGTCGCCGGTGACGTACGCCTGGGCGAGACCCAACTCGTTCGGGTGCCAGGCGAGGCGGCGCAACGCGGTCGGGCAGCGCAGGGTGACGGTCGGTTCGGATGCGTTAGGGCATTGCGAGCCGGAAGGGCCGCCGGTCTCGCTGCCGTCCCAGGCTCGCAGCCGGATCGGCAGCGAGGTGCCGGTGAGGGAGGTGTACAGCTCGGCGAGTTCGTGGGCTGTGTTGCTCATCGGACAAGCCTCTCCGGACGCGACTCGGTCGGGCGGGGAATGACTTTCAGGCCGCGCAAATAGAGCTTGATGCCCTGCACGCGGATCCGGACACTGACGATCTGCGGAGCCAGCGGTAGCCGCAGGGCGGTGCGCAGCACGTTCCAGGGCGTCGCGGGTCGTCGGACGCCGCGCAGGCTGGCGACGAACGGCGCACGCCCCGGCAGGTCGAGGCGGATGGAGAGCGCGAGCCGATCGTCCGGCTCGGGCAGCAGCATCTGGTAGGTTCCCTCGATCGGGATGAACGGCGAGACGTAGAACTCCTTGTCAGCGCTGGCTCGGCCGAGTTCGTCGGGGGAAAGCAGGTAGCAGTGCAGGCCGCCGTAGGTGTTGTGAACCTCGGCGATGACGCAGCGCAGTTCGCCGTCGCGATCGTGGCACCAGTAGACGGTCAGCGGGTTGAACACGTAGCCGAAGACTCGCGCTCCCGCGAGCATCAGGACTGTGCCGCCGTGAAGGTCGATCCTGCGTTCGGCCAGATAACGGTCCACGTTCTCGCGGAGCGGATGTGCCGGGTCGCCGAGGTGGTCCGAGGCGTGGAAACCGGCGAGGTAGCGCAGTGGGCCGGGTAGTCGCGGCGGCCGGTCGAGGTCGATCAGCCACAGGTACGTGCGGTACGTGAAATCGTTGCGGATCGGTTCCGTGCGCACGTGCCGCAACTGACACACGTACAGCGCAGCGTCGCCCCTTCCAGCTTTAACCAGGGGTCTGTCGCTAGATGAAGCCTCGGGCGCACTCACCACGTCACCCCGAATGCCTCTGCCGCCGCGACGCCGGAAGCGCAGCCGTCCTCGTGGAATCCCCAGCCGTGGTAAGCCCCTGCGAAAGCCGTCCTCGCGGTGTTGAGCAGTGGGAGCCGTGCCTGAGCGGCAACGGACTCCGGTGTGTAGACAGGATGCTCATACATCATCCGCGCCAGCACTCGCTCGGGCCGGATGCGCTCCGTCGCGTTCATCGTGACCAGGTAGTTCGTCGGCTCTTCCAACCGGTGCAGCCGGTTCATGTGGTAGCTGACGACTGCGGCCTGGCCGGTGCCGTGGCCGTAGTTCGGGCGTTTCGCGCATCCCGCGAGCAGGTAGTTCCACGAGCCGCGCGCGGCCCGGGCCCGAGGCAGCAGCGCGGCATCGGTGTGCAGCAGCGTCTCGTTGCACGAGTACGGAATCGCGCCGAGCACCGCCCGCTCGGTTTCGGTCGGGTCGGCCAGCAGCCGTAGCGCCTGGTCGGCGTGCGTGGCGATGACGACGCGGTCGGCCGTGTGCTCTTCTCCGGCGTCGTCGACTATGCGCACGCCCTCCGCGCCGCGGCTGATCGCGCGTACCGGAGTGGACACGTGCACTGCCGTCAGGCCTTTGACAGCCCGCTCGACGTAGGTGCGCGATCCGCCGACCACCGTGCGCCAGCGCGGCGATCCGGTCACCGCGAGCATGCCGTGATGGTCCAGGAAGCGGAACAGATACCGCGCGGGATACCGCTCTACGAGGATTGATCCGGTCGACCAGACCGCGGAGACCAGCGGCACCATGAAGTGGTCGGCGAAGAACCGCGAATATCCGCCGCCACGCAGGAAATCGCCGAGCGTCAGGTCCGGATCGTCGCGCTCCGGCGGCTCCCGCAACAGGCGGCGCGCCTGCCGGTGGAATCGCTTGATCTCGCCGAGCATGCGCAGGTAATCGGGCCGCAGCGCGGTGTCCGGCCGGGCGAACAGGCCGAGCAGGCCGCGCGCCCCGGCATATTCGAGGCCGCAGCCTTCACAGCGCACGCTCATCGACATGTCGGTGTCCTGGGTCGTGACGCCCAGCTCGCCGAAGAGCCTGGTGAGCAGCGGGTAGGTGCGCCCGTTGTGCACGATGAACCCGCTGTCCACCGCGATCGAGCGGCCGCCGTGCCCGGCGAGTTCGTGGGTGTGCGCGTGGCCGCCGAGTCGCGGGTCCGCCTCGAACAAGGCCACGTCGTAGCGTCGTTGCAGCAGGTAGGCGGCGGTCAGGCCGGAAACCCCGGACCCGATGACCGCCACCCTGCCACGGCTGGACGCGCTCCCGCCGGCGTCCCCGGCCCGATCCGCCGTCGGCGGAGTCATCGATCACGCCCCTTTCGGGTAGCAGCTTCGGTACTGGTTCGGCGCGTGGGTCGGGCCGGATTGGTGTGTCGCGGCGGACTGGTCCGGAACCAAACCGGCCCGCTTCCGGCTCCGAACCGGGTTATGTGGCGAAGCAGACTCGCGAGTGGCATAGCGCGGCAGATGTGGAAGAAGAGGAGAAGGCTCTGCGGTACGACGCGGCTGAACTGCGGCCAGGACTGCGGATCATGGCGCCCGGCGCGCGGACGACGAGCGTCGTCCTGCTCATCCACGGCGGCCGGGCGAGGAGCCGGGAGCCGGTGGCGCGCGGCAGCCTGCCGCTGGCGCGGATGCGGATGTTCGCCCCGGCGATTCTCGGCGCGGCGCGCGGCCAGGGCACGTCCGTGGCGCTGCTGCGTGACCGCTATCGAGGCTGGAACGAGCCGCACGCCGACCCGGTCGAGGACGCGGGCTGGGCGCTCGAGGAGATCGAGCGGCGGTTCGGCGCGGTCCCGGTGGTACTTGTCGGCCATTCGATGGGCGGACGGGCCGCGCTGCGGGTGGCGGGCCATCCGGCGGTGCGGGGTGTGGCCGCGCTCGCGCCGTGGGTGCCTGATCGGGAGCCGGTGGCGCAGCTCGCCGGGCGCACCGTACTGGTCGCGCACGGCGACCGCGATGCGATGACCAGCCCGGCCGACTCGCTCGCGTACGTGCGGCGGGCGGCAAACGTGGCGGACCGGATCTGCTTCTGGCAGGTCCGCGGCGCCCGGCATGCCATGCTGGAGCGGCCCGGGTATTGGCACGGCCTGGTGCGCGACTTCGCCCTCGGCGTGCTCGGTATCAGGCCAATGACTCAGGACCTCGCGGACGCGCTGGACGCCGGGGCGCTCGATCTGGGTGCGCGCGTCGCGAACGGTCGCCGGCACGTCAGCCGCCGGCGGTGACGCTCCTCGCATCAGACCTCTGCCTGCATCGGCATGGTCCACGGTTCGGCGAGGTGGCCGCGCGGCACCCACCTGAGCTCGGGAGCGTATTCGTGCACGTACTCACCCTCCGGGTCATAGCGTTCGAGATGCGGCGTCGGGTTGTACACACGGTGGAAAGCCGGTCGCGGATCAACGCCGCCCGAAGCGACCCACTGCAACTGCCGTAGTTGTTTGGCCGGTCCCCGAATCACCGTCGCCGGATGGTTCGGGACCGCGATCGCCGACACGCGTAGCGCGGCAATCCGCGGGGCCGACGGCTCCGAAGCAAACTTGAGAGGATCACTGTGCCGGAACGCGGCCGAGGCGCGCAGTTGGTGGGAGAACCGTGACGGATCGAGCTTCTTCGCGGGCGGGTGCGGACCGGCCCGCCGGGTTGCGCGGCGTGCGCGATCCCGAGACCGGCGGGTCCGGCGCGGACCGGCCGACGACTGAGGAGTGTCTGCGCAAGGTCGCGCTCGGGGATCGCGACGCCTTCGATCACGTTTACGCGGTCTTCGCCGGTCCGGTCTTCGGGCTGGCCAGGCGGGTGCTGCGGGATCCAGCGCAGGCCGAGGAGGTGGCCCAGGAGGTTCTGGTCGAGGTGTGGCGCACGGCCAGCCGGTTCAACCCGGAGCTCGGCTCCGCGCAGGCCTGGGTGATGACCATGGCGCATCGCCGCGCGGTGGACCGGGTGCGTTCCGAACAGGCGGCCGAGGATCGTGAGGCGAGATTGGCGCGTTCGTCGGCGGTGGTCGACTACGACGACGTGGTCGAGACGGTGGAAAACCGCCTGGACCAGCAGCGCGTGCGCAACTGCCTCGGCGGGCTGACGGAGTTGCAACGCGAGTCGGTCACTCTCGCGTATTACAGCGGGTACACGTATCCGCAGGTTGCGCAGCTGCTCTCGGTGCCATTGGGCACCGTCAAGACGCGGATGCGCGACGGATTGGCCAGGCTGCGCGACTGCCTGGGAGTGGGGCGATGACTATGAACGCGATGCCGGATGTGCACACGCTGACCGGTGCGTACGTGTGCGATGCGCTCGCCCCCGCTGAGCGTGAGGCGTTCGAGGAGCACCTGGCACAGTGCTCGGCGTGCAGCCAGGAGGTCGCGGAACTGCGTGAGGTCACTGCGGTGCTGGGCAAGGCCGTAGCGCTGGAACCGCCGGCTCGGCTCAAGTCAGCCGTCGATGCGCGTGTCGCCGTTACCCGGCAGCTCCCGCCCGAGGTCAGCGGCGAGTTCAACGACCTTGGCAGCGGCAGCACAAGCGAGAGCGGCGCCAGCGGCGGGCCTTCACCCGAAGCTGAGCGGTCCGGTGCGGAACGGTCCGATGCAGAACGGTCCGACGCGGAGCGGTCCGGTGCACAGGTAACGCCGATCGGGGACGCACCGAGCCGGCAGCGTCGGCGCGGGCTCGCCTGGAGCGGCTGGGCCGCGGCGGCCGCGCTCGCCGCAGTGGCGATCGGCCTCGGCGTGCACTCCGCGAACCAGCAGCGCCAGCTCAACGCGCTGTCTCAGCAGGCCGGCGTCGTGCAGCAACTGCTTTCCGCACCTGACGCCCGCAGCGGCCGGGCCGCGGTGCGCACCGGTGGCACGGCGATGGTGCTGGACTCGCGCAGCCGCGACGAGGCGGTGATCTCGTTCACCGGACTGTCGGCTCCCCCTGCGGGCAAGACGTATCAGCTCTGGATGATCGGCCCGACCGGCGCGCGCTCCGGCGGCCTGCTGGCGATCCCCGCCACGGGGAATCCGAGCCCGGTTGTAGCGCACAACCTCGGTGATGCACAGACCATCGGACTGACCGTCGAGCCCGCCCACGGCTCGGCGCAACCGACCACCGCGCCGATCCTGCTGCTGCCAATGGGGTCCTGATCCGGGCTCGTGACGTGAGTTCGTGATCCGGGTTCGTGACCTTACAAGATCGCGGATGTTTCAGCGGTTCTTACGGAGTGATATCCGATCATGCGCTAAAGCACGGCCGCTGCGACACTGGGGCGATGCGTAGTCGCAGACTCGTGATCACGGCTGCCCTAGGGGCGTTCGCCGCGCTGGCGTCGGCGTGTTCGTCAGGCGGTGGAACGTCTCCATCTGCGGCGTCCACGAATCCGTCGAAACCGATGCCGCAGGCAACCGCGACCGGGACGCCGGTCGCTGTCGGCGCGTCCGACTGGGTCACATTCCATCGCGACAACGCGCGCAACGGCACCGCGGCCGGCGTCACACATCCCGGCAAACTGACCGTCGCATGGCGTGCACACCTCGACAGCGCGGTGTACGGGCAACCGTTGCTGCTCGGCGGGATGGTCATCGCGGCGACGGAAAACGACTCGGTCTACGGCCTCTCCTCCGCCGACGGGCACGTGCTGTGGCACACGACCGTAGGCCGTCCCGAGCCGCTGTCCCAGCTGCCCTGCGGCAACATCGACCCGCTCGGCATCACCGCGACACCCGCGTACGACCCGGTCACCGGTTCGTTGTTCGTGCTCGCCGAAACCGAGGGCAGGCATCACATTCTCGCCGCGCTCGACCCGACGACCGGCGGCGTTCGGTGGACCCGGACCGCCGAGCCGGCCGCGGGCGATTCCGCCGACGCGCAGGAGCGCGGAGCCCTGACCGTCGCGTTCGGCCGGGTCTACATCCCGTATGGCGGCTTGGCGGGAGACTGCGGCAACTACGTCGGGGCGGTCGTCGCGATCCCGACCAGCGGCAGCGGCAATCAGCTCTCGTATGGGGTGCCGACGCCCCGCAACGGAGGGATCTGGACGCCCGGCGGCGTCGTCGTGCACGGCCAGACCCTGCTGGCCGCGGTGGGCAACGGCGCGGAGACCGGCAACTACGACGGCAGCGACTCCGTACTCGAACTCACCCCGGATCTGAAGCGGGCCGATTTCTTCGCGCCCACCGAGTGGTCCGCCGACAACGCCGCAGACCTCGACCTCGGTTCCATGTCGCCGACGGCGGTCAACGGCTACGTGCTGATCGCCGGAAAACGCGGCACCGCCTATGTGCTGAACCCTGATCATCTCGGTGGGATCGGCGGTCAGATCGCGCAGATGCCGCTGTGCGCGGCCTATGGCGCCGCGGCAGTGGACGGATCGACGGCGTACCTGCCGTGCCGCGGCGGCATCAGGGCCGTGACCGTGGACGCCAAGGGCGTGTCCGTGCTCTGGCAAGCGGATCCGCAGTCGGCAGCCGACCCGCCCGCGGTGGGCGGCGGCGCGGTGTGGTCCATCGACGACGGCGCCGGGATCCTGTACGCGCTCGATCAGCGCACCGGCAAACAGATCGCACAGGTGCAGGTCGGCAAGGGCCCGCACTTCGCGTCGCCGACGCTCGGCCAGGACCGCGCCTATGTCGGCACCTTGGCCGGAGTCACCGCGGTCGGCATCTCCGCTTCCTGATTTCGTCGACCGCCACGAAATCAGCGCTCTCCTATCGCTCTCTTCAGTCTCACGGTGCTGCGTCGGCGCGGGCGAGCAGATCGACCACCTCGGCGTCGGTGAGCTGCTCGAAGTCCTCGTACCAGTTGCCGACCGCGACCATCGGTTCCGGGGCGCACAGCCAGACCAGCTCGTCGGCGACGCGGCCGAGCGCGCCGATCAGCTCCGGCGGCAGCACGGGCGTGGCCAGCACCACCCGCGCCGCGCCGCGCTGCTTGACGACCAGGCAGGCGGCCCGCGCGGTGGCGCCCGTGGCGATCCCGTCATCGATCACGACGACCGTCCGGCCCTCGATCGGGACGGGATCGCGGCCGGCCCGGTACGTCTGCGCGCGCCGCAGCAGTTCCGCCGACTCGCGCTGCTCGACCTCAGCGAGCAGCTCCTCGGTGATCCGCTCGTGCCGCAGCAATCCTCGGTCCACGACGCGGCTTCCGCCCTCGCCGATCGCGCCCATGGCCAGCTCAGGCAGCCAGGGCACGCCGAGCTTGCGTACGACGATCACGTCCAGCGGCGCATGCAGGGCGCGCGCGACTTCGTACGCGATGGGCACACCGCCGCGCGGCAGCCCGAGGATCACCGGCCGCTGGTCACGTAGGTACTCCAGGCGAGCGGCCAGGCGGCGGCCCGCAGCGGCTCGATCCGCGAATCGCGCTTCCAGCTCCTGCTGCATGTCCATCTCCACCACCTCCGCTCCTGCTATGTAACGCATCTTGCTCTCGGGTTACCGAGGCTCGCCACACCACTCAGTCAACGCCTTACGCACCGCGGACGCACGGGCCGTCGGGTCCTTTTCATCGCTCGCCCACGCCACGTATCCATCCGGCCGCACTAGCAGCATCGGGTGCTTCACCTCGGCGCTCACGGCGTAACCAACGTCGGCCTTCCAGTCCTCGGCGAGCTGTGCGTCCTCGGCGGATTGGCCGATAAGCACGAACCGGCGGTCGCGAAGCCGCTCGTACAGCCGTCCGTCGCTGAGGCTGAGGTCGCCGATGCGCTTGCCGACTTCAGCGTGCCCGCCGGATGCGTCGGTAAAGACGGGCGTCTTCGCGTAGTCGATGCCGATGCCGCTGACCGTGTCCGTCGCGCGGTGAGCGATGACCGGGACTCGCACCGCGGCGCTGCTCAGCACGTCACGCGCGGTACGCGCGGCCAGCGACTTGATCAGCGCGAGCCGCACGAGAGCGCCGCTGCTGCGAAGGACCTGGCGGCCGACCGGGTGCCGTTCGGCGTGGTAGCTGTTCAGCAGCCGCTCGGGATCGGAGGTCTGGCCGTTGAGCACGGCCGCCAGCTTCCAGCCGAGGTTCGCCGCGTCCTGGATGCCGGTGTTCATGCCCTGGCCGCCGGCCGGCGAGTGGCAGTGTGCGGCGTCTCCGGCCAGAAACACGCGCCCTACGCGGTACTCGGGCACCTGGCGCTCGTCGCTTTGGAAGCGGGACATCCAGCGCGCCTCGGCCAGGCCGAAGTCGGTACCGAACGCGCGCTCGAGGACTTCGCGGATCTCGGACAGCTCAAGCGGAGCGCTCGGCGGTACTTGGTGGTCCCGGTTCCAGCAGAAGGTGCGGTACCAGCCATCACCGAACGGCGCGACGAAGGCGAAGACGTCGCCTACCGCGGCAACCGTCAGCACATCCGTCGGCGGTTCGGCGAACCGTACGTCCGCGAGCATCAGGGATCGGACGACTGGCTGGCCGGGGTAAGGCAGCCCGAGCGCGTCACGCACCGTGCTGTGCACGCCGTCCGTGCCGACCACGTACTTCGCGCGGTAGACCGATTCGGCTTCGTCGTCGGCCGCCGCGTCGCCGTTCCCCGCTGCGGTGCCGTTCCCCGCAGCCTCGCCTGACACCGCTACCGGCCTGACCCGCACCGAGACGCCCTCAGCGTCCTGGCTCAGCCCGACCACGCTGACTCCGCGCAGCACTCGCGCGCCGGCCGCGACCGCCCGCTCCTCCAGCAGCCGCTCCACGTTGAACTGCGGCGTGACCAGCAGGTACGGAAAGCGGCTTGGCAGCTGCGCGAAGGAGATGGACACCTTCCCGTACAGCCGCAGCCCGTCCACCGTGGTGCCGGTCTCGATCAGCCGATCGGCCAGGCCGCGCGCGTCGAGCTGCTCCAGGGTGCGGGCGTGGACCGCGAACGCGCGGGTGGTGGTCGTGTCGGGCGGGCCGACGCGGCGTTCGAGCACCGTGCACGCGACGCCGCGCTGCGCGAGGTCTCCGGCGAGCAGCAGCCCGGTCGGCCCCGCTCCGACGATCACCACGTCCTGGCCCTGCTCAGCGGCCTGACCGGCGTAAATGCTCTCTCGATCCGAGTGGTTCGACTGCGTCATCGCGCGTCACCGCCTTCTGATTCGCTCCCGTTTCGTCTTCAGCGTAGGTCCGCCCCAGCCGGAAAGTCAACAAGCGTTGGCCAACTAGCGTTGGCAGATTCTACGCCGGACCGGGCCGCCCTGTCCTGCGCCACTGCCGGGCCTCGACCGCCGCTTCTTGTGTCGACCCGGGCAAACCGGCAAGCATGGACGCGACGGCGGGCGACCGCTGTGACATGGATCACATTAATTACTGAACGAAACGGTTTCGTACAGCAGGCGGTTCGGGATAGAGTTCCGATACGAAACGGTTCCGTACACCGGTGAACCGCCGGGAAGGAAGGGCATCGTGGTCGACACCGAGATCGATCTGCGCGGGCTGGACCTGCCGGAGCCTCGTGGCTCCCGGCGCGGTCCCGAGCGGCGCGAGGCGATCTGCGACGCGGTGTTCGAACTGCTCGGCGAGGTCGGTTACGACCGGATGACCATGGACGCGGTCGCCACGCGCGCCCGCGCCAGCAAGGCGACCATCTACCGGACCTGGCCGGACAAGCCGGGCCTGGTGGCGGAGGCCCTGGTCTCCCGGTTCGGGCCCACCCCCGATGCCCCGGACACCGGCTCCCTGCGCGGCGACCTCATGGCCTTGATGTCCCGTGCGTGCGAGTTCATCAACAGCCCGGACGGCGAGGTCATCACAGGCGTGCTGACCGCGGCCGCCCGCAACCCGGCGCTCGGGCGCACGGTGCACGAGTGCACCTATGAGTCCAAGCACTGCATCAACGAGACCATCATCCGCAACGCCGCCGCTCGGGGCGAGATCTCACCCGACGCCGACCCAGAACTGCTGCACGAAGTCATGTACGCGCTGATCCTCACCCGCAAGCTGACTTCGGACGAGCCGTTCGACGAGGAATACAGCAAGCACGTAGTGGACGACGTCGTGATCCCGCTGCTTCGGTCACGCTGCCGTGACGAGGGCGCGGCGGCTGGTGGCAACCGCCGCGGGTAACGGCTCGCCCGGTTCTGTCGGTGCCGGGTCGTAGATTCATTCAGACGACGCGGAGTACTAACCCGCGCGCTCACGGGGTGCGCTTGCAAGTCCCTTGGAGGGGAAATCCATGTCCGAAAACACCGCCGTCTCACGCGCCGCGACAAACGGCTCGCATCCACCGGACCAGGTGGAGCACGACCCCAAGCGCTGGCTCGCGCTGGTCGTCATCGCGATCGCTCAGCTCATGGTGGTGCTCGACGCGACGATCGTGAACATCGCGATGCCGTCCGCGCAGCGCCAGCTGCACATCGACGACGCCAACCGCCAGTGGATCCTGACCGCCTACACGCTGGCCTTCGGCGGCCTGCTGCTGCTCGGCGGCCGGATCGCCGACTACGTCGGGCGCAAGCGGGTCTTCCTGATCGGCCTGGTCGGCTTCGCCGGCGCCTCGGCCCTCGGCGGCGCGGCGCAGAACGAGGGGATGCTGTTCGCGGCCCGCGCGCTGCAGGGCGCGTTCGGCGCGATCCTGGCCCCGGCGGCGCTTTCGCTGATCACCGTCACCTTCACCGACGTGAAGGACCGGGCCAAGGCGTTCGGCGTGTTCGGCGCCATCTCCGGCGTCGGCGCGGCCATCGGCCTGCTGCTCGGCGGCGTGCTGACCCAGTACACCAGCTGGCGCTGGTGCCTGTTCGTCAACATCTTCATCGCCGTGATCGCGATCGCGCTGGCCGTGCCGATCGTCAAGGAGAGCAAGGCCGAGGGCAACACCCGCTACGACATCCCGGGCACGCTGATGTCCAGCGTCGGCATCGGCGCGCTGGTCTACGGGTTCACCGAGGCCGCCAAGCAGAACAGCTGGACCTCGACCTCCGTGCTGGTCTCCTTCTCCATCGCCGCGGTGCTGCTGGTCGGCTTCGTGATCCTGGAGGGGCGCATCGCCAACCCGCTGCTGCCGCTGCGGGTGGTCTGGCACCGCAACCGGGGCGGGTCGTTCCTGACCTCGATCATCCTGGGCGCGGGCATGATGGGCATGTTCCTGTTCATGACCTACTACTTCCAGCAGATCCAGCACTACTCCCCGCTCAAGAGCGGCGTGTCCTACCTGCCGTTCTCCGGAGCGCTGATCGTCACCGCCGGCGTGGCGAGCGGTCTGCTGCCGCGGATCGGCCCGCGGGCGATCATGACCTTCGGCGGCGCACTGGCCACCGGCGGCATGGTCTGGCTGACCCAGCTGCGGGCGGACTCGTCCTACGTCGGGATGATCCTGCCGGCGTTCATCATGCTGGCGGTCGGCATGGGCTGCGTGTTCGTGCCGCTGGGCAACACCTCGCTGACCGGTGTGGCCAACCACGACGCCGGCGTCGCCAGCGCGATGGTCAACACCACCCAGCAGGTCGGCGGCTCCCTCGGCGTGGCCCTGCTGAACACGGTGTTCACGACGACGATCCTGTCGTACGGCACCAACCACCACACCTCGCCGGCCTCGCCGCTGGCCCAGGTGCACGGCTACAACGTGGCCTTCACCATCAGCGCGATCCTGCTCGGCCTGTCCACGCTGGTCACCTTCCTGTTGATCCGCAACGACCCGGCGCAGACCGTGGGCGGCGAGGGCGCGGGCGCCGAGGCGCCGGCCGCGGTCGTGCACGTCGGCTGACGCGGCGACGAGCCTTACGAGGTAACCGAACCGCAAACGCGGCGCTGGGGCCTTCCTCCACCTCTGAGGTGGAGGAAGGCCCCAGCGCGTTGTGGGTGGAGCCGGCCGCCCCGGTGGGTCGAGGCGGCCATGGGGGGCCTTAGGCCTTGGCGGCGAACACCGGGTAGTAGCCGTTCGCTTGGCCAGCCGCGGTCGGGTGGTAGGAGTCGCCGAAGTTCGTCCAGTCCACCGAGTTCAGCCAGCTGTTGCTGTCGCAGATCTCGTGCCCGGAGAAGGAACCGCGCACGTCGCCGAAGATCGCTCCGTGCCGGGCCGCTGCCTGCTGGATGAGCGAGTCGAGCAGGTTGATGCCCTCGTCGATCTTGGCCCGGCTCGTGCCGCTGAGCCCTATGCAGCCGGAGGAGGCGTTGAGGTCGTAGAAGTCGGGATAGTCGAGGAAGACGATCGTGGCGTTCGGCGCCTTCGCCTTGATCGAGTTCAGCACGTTGTCATAGGCGGCGGGCAGCGTGGACTGGGCCTGGCTCTCCGCGCTGTTGACCGCGCTGACGCAGGAGCTGGTGCCCCAGATGACGCAGGTCTCCATGACGCTGCTGAAGCCGACGTCGTTGCCGCCGATGGTGAACGAGACCAGCGTGGTGCCGCTGTTGACCGCGGACAGCTGGCTGCTCAGCAGGTCGCTCGTGGTCGCCCCGGAGCAGGCGGCGAAGGTGAAGGAGGAGGGACTGTTGTTGTTCGCCCACAGCTGCGGGTAGGCACCCGAGCTGCGGTCGCAGGACCCGCTGTTTCCATAGTTACCGGCGCCGAGGCCGGAGGAGTAGGAGTCGCCGAGCGCGACGTAGTTGGCCGACGACGCGTTCGCGGGTAGGGCCGTGAGCAGGACTGCGGCCGCTGTGGCGGCCGTGGCGGTGAGCGCGACAAGGGTATGACGCGGACGCAAGGTTCCCTCCGGGATGTGGAGTGGAGTGTGGTGCAGCTAACACATCTGTAACTCCGTAACGGCGCCCCGGAAAGGCCGAATACGTCCTATGCGAAGATTTTGCTGTTCGGCACATTCGACGTTTATGCAGGTAAACCGAATATTAATGATCGAAATGTGAATCAGGGTTCATATTCTCTGCTCAGCCCTCGTAGACGATCTCGCCGCCCGCCAAAGTCAGTACCGCCCGCGCCGCGCCGATCCATGTCCGCGGCGCGGCGAACACGTCACGATCCAGCACCGCCAAGTCGGCGCGCTTGCCGACCTCCAGCGAGCCCGCATAGGACTCCGCGTGGCAGATGTGCGCCGATCCCGCGGTGTACGCGGCCAGGGCGTCGCCAAGCGTGAGCGCCTGATCAGGCAGGAAGGCCGGGGTGCCGGGTGGCGCGTCCGGAGCGGTCCGGTTGACGGCGACGTGCACGGCCTGGAGCGGATCAGGGGTCGAAACCGGCCAGTCGCTTCCCGCGGCGAGCGTCGCGCCGTCCCGCAGCAGCGCGCCGAATGGATACTGCTGCGCGTAACGTTCCGGCCCGAGCACGGGCTCGTTCAGCGCACGCATCTGCGCGTCCTCGGCCGCCCACAGCGCCTGGATGTTCGCCGTGACACCGAGCTGACGGAAGCGCGGAATGTCTCGCGGATGAATGACCTGGACGTGCGCGATGTGATGCCGGTTGTCGGTGGCTCCACTGCTGGCACGCGCCGCCTCGAAGGCGTCAAGAGCCTCGCGCACGCCGCGGTCGCCGATCGCATGCACGTGGACCTGGAATCCGAGCGCGTCGAGCCGCGTGACCGCCTCGGCCAGCAACGCCGCATCGAGATAGCTGTGCCCGGTGTTGCCGGTGGTGTGGCCCGTGCCGTCGTAGTAAGGGCCGAGCATCGCGGCGGTCAGGTTCTCGCAGATGCCGTCCTGCATGATCTTGACGGTCCCCGCCGTGAACCCGCCGCTTCCCCGGCTCACTGCCACGTCGAGGTTCGCAGCCGCGGCCCGGCGCTCGACCAGATCGGCGATCTGCTCCAGGCCGCGGTTGCGGTCCCACCACAGCGCACCGGTCACGTGTGCGGTCAGCCGTCCTTCTCGGGCCGCACGCAGATAGGCAGGCAGGATGTCGTCATAGCCCAGATATCCGCCGACGATCGCGTCCTGCCAGCCGGTGATGCCGAAGGAGTGCAGGTATCGCTGCCCTTCAAGCAAGGCATGCAGATAATCGTCTTCGGTCAGCCGTGGCGCGTGCCGACCGACGAGGTTCGCGGCATCCTCATGAAGGGCGCCGGCCGGTGAACCGTCGGGCTCTCGCGCGATGCGGCCACCGGTCGGGTCCGGGGTGTCGCGGTCCACTCCAGCAGTGCGCAGCGCGGCGGAATTGGCCCAGGCGTCGTGGTGATCTCGGTTCAGCAGGAAGACCGGACGATCGGGAACCACCTTGTCGAGCAGCGCGCGGCTCGGCGCGCCGCCGGGGAATTGGTCCATCGACCAGCCGCCGCCGACGATCCACGGCAGGTCCGGGTGGGCTTCGGCATACGCGGCCACCCGCGCGACCGCCTCGCCCGCGTCGCGCGTCCCGGTCAGATCGCAGCGCAGTCGTTCCGCGCCGCCGAAGACCGGATGTACGTGCGCGTCGATGAAGCCGGGAAGCACGAGCCGCCCACTCAGCTCTACCACGCGTGTGCGCGGGCCGATCATCGCGCGCGCATCCTGCTCCCCGAGCGCCACGATGATGCCCTGGCGCACCGCAACCCCTGACGTCCACGAGCGAGCGGCGTCTGCGGTGAAGCACGGGCCGCCGAGCAGCACAAGATCAGCAGGAGCTTGGGTCATGCGCAGGAGCATTGCACGCGCCGACAAGGCGCTCCTACCGACAGAATGTAAGACATGAGGATCTTCGAGCTGGCAGTGGGCGCCGCCGTGGTGGCCGCGGCCTGGCTTTCGGTCGTGGCCAGCCTGGTGATGCCGCGCGGGCTGCGGTCGAGCTACACCCGGCTGGTACACGGCGTGGTGCGCTGGCCGTTCCAGTTCCTGGCCGACCGGCTCGGCACCTACGACGCCAAGGACCGGGTACTGGCTTGGGCCGCGCCGCTGGCCATCCTGGTCACCCTGATCAGCTGGCTCGGGCTGTTCCTGGTCGGCTTCGGGCTGCTGCTGGCCGGGGCCAGCGGGCTCGGCTTCAACGCCGCGTTCCGGGAGGCCGGCTCCTCGCTGTTCACCCTCGGGTTCGCCTCCAGCGCCCGCGACCGGCTCACGTTCCTGGACTTCTGCGCCTCCGCGTCGGGCCCGGTGGCGATCGGCCTGCAGGTCGGATACCTGCCGGCGCTGTACACGGCCTACTCGCGCCGCGAGGCCGAGGTCACGCTGCTGCAGTCGCGCGCCGGCGTGCCCGCCTGGGGCCCGGAGATCCTCTACCGGCACGTGCAGGTCACCGGGCTGCTGGAGAACCTGCCCGACCTCTACCGCGGCTGGGAGCGCTGGGCCGCGGAGATCTCGGAGAGCCACACCAACTATCCGGTGCTGATCCATTTCCGCTCCCCGCAGCCGAACCGCAACTGGCTGATCGCGCTGCTCGCCGTGATGGACGCGGCGGCGCTCGAACTCGCGCTCAACCCTCGGAACCAGAACAGCGGCGCGATGCGCATCGGGCTGCGCGGCGGGTTCAACTGCCTACGGGACATCGCTCATATGGAACGCATACCGTACGACCCGGACCCGGATCCCGACAGCGACATCGAGCTGACCTTCGCGGAGTTCTCTCAGGGCATCGACATGCTGCGGTACGGCGCCTATCCGATGGAGCGCACTCCGGAGGAGGCGTGGCCGCACTTCCGCGGCTGGCGGGTCAACTACGAGTCGATCGCCTACGCCCTCGCCTACCGCATTGACGCCGTGCCCGCGCCGTGGTCTGGTCCGCGTCGCACGCCGGGTCAGGTGCTCAGGGTCCGCACGCCGCGGGACCGGCAGCCCACCAAGGGCGTTCCGGCTTCTGCAAGGGCGACAACCGACACGAAGCCCGCGGAGAACGGGACGCCCTCTGGCTGACGGTTGGTCAACCCGCGCGTTCATCGTCGTCAGTTGACGCACGGGATGCCGGGCGGCGCATTCACGGTTGGCGCGGTCGTCGCCGGTACGGCATTCGACGCTGCGGTACGCCCGCTCGACCGATTACCGCTCACTGCCGCGTGCGTCGCACGATGCGTTCCGGCAGCGCCAGCCACTTCGGCCGCTGCCTGCGGGATCGCCGGACCTACCGCGCCGGTAGCGGCAGCGGTGGGCGTGCTCGTCGAGTCGGACACGTCCGGGCTCTGTCCGGACAGCAGGCGCTGGGCGACCTCGCGCACTTGGATCGGGTCGATGAGATTGACCGACTCGCCGTCTTCAGTCGCGAACCCCTTGATCGGCAGCGTGTAGAAGGTCACGTTCCCCGCGGTTACCGCGCCCGCCTGGTGGATGAATGACAGCAAGTCGAATCCGGAGTCGACGACTACGTCCTTGCGTGCGACGTCGAGGAGCGCGCCGATCTTGCTCAGGTCGTCGAATACGCCGGCGTGCTGCAACTTGTTCACGGTCGAGGCGAGGAACGCCTGTTGGCGGTGTGTGCGGTCCAAGTCTCCGTTGGCCAGCCCGTGTCGCTGCCGTACGAAGGCGAGCGACTGCGCGCCGTCGAGGGTTTGCACACCAGCCGGGAAATTCGCACCCGAATACCAGTCGTGCACCGGTTCGCGCAGGCACACCGTGACGCCGCCGAGGGCGTTGGCCAAGTCGTAGAACCCGGCCAGGTTGATCTCGGCGAAATGGTCGACGGTCACACCGAGCAACTGTTGCACGGCGTCGATGGCCGCGTGCCGGCCAGCTTCCCGGCCGAGCTGTTCGAGCGCGGCACGGTCGCTCGTTCCGGTAGAGCGCGCGGTGGCCTCGGCGTTGGCCTTGGCCCGGCCGTACGCCTCCTTGATCTTGTGGTCGCCGAGTCCTTCCGGCAGGTCCACGTAGTCGTCGCGGGGAATGGAGAGGGCCACCGCGCGGGAGCCGTCCGCCGGGACGTGCAGCAGGATCAGCGTGTTCGTGTTGTACCCGCCCACGTCGCTGGAACTGCCCGCGTGCAGCTGGGAGAGGATCGCCGGCGGCAGGTCGTTGCCCTGGTTGTCGCGCCGTGAGTCGAGCCCCATGAGCAGGATGTTGAGGTCGCCGCCGCTCTGCTGCGCGGAACCGAGGCCGGCCAGCGCATGCGAGCTGGCCAGTCCGCCCAGCACGGAGGAGTGGAAATACCAGCCGACCGCGGCCGCGATCAGCACGAGTGCTGACGCGCTGCCGAACAGCGTGCGCAGGAAGATCCGGGCACGCCGGGTCAGTTTCAGCCGCGTCGGCATCGGGCGCACCGGCCGGGTGCGCCCGGACTGAGCTGTACCTGCCTGGGCTCGACCGGCTTGGGTTCTGTCGGTCTGGGCTCTCTCGGTTTCGGTCCGGCCGGGCTGCGGACGTCCAGGCTGGGATCGCGACTGCATCCGCGCGTTCGGAGGCGAATACGGCCGCGAACCCTGCTGGGTCGGGCGGGGGCCGGGCGGGCGGGTCGGTCCGCCGCCTTGCCCATAGCCAACGCGCCGGTCCACCGCGTCTCCTGTGTGTACGCACCCGAGGATCCTGGTGCTTTGATCCTAGGAAGGGGGCGCGTGCAGCTTCGGACGCCACGACGCCAGCTCACTCTTTCGGCCCAGCACACAACGCGCCGCGTCATTGCTAACGTGCCAAGAGTGACGAGTCCTCACCCGATAGCACCGTATCCCCAGGCCCCCCGCGACGAGATCACCGAGGTTATCCACGGTTTGACGATCAGCGATCCGTATCGCTGGCTTGAAGATCCGACCTCTCCACAGACCAGAGCGTGGAGTGCGGCTCAGGACACGTTGTTCCAGAAAGCGCGCGCCGGGTGGAACGGGCACCGAAGGCTGCGCGCACGGATCGCCGAGCTCGCGGCTACCGGGGCGATCGACCCGCCGGTCTGGCGCGGTGAGCGCTCGTTCTTCACCAGGCGGCTGCCTGATCAGGAGCACGCGGTGCTGGTGACGGTGGACGAGTCCGGCGCGGAGCGCGTACTCGTCGATCCCGTCGCGCTGGACCCGGCGGGCACCACGACGCTCGACGGCTGGTATCCGTCGCCGTCGGGACGGCTGATCGCGTATCAGATCTCCGAGGGCGGCACCGAGGAGTCGGTCACGCGGATCATGAACGTGGCGACCGGCGAGGTGGTGGACGGACCGATCGACCGCACCCGGTACACCGAGGTCTCCTGGCTCGCCGATGACAGCGGCTACTACTTCACCCGCCGCCTCGCGCCGGACCTCGTGCCGCCGAACGAGACCCAGTTCCACCGGCGGGTATACCTGCACCGCCTGGGCACCGATCCCGAGCAGGACACGATGGTCTTCGGCGAGGGCTCGAAGCTGACCTGCTATCACCATGCCTCGATCTCGGCGGACGGCCGCTGGCTTCAGGTCTCCAGCAGCGAGGGCACCGAGCCGAACAACGACCTCTATCTTGCCGACCTGGCCGGTGCTGATCCTGCGGCGCCTCCGTTCAAGCCGGTGCAGGTAGGCGTGGCTGCGACGACCTACCTCTATCCGGCGCGCGGGGACAGCCCGTTGGGCGAACAACTGTTGGTGTTCACGACGCTCGACGCGCCGCGCGGACGGATCTGCGTCACCTCTCCGCACGACCCGGTACCCGACGCCTGGCGGGAACTCATCCCCGAAGACCCGGAGGCGGTGATCGAGAACCTCGTCGTGCTCGACGGCCCGGAACTCGAGCGTCCTGTGCTGCTGGTGGCCCGGATTCGGCATGCGATCAGCGAAATCACCGTGCATGACGCTTTCACCGGTGAGCAATGCGGTACCGTGCCGCTTCCGTCGGTGGGCACCACCGAGGCGCTTACCGCGCGGCGAACTGGCGGCCATGAGGCGTGGTTCATCTACACCGACTTCGGAACACCGCCGCGCGTTTACCGGTACGACGCGCGTACCGCGGAAACCACTCTGTGGGCAGACACTCCGGGAAAGCCGAAATCACCGAAGGTCTATACGCGGCAAGTCGAGTACACCTCGAAAGACGGCACCACGGTTCGTATGTTCATCGTCTCCGGCGACCCGAATGACGTACCAGACCGGACTCGACCTACCCTCCTGTATGGCTATGGCGGCTTTAATGTCAGCCTGCCGCCAGAGTATGTGGCCTCCGCGCTGGCGTGGGTGGAAGCAGGGGGTGTCTACGCGGTCGCCAACCTGCGTGGTGGCGGAGAAGAGGGTGAGCAGTGGCACCGGGCCGGCACCTTCGGCGAAAAGCAGAACGTCTTTGACGATTTCCATGCCGCCGCGCAGTACCTGATCGACCGGTCCTGGACGACTTCCGATCAACTCGCGATCCAGGGCGGCTCAAACGGTGGCCTGCTCGTCGGCGCCGCGCTTACGCAGCATCCGGAGCGTTACCGCGCCGTGGCCTGCTCAGCTCCGTTGCTGGACATGGTGCGGTACGAGCTGTTCGGCCTCGGCGAGTCCTGGAATGTCGAATACGGTTCAGCCGCCGACCCAGAGCAGCTCGCGGCGCTGTTCGCGTACTCACCGGTGCACAACGTGAACGCGGGTACCGAATACCCGGCAGTGCTGTTCACGGTCTTCGAAGGTGACACGCGCGTCGATCCGCTGCACGCCCGCAAGCTGTGTGCGGCATTGCAGTGGGCCACCAGCGGCGATCCGGTGCGACGGCCGATCCTGCTGCGGCGAGAGACCGGCGTCGGACACGGTGCCCGGGCCATCTCGCGCAGGATCGACCTGGCGGCGGACACCCTGGCCTTCCTCGCGAATCATGCGGGGCTGGCACTGGGCTAACCTGGCGGGGTATCCGCGATACTCCGGGGTACATCACGATCGTCGGCCACCAGTCGAGGGTCGAACACGTCGAGTCGAGACGCCGGGTGCCACAAGCACCGGGTCACCGAACCGAACAGAAAGGCGGCGACGGTGCCGTCGACGACACCGCGGGCGCCCCTGCCCCCGAACGCGGACGCGCGCGCAGTCAACGCGGTCGCGGATGCGGGCATTGCGGGCCCTGACCTGCGCGGCCTCACTGAGCAGCTGCGCGCGAACCTGGCCCGTGTCCGGCTGGGCGGCGACGAGCGCGCCCGAGCGAAGCACACGGCCCGCGGCAAGCTGCTGCCGCGCGAACGCATCGACCGCTTGCTCGACCCCGGCTCCCCGTTCCTCGAACTCGCTCCGCTGGCCGCGTACGGCCTCTACGCCGAGCACGGCGGCCCGGTCCCGGCGGCCGGGATCATCGCCGGCATCGGCCGGGTTCACGGTCGGCTGTGCGTGATCGCCGCGAATGACGCGACGGTCAAGGGCGGCACGTACTATCCGATGACCGTCAAGAAACACCTTCGCGCGCAGGAGGTCGCCGCCGCGAACCGGCTGCCGTGCGTGTACCTCGTGGACTCCGGCGGTGCCTATCTCCCGCTGCAGGACGAGGTCTTCCCGGACCGGGACCACTTCGGCCGGATCTTCTTCAACCAGGCCCGGCTTTCGGCGGCCGGGATTCCGCAGCTCGCGGCGGTGATGGGCTCCTGCACGGCCGGCGGCGCGTACGTACCCGCGATGAGCGACGAAACGGTCATCGTGCGCAACCAGGGCACGATCTTCCTCGGCGGTCCGCCGCTGGTGAAGGCCGCGACCGGCGAGGTGGTCACCGCCGAGGAGCTGGGCGGCGCCGACGTGCACACCCGGCTGTCCGGCGTCGCTGACCACTTCGCCGAGGACGACGAGCACGCCCTCGAACTGCTGCGCGCCGCGATCGCCACCCTTCCGCCGGCCGAGCCCTGGCTCGTGCCCGAGGACCCGGCGCCTCCCGCCGAGGACCCCGCGCAGCTTTACGACCTAGTACCGGCCGATCCGCGCATCCCGTACGACGTGCGTGAGGTGATAAGGCGCATCGTCGACGGCTCACAGATGCACGAGTTCAAGGCGCGGTACGGCGAGACGCTGGTGTGCGCATTCGCGAAGATCCACGGGTATCCGGTCGGCATCCTGGCGAACAACGGCATCCTGTTCAGCGAGTCGTCGCTCAAGGGCGCTCACTTCATCGAGCTGTGCCAGCAGCGCCGCATCCCGCTGGTCTTCCTGCAGAACATCTCCGGGTTCATGGTCGGCCGCGACTACGAGCACCGAGGCATCGCCAAAGACGGCGCGAAGCTGGTCACCGCGGTCTCCTGCGCGACAGTGCCGAAGTTCACCGTCGTGATCGGCGGCTCGTTCGGCGCGGGCAACTACGGCATGTGCGGGCGGGCCTACGACCCGCGCTTCTTGTGGATGTGGCCGAACGCGCGCATCTCGGTGATGGGCGGCGAGCAGGCCGCGACGGTGCTGGCGACCGTGCGCCGCGACCGGATCGAGGCCGAGGGCGGAACGTGGTCGGCCGACGAGGAGGAGGCCTTCAAGAAGCCGGTGCGCGACCAGTACGAGGCGCAGGGCTCGCCGTATTACTCGACCGCGCGGCTGTGGGACGACGGGATCATCGACCCCGCGGACACGCGCCGGGTCCTCGGGCTGGCCCTGGCCGCCGCCTCTTACGCGCCGCCGGCTCCCACCGGCTACGGCGTCTTCCGGATGTAGGGCGGGACGGAGACGATGACTGACATCACCAAGATCCTGATCGCCAACCGAGGCGAGATCGCGCTGCGGATCATCCGCACGGCACGCGCCATGGGCATCAGGACGGTCGCCGTGTACTCGGACGCGGACCGCGAGGCGGCGCACGTTACCGCGGCCGATGAGGCGGTACGCATCGGTGCCGACGACTCGGATTCCAGCGCACCGACCGCTTCGTACCTCAACATCGACGCGTTGCTCGACGCTGCGAAGGAAAGCGGCGCCGATGCGGTACATCCCGGCTACGGCTTCCTTTCCGAGCGAGCCGCATTCGCGCGGGCTTGTGGCGACGCAGGGCTCGTCTTCATCGGTCCGCCTCCGGACGTGATCGAGGCGATGGGCCGCAAAGACTATGCACGGCGGATCGCCGAGCAGGCCGATGTGCCGGTGCTGCCGACGTATCAGGCCGATGATCCGAACATGCACTTCCCGGTGCTCGTCAAGGCCGCGGCAGGCGGCGGCGGTAAGGGCATGCGGATCGTGCGTAACGCAGCCGATCTGCCCGACGCACTCGCGGCCGCACGCCGCGAGGCGGAATCGGCGTTCGGGGACGGCACGCTGCTCGTCGAGCGATACGTGGAGCACGGGCGTCACGTCGAGGTTCAGGTACTCGCGGATACGTATGGCACCGTGCTGCATCTGGGCGAGCGTGATTGTTCGGTACAGCGACGGCACCAGAAGGTCGTGGAGGAAAGCCCGGCCCCCACGATTTCCGCCGAGCTTCGGGAGCGGCTTCTCTCCGCAGCCGTCCGGCTGACCGCGCAAGTCGGCTACGTCAACGCTGGAACGGTCGAATTCCTCGTATCTGACGACGAATTCTTCCTGCTGGAGATGAACACCCGGCTTCAGGTGGAGCATCCGGTCACCGAGCTGGTCACCGGCCTGGACCTCGTGGAGTTGCAGATCCGCATCGCCGCCGATGAGCGGATGCCGCTGCGCCAAGAGGACGTGGTGTCGCGCGGCCATGCGATCGAGGTCCGCGTCTACGCCGAAGACGCAGAGCACGGATTCCTTCCACAGGCTGGGCGGGCTGGCGTCGTGGCGTGGCCGCGCGGCGAAGGTGTGCGCGTGGACGCGGCGCTGCGCTCCTTCGACGAAGTCCCGCCGTGGTACGACCCGATGATCGGCAAAGTCACCGGCTACGGCCCTGACCGAGAGTCCGCGCGGCGGGCGATTCTGGGCGCGCTCGCGGAGTCACGCATCGACGGCCTGATCACGAACCTCGCCTTCCTGCGCACCCTGCTCGGCTCGTCACAGTTCGCCGAGGCGACCATCGACACCGCGTGGCTGGATCGTCATCCCGACCTGCCCTTCCACCCGCGTCTCGAAGCAGACGGCCCGACGCCGTTCGATCTTCGCGACGGCTGGCGGCTTGCCGGTCCGCCGCTTCCGGCGCGCGCCCTGTCCACCCAGGCGCGCACAGCCGCCGCGGCATCGTCCGCGCCGCTCGACGGCGTGGTGCGCGCTCCGATGCCGGGGACCGTGATCGCCGTCAAGGTGGCGGCCGGGCAACGCGTATCGGCCAGCGAACCGCTCGGCGCGTTGGAGGCGATGAAGATGGAGCACACGCTTACCGCACCGCACGACGGAGTGGTCACGCACGTCGGCGCCGCGGTCGGCGAGCAAGTGTCGATCGGCGCGGAACTGTTCGTGATCGAGGCCGAGCCGGCCAATGCAGCGTCCGGAACCGAGGACCCGTCATGACCGCGCGTCTGCCCCAGGTCTTCCCGCACGCCGGGCTGCCCTCGCGGGTGACGGTGTACGAGGTCGGTGCGCGCGATGGCTTGCAGAACGAGCAGACCACGGTCCCGACTGAGGTCAAGGCCGAGTTCATCGAACGCCTCGCTGACGCCGGTTCCACGACTATCGAGGCGACGAGCTTCGTACATCCGAAGTGGGTACCGCAGCTCTCCGACGCCGAGACGCTCTTCAAGCTGCTGGAGCGGCGTCCAGGACTGCGTTACCCGGTCCTGGTGCCGAACCTGCGCGGGTACGACCGGGCTCTTGCCTGCGGGGTGCGTGAGATCGCGGTATTCGCTTCAGCCACTGAGACCTTCGCGCAGCGCAACCTCAACACCACGATCGACGGTGCCCTTACCGACATCGAGGCCGTGGTAACGCCGGCGCTCGAAGCCGGGCTGTGGGTGCGTGGCTACGTGTCCATGTGCTTCGGCGACCCGTGGGAAGGACCCGTCGATCCCAGTGCTGTGGCGAGAGTCGTCGAGCGGTTGCTTATCGCGGGCTGCGACGAGATCAGCCTCGGCGACACCATCGGCACCGCGACTCCCGGGCACGTCAGAACGCTCATAGACCTGCTCGGAACCCGGGGTGTGGACCCGGCGCGGCTGGCCGTGCACTTCCACGACACCTACGGCCAAGCGCTGGCGAACACCCTCGCCGCGCTCCAGGTCGGCATCACCACCGTCGACGCCTCCGCAGGAGGCCTCGGCGGCTGCCCGTACGCGGAGTCCGCCACCGGCAACCTCGCCACCGAAGACCTCGTGTGGATGCTGGACGGACTCGGGATCGACACCGGCATGGACCTGCCGGCCCTCGTCGCGACCTCCCGCTGGATGGCCGACCACCTCGGCCGACCGGCCCCTTCCAGAGCCGTCCAAGCCCTCACAAAGGACTGATCACAGTGCTCGATCCGGAACTGCCCGCGGAGTACGAAGAGCTCCGCAAAACCGTCGAGGAGTTCGCCCACACCGAGGTCGCCCCGGTGATCGGCGACTACTACGAGCGGCACGCCTTCCCATACCCGCTGGTCGCCTCGATGGGGCGGATGGGCCTGTTCGGCCTGCCGTACCCGGAGGAGTACGGCGGCATGGGCGGTGACTACTTCGCACTCTGCCTCGCCCTCGAGGAACTGGCGCGCGTGGACTCCTCGGTCGCCATCACGTTGGAGGCCGGCGTCTCTCTCGGCTCGATGCCCGTGTACCGGTTCGGCACCGAGGAGCAGAAGCAGCGCTGGCTGCCGGAGCTGTGCGCGGGTGAACGGCTCGGAGCCTTCGGCCTCACCGAGCCAGGCGGCGGTTCCGACGCCGGCGCGACCAAGACCCGCGCGGCACTCACCGACGGCTCCTGGCTGATCAACGGATCGAAGTCGTTCATCACCAACTCCGGCACCGACATCACCAGCCTGGTGACGGTGACCGCGGTGACCGGCCCGGAGCAGGACGGCCGCAAGGAGATCTCGTCGATCATCGTTCCGAGCGGCACTCCCGGGTTCACGGTCGAGCCGGGTTACTCGAAAGTCGGTTGGTGTGCCTCAGACACACACGGCCTGTCCTTCGAAGACTGCCGGGTGCCTGAGGAGAACCTGCTCGGCGAGCGCGGCCGCGGGTACGCACAGTTCCTGCGCATCCTCGACGAAGGCCGTATCGCCATCGCCGCCCTCGCCACCGGCCTCGCACAGGGCTGCGTGGACGAGTCGCTGCGGTACGCCCGCGAGCGCGCAGCGTTCGGCCGCCAAATCGAGCAGTACCAGGCGATCCAGTTCAAGATCGCCGACATGGAGGCTCGCGCGCACACCGCCAGGCTCGCGTACCGGCACGCCGCGGCCTTGCTGATCACCGGCAAGCCGTTCAAGAAGCAGGCCGCGATCGCCAAGCTCGTGGCCAGCAACGCCGCGATGGACAACGCCCGCGAGGCCACCCAGATCTTCGGCGGCTACGGATTCATGAACGAGTTCCCGGTCGGCCGGTTCTACCGCGACGCCAAGATCCTGGAGATCGGCGAGGGCACCAGCGAGGTCCAACGCCTGCTGATCGCGCGCGATCTGGGCCTGCCCGCCTGACGATCTTTCTGCGTGACTGACTGACCGTCACACCGCACCCCGCCGGTTCCGCGCCCGCGAGCACATCGCGGCGCGGGCTCGGCGGGGGCGCGCATTCGCCTGCCCTCGCGCTGGACACGCACCGTTCACGGTCCCGCACGCCCCGAATTGCCGCCCGGCAATCAGTTCGAGTCTCGGAAATACGACTCTTCTCCTGAGTACGGTAACCTGTGCGGACCCTGAGTCGGACGGCGATGAACGACCCCGTCCGAGGGATGCACTCGGTCGCGCGCAGATCATCCGACACGCAGTTAGTCCGACGCAGCCCAGCGGCCGCAACCCCAGCACGGCCCCAACCACCGAGGAGAAACACGCCATGGCAGCCACGCTTCAGGAGATCCTGCTCACGCCGGATAACCGCCCGAAGGTCGTCGCCGACTGCCAGACGCTGATCGACCAGGAGGTCTCCGACAAGTCGGGCATCTCCGGCACCGCGATCAAGCTGGCCTACAAGACCGTCACCGCCTTCGCCTCCGGCATCATCCACGACGCCGTGGACGCGCTGCTTCCGGACTTCGTGGCCAAGCTGGAGCCGTACTGGGCCGACTTCACCGCCTCCGGCGGCGCCGAGTTCGGCGACTACCTGGCCAAGCGCGGCAGCGAGGTCTCCGAGGCCCTGCTCTCGGTCACCGACGAGCGCGCCGAGAAGTCGGAGCGCGCGCCGCTGAAGAAGGCGTACAACACCGTGCGCCCGAGCGGCGTGAAGAACGTCGAGGCCGCCCTTCCCCGCCTCGGCGCCCTGATCCAGAAGTACGCGGGCTGAGCGAACCAGCCCCCGGAAAAAAAAGTTCCAACCCGCATTCCCGCTGATCAAGCGTCAGATTCCGGCTCCCGTCGAGCCGGCCGTCTGACGCTTGATCAGTTTCTGTCGGTACCTCCTGTCATAGTCAGTGACTGGACGTCACAGTTCGTCCGCACTCGACTGAAGGAGGAGAAATGTCCGCACCGTCCGCCGCCACCCCGCGCGCCGCCGCGTCCGTCATCGAGCTCGAAATCGCCGCCGAGGCCGGCCCCGGCTGGCTCGGCTCCGGAGCGGAGCCGGTCACCGTCAGCCTCATCGCCGAAACGGTCCGCTTCGAAGGCGCGCACCTGCACTTCGTCACCGGGAACACGGTGGTGCGCAGCGTGCCCAGAGCCGAGGTGACGGCGCTGACCTGGCGCGGCAGTCCACCGCGAGGGCGCGGCTCGGGGCCGCACCGCAACGCCGGCGTGGTCTGGACCGAGGAGGAACGCGCCCGGCTGACCGCGGAGGTGCTCGGCGACCTGAGCTGGATCGAGATCAGCCACCGGCACGAGCGCAGCATCTCGGCGGTACGCCGCGAGGCGGTCCGCATGCGCCTGGTCGACGAACTCGGCCGCCGGCTGGACGAGCAGCCGGAACCCGGCGCCGCACTCTCCCCACGCTCCACCGCCACGAGCCAACTCCCCCGCCCGGCCCCCGCGCCCGCCATCAACACCACGGCGAGCAACCTCTCACCCGCGTCCGCCTCCGAGCGAGCAATCTCGCGCGCGAGGTCAGCCCCGTGAAGAGCCCTCACCCATAGAACAGCCGCTCGAACACGCCCCGGGCCCGACGCGCGCGGCGGCGATGCGCATCAAGCAAAGCCTCCTTGTCGGCCCGGTGGCGATCGAGCAGACCACCGAGCGCCAGCATCGCGCCCCCGCTTTCCCAGGGCGCGGTTCCGGCCCCACTTCCGGTACCCGCACCAGCGCCGCCCCCGGCATTGACCCCGGCACTGGCCCCGGGGACATGCTCCGCCGCGGCCAGTCCAGGGCGGTGCCAGCTGTCCAGGTAGCGCGCGATCACGGCCAGATCGCGCGCCCCGGTCGGCACCTGGTCGGAAGCACGGCCACGCACGAGGGTGATGCCATTGCGCATCCGGGTCGTCTGGTACCAGGCGTCATCGAGCAGCAGCCGGTCGTCCTCGCCGATCAACTCGGCCGCAGTGGCCGCCGCCAACGCGGCCCGGGTGCCCGTGACCCGAAGCGCGGGCACCTGAGCCCCATGCCTCAACTGAAGGAGCTGAACCACCCATTCGACATCTGACAAGCCACCTGGGCCGAGCTTCGTGTGCAACGCCCGGTCGGCGCCGCGCGGCAGCCGCTCGGCCTCCATCCGCGCCTTGAGCCGCCGGATCTCGAGCACGTCCGAGTCGGCCAAGCCCTTGGCGGGGTACCGGATCGGATCGATCAGCGCGATGAACCGTGCGCCAACGTCCTTCGCCCCCGCGACCGGCGTGGCGCGCAGCAGGGCCTGCGACTCCCAGACCCGCGACCAGCGCCGGTAGTACTCGGCGTAGGACGCGAGGCTGCGCACGAGCGGCCCCTGCCGCCCTTCCGGCCGCAGATCGGCGTCTATCGCCAGCGGCGGATCGGTCCCGGGCGCCTGCAACAGTCGGCGCAACTCGTTGGCCAACTCGAAGGCGGCCGCCGTGGCCTGTTGCTCGTCCGCGCCCGCCACCGGTTCGTGGACGAACATCACGTCGGCGTCCGAGCCGTAACCCAGCTCGCCGCCGCCGAACCGGCCCATCGCGATCACCGCGAGCCGGGTAGGCAGCTGCCACCGAGCGTCGGTCCCCGCGCCCGACTCACGCGACCCGCCCGCGGCGTCCGACCCGACCGCGCTGTCCGAGGCTGTGTCCGAAGCTGCCGCGGCGCCCAAGGCTGCGTCCAAGCCGTCCGCGCCAGCCGCGCCGTCCGAAGCGGCCGCGCCGCCCAAGGCTGCGTCCGAGCCGTCACCCGGCACAGTCCTCGCCATGCCACCCGAACCGCCGCCCGACGCAGCCCCCGCCGCGCAACCCGAACCGGCGTTGGAG
>NZ_DASRBQ010000065.1:0-13226 GCF_035653575.1 Actinocrinis sp.
CGCGGTGAACAGCTCGATCTGCCGCCGGTCGTTCTCCAGCAGCGGGGCGAGCCGCCGCCGGATGCCCACGTTCGCCTTCATCCGCGGGTCCTTGGCGTACTCGCTGTACATGTAGTCGCGGTCTTCGTCGGTGACCATCTCGAGGGTCAGCTCGTCGTGGTTGCGCAGGAAGATGCCCCACTGGCAGTTCGACGGGATCGCCGGGGTCTGCGCCATGATCTCCGAGATGGGGTAGCGCGACTCGCGGCGCACCGCCATGAAGATGCGCGGCATCACCGGGAAGTGGAACGCCATGTGGCACTCGTCGCCGCCGACGCTCGGGTCGCCGAAGTACTCCACCACGTCCGCCGGCCACTGGTTGGCCTCCGCCAGCAGCACCGTGTCCGGGTACTCCTCGTCGACCATCTTGCGCACCTTCTTGAGGAACTGGTGCGTCTTGGGCAGGTTCTCGCAGTTGGTGCCCTCCTCCTGGTACAGGTACGGCACGGCGTCCAGCCGGAACCCGTCGATGCCCAGGTCCAGCCAGAACCGCAGCGCCGCCAGCATCTCGGCGTGCACCTGCGGGTTCTCATAGTTCAGGTCGGGCTGGTGCGAGAAGAAGCGGTGCCAGAAGTACTGCTTGCGTACCGGGTCGAAGGTCCAGTTCGAGGTCTCGGTGTCAACGAAGATGATGCGCGCGTCGGCGTACTGCTTGTCGTCGTCGGCCCACACGTAGTAGTCGCCGTAGGGCCCGTCGGGGTCGTTGCGCGAGGCCTGGAACCACGGGTGCTGGTCGCTGGTGTGATTGACCACGAAGTCGATGATGACCCGGATGCCGCGGGCGTGCGCCTGCTCGACGAACTCGACGAAGTCGCCGAGGTCCCCGAACTCCGGCAGCACGTCGGTGTAGTCGGACACGTCGTAGCCGCCGTCGCGCAGCGGGGACTTGAAGAACGGCGGCAGCCAGATGCAGTCGACGCCGAGCCACTGCAGGTAGTCCAGCTTGCTCGTCAACCCCTTGAGGTCGCCGGTGCCGTCGTTGTTCGAGTCGTGGAAGGAGCGGACCAGAACCTCGTAGAAGACGGCCCGCTTGAACCAGTCCGGATCGCGTTCGCTCTTCGGAAGGTCCAGCGGAGAGTCTGATACCGGTTCGTTGACGATCACGGTCACTCCAGTTGTGCCGGGAGCACCATGTGGTGCGCGGATGAGGGTGGACTGCACACGGCCGCCGACCCGCCCGGGCTGCCGCGCCCCGGGCCGTGGCCCCGTACCGCCGCGGTCAGGGCCTACCTGACCAGCGTGAGCACGTGGGCCGGCTGAGTGTGCGGGTCGAGCCGGACGTAGTTGTCCCGGCCCCAGTGGTACACCGCACCGTCCAGCTCGTCGCGTACGGTGAAGCGGTCGTCCCAGCCGAGGCCGAGCGCGGACAAGTCCAGGGAGACGGTGGCCTCGACCGTATTGTGCGGATCGAGATTGACGACCACCAGGACCAGATCAGCAGCTGTGCGCTTGGAGTAGCACAGCACAGCATCGTTGTCCGTGGAGTGAAATTTGAGATTACGTAACCCTTGCAGTGCAACATGTTCACGACGTAGGCCGTTGAGTCGGGTCAGGAACGGCGCCAGCGACCTGCCTTCCGCCTCAGCGGAGGCCCAGTCACGCGGCCGTAGCTGGTACTTCTCCGAGTTCAGGTACTCCTCGCTGCCCGGCCGCACCGGCACGTTCTCGCACAGCTCGTAGCCCGAGTACACGCCCCAGGTCGGGCTGAGGGTCGAGGCGAGGACCGCTCTGATCTTGAAGCCCGGGCGCCCCGAGTACTGCAGGTACTCGTGCAGGATGTCCGGGGTGTTGACGAACAGATTGGGGCGCAGGAACGCCGAGGAGGACTCGGCCAGCTCGGTCAGGTACTCCTGAAGCTCCTGCTTGGTGTTGCGCCAGGTGAAGTACGTGTACGACTGGTGGAACCCGATCTTGGCGAGGGTGTGCAGCATCGCCGGGCGGGTGAAGGCCTCGGCCAGGAAGAGCACGTCCGGGTCAGTGGCGTGGATCCGGTCGAGCAGCCGCTCCCAGAACAGCACCGGCTTGGTGTGCGGGTTGTCCACCCGGAAGATGCGCACGCCGTGGCCCATCCACAGCCGCAGCACCCGCTCGCACTCCTCCAGGATCGCGGGCAGCACCCCGGGGCCGTCGAAGTCCAGCGGGTAGATGTCCTGGTACTTCTTCGGCGGGTTCTCGGCGTAGGCGATGCTGCCGTCGGCGCGGTGCGCGAACCAGTCCGGGTGCTTGAGCACCCAGGGGTGGTCCGGCGAGCACTGCAGCGCGAAGTCCAGCGCCACCTCCATGCCGAGCTTGCCGGCCCGGTCCACGAAGTAGTCGAAGTCGGCGAAGGTGCCCAGGTCCGGGTGGATGGCGTCGTGGCCGCCGTCCGAGGAGCCGATGGCCCAGGGCGAGCCGACGTCCCAGGGTCCGGCGGTGGTGGTGTTGTTCGGGCCCTTGCGGTAGGCGGTGCCGATCGGATGGACCGGCGGCAGGTAGACCACGTCGAAGCCCATCGCGGCGATGCCGGGCAGCCGCTCGGCGGCGGTGCGCAGGGTGCCGGAGACCGGAGGCGTGGCGCCGGTCGGGTCCACCTGCGCGCCCTCCGACCGCGGGAACATCTCGTACCAGGACCCGAACAGGGCACGGGCCCGATCCACGCGCAGCGGGTAACGCTCGCTCTCCGTCAGCAGTTCGCGCACGGGGCGCGCGGCGAGAGCGCGGTGCACCTCCGCCTTCTCCATCGCGGCCAGCCGCGCCTCGGGCGGCACGTCGACGTCGCGCAGCAGCTGAGCGGTCGTCAGCAGCAGATGCACGTCCGGATCGGCTTGGTCCGCGGCCGCGGCGGCGGCTTCGTCGTCGTCCTGCGCCGATGCCGACTCGTTCGAACGGGCCGCCCGGTTGGCAAGGTCGTCCAGCGTTGCCTGTACGACCCGTTCGATGACCGCCTCGGTCGCCGCGGCCCGCGCGGAAATCGAGGCGCTGCTGGAGCTGGCAGAGCTACCGGAACCGGCGGGGCGACTGGAACCACTCTGCCCCCGCGAGTCACTTGAGCCATCAGAAGCATCGGAAGCGTCAGAGGGGCTCAGGGGGCTCGTGGGGCGCGTGTGAGTGACGGTGCCTACTCCATCTGTGTCATTCCTGTGATGTTCGCGGCGCAACCGAGCGGCCCGCGCTGCAGCCGGACCTGTCACCGGGTCAGCTGCGGCGGCGCGCTCCAGCAGCCGCGCGCCCTCCTCGAAGACCAGCTCGACGTCGATGCCAGCCGGGATCTTCACCCGCGCCGCGTGGCACCAGGTGGAGAGCGGATCGGACCACGCCTCCACGTGAAAGGTCCACTCTCCGCGCCGGTCAGGGGCCACCTGCGCGCCGTAACGATCGGTGCCGGGAGCCAGCTCGCGCATCAGGGTCCACGGGCCACGTTCACCGTCGGGACCGGTGAGGACCACGTTCGCGGCGACCGCGTCGTGCCCTTCCCGGAAGACGGTCGCGGTCACGGTGAACTGCTCGCCGGGCACCGCTTTGGCGGGCCGGGCGCCGTCGAGGATCCGCGGCTGGACGTCGACGATGGGGATGCGTCCGATGCTCATGCGGGATTCATATCCGATTTCACGCGATACACGCGACGCGCTTGGCGACGGCACGCTTTCGGCCCCCTTCAGCCCCGCCGGGGGCCGGACCGAAGCCGCGGTCAAGCCCGGAGGACCGGTTTGCGGCACCGCGTTACAAGACCGCAACTCAACCGGGGGGCGTTCGGGAGTGCATGGCAGCGCGCCGCCCACGAACCCGAGCCACCATGTCGCGAAACCCCAGGACCAGCCGCTACTGTCCCGAAGCATGAGGGCTATCCGACGCTTCACCGTCCGCACCGTGCTACCCGAACCACTCGCGCCGCTCGCCGAGCTGGCGGCGAACCTGCGCTGGTCCTGGCACGCACCCACCCGAGACCTGTTCGCCGCGGTGGACCCCGGGCAGTGGGAGGCCGTCGGCGGCGACCCAGTGCGCCTGCTCGGCGCGGTACGCACCGAGCGGCTGGCCGTGCTGGCCGCCGACGAACGGTTCACCGCCCGGATCGCCGACGCGGCCGCGAACCTGCATGCGTACCTGACCGAACCGAAGTGGTACCAGACGCTGACCGACGCCCCGCGCTCGATCGCCTACTTCTCCCCGGAGTACGGCATCACCGCGGTGCTGCCGCAGTACTCCGGCGGCCTCGGCATCCTGGCCGGCGACCACCTGAAGGCCGCCTCCGACCTCGGCGTGCCGATCATCGGCGTCGGCCTGCTGTACAAGCACGGCTACTTCCGCCAGTCGCTCTCCCGCGACGCCTGGCAGCTGGAGACCTATCCGCTGATCGACCCGGACAACCTGCCGCTGACCAAGCTGCGCGAGGCCGACGGAACGGCCGTGCGGGTCACCATCGGCCTGCCCGGGCTGCGCGAACTGGTCGCGCAGGTCTGGCTGGCCCAGGTCGGCCGGGTGCCGCTGCTGCTGCTCGACACCGACATCGAGGACAACGCGGACGGCGGCCGCGAGATCACCGACCGGCTCTACGGTGGCTCCAGCGAGCACCGCCTGCACCAGGAGATGCTGCTGGGCATCGGCGGCATCCGCGCCGTGCGCGCCTACTGCCGGCTCACCGGCACGCCGCAGCCGGAGGTCTACCACACCAACGAGGGCCACGCCGGGTTCCTCGGGATCGAGCGCATCAGGGAGCTGACCGAGGAGCACGAGCTCGACTTCGGCGCCGCGCTGGCCGCCGTACGGGCCGGCACCCTGTTCACCACGCACACCCCGGTACCGGCCGGCATCGACCGGTTCTCGCACGACCTGGTGGCCGAGCACTTCGGCGGGGACAACCAGTCGCCCGGAGTGCGCATGGAGAACGTCCTCGGGCTCGGTGCCGAGGACTTCCCCGGCGGCGACCCGGGCTGCTTCAACATGGCCGTGATGGGCTTGCGGCTGGCCCAGCGCGCCAACGGCGTCTCGCTGCTGCACGGCGAGGTCTCCCGGGAGATGTTCGGCGGCCTGTGGCCCGGCTTCGACTCGCCGGAGGTGCCGATCACCTCGATCACCAACGGCGTGCACGCCGAGACCTGGGTGCACCCCGCGGTCTTCGACCTGGTCGAGCGGGAACTCGGCCCCGGCGCGCTCGCGGACGAGCCGTTCGCGGCCGTAGACCGGCTGTCTGACAAGACGATCTGGGAAATCCGCTGCGTGCTGCGCGCCGCGCTGGTGGACGAGGCACGGCGCCGGGTCAAGGAGTCCTGGATCGCCCGCGGCGCCTCGGAGGCCGAGCTGGGCTGGACCGCCGACGTGCTCGACCCGGAGGTGCTCACCATCGGCTTCGCCCGCCGGGTGCCCTCCTACAAGCGGCTGACCCTGATGCTGCGCGACCGCGAGCGGCTCGCCTCGCTGCTGCTGCACCCGGAGCGCCCGATCCAGCTGGTCATCGCCGGCAAGGCGCACCCCGCCGACGAGGGCGGCAAGCGGCTCATCCAGGAGCTGGTGCGCTTCGCCGACGAGCACAACGTGCGCCACCGCATCGTCTTCCTGCCGAACTACGACATGGCGATGGCGCAGACGCTGCTGCCCGGCTGCGACGTGTGGCTCAACAACCCGCTGCGGCCACTGGAGGCCTGCGGAACCTCCGGGATGAAGTCGGCGCTCAACGGCGGCCTGAACCTGTCCATCCGGGACGGCTGGTGGGATGAGTGGTTCGACGGCGAGAACGGCTGGGCCATCCCGACCGCGAACGGCGTGGACGACCCGGACCGGCGCGACGAGCTCGAGGCCGCTGCGCTCTACGACCTGATTGAGACCTCGGTCAGCCGCCGCTTCTACGACCGCGACGCGGCGGGCCTGCCGACCCGCTGGATCGAGATGGTCCGGCACACCCTGAGCACGCTCGGTCCGAAGGTGCTCGCGAGCCGGATGGTGCGGGATTACGTGCGCGAGCTGTACGTCCCGGCGGCGATGTCCTCGCGTGCCGTGTCGGCCGACGGTTACCGCAGCGCGATCGAGCTGGCCGCGTGGACCGAGCGGATCAAGGCGAGCTGGCCGGAGCTGGCGATCGAGCACGTGGACGCGGTCGCTGACGGCGACGGCGGCGAGGGCGCCCCCCGGCTCGGCGGCACGCTGCGGGTCCGCGCGCTGGTGCAACTCGGCTCGATCACGCCAGACGACCTGGAGGTCCAGGCGGTCTACGGCCGGGTCGACGAGCGGGACCAGCTCAAGGACACGCACACGGTCGCGCTGGAGCTGAACGGCGTGGACGACCTCGGCCGCAACCGGTACGAGGGCGTCGTCGAGCTGGACCGGTCCGGCCCGTTCGGGTACACGGTGCGTGCGGTACCGAAGCATCCGCTGCTATCCACGCCGGCGGAACTCGGGCTCGCCGTGTTGCCGACGCCGGTGACCGTCTCGTCCTCGGGCCAGGGTGACGGTGACACGTTCATGCGCTGAGCTGACGGTTCATGAGCTGAGCTGACGGTTCATGAGCTGAGCTGACAATCGCGGCGGTGCACCGGACCTATCCGGTGCACCGCCGCGACGCGTTTGGGGGAGCGGCTGACATGATGTCAGGTCGCCGACCACGCCTCCGGATCCGCGCGCAGCAGCATCAGCGAGCGCGGCGCGAGCGTGACCGGCAGCCCGCCGCCATAGGTGACGTTGTCGCGCGCGCCGGGGTCCCCTTCCAGGGTCGTGTCGATCACGCTGTGGTACCAGCGCGCCCACGGATCGCCCGGCAGCACGAACTCCAGCTCCTCGGCCCCGGCGTGCACCACGAGCAGGAAGCTGTCGTCGATGATCCGCTCGCCGTGGTTCCCGCGCCCGCGGATGTCCTGGCCGGAGAGGTACACGCCGAGCCCCGCGGCCGGGGCGAACCAATCGCCGTCGGTCATCTCCTCGCCGTCGGGGCGGAACCACGCGATGTCCTGCAGGCCGCCGGGATGCGCCGGCTGGCCGGAGAAGAACACGCGCTGGCGCAGCACCGGGTGCCGCTTGCGCAGGTGGATGATGCGCCGGGTCAGGTCCAGCAGGCTGGACCACTCGCCCTTCTCGAGCAGCGACCAGTCGACCCAGCTGACCTCGTTGTCGACGCAGTACGCGTTGTTGTCGCCCTGCTGCGTGCGGCCGAACTCGTCCCCGGCCGTGATCATCGGGACGCCGGTGGCCAGGACCAGGGTCGTCATCAGATTGCGGATCTGACGGCGCCTCAGCTGGTTGACCGCCTCGTCGTCCGTCTCGCCCTCGACGCCGTAGTTCGAGGAGCGGTTGTCGTTGTTGCCGTCACGGTTGTTCTCGCCGTGCGCCTCGTTGTGCTTGTGGTCGTAGGTGACCAGGTCGCGCATCGTGAAGCCGTCGTGTGCGGTAACGAAGTTGATCGATGCGTAAGGGCGTCGACCGTCGTCCTGGTAGAGGTCTGACGAACCCGACAACCGATACGCCAGATCGCGCACATCGGTGCGCGCACCACGCCAGAAGTCCCTGACCGTGTCGCGGAACTTGTCGTTCCACTCGGTCCACAGCGGCGGGAACTCGCCGACCTGGTAGCCGCCCTCGCCGACGTCCCAGGGCTCGGCGATCAGCTTCACCTCCTGAAGCACCGGATCC
This sequence comes from Actinocrinis sp., assembly GCF_035653575.1. GTDB lineage: Bacteria > Actinomycetota > Actinomycetes > Streptomycetales > Catenulisporaceae > Actinocrinis. The sequence goes on from NZ_DASRBQ010000065.1 coordinate 7,633, forward strand.
TGCGCGATGACCGTCAGGAACGCGGAGAGCTTGTCCACGTCGTGGAAGGAGCGGGCGAGGGCGGAGGCGAGGTCGAAGCGGAACCCGTCGACACCCATCTCGGTGACCCAGTAGCGCAGCGAGTCGGTGATCAGTTGAAGCACGTGCGGTTGTACGACGTTGAGCGTGTTACCGCAGCCGGTGTAGTCGGCATACCGGCTCGGGTTCTTCTCGTCGAGCCGGTAGTAGCTCTCGTTGTCGATGCCGCGGAAGCACAGCGTCGGTCCGTCCCCGCCACCCTCTGCGGTGTGGTTGTAGACCACGTCGAGGATGACCTCGATGCCGGCCGCGTGCAGGGCCGCCACCATCTGCTTGAACTCGCGCACCTGGCCGCCGCGCTCGCCGCGCCGGGCCGCGGCCGAGTACGGCGCGTGCGGGGCGAAGTAGCCGATCGAGTTGTAGCCCCAGTAGTTGCCGAGCCCGCGCTCCAGCAGGTGCGGCTCGGAGACGAAGTGGTGGATCGGCAGCAGCTCTACGGCGGTGACACCCAGATGGACCAGATGGTCGATGACCGCCGGGTGCGCCAGCCCCGCATACGTACCGCGCAGTTCGTCAGGTACAGCCGGGTGACGCATCGTGTAGCCGCGTACATGCAGCTCGTAGATGATCGTCTCGGCCCAGGGCGTGTGCGGCCGCAAGCCGGTGTCCACGTCGACCTCGCCGATCACGAGGCCCTTCGGAACGTACGGCGCCGAATCGCGGTCGTCGAGGGCGTTGGAGTTGGCGGTCGAACCGTGCTTCACATGCGCGTATACGGCGTCGTTGAGGACGAACTCGCCTTCCAGCGCCCTGGCGTAGGGATCGAGCAGCAGCTTGTTCGCGTTCCAACGGCGACCGCGCGACGGATCCCAGGGTCCGTGCACCCGGAAGCCGTAACGCTGGCCGGGCTCGATGCCGGGCAGGTAGCCATGCCAGATGTGAAAGGTGGATTCGGACAGCGGGATCCGGCTCTCGCCCCCGGCGTCGTCGAAAAGGCACAGCTCCACGCCCTCGGCCCCGGCTGCCCAGAGCGCGAAGTTGACGCCTTGTCCGTCGTGGCGAGCGCCCAGCGGATGCCAGTTACCGGGCCAGGGCCGGTCCCAGTGCTCAGCGTGGTGCGGATCGCCAGCTTGGTCACTCATGGCGTCCATTGTGCCTTTTGACGGGTCGTGAAGAACCTCATGGCCCCGGAAATTCGGCGGCTGACCGGCCGTGGTTGGATGAACGGTGCAGGCGGACGGTGATCCAAGGGAGTGTCAGCGTTGACTGAGCCGAACGAGGGCGCGGCGACAGAAGTGCAGGTCGTGTGGCGCGCCGAGTTTGTCCGGATCGAGGTCGCCGCCGCGGCCCCCCGGGTCGCCACCATCCGAGTCGACCGCCCGAAGCTCAATCCGCTCGACTCGCACGTCCAAGCCGAGCTTAAGCGGGCCGCCGAGCAGGTGACGGCCGATCCCGAGCTGCGCGCCGTGGTGCTCTACGGCGGTCCGATCGCGTTCGCCGCCGGAGCGGACATCAAGGAGATGGCTGCCCTCTCCTACACCGACATGGTGCTGCGCTCCGGCGCTCTGCAGGACTCCTTCACCGCGATCGCGCGGATCCCGAAGCCGGTCATCGCCGCGGTCACCGGCTTCGCCCTCGGCGGTGGCTGCGAGCTGGCGCTGTGCGCGGACCTACGGGTCGCCGCGACGGACGCCAGGTTCGGCCAGCCGGAGATCAAGCTGGGCCTCATCCCCGGGGCCGGCGGCACCCAGCGCCTCTCCCGGCTCGTCGGCCCGGCCCGAGCCAAGGATCTGATCTTCACCGGCCGGATGGTCGACGCCGAGGAAGCGCTGCGAATCGGTCTGGTGAACCGGGTCGTCGCCCCTGAAGACGTCTACTCGACCGCACTTTCCTGGGCCGCCGAGCTGGCCGCCGGACCGGCATTCGCGCTGCGCGCGGCCAAGGAGGCGATCGACCGCGGTCTGGAGACCGATCTGGTCACCGGCCTGGAGATCGAGCGGGCGCAGTTCGCCGCGCTGTTCGCGACGCCCGACCGGAGTACCGGCATGCAGTCCTTCATCGATCATGGCCCCGGCAAAGCCGTCTTCGACTGACGCGGTGTTCGACTGACGCTGCGCTCGACTGACGCCGCGCTCACCTGACATCCCCGGGCGCACTGCGCGGCGGCTCACCACCAGGGCAAAGGCTTTCACCCCCGCCTTCACGTCCACACAAGCCCGCCATGTCATACGCTGCCCGAGAGCGCACTTCCGTCTCCGACCGGGGGTCTGATGCCCGAACAGCTGGATGCCGCCCTTCCCGAGGTGGCCCGCGCGCGGATGGCGGAGATCCGTGAGAGCCAGACCTGGGGCTCGGCGCTGACCACGCAGGAGTTCGCGGCGATCACCGGGGCCGGGTTCGATCCGGTCGGGCAGGTGCTCGGCACCGCGGTCTTCCACATCGGTTACGCCGGCCGCTGGGGCTGCTCCGGCGCGTGGTCGTATTTCGGCGGCACGGAGGTCTCCCCCTCCGCCTACGCCCCCTTCTCGCAACTGGTGCGCACGATGTACGGCGCGCGGCGGCTGGCGCTGGCTCGGGCGATCTCCGAGTGCAAGGCGCTCGGCGGCGACGGGATCGTCGGGGTAAAGCTGCGGGTCGGCCACTTCCCGGCCGGCGGCATGGAGTTCACCGCCCTCGGCACGGCCGTTCGAGCCCGCTCCAAGACCCGGCCGGCCACACCCTTCACCTCGCACGTCACCGGCCAGGAGTTCGCCAAGCTGCTGCACGGCGGCTGGGTGCCGACCGGCCTGGTGCTCGGCATCTCGATCGCGACCAGGCACGACGACTGGCGCACCTACGGACAGCTGCGTTGGACCGCGGGCAACCAAGAGGTCGACGGATACACCCAGCTGATCAACCACGCCCGGCACGACGCCCGCCACCAGCTCCAACTCGACGCGAAGGCGCACGGCGGGGACGGGATCGTGGTCGACGAGATGGAGCTGCGCATCCGCGAGAGGGAGTGCCCCTCCTATGAGAACCAGCGCGACCACATCGCGGAGGCCGCGTTCGTCGGCACGTCGATCGCCCGCTTCGACCGCAGGCCCGGCGGCTCCGGGCTCAAGCCACTGACCATCATGACCCTGAATCGGGAGCGCTGAGGATGACCGAGCAGTCCATCCAGCAGGAGGCCGGGGACCTGGTCGCGCAGGGGGTGCCCGAGGACGCCATGCGCCGGCTCGCCCAGCTGCGTCCCGGCAAGGGCTCGATCTTCACCTCGGACCTGACGGTGAACGAGTTCCTGCTGGTGCGCGAGGCGGGCTTCCGGCCGCTCGGCCTGGTGCTCGGCTCCTCGATCTACCACGTCGGCCTGCAGCTGGGCCGCTGGTCGAAGAACCAGGAGATGACCACCCTGTCGCAGGCCATGTACCACGCCCGCGAGCTGGCGATGAGCCGGATGGAGGCGGAGGCCAGCGCGCTGGGCGCGGACGGCATCGTCGGGGTGCGGCTGGACGTGGAGTTCAAGGAGTTCGGCAACGACATCGCCGAGTTCATCGCGGTCGGCACGGCGGTCAAGGCGGACGGGGCGGACCCCGGCCCGCACGGCCACTGGCGCAACAACAAGAACAAGCCGTTCACCTCGGACCTGTCGGGACAGGACTTCTGGACCCTGATCCGAGCCGGCTACGCGCCGCTGGACATGGTGATGGGCTCATGCGTCTACCACGTCGCCCACCAGCGCTTCGGCCAGGTAATCGGCAACGCGGGCCGGAACGTGGAGATCGAGCAGTTCACCCAGGCGCTCTACGACGCGCGCGAGCTGGCGATGAGCCGCATGCAGGCGGAGGCGGAGGCGCTGGACGCGGAGGGCATCGTCGCGGTGCAGCTGCGTCAGCACTCGCACACCTGGGGCTCGCACACCACGGAGTTCTTCGCGATCGGCACGGCGGTCCGCCCCCTGCGTGCGGACCACGTCATCGACCGACCGACGATGACGCTCAGCCTCGATGCGTGACCGCACGATGCCAGAATGGGAACTGTTGAGCTGGCAAACGCCCGGGCGGGAATGACTGAGCACGACATGGCTGATTACGAATCGCACGAAATGGTCCCGGCCGGCGAAAACGCGCTCGGCGCAGGTGACCCGCAAGGTGCCATGGACGTCGAGCTGCTGGCGGCCGCGCTGCGCAGAGACACGGCGGACCTGGACCTGTACGCGAAGGTCCTGTCGGTAACCCTCGCGGACTCGCTACCGCCCGGCGCGGTCCAGGTCGAGCGCAAGCGGTCGATGGCGGACCGGATGGCCGGCCGCGAGGGTGCGGTAATCAACATCGACGTGGCCCTCGGTGAGCAGCGCCTCGCCCTGCGAATGGACCGTGGCCGAATGACCGGCGAGATCTGCAAGGAGGTGCGCGGCATCGTGCTCTCCAGGCAGCAGGTTGGCCTGGACGAGTGGATCACTACGCTCGCCCGCGCCCTCGCCGAGACGGCGGCATCCAGCGCCCGCGCCCGCGAGGCCCTCGAGCGCTTCCTGCACTAGCGCCCGCGCCCGCGAGGCCCTCGATCGCTTAGTGCCTGGCGCCGCGAGCCCCTTGAGCGCTTCCTGTCCCGCGCCGCGAGGCCTTCAAGCTCTTGGTGCCCTGGCGGCCGCGCGGCCTTCGATCGCCTCGTGTATTCGCCTCCGCGCCGTCACCTGACGATCGATCACTCGCGTACTCGCCCGCTGCCGCTGTCAGTGCCATGCCACCCTCAGTCCCAAGACGCGCGCGAACCGGCATTGTCCGCAGTTCCCCTCGACCCCCGCGTCCCTCGTCACGCGCGTCCTCGGCCGCTGCCGCTGTCAGTGCCGTGCCGCCCCCAGGCCGGAGATGCGCGTGAGCCTCACCCATCCCCCCATCTATCACCTCATCGCATTATCCGGCCGGTTCGCCATGCGATTCAGCAGCGGAATCGCGGCCGCCAACACGCGCTGCTCCTCGACCGTCAGCTCGTCCTCTATGGCCTGATGCAACCAGCCCGCGCGGCGGACCCGCCCGCTGTTCACCGCCTCCCGTCCCGCCTCGGTGATCACTACCAGCGTCTTGCGCCGGTCAGTCGGGTGCGCCTCGAACGTCACCAGTCCCTCGTCCGCGAGCTGCCCGACCGTGCGCGCCATCGACTGCGGCCGCACGTGTTGCGCGTGCGCGAGATCGCTGGTCGTCATGGGCCCGTCGCGATCCAGATAGCCAAGCGTCGCTCGTTGTGCGAATGGCTCCTCGTCCTGCACCCGGGCACGTCGGACGAGCTGTCCGATCACCAGTCGCAGCTCCGCAGCGAGAGCAGAAGGATCCCCGTCCCCCATCATGCTCACTCCTTCCGCGATCAGCCGACTTTCCCGTTGCCCACAGTTTACCGCAATTTCTTCAGCAAGGCTGTACAGTTGTGCTGTAGAGTTGTTCCAGTGTCCCGAACGGTGAAGCGAACAGCAAGAGGAAGGTGAAGGCAATGCAGATCACATGGCTCGGTCATGCAGGGCTCAGCATTGAGCAGGACGGCTACACGCTGGTTGTCGATCCGGGAATCTTCTGCGACCAGCAGGGGATGGCCGCAGCACTAGA
>NZ_DASRBQ010000066.1:0-35255 GCF_035653575.1 Actinocrinis sp.
TGGACATGGCGGTGGAGATGACCGTGGACATGGCGGTGGAGATGACCGTGGAGATGGCGGTGGAGATGACCGTGGACATGACCGTGGACATGGCGGTGGAGATGACCGTGGACATGGCGGTGGAGATGACCGTGGAGATGACCGTGGAGATGGAGGCGGAGGAGGCGCAGTAAAGCCGTAGCGACGGCGCCTAAAAAGCGTTGTAAAGCTAGCGATGTAGGCCCTTCGGCAACACCATAGGAAGATCGTTGATCTTCGAAAGGCGCCATTCTTGACGCCTCCGAGAGAGGGCTTGAGCCGTTTACCTGCACGGCTTTGGAAACGCGCCCGCGCGGTGTACATTTACCGGCAACGCGGCGACGCCGCCCCAAATGGGTGCGGCCCTCCCCGGCGAGGGGGAGAGCCGCTTTGCACCTCTCGACTGGAAAGGTGTGCCTCTATGGTACATCGGAAAAATGGTGAAAAGAAATACCGCCTGCGCAAGATACTGCGCAAGGTGGCGCCCGCGGCCGGGATCGCCGGCCTAGCTACGGTGGCGCTCGCGTGGCCGACTCTGGACGGGCCGATCAGTGCTGTGCTCACCGGCGTGCTGGTCTGGCGCGGCGGTCAGCGCGGCGATTAGTTCCAGCCCGCGGGCCGATGCCGTCGAGCAGGTGAGAGGTCACCTGCTCGACGGCATCTTTTATCGCGGCGTGGCATCGGATCCTCGAGTGTCGCGGCGTGTGCCGAATGGGTCAGTGATCCCTCGTCCCTGACGGGCGATCACGCGCTGCCTGCCTCATCGCTGAACCGTGATGATCGAGGTTTGCAGGCAGAGCTTGCCCGACCGGGGGATGCCAGTCCCTCAACCGAGGCGCTGACCACCTCCAGCTTGTGCCAGATGCGTGCCAGATGGGGCAGTAACTCGCGGTCACTCGCGGATAGTCAAGGGCAAGCCAAGTTCGATCCGACCGCAGATCAGCCGTGTCTACCTGATAGAAGAGTCCTGACCTGCAAGCCTTTGCAAGGCTGGGGTCCTGCGAGCTGACATCGGCAGTGACATCAACGGAGGGGAACAGTGCGGTAGTTGGCGGCACCTCCGAGCGTGTGCTGACTGAAGCCGAGCAGCGCGGACGCCGATGAGGCGATCGGCCGAGCGAATTTGCAAGGCGGGGGTTAGGGGTTCAAGTCCCCTTGGCTCCACAAGCACAAAGACCCCTCACCGATCACGGTGAGGGGTCTTTCATGCCAGATGCGTGCCAGATCTGATCCGTCGGAATTCGATTGCGGTGCGAGCGGGTGTCCGGAGATCGTGGTCGCATGGGATCGACATCTGCCGAAGCTGAGGCCGCTCCCACGCTTGCTCCAGAGATCCTGGACTACTACGCGCGGGGCGGCGAAGAGAGCCGGCTGCGGTACGGCGTCGGGCGATTGGAGCTGTGGCGTACGCAGGACATCCTGCGACGCGTGCTGCCTGAGCCCGGTGGGCGCTTGCTCGACGTTGGCGGTGCGAGTGGGGTACATGCCGAATGGCTTGCGGCGGACGGCTGGCGCGTGGAGGTCGTTGATCCGGTACCGCTTCACGTCGAGAAGGCCGGGGCGCTGCCTGGTGTCACTGCACGGTTGGGAGACGTACGTGCGTTAGACGCCGAGGACGCGTCTGTGGACGTCGTGTTGCTGCTTGGACCGCTGTACCACCTGCCTGAACCGGCCGAACGGCACAAAGCCCTCGTGGAAGCGGCGCGGGTGGTACGCCCGGGCGGCACCGTCGTCGCGGCGACGATCAATCGGCACGCCGCGCTGCACGATCAGCTGAATCGTGGGGGTTGGTTCGAGCCCTGGCGGCAGGTTCGCCTGATCGAGACGTCAGCGACTGGAAGGGTCGACGCTGCCGGCGGCGAGTTCACTACCGCTTACTTGCATCAGCCGGACGAGATCGCCGCCGAAGTCGCGGCAGCCGGTCTCACGGTCAGCGGGCAGTACGGGATCGAGGGCGCCGCGTGGTTGTTCGGCGGCATCGACGCTTGTCTCGACGACGAGGCTAAGCGCGCGGAGCTGCTTAAAGCGCTGCGGATCGCCGAGTCCGAGCCCACCCTCCTCGGGATCTCAGCTCACCTACTCACCGTGGGCGTGCGGCCGTAGGTCTGCTTCGGCCGCACGCCCTTCGGTCATCCGCGCGAGCCTGTCGTTCGTCGGAGTCTGCCGGCGCCCGTGAGTGCTCGTATGCGCTTATCAGTGGTTACCGCTGTGGCGGCCGGACGAGCTCGACGAGGACTCGGCGCCACCGTCAGGGTCTGACGGATCGTCACGGTCGACCGCGTCCATCCGCTTGACCTCGGCGTCGTTCGCGGAGAGCGCGGCGTTGACCGCGTCGTCCTCGACCCACGCCTGCTCGCGCGAGCGTTGCCAGAGCACCGCCGCCGTGCCGATCGCCGCTCCGGCCGCCGCCGCACCGCCGAGCAGCCACAGCTTGCGGTGGCCGCGGCCGCGGTGGTTGATCTGCTCGATCTGGGCCGTGGTCACCTGGCCACGCGCGGCCGCGAGCGCCGCATTGGCCCGGTCGGAAAGCTCCGCGCGCAGAGGAGCAGAACGCTGCATCGCCTCGTCGGCCACGCGCGAGGAGAACTGCACCGTCGCCGGCACGATCTCATCGCGGACCTTCGGCACGATCTCGTCACGAACCTTGGGCACCAATTCGTCGCGGACCTTGTGCGACGCGTCCGTAAGGACGGGTACCACCACCGCTCGCGCGTGCTCCAACCGAGGCCCGGCCTCGGTGCGCAGCGTCTGGTACTGATCACGGAGCCACGGCTGAACGGAACCGCGTTCCAGGGGCTTGGAATGGCTCGTCTTCATCACGGCTCGGCCCTTCACCCTTCCGTCGTTGGGACGCCTCCCGCCTTCCCTGGACCGCTATGACTATGCGCAGATTGCGCCGTTAGGAGAAGGACTTTCCCGGCTTATCAGGACAACATCACCGGGATGTCCTCGGTCAGGATGCGGGATTGATACGGATCAGCTACCGCGGCGCAGTGAACCGGCGGCGCGTGGGAGGATGTGCAAGGACATGCACCGGCCGGCTTATGCCGGCCGAGAGCCGGAACCTGGGGGACGTTCCGCAACGCAGCGAGCGATGGAAGCGAGGGCCGTCATGGCCGAGGAGACCTACGCCGTGCTCAAGACTACGCACGGGGACATCACCGTGCGGTTGTTCCCGAACCACGCGCCCAAGACGGTGCGCAACTTCGTGGAACTGGCCGAGGGCGGCAAGGAGTGGCTCGACCCGCGGACCGGGCAGAAGACGACCGCGAAGCTGTACGACGGCACCATCTTCCACCGCATCATTCCCGGCTTCATGATCCAGGGCGGCGACCCGCTCGGACAGGGCACCGGCGGCCCCGGTTACCGCTTCGACGACGAGATCCACCCGGATCTCGCATTCAACAAGCCTTACCTGCTCGCCATGGCCAACGCCGGGCTGCAGGGTGGGCGTGGAACCAACGGCTCACAGTTCTTCATCACTGTGGGCGAGACCACCTGGCTCAACGGGAAGCACACCATCTTCGGCGAGGTCGCCGACGAGGCCGGTCGCAAGGTGGTCGACGCCATCTCCAACGTGAAGACCGGACGGCTGGATCGTCCTGTCGACGATGTGGTGCTCGAGTCCGTGGTGATCGAGCGCCGCGCTTCTTGACGGGCGGTCAGCGCGGCTGATCGCCAACCGGGCCGACCCGGCCCGCCTTCATCGGGGATTGGACTGTGACAATGCCGTCCGACGAGCTGCCGGCGCCCACCTCAGGCGCCGGTGCCGTGTCGGGTCCGCCGGTGTGTTTCCGGCACGCCGACCGAGAGACGTATCTTCGGTGCTCGCGGTGCGAGCGATCCATCTGTACCGACTGCATGGTGCCCGCGCCGGTCGGCTTCCAGTGCCCTGAGTGCGTCCGCGGCGGCAATCGCGAGGTGCGTGAAGTACGCACGATCGTGGGCGGGAAGCAGCACGCTCGACAGGGCATCGCCACCGCCGTGCTGATCGGCGTCTGCATCGTGATGTTCGGCCTCCAGGAGGTCGTCGGCCCGGCGTTCACACACCGGATGGACCTCGAGGCGATGACGCCGCAGATCTCCTCGCTGCCCAAGGCCGGGCACATAGGAGTCGCGTACGGCGACTGGTACCGCCTGGTCAGCTCCATGTTCGTGCACCTGAACTGGCCGCACCTCGGCATGAACATGCTGTCGCTGTGGTGGATCGGCGTGCCTGTGGAATCCAGGCTCGGCCGTACCCGCTATCTGCTGACCTACTTCACGTGCGGTATCGCGGGCTCGGCTGCGTCATACGCCTCGCTACAGCCGTACGGGGCGAGCCTGGGTGCGTCGGGTGCGATCTTCGGACTGCTCGGCGTGCTGGCCGTGCTCGCTTACCGAGAAAAGCTGAACATGCAGCCGGTCATCACCGTGATCGCGCTGAACCTGGTCTTCAGCTTCACCGTGAGCGGGATCAGCTGGGAGGCACACGTCGGCGGCCTGGTCGCCGGGCTGGTCCTCGGCGTCGCGTTCGCCTACGCGCCGCGACCCCGCACGGTAATCGCCTGGTTCAAGAATCCACAGAACGTCATTCCGACCGCGACCGGTTCGGCGGTGCTGCTCGCCGCTGTGATCATCGTGCTTATCCACACCTCACAGCTGCACTCTCAGGTGGGGGCGAGCGTCCTCGACGAAGCCTGGATCAGCCTGCTGGGATAGCAGTTCGGCAGCGGCTCGCAGAATGCTGATCACCCAGGGTTATCCACAGATCGTGTGAACTTTTCCACACTGTGGATAACCTGTGGAGAACCCTGCCCTGAAGCTGTGGATAACTCTTCTGCCTGCGGAAATGATCTGGAGCCCCGGTCGAGTACGACCGGAGCTCACAGCGTGGGCCGCGGGGTCAGCGCCAGCGGGTCGAGGTGACGAAGCCGGCCGCGATGAAGGCGAAGCCGATGACCACGTTCCAGGCGCCGAGATTCGAGATCCACTGCAGGTTGAGGTAGTACGAGACGATCCAGGCCAGGCCGATCACGAAGAACGCGACCATGAACCGGGCCACCCAGGCCGAGGACTCGACCTTGATCTTCTGCACCCTCTGCTCGGGCGGGGTGTAGGCCACCTTCTCCCGAGTCTTCGACTTCGGCACGGAACTCTCCTGCTCACTGGCTCAGCGACAGCTGTACGGCACCCATAGCGTAGCCGTGTGCGGCGCGTGGCAACAGCGGACGAGCGGCTTTCTCAGGCTCAGCTGCGGTGTGTCTGCCGGATCTTAGGAAAGTTAGCGGTAAGGTAGCTCGGCGTCACTGAGACACTACATAGGATCACCATTCGGGCGGACGGTCTGACGACTGCCCGCCACGGGTGGCGCAGGACCGAGGAAAGGCAGCGAACGGCGCGTGTACGCGTGGATCTGGCGGCATCTGCCCGGAACGCTGTGGGTGCGCGTCCTGTGGGTGCTCATCATCTTCGCCGTCGTCGTCTTCGTGCTCTTCCAGTTCGTTTTCCCGTGGCTGGAGCCGCACTTGCCGTTCTCAGGGAACGGTTCGCTCTCCCAGTAGCGACTACGCTGACCCCATGGCGCGCATCCTGGTGGTCGACAACTACGACTCGTTCGTCTTCAACCTGGTCCAGTACCTCTACCAACTCGACGCCGACTGCGAGGTGCGTCGCAACGACGCCGTCACCGTCGGGGAGGCCGACCAGTACGACGGCGTGCTGCTCTCGCCCGGACCGGGCACGCCGGAGGAAGCCGGCATCTGCGTGGAGATGGTCCGGCACTGCGCCCGGATCGGTAAGCCGCTGTTCGGCGTCTGCCTCGGCCTTCAGTCGATCGCGGTCGGGTTCGGCGCCGTCGTTGACCGCGCCCCAGAGCTGCTGCACGGCAAGACCAGCCTCGTCAGGCACGACGGCGCGGGCGTCTTCGCCGGCCTGAAGAACCCGTTCACCGCCACCCGCTACCACTCGCTCGCGATCCAGCCCGGCTCGCTGCCCGAGGACCTCCTCGTCACCGCCCGCACCGACACGGACGTGATCATGGGCGTGCGGCACGCCAGCCTGCCGATCGAGGCGGTGCAGTTCCATCCAGAGTCCGTGCTGACCGAAGGCGGCCACCGCATGCTGGCCAACTGGCTGGCCGTGTGTGGCGACGCCGGAGCCGTCAAACGCTCGGACGGCCTCGCGCCCGTCGTGGGTGCGAGGCCGTCCGAGGTGGTCAGCCGCTAGGCCGGTTCAGCCGGCCGACTTGTCGCCGGCCGGCTCCGCCCTCAGCCGTTGCCGCCGTTTCCTCCGCCACCGCCGAGCAGGCCACCGCCACCGGACGGCGTGGCACTCGGCGACGGGCTGCTCGACGGGCTCGCGGCTGGCGAGGCGCCCTGCGAACAGAACACCTTCACCGTGCTGCCCTTCGCGGCCTGCGCGTTGGCGCCCGGGTCGGTCCCGATCGCATTGCCGGCCTGCACGTCGTTGCTGAACTGGTTGACCTGCTGCGTTTGGAACCCGGCGCCTTGAACTGCCTGCAGCGCCGAGGTGCAGCTCTGGTTGATGACCGACGGCACCGTCGCGTTGCCGGGACCGTTGGAGACCACCACGGTGATCGTCGTAGTCAGCGGAACCGTTTGTCCGGCCAGCGACTTGCCGTTCCCGTCCTGCAGGTCGATCACGTTGCCGGCCGGGACCGTGCTACTCGACTGCCCCTGCTCCACCAGGTTCTTGAACCCGTTGTTGCGCAGCGTGTTCTCCACCGTGTCCTTGGTGTTGGTGTTCAGCGCGTCCTTGCCCGGCAGCGTCTTCTGCTGCGGCCCGGTGGACATGCAGTAGTTCACCGCGGAACCGGAGCTGGCGCTGGCCCCGCTCTGCGGGTTCTGCGAGATGATCTGACCGGCCGGGACCGTGTCGCTGTTCGCCGCGTCACCGGAGCAGGTGTTGCTGCCGATCTTCAGGCCGTTCGCGCCGAGTACCTGCTCCGCCTGCGCGAGCGTCTTGCCGGTGATCGGCGGCACCGCCGTGGTCTTGCCGTTCGAGCTGTTGCCACCCAGCAGCTTGTTGAAGACCACAAAGGCGAGCACGATCGCGATCACGGCGACGACGGCCAAGATGATGTACCCGGTCTTGTCGGACTTCTTGTTGCGTCCGCCGTTTCCGCCCGCCGTGTCTCCGCGACGACGAACCGCATCCTCCGGCGGTGCGTCCTCGAACGAGGGCTGATACTGCGTCGGCTGGTAACGCGTCGGCGGCCCGTACCCGGCCGTGGTCTGCCCAGCGCCGTAACCCGCCGCGCTCGAGACAACCTGCGTCGGCGCATTCGCAGCGCCATAACCCGCCACGAGTGTCGGGGCCGCCGCGATCGGACGACCGTCGAGCGCCCGCTCGATGTCCGCGCGCATCTCATCGGCGGACTGATAACGCTCGTCCGGGTGCTTGCCCAGGGACTTGAGCACGATCGCGTCCGCGACCGCGGGGACCTCGGGATCGTGGTGCGACGGCGGCAGCGGCGCCTCCCGCACGTGCTGGTACGCCACGGCGACCGGCGAGTCACCGACGAAGGGCGGCCGACCGGTCAGCAGCTCGTACAGCAGGCAGCCGGTCGAGTACAGGTCTGAGCGCGCGTCGACCGTCTCGCCCTTGGCCTGCTCGGGGGAGAGGTACTGCGCCGTGCCGATGACCGCGGAGGTCTGGGTCATCGTCATGCCCTGGTCGCCCATGGCCCGCGCGATGCCGAAGTCCATCACCTTCACCGCGCCGGCCCGGGTGAGCATCACGTTGGCCGGCTTGATGTCGCGGTGGATGATCCCGTTGCGGTGGCTGTAGTCCAGCGCCTGGAGCACACCCGAGGTGATCTCCAGGGCCCGCTCGGGCAGGAGCCGGCGGCCCGAGTGCAGCAGATCGCGCAGCGTCGAGCCGTCTACGTACTCCATGACGATGTAAGGCAGCGACACGCCGCCGATGTAGTCCTCGCCGGTGTCGTACACCGCGACGATCGCCGGGTGGTTGAGTGAGGCGGCGGACTGTGCTTCGCGGCGGAACCGGGCCTGGAACGTGGCATCCCGCGCCATGTCGGCGCGCAGCGTCTTCACCGCGACCGCACGGCCCAGCCGGATGTCGCGCGCCATGAACACCTCGGCCATGCCGCCGCGACCCAGTACCGCGCCGAGCTCGTACCTGTTGCCCAGGCGACGCGGCTCTTCCATCTGTTCAGCCCTTCCCCTGTCGCCGTTCCGCCGAGCCCTGTGCCCGCGGGAGGCGGCGATCCGCCGGGTTCCGTCTCAAACCTGCTCTGCGCGATTGTTTCACGGCGAGCGAGGCGCGCAGTAGAGCTTGGCGGCAGTGGCGTCGTACCTGCGCGCCGGGGGAGCACGAGCCGGGTCTCCGGAGGGTTCACTCCCGCCGGGTCACCGGCGCCGGTCGGGCACCGCCGGATGACCTACTGCCGGATCACTTCTGCGAGCCGAGCACCGCCTGGATCACGTCCTTCGCGATCGGCGCGGCCAGCGTGCCGCCGTAGATGTCACCCGCGTTCGGGTTGTTGTCCTGCACCAGCACGGCGACCGCGACCTTGGGGTCGTTCGCCGGGGCGAAGGACACGAACCAGGCCAGCGCGTTCTGCCCGGCGCCTCGCTGCGCGGTGCCCGTCTTGCCTGCGACTTGGACGCCGTTGATCTGTGCTGCGGTTCCCGTGCCGTTCTGCACCACCGAGACCATCATGTCCTTCAGCTGGTTCGCCTGGTCGGAGGTGATCGGGTTGTACAGCTGCTTCGGCTCGGTCGTGGAGATCACCCCGCCCTTGGTGTCCAGCTCCTGCTTGACCAGGTAGGGCGCCATCATCACGCCACCGTTCGCCACCGTGGCGGCCATCAGCGCGCCCTGCAGCGGGGTCATCCGGACGTTGAACTGGCCGATCGCGGACTGCGCCACCGAGGCGTCGAAGGTCACGTTCTTCGGGAAGGCCGAGGAGGCCGCGGTCATCGGCACCGAGGGGCCCTGCTGGTTGAAGCCCCACTTCTCGGCCTCGGCCTGCAGCTTCGCGCCGCCGACGTCGAGGCCGACGGTGCCGTAGACGGTGTTGCAGGACTGCGTGAAGGCCTGGATCAGGGTGGTGTTGCCGCAGGTCTCGCCGGCGTCGTTGGACAGCGAGGCGTTGGTGTCGGGGAAGGTCAGCACGTTCAGCGGCGACTGGATGACGGTGTTCTCGTCCACCGGCTGGCCGTTGATGCCGTTGTCCATGGCTGCGGCCGAGGTGATGATCTTGAAGGTGGAGCCCGGCGGGTAGGTCTGCAGCAGCGCGCGGTCGAGATTCGGCTGCAGCGGGTCGGCGGCCAGCGCGTTCGCGGCCTTGGCCTCGTCGGTGGTGTTGTGCGTGGCGAGCTTGTTCGGGTCGAAGGACGGGGCGGAGACCAGCGCCAGGATCGCGCCGGTCTTCGGGTCGAGCGCCACCACCGCGCCCTCGACCTCCTTGCCGTTGCCGACGTTCGCCAGCCCGTTGTACGCGGCCTGCTGAGCGGCGGCGTTGAGCGTGAGCACCACCGAGCCGCCGCTCTTGCCCTTGTTCTCGATCGTGTTGAGGAACTGCTGCGTGGCCAGCCGCGAGTCGGTGCCCTGCAGCAGCGCGTTCTCGTAGTGCTCGATCGAGGTGGAGCCGTAGTTCACCGAGAAGTAGCCGGTCGCCTGGGCGTACAGCGGGCCGTTCGTGTACTGCCGCTGGTACTTCAGGGTGCCGGTGGTGGGCACTGAGGTGGCGATCGCCTTGCCGTCCACGATGATCTCGCCGCGCGGGTTCTGGAACGCGTAGATCAGGTTGCGGCGGTTGTCCGGGTGCGACGAGTACGACGACGCGTTGACGAACTGGATGTAGTTCGCGTTCACGAACAAGGCGGCGAACAGCGCGAGGCAGAAGATCGCCACCTTCTTGATCGGCCGGTTCACGCCTGCACCACCTGGGTCATCTCGTCACTGAGCGGAATCGCGGGCGGCAGCGGGCGCCGGGCCGCGTCGGAGATCTTGATCAGCAGCGCCACCAGGATCCAGTTGGCCATCAGCGCGGAGCCGCCGTAGGCCAGGAACGGCATCGGCAGGCCGGTCAACGGGATGATTCTGGTCACCCCGCCCGCGGTGATGAAGACCTGGAGCGCGAAGGTCGCCGCGAGGCCCGCGGCGAAGAGCTTGCCGTAGGGGTCGCGGACCAGCAGCGCCGTCTTCACGCCGCGCACCACGATGATCGCGTACGCGATGAACAGCGCGGTGAGCCCGACCAGGCCGAGCTCCTCGCCCACCGTCGCCAGCATGAAGTCGGCGTTGTTGGCGAACCCGATCTGGGAGGAGTAGCCGCGCCCGAGGCCGGTGCCGAACAACCCGCCGTTGGCGAACGCGTAAAGCGACTGGGCCAGCTGCCGGGTCTGGCCCGTCACGTCCGAGAACGGGTGCAGCCAGGCGTGCACGCGGACCATCACGTGCGAGGACATGTTCGCGACCGCGGCCGCGCCGCCGACGAACAGCAGCAGGCCGAAGATAAGCCAGCTGGTGCGCTCGGTGGCCATGTACAGCATGATCACGAACGCGCCGAAGAACATCAGCGAGACGCCGAGGTCGGTCTCCCGGATCAGGATCAGCATCGCGAAGGCCCAGCAGACCAGGATCGGCCCGAGGTCCCGGCCGCGCGGCAGGTAGAGCCCGAGGAAGCGGCGGCTGGCCAGCGCGAGGGCGTCCCGCTTGGCGTGCAGGTACGCGGCGAAGAAGCTGACCAGCAGCAGCTTGCCGAACTCGGCCGGCTGCACCGAGAAGCCGCCGAGCCTGATCCAGCTGCGCGCGCCGTTGACCTCGGAGATGCTGGCCGGCAGCACCGCGGGCAGGGCGATGAGGAAGAGCCCGACCAGCGCCGAGAGGTACGCGTAGCGCTGGAGCACCCGATGGTCGCGTAGGAAGATCACGATCACGATGAAGACGGCGAGGCCGAGCACGGTGTAGATCGCCTGGTTCGGCGCGGCGCCGCCCTTCGGGGCCAGCTTGTTGGCGATGTTGTACGGGTCGAGCCGGTAGATCAGCACCAGGCCGAGCCCGTTGATCATCGCCGCGACCGGAAGGATCACCGGGTCGGCATAGGGGGCGAAGCGGCGCACCACGAGATGCGCGGCCAGCAGCGCCACGCCGAACTCCGCGCCCAGCGCCACCAGGTTGGCCGGGGTCTTGTTGGTCATCGCCTTGCCGACGTCGGCGTACGCGAACAGCGCGATGCCGAGCGCGAACAGCAGCAGCAGCGCCTCGACGTTGCGCCGCTTGGGAACGTCCGGCTCGGCGGGGGCCTGGGCCGCCGAGGCGGCCAACGGCGTACTCGTCATGCGCATCACGTTCCTGTCATCCTGGTCGCCGACGCCGCGGTCGGCTCTCGCCCGTCGCCGTCGTCAGCTTGACCCGTTACCCGACGCAGAGCCGGAAGCACCCGGACATTGCGCCGAGAGTTGGTTCGATTCGGCGATGCTCGCGCTGGGCGACGGGCTCGGGTTCGGGGCCGGGGACTTGCTCGCCGTCGCGGACGGCTTACCGGTCCCCGTCGCCGCGCCGGTCGCAGACGGAGAGACGCTCGCGGATGCGATCGGGTTCAGCGAGGGGCTCGGTGCCGTGGTCAGGGCCGTGCAGTCGGCGCCGAGCACCGACAGGGTGTGCACGATCGACTGGGCGTCAGACAGGCTGGTCGCGGTTATCGTGTTACGCACCCATTCCTGACTGGCCGTCGGCAGGGTACTCACCGCGACCTGCGGGTCTGTCGAGTACACGTGCGAGAGGCGGAAACCGACAATGGATGTGTTCACACCCTGGTAGATGGCGACTTTGCCGTTATCGGATGCAACGTAGTACTGCTGCTGCGTCCAGTAGTACGCGCCACCGCCAAGGCCGCCGACCACCACTACGACCGCGGCCACGCCGATCACCACCGGCTTCACCCAGCGTCGCCGCTTGGGATCGGGCGCCCAGTCGCCTACTTGGGGACCCTCCGCGTCGTCGGCGGGCTTTTCGTGCCGGTCGCGCCTGCGCAGCCGGGCCGCCCTGCCCGCGGGGGTGTCAGCCGGGATCTCGTCGGTGTTTCGCGGCGCCGCGCCCGCGTTTGGCCCGCCGGGCGGGGCGGGCGGTGCGCCAAAAGAAGGCAGGCCGGCACCTCCGGCGTGCTCGGCGGCCGCTCCCACCGTCACCGGCATCTCGATGTACTGAGTCTCCGCGTTGGGTGAGGAGCCCGGGGCGCTCGGGTCGAAGACGTCGGCCACGATGCAGGTCACGTTGTCCGGCCCGCCGGCCCGCAGCGCGAGCTGGATCAGTGACTCCGCGGCCTGATGCGGGTCCGCGTATCCGGCGAGGGTCGACTCAAGGGTGTCGAAGGACACGAAGCTGGACAGGCCGTCGCTGCACAGCATCAACCGGTCCCCGGCCTGAACGTCCGTCAGGGACAGGTCCGCGTCGGCGACCTGGCCGCGACCGTCGAGCGCCCGCATCAGCAGGGAGCGCTGCGGGTGATGCCCCGCCTCCTCCTCACTGATCCGACCCTCGTCCACGAGGCGCTGCACCCAGGTGTGATCCGCCGTCAGCTGTTCGAGGCGACCGCCGCGCAACCGGTATGCCCGTGAGTCGCCGATGTGTGCGAAGGCGACGCTCTGCTCGCTGAACAGGAACGTGGTGAGGGTGGTGCCCATCCCCTCGAGCTGAGGATTGTCCGTGATGATCGAGTGCAGCCGCTCGTGCGCCTCGCTGATGCGTTCGGCCAGGGCGTGCACCGGATCGGCCGGAGGCTGCGGCGTGGCCGGGGTGTCCAGCTGCGCGATGGTCTGCACCACGACGGAGGAGGCCAGCTCGCCCGCCGCCTGGCCGCCCATCCCGTCGGCCACCACCAACAGCCGCGGCCCGGCGTATCCCGAGTCCTCGTTGCCGTCGCGGATCAGCCCGACGTGGGAACGGGCCGCATATCGCAGGGACAGGCTCATCTACGCTTCTTCCGCTACTTCCGCAGCTCGAGGACGGTCTTGCCGATACGGATCGGCACGCCCACGGGAACCGGGGCGGGGCCGGTGAGCTTAGTCCGGTCCAGGTACGTGCCGTTGGTGGAACCCAGGTCTTCCACCACCCACTGGCCCGAGGAGTCCGGGAAGATCCGGGCGTGGCGGCTGGAAGCGAAGTCGTCGTCGAGCACGATAGTGGAATCGTGCGCGCGGCCGAGCGTGATCTGCTGCGTTCCCAGCGGAACGCTGGTGCCCGCCAGTGAGCCCGAGGTGACCAGCAGCTTGGTCGGGGTGCCGCCCCGGCGCGGGCGCGCGGCCGCCTGGCCGACCGGCACGGCCCCGGAGACCGGCCTGGCCGAGGGCCGCGCGGCGCGGATCCGCGAACCGGCGGCCCCGAACAGATCGGTGCGAATCACCGCGATCGAAATCAGGACGAACACCCAGAGCCCGGCCAGCAGACCCAGCTTCATCAGGGTGAGGGTGAGACCGGTCATCGTCCTTTACTAACTCCTCGAAGCGGTTGCCGCGCGGAAACCGTACCCTGAGACGCCGGATACGCCATACCCGCCGGCATGGTACGGGCAAGCGTTATCACCCGCACTGACGTCGGCGCTCTCCGGTTCGGTTCAGACCTGCCGGAAGACGATCGTGGTGTTGCCCAAGTGGATCACCGACCCGTCCCGCAGCTGGGCCTGGCGCACGTGCTGGTCGTCCACCACGATGCCGTTGGTCGAGCCGAGGTCGGAGATCACCGAGGGCGACCCGGTGCGGATCTCGGCGTGCCGCCGGGACACCGAGGGGTCGTCGACCCGCAGGTCCACATCGGTTCCACGGCCCATAGACGTCACCGGACGGGTCAGCGGATGCCGCACGCCGTTGATCTCCACCCAGAAGGAGGGAGCGGACTGACCGCCCATCGGCGGGCCGGCCGGCGGATACCCGCCCGGAGCGGGCCGCGGGGGTGCGCCCACTCCGCCGACGCCGCCCATTCCGGCCATGCCCGCGCCCACGCCGCCCGGAGGCGGGTAGCCCGGAGCGCCGCTGTACGGCGCGTAGCCTGCCGCAGGGTCCTGGTAGCCGCCGGGACCGCCCGGGCCCGGCATCTGCACCACGCCGGCCAGTGCCTGCGAGCGGATCCGGAACATGCCGGTGGCCAGGTCGGGAGCGCGCTCGAACTTCACCTCGACCGGTCCGACGAACATGTAGCGCTGGTCGCGCCCGTGCTCCTGGACCAGGTCGGCGAGCTCGGCGGAGAGCGGGGCCGCATACGTCGTGAGCCGGTCGTAGTCGTGGTCGCCGAGCTCGACGGTGAAGTCGTTCGGCACCATGGTGCGGCCGCGGCTTACCACCGCCGCGCGATCGTCGCATTCGCGTTGCAGCGCGCTGGCGATCTCGACGGGCTGCACCTCCGACTTGAAGGCTTTCGCGAAGGCGCCGTTGACCAACCCCTCAAGGCGACGCTCGAAGCGCTGTAGAACTCCCACGGACACCCCCTTCAGGCGTGTAGGCGGTCGCTGGCAGGCTGCACGCGGCTCCGCGCCGCGGCCGTCGGACGACCGGGCCGGTTACGTGTGCACCTCGTACTCTCTCATTGCGCGCGCGTTCGCCGCAGCGCCGCGCCCGTAAGAGTGAGTGCGAGGCAGGTCAAGCTGACGTTTCGCCACTGATCGTATCTTCGCCGACCGGACGGACGTCACCTGTTCGCCACCATCCTCCCCCGCGGCGGGGATTCCACGCGTCCGCAGTTTGCTACCGCCTCGAAACGATTTGGGACCGCGCCAGGTCGACTGCTATGGTCATCCTCGTTACGCGCGAGTGGCGGAATGGCAGACGCGCTGGATTCAGGTTCCAGTGCCCGCAAGGGCGTGGGGGTTCAACTCCCCCCTCGCGCACCGAGGTGCACCGACGAAAGTCGGATGCCAGGGTGATGTTATTTAGGCGGAGATGGTCACTGACCATCTCCGCCTTTTTGTATGCCGGCGCCGAGTGCACCGCGAGATCCGCACCGTCGTCAGCTGAGCACTGATTCACCTCTTCGTGCCCCGAGGGCTTGACACGATGCCGCGGCAAAGACCTATTGTGCTATGCAACTAGATGAATAGAGGTCACGGTGATCGAGTTCCATCTGGACCCGCGCTCCGGCGTCGCCCCGTACCTGCAGATCGTCCAGCAGGTACGCCAGGCGCTGCTGCTCGGCCTGCTGTCCGAGGGCGACCAGCTGCCCACGGTCAAGCAGGTCGTGGCGAAGGTCGCGATCAACCCGAACACCGTGCTCAAGGCCTACCGCGACCTCGAACGCGAAGGACTGGTCGCCGCGAAACCCGGGGTCGGGACCTTCGTCACCAGGACCCTGGGGCAGGACTCGCTCACCGAACACGAACCGCTGCGCAACGACTTGGCCGGGTGGTTGAAGCGGGCCCGCGCCGCCGGTCTGACCGAGGCGGCGATCGAGGCCCTGTTCACCAGCACGTTCCGCGCCACCGCCGAAGAGGAGAGATGACCGCGATTCTGGAAGCCCACGCGCTGGGCATGCAGTACGGTCGGCGCCGAGCGCTCACCGACTGCACCTTGAACATCCCGCCCGGACACGTGGTCGGCCTGGTCGGGCCGAACGGTGCCGGAAAGTCCACGCTGCTCAAGCTCGCCTGCGGGCTGCTGACCCCGACGTCGGGAAGCATCACCGTGCTCGGCGAGACGCCTGGTTCCGGGCGTGAGCAACTCGCCCGCGTCGGCTTCCTCGCCCAGGACGCCCCGGTGTATCCGCACCTGTCCGTCGCCGACCATCTGCGGCTCGGCGCCCACCTCAACCCGCGCTGGGACCAGGGCTTCGCAGAACAGCGCGTCGCCCAGCTCGGTCTGGATCCGGCACAGAAGGCCGGGAAGCTCTCCGGCGGCCAGCGCGCCCAGCTAGCGCTGACCGTGGCGGCGGGCAAGCGACCGGAGCTGCTCCTGCTCGACGAACCGGTCGCCAGCCTCGACCCGCTCGCCCGCCGCGAATTCCTCAAGCACCTCATGGAGTCCGTCGCGGACAACGACACCAGCGTCATCCTCTCCTCGCACCTGATCTCGGATCTGGAGCGGGTCTGCGACTACCTGATCGTGCTCGTCTCCTCCCGGGTGCGCCTGGCCGGCGAGGCCGACGAAGTGACCGCCGCGCATCACCGGATCGTGTGCACTCGGCGCGAACCCGACGCGCTTCCGGCCGGACTCCACGTGATCTCCGCGGAGCACACCGACCGGCAAAGCACCTTCGTCGTGCGCAGCGACACCCCGCTTCCGGCCGGGGACTGGGCCGCGGAACCCCTCGGCATGGAAGACCTGGTGCTGACCTATATGGAAAACGCCGAGGCGAGCCCCCGGCCGGTGACGCGGGACGCGGAGGTCGCCCGATGATCTGGCTGACCTGGCGTCAATTCCGCACGCAGACCCTCTTGGCCGCCGCTCTCCTCGCCGCGGCCGCCGTCTATCTGCTGATCACCGGGACGCAGCTGCGGCATTCCTACAGCGCGGACCTGCTCAGCTGTCAGACGCAGAGTTCGCAGTACACCTGCGCCGGCCTGCTCAACGGGCTGCAGACCCAGTACAACGGCCCGCTCGATCTGCTCGAGCTGTTGGTGATGGCCACGCCGGCCCTGGTCGGGATCTTCTGGGGCGCCCCGCTCATCGCGGCGGAACTCGAGCGCGGCACCCACTACATGGTCTGGAACCAGTCGGTGACCCGCGGCCGCTGGCTCGCGGTCAAGCTGGCCGCGATCGCGCTGGCGTCCATCGTGACCGCGGGTGTGATCAGCCTTCTGATGACCTGGTGGGCCAGCCCACTCGACACCATGTCCGGCAACCGGTTCGGCACTCAGGCGTTCAACGCGCGCAACGTCGTACCGCTCGGCTACGCCGTCTTCGCCTTCGTGCTCGGGGTCACCCTCGGGCTGGTGATCCGGCGCACCTTGCCCGCGATGGCCGCGACTCTCGCGGTCTTCATCGCCGTCCAGTTCCTCGTGACCATCGTGGTCCGCCCGAATGTGATGCCCTCGACCACCATCACCATGCCGATCAACCAGACCACGATGAGCCAGGCCGCTCGATTCGACCGTTCCCAGGCGGTCACCGGACCGGTGACCATCGACCTGCCGACGCCGGCCGGCTCCTGGGGTCTGTCCGAATCCCCCGCGCTCAACAGCGCCGGCCAGCCGATCCCGACCAGCGAGGTGCTGACCTGCTGGAACCAGATGATCAGCCGAGGCCCGTTGGTGATCAAGGGTGGTAACAAGCCCTTCGGGCCCCTCGGCGCCTGTCTCGCACCGCTCAACCTGCACGTCGATGTCAGCTACCTGCCGGCCGACCGCTACTGGCCGTTGCAGTGGATCGAAACCGCGCTCTATGTCGCCCTCGCCGCGCTGCTGGCAGCGTTCTGCTTCCGACGCATCCGACGATCCAGCTGAGGGAGTAAGGACAAGAATCGGCGGAGCGCCACCGCGTGTGCGCTCCGCCGATTCCTATACGTCGATTCCTATGCGCTGAGCCGTTCCTGTACGAGGTCTGCATCCGCCTCGGCGTAGAAGTGCGTCCACAGCGTGCGGTAACCAATCTGGTGGTTGACTTGCGCCATCCACTTGTTGTCCGCAGCCGTCTGCGTTGAGACGTACTCCAACTCCGGCCGCTCGCGCACCAGGCGCCGCATCATCGCAGCCTTCATCGCTCGCCCGAGTCCACGGCCGCGGTGCGCGGCGAGCACCGCTGTATCGCCCTGCTGGGCGTGCTTCGGGCGGCTCTCGGAGGTGAAGAGCTCGGTGATGCCGGCTACCGCCCCCGTCGCTTCGTGGATCGCTACGACAATGCGTTGCTCTGCGCCCTTCGCGGCTACCTCGGCTTCATCCTCACGCACCCGCTCCGGGCTCCACCGCGGATCCTCAAAGGTCATCTCACCGGTCGGCGCATCGCTGATCGCCCGTCGGGCCGCCGCGTAGGACTCGATCACGTCCTCGGGTGTCGGGCCGATCCAGTCCCGCAGCTGATAGCCAGGCGGTACCGGCACATCCCACAGCGCCGGATCAGTCTCCGCTATCTGCAGATCCTGCACAATGTATCCGTGTACGGGCTCGAAGCCGAACCGCTTGCTCCACGGCAGGCCTGGACCGCCCTCGCGCAACTGCCCGCCCATCAAGCGCGTTCGGCCAGCCTCGCGGGCTTGGGCCACGAGCAAACGCAGCGTCTGCTCGCCGAGCCCCTGGCGCCGCAACTGGGGATGCACGCGCACGTCGAGCGGCGCCAGCTCCGTGTTCTCCGCTTGCGGTAGCCGGATGACGCCGATCGCCGCGAGCCGCCCGTCTTCCAGCCGCCCCAGCCAATACGCGGCCGGTTCGGTACCGAGGTGCGCGCTGCGCAACTGCTCTTCGATCCCCGCACGCGGCGTCGGGGGCCACTCCGGCCGGTCAACCGCGTGCACGGCGGCGAAGAACTCGGTGGCGTCCGAGACATCCTGTTCGGTGAGGTGTTCCGGATCAAGCCTGGTGAACTGCACGACTCAGGTCCCTTCGCTGCGGCCGGGTCGGGGTCAGCCTTCCCGATCAGTCAGCGCCGCGCATCCGGTTTTTCGCCGAGACCTGATGTCGGAGTTGAACGAGACGGGCGGGAAGAGCGGTCAACTCTGGGCCATGTCCACGAAGCGGGAGTAGTGGCCCTGGAAGGCGACGGTGATCGTGGCAGTGGGACCGTTACGGTGCTTGGCGACGATCAGGTCGGCCTCGCCGGCGCGCGGGGACTCGCGCTCGTAGGCGTCCTCGCGGTGCAGCAGGATGACCACGTCGGCGTCCTGCTCGAGGGAGCCGGACTCACGCAGGTCGGACATCATCGGGCGCTTGTCCGTGCGCTGCTCGGGGCCTCGGTTGAGCTGGGCGATCGCGATGACCGGCAGCTCCAGCTCCTTGGCCAGCAGCTTGAGCGCCCGGGACATCTCGGAGACCTCCTGCTGGCGGCTCTCCGGGCGGCGCGAGCCCCCGGAGGACATCAGCTGGAGGTAGTCGACGATCACCAGGCGCAGATCGTGCCGCTGCTTGAGCCTTCGGCACTTGGCCCGGATCTCCATCATCGACATGTTCGGCGAGTCGTCGATGAACAGCGGGGCCGCCGAGACCTCGCCCATCCTGCGCGCCAGGCGGGCCCAGTCGTCGTCGGTCATCGTGCCGGAGCGCATGTGGTGCAGGGCGACGCGCGCTTCCGCGGACAGCAGGCGCATGGTGATCTCGTTGCGGCCCATTTCCAGGCTGAAGATCACACTGGTCAGGCCGTTGCGGATCGAGCAGGAGCGGGCCAGGTCGAGGCCCAGGGTGCTCTTACCGATGGCGGGACGAGCCGCGATGATGATCATCTGGCCGGGGTGCAGGCCGTTGGTGAGCTGATCGAGATCCGTGAAGCCGGTGGGGACGCCGGTCATCTGGCCGGAGCGGTTGGAGATCGACTCGATCTCGTCGAGCGCGCCCTCCATGACGTCGGCGAGCGGGGCGTAGTCCTCGCCCGCGCGCTGCTCGGTGACGCCGTAGATCTCGGCCTGGGCCCGATTGACGATCTCGTCGAGGTCCGCGCCGTCGGTGGCGTAGCCCATCTGTGTGATGCGGGTGCCGGCCTCGACCAGGCGGCGCAGGATGGCCCGCTCCCGCACGATCACCGCGTAGTAGCCGGCGTTCGCCGCGGTGGGGACCGAGGACATCAGGGTGTGCAGATACGGCGCGCCGCCGACCCTGGCCAGCTCCCCGCGCTTGGTCAGCTCCGCCGAGACGGTGACCGCGTCGGCCGGCTCGCCCCGGCCGTAGAGGTCGAGGATCGAGTCGAAGATCAGCTCATGGGCCGGCTTGTAGAAGTCGCGGCCCTTGATGACGTCGATGACGTCCGCGATCGCGTCCTTCGAGAGCAACATGCCGCCCAGCACGCCCTGCTCGGCCGCGAGGTCCTGAGGCGGAGTGCGATCGTACGACGAGCGCCCGCCACCACCGGCGTAGCCGGACGGGCCGGGGTCGATCGGGCCCTCGTCCGGCGGCTCTGGAACGCCGTCCGGTCCGTTGAAGGCGGACACTGGGTGGCTCGCCTCCTCGGATCGGTCGTGGCGGGTTGTCTACGGTACGGGCGAGGTAGCTCGGCTGGCGAGCGACACGTCCACAGGGACTGTGGATAACCTGGGGATAACTGCGCCGTTCCTGTTGAAAACCGGGGCTCTTCCTGTGCGTATGCGGTGGACAACCAGCTGTGGACACCGGTGCCGCGGAACCGGCTCGCCCCGTGAGGTGCGGTGGTCCGCCAAGCGTTTGTCCACCGTCTGTGGAAGAAAAAAATGTCGGGTGCCGCCTCTCCGCGGAGGGGCGGCACCCGACACCGTGTCGGTACCGGCGTGACGCGGCGCGGCCGAGCCGAGGCTCAGGCCGCGACGATCGTCAGGCCGATGGTGGCCGCGACCTCGGGGTGCAGCCGGACGGAGACCTTGTGGCTGCCGACCGTCTTGATCGGCGTGGTGATCTCGATCTTCCGCTTGTCCAGCGCCGGGCCGCCCGCCTTCGACACCGCGGTGGCGATGTCGGCGACGGTGACCGCGCCGAAGAGCCGGCCCGAGTTGCCGGCGCGGCTGGAGAGCCGCACGTTGAGCGCCTCGATCTCGGCCTTCAGCTCCTGGGCGTGGCCCAGGTCGCGCACCTCGCGCGCCTTGCGGGCCTTGCGGATGGTCTCGATCTGCTTCTCCGCGCCCTTGCTCCACGCGATCGCGAAACCGCGCGGCAGCAGGTAGTTGCGGCCGTAGCCGTCCTTGACCTCCACCACGTCGCCGGGGGCGCCGAGGTTGGAGACCTCGTGCGTGAGGATGAGCTTCATCGTTGTTCCGCCCTTCCTCAGCGCGCGGTGCTGGTGTACGGCAGCAGCGCCATCTCGCGGCTGTTCTTCACGGCCGTGGCGACGTCACGCTGGTGCTGGGTGCAGTTGCCGGTCACCCGACGGGCACGGATCTTGCCGCGGTCGGAGATGTACTTGCGCAGCAGGTTCGTGTCCTTGTAGTCGACGGACGTGACCTTGTCCTTGCAAAAAGCGCAAACCTTCTTCTTGGGCTTGCGCACGGGGGGCTTAGCCATGATCGCTCTCTTAATTCCCTGCGTTACGAAGATTTAGAAGGGGGGCTCGTCCGAGTAGCCGCCGCCCCAGCCGCCGCCGGAGCCTCCACCGGAGGCCCACGGGTCGTCCTGGGGAGCGGAACCGCCGGACGGAGCACCGCCACCGCTGCCGCCACCGGGGCCACCGCCCCAGCCGCCGCCGCGCGAGTCCCCAACGCCGCCGAACCCGCCGCCGCCACCGCGGGACGCCTTGGTGACCTTCGCCGTCGCGTACTTCAGCGACGGGCCGACCTCCTCGACATCCAGCTCGACCACGGTGCGCTTCTCGCCCTCGCGGGTCTCATAGGAGCGCTGCCGCAGCCTGCCCTGCACGACCACGCGCATGCCCTTCGTCAGGCTCTCGGCCACGTTCTCCGCGGCCTGGCGCCAGATCGAGCAGCGCAGGAACAGCGCGTCGCCGTCCTTCCACTCGTTGGTGGCCCGGTCGAAGGTGCGCGGGGTCGAGGCGACGGTGAAGCTGGCCACCGCCGCACCGCTCGGGGTGAAGCGCAGCTCGGGGTCGTCGGTCAGGTTCCCGACGACGGTGATGACGGTCTCGCCTGCCATGGGGTTCTACTCGCCTTTCGGGCTAGCTGTCTGCGGGGCTCGCCGCCCCGACGGTGACAAGCCCGGCGCAGCTCGGTGTCGGAGCAACACTTACCGCTGGTCGGGTCGGATGACCTTGGTCCGCAGCACACCCTCGTTGAGGTTGAGCTGGCGGTCGAACTCCTTCACCACCGAGGGCTCGGCGTTCAGGTTGATGACGGCGTAGATGCCCTCGGACACCTTCTTGCCGCCCTTCTTGATCTCGTAGGCGAGCCGGCGACGGCCCCAGATGTCGGTCTTCTCGACCGTGCCGCCGTTGGTGCGGATCACGTTCAGGAAGTTCTCCACCGACGGAGCGATCTGACGCTCTTCGAGGTCCGGGTCGAGGATGACCATGACTTCGTAATGACGCATGCGGAAACCCACCTCCTATGGACTCAAGACGGCCGCGGACTTTCCGCGACAGGAGGGTGATGCGTCGGGCTGTGCTCAGGTGCGTGCACAGACCGGGTTCGGGCAAGTCTACCCGGATGCCGTTGGACCCTTGAAATCGACGGGTATCGCACCGATGGTGACAGTGGAAGGGGTGCCATCTCACTGAGCGTGCGGTGGCGCGCCCACCCCGCTCACCCACCGGAAACGGCAGGTCCGCACCAGGCAGGAAGGAGTTACCGATGGCCCGCACGATCTCCCCGGAGCAAGCCCACCGGCACCACCTGGCGTTCACGCTCAACACCGACGGGGTACGGCACCCGCTGGAGAACACCGGAAGTCTGCTGACCGCCATCCTCGGCGTTGTCGCCCTGGTCTGCGCCTTCTTCCCCTCTATGCACCTGGTCGCCTCGTGGGCCGGTCTGGCCGGCATGGGCACCGGCCTGTGGGCCCAGATGATCTCGGCGACGACGGCCGAGCGCTTCGTGAACATCACCGGTCTCGTCCTCTCCGGGATCGGGCTTCTCTTTGGTCTCGCTCACGGTGGACTCTACTGACGACCACTGACAGCGACGGCTGTCCGCGGCCGGCAGTACGGTTGCCCTCATGGTGAACATGAGCCCGCGGCCGCGCGTCGGCTGCACCGTCGACCCCGCCGACCCGCTCGGCGCCGCGGCCGCGCGCGGCGCCGAGGCGATCCAGATCCTGCTGGGCGACCCGCAGAGCTGGACCAAGCCGGCCACGCTTTACCCGGATGGCGCTGCGGCGCTCAAGCAGGCGGTGAAGGACGCCGGGCTGGCGCTGTACGTACACGCCCCCTACGTGATCAACGTGGCCTCGGCGAACAACCGGATCAGGATTCCCAGCCGCAAGCTGCTCCAGCAGACCCTGGACGCCGCGGCCGAGGTCGGTGCCCTCGGTGTCGTGGTGCACGGCGGGCACACCACCAAGAACGACGACCCGGCGGTCGGCTTCGACAACTGGCGCAAAGCGGTCGAGGGGCTGGATCTCTCCTGCCGGCTGTTCATCGAGAACACCGCGGGCGGGGACCACGCGGTGGCCCGGCGGCTCGAGTCGATCGCCAAGCTCTGGGACGCGCTCGAGGGGCACGACATCGGCTTCTGCCTGGACACCTGCCACGCCTTCGCCGGCGGCGAGCCGCTGGAGACCGTGGTGGACAAGGTCGTCGGCATCACCGGGCGGATCGACCTGGTGCACGCCAACGACTCACAGGGCGGCCTGGACTCCGGCCGCGACCGGCACGCCAACTTCGGCGACGGCGCCATCCACCTGGACGACCTGGCCGTGGCGGTACGCGCGGCGGCCGCGGTCGGCGCCGATTTCGTGTGTGAAACGCCCGGTGACGCGGCCGCACAAGCCGCGGATATCGCCTGGATCCGGGAAAGGCTAGCCAAGCCGGAGTAACCTGCTTCGGCGTGGCACTACTCTACGCAAGCAGATCATCACGTAAAGCGACCGGCGGTCTGGTGATTCGACCTCTCGGGCGCGACGAGCATCTGGAGTTTGTGCACAGCCGAAGCGATGGCGGCAGTGGGCTGTCGTTCTTGCAGTGCCCCTCATGGGGGGCGGTGAAGAGCGGCTGGCGGTGCGAGTCGCTGGGCTGGTTTCGAGGCAGCGAGCTGGTCGGCGCCGGTCTGGTGCTGTACCGCTCGCTGCCGCGCATCGGGCGGTCTCTGGCCTACTTGCCCGAGGGGCCGATGATCGACTGGTTCGGCGAACGGACCGGTATCGCGCTTGAGGACTGGCTGAAGCCACTCGTTGGTGCGTTGCGCCAGCGCGGTGCGTTCAGCGTCAAGCTCGGCCCCAAGGTCGTCGCGCGTACCTGGTCGGCAGCGACGGTCAAGCAGGCGATGGCGGATAGGGCGTACAGGCGTCTGGGTGACGTCCCGGCTGATCGGATCGACGAGCGCGCTGACGAGCTGTCACATCGGCTGCGCTCGCTCGGATGGCGGCGCACGCAGCAGGGTGGCGACGGCTTCTCCGACTTCCAGCCTCGCTACCTGTTCCGGCTGCCGCTCACGGGACGCGACCAGCAGCAGGTCAGCGCCGGGTTCAGCCAGCAGTGGCGCCGCAACATCCGGCTTGCCGAGCGAGCCGGGGTGCGCGTGGAGCGCGTCGATGAAGCCGGTCTGCCGGAGTTTCACCGCCTCTATGCGGAGACCGCGGTGCGCGACCGGTTCACGCCCAGGCCGCTGGAGTACTTCCAGCGCATGTTCGACGCCATAAACGCAGAGGACCCGGAACGCATCCGGCTGTACGTCGCACGACGCGGTGACCAACCGCTGGCCGCGGCGACGATGGTGCGTGTGGGGTCGTACGCCTGGTACAGCTACGGCGCATCGGCCAACGAGGGTCGCGAACACCGGCCCTCTAACGCGTTGCAGTGGCGGATGATCGAGGACTGCCTTGCCGACGGCATGAACGTCTACGACCTGCGCGGCATCAGCGACACCCTCGACCCTGCGCATCACCTGCACGGTCTGCTGCGCTTCAAGGTGGGGCTCGGCGGCGAGGCGGTCGAATACCTCGGCGAGTGGGATTACCCGATCAACCCGCTGCTGCATCGGGCGTTCCAGCTTTACCTGGCTCGGCGTTGACATGCCTCTCACGTTGTACGTCGATCGCGGAGCCTGGCGCCACCATCAGATGTGCGTGGCCGAGGCGGAGCCCGACCTGGTCCCGGTGGCCAAGGGCAACGGCTACGGCTTCACCGTCCCGGTGCTCGCCCGCGCCGCCGCCGGCCTCGGAGTGGACCAGTTGGCGGTCGGCACCGCGGACGAGGCGGCCTCCGTGCTCGGCTGCTTCTCCGGCGACGTGATCATCCTCGACCCCTACTTGGACAGGGCCGAGCCATCGCTGTCCGATGGTCGGATCGTCCGCACGGCCGCCTCGCTGGACGCGGTACGCAAGCTCGCCGGGCACCGGATGATCATCGACTGTCGCAGCTCCCTGCGTCGGCAGGGCCTCTCCGCCGCCGACCTGCCGCTGGCCGCGCAGGCGCTCGGCGGCCAGCAGGTCGACGGGTTCTCGCTGCACCTGCCGCTCGACCGGCCCGCCTCGGCCGATCCGGCCGCCGAGACCGTCTCCTGGGTCAAGGCCCTGACCGAGGCCGGATTCAGCGTGCGGACGATATACGTCAGCCATCTGAGCCGCGCGGAGATCGCCGGATTGGAGCGCGCCTGCCCCGGCACGCGGTTCCGGCCGCGGATCGGGACCCAGCTCTGGCTCGGCGACCCGAATGCCGTCGAGGCCCGCGCGACCGTGCTCGACACCTTCCCGGTACAGCGCGGCGACCGAATCGGCTACCGGCAGACGCGGTCCCGGCAGGACGGCTGGGTCGTCGTGGTCAGCGGCGGAACGGTACAGGGCGTCGGGCTCGAGGCACCGCGCACACTGCGCGGCCTGGCGCCGCGGGCGAAGGAACTGCTGCGCTCCGGGCTCGCGGCGGTGAACCGGACCCGCTCGCCGTTCAGCTGGCAGGGCCGGAAGCAGTGGTTCGCCGAGCCTCCGCACATGCTGGTCTCGATGCTCTATCTGCCCCGGCAGGTGGAGCCGCCGGAACCGGGCACCGAGCTGCCCGCCGAGCTGCGGCACACCTCCACGCACTTCGACCAGGTCATCATGCGCTGAGGTGGCCGCGGGCAGCCGGCCGCGGGTCGGGTCAGGCCGGGTTCTGCGGCGGGGTGCTGCGGGCGCTCTCGTCGCCGGCTTCCTCGCCGAGGTCGACCACCTCGATGGCGCCTGCCTGCTCGGCTCCGGGCTCTGACGCCGCTTCCTCGCTGCTCGCGGCGGTGCCCTTGTCCTCGCGCTCGCCGTCACCGCGACCATCGCCGTCCTCGGCCGTGGACGCGTCCACCCGAGCCTGAGCTGGGAGGGTGGCAGGCGCGAACGGATCGCGGAACCCGTACACGTCCGGAGCCCCGTCGAGCACGCCGCCGCCGGGATCGTCGAAGCCGCCGGCCCGGATCGGATCGCGCCGGTTGTCGAAGATGTCGCGGATCACCTGCACCACGAAGAACAAGGTGCCGCCGATGTGGATCGCGATAGCGAAGTCGTAGCCTCCTTCAGGCAGGCCTCGGTTCGCGTCGTTGCTGACGGTGATCAAGTACAGCCAAATCGCGCCGTAGTAGATCACCTCGCAGGCCTGCCAGATCAGGAAGTCGCGCCAGCGCGGCCTGGCCAGCACGGCCAGCGGGATGAGCCAGAGCACGTACTGCGGCGAGTACACCTTGTTGAACAGGATGAACGCCGCCGCGGCGAGGAAGGCGATCTGCGCGACCCGGGGACGGTTCCTGGCCAGCCAGGCGATCAGCCCGATGCCGACACAGGAGACCGCGAGCAGCACCGCGAAAAGCGTGTTGATCTGGTTGGAGTTGAACGGCATGTGCAGCGGGCTGTACTCCAGGAACAGCCAGAGGGAACCCCAGTCGGCGCCGCGGTTCTCGTTGAACGTGTAGAAGTAGACCCACGAGTGCCAGTTCTCGATCATGAACGGCAGGTTCACCGCGAGCCAGGACCCAACCGCGCCGGCCAGGCACAGCGCCCAGGCCTTCATCTTCCCGGCCCGCCAGCACAGCAGCACCAGCGCCACCAGCAGCAGCGCCGGATAGAGCTTCGCCGCGGTGCCGAGGCCGATGAAGATCCCGGCCACGATCGGCTTGCTGCGCGCCCAGGCCAGCAGCGCGACGGCGGCCAGGCCCACCGCGATCAGGTCCCAGTTGATCGTGCCGTTCAGCATCAGCCCCGGCGCGATCGCGAACATCGCGGCGTCCCAGGGGCGTGGACCGGACACCCCGATCAGCGCCACCACCGTGATCGCGGCGAAGGCCAGCAGGAACCAGGTGGTGAACACGTAGAACCAGCGGCCCTGGTTGTTCGAGTCACCCGGAACGTGCCTGGCCAACAGCGCCGCGGTCTCCATCGCGGCGCCGGTGATCACCGGGTACTCGAGATAGTCGTTCGAGTTGGTGGAGTAGTAGGCCACCTGGTTCTGCGAGAAGCCGCGGCCCTGGTACATGAACGGGATGTCGGTGTAGCACATGTGCGTGTACTGCTGGTTCCCGCCGCCGGTCCACGCCGCGTTGAAGCAGGGCTCGCGCATGCCGATGCCCACCGCGGTGGACAGCAGGGTCAGCACGAGCAGCAGGAAGGCCATGGTGGCCCGGCTGCGCGGCAGACGCGCTCGCCGACCGATCACGCCGCCGAAGCCGTCCACGGCCAGGTTCGCCACGGGGTCGTCCAGACTCGGCGCGGTGACCACGAACGTCTTCGGGCGCGCCTCGCGCTCCGGTGCGCGCGGTGGCTCGGGAGCTTCGTCGACTTCGGCAGGGCTGACGGTCATGCGCGTAACCATAGCGAGCGACGCAAGGGCTGGTGCGGTGGCATGGCGGGTCTGTGGCTGGATGGTTGCGGTACGTGGCTCTGACGCGGGGTTATCGGCGCGAATACCACCCTAGGGTGTCGCTCCGTCGTGAAAGCGCCAGCGCGATAGCCGGCCGCATCTCTTTAGACCGCATTTCCTCAGGCAGCGCATCTCGCCGCAAAAGCCGGGTGGCCCCGCGATCCGAAGACCGCGGGGCCACCCGAGCGCTCTCGGTGCCGGGATCCACCCGGCTAACCGTGTTTACCGGATCTCGACGGCGACGGTGTCGCGCTGGGGCTCGGTGTCGAGCCTCCGCCGCCGCCACCGTTACCGCCACAGCCACCGGTGAGCCCGCCGAGGAAGCCGGCCTGGCAGGTCGAGCTGCTGCTCGGGCTCGGGGACGCCGACGCGGAGGAGGACGGCTGCCCGTTGCCCCCGTTGCCCGGGGTGCTGGCCGAGGCCGACGGCGAGGCGCTGGCGGCCGGACTGTTCGAGATCGTCATGTTCGCGGTGTTCGGCATCGGGAACGCCGGATCGCCGACGAACTTCGAATGCGTGCCCTGCATCAGCTTCATGAACTCGGCCCAGATCGGCATCGAGACCGAGGCACCGAAGGAGAACCCGTTGCCGTTGATGTTGTCCACCGGCGCCTGCACCTGGACGCTCTTGCCGGTCTTCGGGTCCTTCTCGGTGACCCAGCGGGACACCGCGACCGCCGTCTCCAGCTTCGAGGTGTACCCGTTGAACCACACCGCGGCGGTGCTGAAGTGGCCGTTCTCGGTCTTGCTGTAGATGTCCGGGTAGTTCTTCTGGAGCGTGTTCATGTCCATCGTCGACGTACCGGTCTTGCCGGCGATGTTCTGCATGCCGCTGTAGGTCTGCGCGCCGTAAGCGGTGCCGTCCGAGTCGTCCGTCACATGGGTCAGGGTCTGCGTGACCGTCTCGGCGATGTTCGGGTCGAGCACCTGCTTCGGCTTGTTGTCCGGCTTCCAGTCGAAGCCGGTGCTGGCGTTCTTGATCTCCTTGACCTCGATCAGCGGGTACTGCGCGCCGTTGTTCGCGAACGCGCTGTACGCCGAGGCCATGCGCGCCGGACTGACCGCGGAGATACCCAGGGTGAGTCGGGCGTCAGCGCGCAGACCCTGCGCGTTGGCGTTCGTGATGCCGAGGTTGTTGACCGTCTGCAGCACGTCCTTGTACGTCAGCTGGTTGGCCAAGCGGACGAACGCGGTGTTCACTGACTCGGCGGTCGCCTTGGTGATGGTGATCATGCCGTGCGAGCCGTCGTCGTTCGACACCGTCGGGTCGTCCTTGTTGGCGTTGTACTCGGTCGGGTTGTTCTTGTCCGGCCAAGGCGAATCGCCGTTGATATAGCTGTCCGGCGAGATGTTCTGCTGGAACGCGGTCGCCAGCGTGAACGCCTTGAACGTGGAACCCGGCTGCACCTGACCCTGGGTCGCCCAGTTGAACTGGCTGGTCCCGCCGTAGAAGGCGACCAGCTCACCGGTCGACGGGTCCACCGCGGCCAGCGCCGGATACAGGTTCTGGTCGTACCAGTTCTTGCTGTTCAGCTTCGACAGCAGCTGGTCCTGCACCGCCTGCTTCGCCAGGTCCATGTAGTGCTGGTTGAAGGTGGTGACGATGGTGTAGCCGCCGTTGCCGGACTCTATCTGGTTCATGTCCGGCAGCCCGCTGTTCGGGTTGGCCGCCGCGTAGGCGTCGATCCAGTTCGAGACCGCCTGCTTCATCTGCTGCTGCTCGACGGTCTCCGAGGTGTCGCTCTGCGCCACCACGGCCGGGAACTTGGCGACCGCGGCGTCGTAGTCGGACTGCTTGATCAGACCGTAGTCCAGCATGTTCTTGAGCACCGCGGACCAGCGCGCCTTGAGCTGGCCCTGCCAGTACGTCTGGGTCGCCTGGTCCACCGAGGAGTCGTAGCCCTTGCTGAAGTTGGTGGGCTGATTCACCAGGGCGGCGAGGAAAGCGGCGTCGGACGGATCAGTGATCTGCGTCACGTCCTTGCCGAGCCAGGCCTTGGCCGCCGCCTCGATGCCGTAGGAGTTGCGGCCGAAGAAGACGGTGTTCAGGTACTCCTGCATCACCCGGTCCTTGGACCAGGTGTGCCCGATCTTCAGCGCTATGAAGATCTCGTCGATCTTCCGGCTGAAGGTCTGGTTCTGGGTCAGGTAGGCGTTCTTCGCGAACTGCTGGGTCAGCGTCGAACCACCCTGCAGCGGCTTGCCCTCCACGTCGTTGATGAACGAGCGGATCATGCCGGTGTAAGAGATGCCGGGGTTGGTGCGGAAGGTCTTGTCCTCGGCGGCGATGATCGCGTTCTGCATCGTCATCGGGATGTCGCTTATGTTGACGTCTTTGCGGTTCGTGGCGCCGAGCTTCGCGAACGTGGTGCTCGCGTCGTCGTAGGTGAAGTTCGTGATCTGCGCCTGGGACGCCAGCGACTCGGCCGTCGGGATCTGCACCGTCGCGTACTCGAACGCGATAAGGCCGATGATCATGAAGAATCCGGCGAGCATGAACGAGCACACCTGCTTGATCGACGGCACCCAGTGCCGCCAGCCGTCCTTGCCGGTGCGCGGGTAGTCGAAGTAGCGGTGATAACCGGTCTTCTTCGCCGGGCGGGTGCTCGCGCGCCCGCCGTTGCGGCCGGCTCCGTTGCGGGTCGGCCGGCCGTCGATGGGGCTCGGCCCGTAGCGGGTCGAGCGCTCCTGGCCCGGAGCGTACTCGGTGGGCGCGTCGGTGCCCTTGCGTGCGGCGCGGCGCTCTTCCAGCCGACTGCGGCGCGGGGGCGTGCCTACTGCTTCGTCGCTGACGCTCGTCGGTTGATCTGGGAAACCGGGCATCTGCCGGGTGCCGCCCGAGGCGCTGTCCCCGTATACAACCTCGCCCTGGATCGCGCCCTGCCTACCGCGTCGGGCGCCCGTGTATGAGGTAGGGGAGGACTGCCCGTAACCGCGCGAGCCGCCGCCTCCCCCTCCATAGCCGCGATCCGCTCCGTCGTCGCCGGACTGTCCGTAGCCGCGGGCGCCGCCTCCGGCGCCCGCTGAGCCGCCGCCCACGCCGCCCGACGCTCCGTAACCTCGGTCGCCATAGCCGCGCGGCTCCGAACCGGACGACTGCCCGTATCCGGCGCCGGCGCCGTAACCAGACTGTGCATCTTGGCTGGAGTAGGCACCGCCGCCCGAGCCGTTGGCCTCGCCGCCGTCCGCCCCATAGCCGCGTCTGCCGCCCCCATAGGACCGCGAACCGCCTCGGGGTGCGTCACCGCGCCCGTACTCGTGATCTCCGCCCATAGCCGCGTCTGCTCCCTGTGCCTGTTGCCTGGCCTTCCCCAGAAGGACGAAAGCCTTTCCGGGGGCGGTTCCCCGCGCCCAAACGACACGATTGGCAAGCAGAGTACGCCGACTCCCCAAGCCGCCTGAAGCCAGGTGATCACTTTCCGGGTGTTCGCGGCTAATGTCCGTAAGCCGGATGAAACGACAGTATTCGCACACCTGTCGCGCGGCGGACTTGTCAGCCGCGCCGCCACGGATCTATCGTGTCGATGTATCGAACCGATACATCGGTAAGAGTGGTCTTCACCGTATGGACACGCAAGGTACCGGCTGTGTCCCACGGGTGGAAGGCCCGCGGACGCCCGATCCAACGCCGGATCGGCCCGCTTACGACCAGGAGGCCTGATGGCGAAGCGCTCCGGAGTGCTGGAGTTCGCCGTCCTCGGCCTGCTGCACGAGTCGCCGATGCACGGATACGAGCTGCGCAAGCGGCTCAACGTCCTGCTCGGTTCGCTGCGTGTGTTCTCCTACGGCTCGCTCTACCCGTGCCTCAAGGAGCTGGTCGCGCGCGGCTGGCTCGTCGAGGACGCGGACGCCGAGCCGGCTCCGCGCCGTGCCACTGCCAAGAGCACCGCCGCCAAGGCCGCCGCGCGGAGCGACACCGGACAGGGCGCCGCGCCGCGCCGTTCGAAGATCGTCTACCGGCTGACCCCAGACGGCGAGGAGCGGTTCAAGCAACTGCTCTCCGACGCGGGCCCATCAGCCTGGGAAGACGAGAACTTCGGCGTGCACTTCGCGTTCTTCGGCCGTACCGACGCCGCCGTCCGACTGCGCATCCTGGAAGGGCGCCGCTCCCGTCTCGAGGAGCGCCTCGACCTGTTCCGCCAGTCGGTGATCCGCACCAGGGAGCGGCTCGACCGCTACACCCTCGAGGCGCAACGGCACGGCCTCGAATCGGTGGAGCGCGAGGTGCGGTGGCTCAACGAGCTGATCAAGACAGAGCACGACCAGCAGGTGGGCCCGCAGCTGGGCCCGCCGGCCGGCTGAACCGCCCGCGCGCGGTCCGCCGGAAGTCCCACGATCGAGGGCGCGAACAACCCCCGCCCACCGAGAGATCGACTATCAAGAAGGAGCAACACCGCATGGGTTCCGTTCGCGTAGCCATCGTGGGCGTGGGCAACTGCGCCTCTTCCCTCGTGCAGGGCGTCGAGTACTACAAGGACGCCGACCCCGCCACCAGGGTCCCCGGCCTGATGCACGTTCAGTTCGGCGACTACCACGTGCGCGACATCGAGTTCGTGGCCGCGTTCGACGTCGACGCCAAGAAGGTCGGCCAGGACCTCGCGCACGCCATCAACGCCTCCGAGAACAACACGATCAAGATCGCCGACGTGGCGCCCACCGGCGTGATCGTGCAGCGCGGCCACACCCTGGACGGCCTGGGCAAGTACTACCAGCAGACCATCGATGAGTCGCCGGAGGAGCCGGTCGACGTCGTGCAGGCGCTCAAGGACGCCCGCGCCGATGTGCTGGTCTGCTACCTGCCGGTCGGTTCCGAGCAGGCTGCCAAGTTCTACGCCCAGTGCGCCATCGACGCGAAGGTCGCCTTCGTCAACGCGCTGCCGGTGTTCATCGCGGGCACCAAGGAGTGGGCCGACAAGTTCACCGCGGCGGGCGTCCCGATCGTCGGCGACGACATCAAGTCCCAGGTCGGCGCGACCATCACGCACCGGGTGCTGGCCAAGCTGTTCGAGGACCGCGGCGTGGTGCTCGACCGCACCATGCAGCTGAACGTCGGCGGCAACATGGACTTCATGAACATGCTCGAGCGCGAGCGGCTCGAGTCCAAGAAGATCTCCAAGACCCAGGCGGTCACCTCGCAGCTCTCGCACGACATCGGCAAGGGCAACGTGCACATCGGCCCGTCCGACTACGTCTCCTGGCTCGACGACCGCAAGTGGGCGTACGTGCGCCTCGAGGGCCGCGCGTTCGGCGACGTGCCGCTGAACCTGGAGTACAAGCTGGAGGTCTGGGACTCGCCGAACTCGGCGGGCGTCATCATCGACGCGCTGCGCTGCGCGAAGATCGCCCAGGACCGCGGCATCGGCGGCCCGATCCTGTCGGCCTCCTCGTACTTCATGAAGTCCCCGCCGGTGCAGTACTTCGACGACGAGGCCCGCGACGCGGTGGAGAAGTTCATCCGCGGCGAGGTCGAGCGCTGAGGCAGGCGTAGGCACACAGTCGGGCAGCCGCGCGACGACGAGCCGCCGGCGTGCGACGTAGCCGAGGCGTCAGCGCTCGGTGAGATGAGTGTCCTCGACGGCGCGACATGCGACCGGGCCGGTAGGCTCGATCGCATGTCGCGCAAGCTGTTGTGGGGGATCGTCGCCGGGGTGCTCCTGGTGGCCGGCTACCTCTACTGGGTGGACCAGGGCCGCGGCCACTTCGCGGCGGTCGGCGACTGCGTGGCCAATCCGAAGTCCGGCCAGCTGGTCCACGTCTCCTGCGGCAGCGCCGGCGCGCTGCGGGTGCTGGCGAAGTTCTCCGGCGACGACTCGAACCAGTGCGACGCGGTCGACGGCACCACGCAGGCGTTCGTGGAGTATCCAAAGGGCGCCGCGGCTTTCGTGTTGTGCACCGGCACGGCGAATGGCGCGGCGAAGAAGTAATCGCTCATGAGACACTGAGCGCCACGGCGGCCCGCCTCGACGAAGGCCGCCGCGAGGAGGGCTTGCATAGCGGCCTAATGCACCGGTCTTGAAAACCACGGTTTGCCAAATTCGGGCATGACCGATCCTGCGACCAGGGTGTCTGGCGACCTGCCGGTTTCCCACAAGAGCGCTGATGACAGCCGTGCGCGAGAGCTTCCGCGCACGGCTGTCGTGTCTCACGTCGTATCGGCCCGATTCATGATCGGTCACTCATCGTGGGCCGACTGTGGGCCAGCGTCCGGGTCGTCTCCGTAGGCTGACAGACCCTCGTCGATGCGGCCATTCGCTACCTCGTCTTCGCCATCGAGGCATCCGGCGTAGACCTTGAGCAGGACGGCCACGCCGTGCCCGGCGCGGCGGGCAACGACGGTCGGCGAGACGCCGGAGTTGAGCCACAGGGACACGCCGCCGTGGCGAAGGTCGTACGGCCTAGCCGCGAGCGGGGAGGCGGCCTGCGCGGCTGTGAGAGCTTCCTGGCGAACCTGGCGCCAGATGCTCGGATACTCCCCGCTGGATAGGTCGCCGCCGCGCGCGCCACGGAACAACCGGCCGTCCGCTGCGATGCCGTGGGCGTCGATGTGCGCGCGCAGAATGCCAACCAGTTCGGGAGGGATCGGAACAGCTCGCACGGCGTTGCGTGAACGCTTCTTCAGCTCGCGGTGGTCGTGCGTGCCGCCGTCGTCGGTCCACGCGGTTCCCGCGTACGGCGACGACCCCTGAAGGTCCAGACGACCCCATCCGTTGTCCGGCAAGTAGCAGTCGACCAGCCGGAGCCGGGCGGCTTCTGAGGGGCGCATCGCGGCGAAGTAGAGGCAGGCGAAGAACGCCGACAGGTGGCGTCCGCGTTCGCTGTGCTTTGAGACTGCTTTGAGCAGTGCTCGGACCTGGGTCGGGTTGGCGACCACGCGCCGGTCAACTTCCTCGGCAGTTTCGGGCGGTGTCCACTGGACCTTATCGATTGGGTTGGCCGCGAGTAGGTCCAGTTCTACGGCGTAACCGAGCGCGTTGTAGAACACACTGCGCTTACGTCGGACCGTGTTCGCAGCGGCAGCTTTCCCGTCCTGCTTCAGCGAGAGCGCATTGAGCGCCTGCCGGATTACGCGCGTCTCGGTCAGGCTGGGCACAGAAAGCGAAGTCTTGGCGACCCAACGCAGGATTTCCGCCACATCTTTCGGCCAGTCCGCTTCGGGCTTATTCGGCATGAACGCCCAGTAATAGAGCGCGTTGTGAATGGTCTTGGCGTCGGGGCGGTTCGCGTCCTCGGCCAGTAAAGCGGGCATGACCGTAGAAAGCGCGTCAACGAGCGAACTGCGGTTCTTTGCTGAGGCGGTCGGCCACTTCATCGCGATGTATGCGCGGAAGTGCTCATAGCAGGTGACTGGCTTGGTCTCGACCCACGATGCGGGCTCGCCGGTCATGGTGTCGAATTCCTCGCCTGCGCGGGCGGCGGCCATCAGCTTTGCGCGGTAGTTGTCGGCGAGCAGCCGGGTAACGAATGACTTCGACTTGGACGTGCCGCCGACATTCCAACGCACTTCGAATGGGCGGGTGCGGCCGTCGCGCTTGCGGATTTTGTAGAACCGTACGTCGTATGTCTTGCTCATGAAAGCTCCTAGACAAAGGAAACGGCCCGACCGCTTAAAGCGGTCGGGCCATGGCGGATGGCGTGAATTAGGCGGCGGCGTGGGTTCGTTCGGCGAGGAAACGGTCAACAGCCGAGCGCCACACGCGTACGCCGCCGCCGGGCAGCGTGACGCACTCGGGGGCCTGGTTCAGGGCGCGCCACCGGT
>NZ_DASRBQ010000067.1:0-19596 GCF_035653575.1 Actinocrinis sp.
GCCGCAGCACGACGCAGGCCCGCTTGCGCACCGGAAGCCGCCGCAGCGCCTCGCGCACGTCCGCGCTCGCGGCCAGGTCGGGCCCGTCCGTCCGGTCGGTCCATGCCGCGCCGAGCAGCCGCCAGCCGCGCCGCTCGCGCACCAGCCGCCGTACTCGGCTGGCCGCCAGGTTCACCACGATCCGCCGCACGTAGGCCAGCGGCACGTCTGAGCGGGTCACCTGGTCCCAGCGCTTCCACGCCTGGGTGAAGGCCTCCGCGGTCAGGTCCTCGGCCGCGTCCGGGTCGCCGGACAGCAGGAACGCCAGCCGGGCCAGGTCGCGGTGGTGCGCGTCGAAGAACGCGTCGAATCTGGCCCGGTCCTCCGCGTTGAAGGACCGCGCCGCGCGCATGTGAGTCACTGTGGTCGCCGCCACGATAGTGGACCGTAGCAGCCGCATTCGGATCGCGACAGGGTACGTGACCTTATCTCGCTGTATTCGGACGCTGATGAAGTGCTCCGCGGCCGCGAGTTCGACAGCTGATTCGAGTCGAAGATCCGGCGGCCGGCCGGCGCGCGGGCCGTGCGGATCACGCCGTCCGCCGCGCTTCCCGGTCACATCTTCCCGGCCGTGCGCGATTTCACTCAGGGCCCGGAGATTGCGTCAAATCCGTTTGGGCACGGTGACGGCGACCAGTTCGGTGCCGTCCTCGTTCAGCGAGAGGCTGGTGGTCAGCGAGGCGAGCTCGCCCAGCCGGGTCAGGTGGGTGCCGCCGCAGTCGATCGACGCGGCGCCCTCGGGCAACGCGCAGGTCCAGCGCCGGCGCGCGGTCAGCTCGGGTCCCGGCGCCTCGACGCGGACCGGCGCGTCAGCCGCGACCCACTCGGCCAGCCGGGCGTTGACCCGCGCCGTGATCTCGCCGAGCGCGCCGGCCAGGCCTTCGGGGTCGAAGCCCTTCTTGCGCAGCGACTTGCCGATCCGGTACCGGTCGGTGCTGGCGTGCTCGTCCATCCGCGAGCTCTCCATCGCCAGCGCGTCGAAGTCCGGCGAGCCGAGCGCGTCCAGCCGCGCCTCCTTGCGCCAGCGGTCGGCCAGCGCCGCGTTGAGCGCGAGGGCGAGCAGGTGGCAGCCGGTGTGCGCGGCGGAAAGGGCGGTGCGGCGGGCCGGGTCGGCGCGCAGCACGACCGCGCGGCCAAGCAGCGCCTCGGGCTCCGCGGGCGCGCAGGCGAACTCGACCAGGTGCACGGCCAGCCAGACCCACTGCGGATCCCCGCGCCGCACCGGGATCTGCTCGCCGAGGGCGAACTCGCCGTCGGGGCCCACGGCGCCGGTGGCGCAGTCCACGACCGGGCAGCGCGTGCCGCCGAACTCCGTCGCGTCGACGAACTCCATCGTGCCGGTGTCGCCCGGCTGGTCCGGCCAGCTGTGGTCGAGCGGGTGGAAGGGGGTGGTGTCCGTCACGACGCCGATGACGCCAGCGGGTAAGGGCACTGCGGCGACGATGGTCGAGCTGCCCTCCGTGGTGCCGCTGGGAAACGTCACCAGCGTCGTGGTGTTCGGAAACGCCATGCCCCCAGTGTTGCATCTACATCGCGCTGGGATCAGTCGTTCGCGAGGACAGGGGACCTTCGGACCGCGAACCGCACCGGCAGCGCCTCCAGGCCGCGCATGATGGTGCTCGCCCGGTACTCCAACTGCTCGACGGGGACCGCGAGCCGCAGTTCGGGCAGCCTGCGCAGCAGCGTCTCGAACGCGATGCGCCCCTCGAGCCTGGCCAGTGGCGCGCCCAGGCAGAAGTGGATCCCGTGTCCGAACGCGAGGTGGCCGCGCGGGGTGCGGGTCACGTCCAGCCGATCGGGCTCGGGATAGACGGCGTCGTCGCGGTTGGCCGAGTTCAGCGCCACGTACACGGCGCTGCCCTCGGGAATGACCGTGCCCGCGATCTCCAGCTTCTCGGCCGCGAAAC
Organism: Actinocrinis sp.; assembly: GCF_035653575.1. Lineage (GTDB taxonomy): Bacteria > Actinomycetota > Actinomycetes > Streptomycetales > Catenulisporaceae > Actinocrinis. The sequence continues at coordinate 1,947 of NZ_DASRBQ010000067.1, forward strand.
GCAGCGTCGCGCGCTCGACCGGGCCGTCGTAGCGCAGGAACTCCTCCACCGCGTCGGGGATCAGCTCGGGCCGCTCGCACAGCGCCGCGTACTGGTCAGGATGGGTCAGAAGGGCCAGTAGACCGTTGCCGATCAGGTTGACCGTGGTCTCGTGCCCGGCGAGCAGCAGCAGGACCGCGGTGCTGAGCACCTCCTGCGGGTCGAGCCGCTCCTGGTCCTCGCTGGTCAGCAGGTCGCTGAGCAGGTCCGCGCCCGGCTGCGCGCGCTTGCGCTCGATCTGGGCGGCCAGGTAGTCGGTCAGCGCCTCGGCGGCCTCGGCCTGGCGCGGATCGTAGGTCGGGCGCAGGAAATCCTGCGACCAGCCGCGGAACCGCCGGCGATCGTCCGCGGGCACGCCCAGCAGTTCGGCGATCACGAGGGAGGGCAGCTGATTGGCGAACGCGGCCATCAGTTCGGCCTGCCCGGTCGGCTCTATTCGCTCGTCCGGTTCTGCCTGGCCGGGGCCCGCGAAAGCGTCGATCAGCTCGTCCGCGATCTGCTGCACCCGCGGCGCGAGCTCGGCGACCCGGCGCGGGGTGAACTGCGCGGCGACCACCTTGCGCAGCCGAGTATGGTCCGGCGGGTCGGAGGAGAGCATGTGGTGCGAAAGACTGGCCCGCTCGCCGAAGTACAGGTGCTCGAACCCCGCCTCGACCAGCGTCTGCCTGCCCACCTCAGGGTGCTTCGACAGCCGCGGATCGGCCAGCGCGGCCCGGGCCTCCGGGTAGGTGGTGACCACGAAGGGCCGCATCCCGCAGACCTGGTCGAGCTGCACCACCGGGCAGCGGCCGCGCAGCCGCTCGTAGTGCGGGTACGGGTCGATCGACGGGTCGTCCTTGAAGTCGGGCAGCAGATCGGGCGGCGGGTTGTCGGTGCGGATGCCGGTGTCGGCCACAGGTTCAGCCTTCCTCGCAGCGGTGCTTTGGCAGTGGTCTCATACGCCCTTCGGCGTCTTCTGACATGCTTGCGGTGGCGGCGCGTCGCGGGAAGCCCTGAAAGGAAGGATTTGTCACGCCTTTGACCGGGATATGATCGGAGCGTGGCGGACGGGACACGAGGGGAAATCGAGGCAGGTCCGGCGCCCGGCCTTCCGGTGCGGCGCACGGCGCGTATCGTCCTGGCGGACGACGCGGACCGGATCCTGCTGTTCCGGTTCGTCGATCCGGACTCGCTGACGCCGGGCGGCGTCTGGTGGGGCACCCCGGGCGGCGGGGTCGACGACGGGGAGTCCCTGCCGCAGGCCGCCGCGCGCGAGCTGTTCGAGGAGACCGGGCTGCGCGTCCCCGCGCAGCGGTTCGACCGGGTCGTCGGCGGCAACAGGGGCGTGGCCCGTTTCGCCGGCCGGGAACGCTGGTTCGAGAACCACTACTACTTCCTGCGCGCCGAGGGCTTCGTCCTCGACCCGGCCGGCTGGCAGGAGATCGAGCGCGGCCTCATCGCCGAGCACCGCTGGTGGTCCGCCGCGCAGCTGGCCGCCACCGACGCGATCATCCATCCGCCCGGCCTGGCGCGCATCCTGCCGGAGCTGCTCGCCGGGCGCCTGCCAGACGAACCCGTGGACCTCGGCCGGGCCTGACCTCCTCGTTTCGGGCCGCACCTGCGGATACAGTGCGGTCATGGCGTATGGCACACCGCCAGGCGAGCCCCGGCCCGCGGACCCCCGCTCGATCGACCTGAACGCCGATCTCGGCGAGGGTCTCGGCGGCCGGCAGCTCACCGACGACGAGGCACTGCTCACGATGGTGACCAGCGCGAACGTCGCCTGCGGCTTCCACGCCGGCGACCCGTCCACGATGCGTAAGGTCTGCGCGCTGGCCGCCGCCCGCGGGGTGCGGATCGGCGCGCAGGTCTCCTACCACGACCTGCCCGGCTTCGGCCGCCGGCCGATGGACGTCCCGCCGCGGGAACTGGCCGACGAGGTCGCCTACCAGATCGGCGCGCTGCGGGTCTTCGCGCAGGCCGCGGGCACCGACCTGGCGTACGTCAAGCCGCACGGCGCGCTGTACAACCGGATCGTGTGGGACGAGGGACAGGCCGACGCGGTCGTCGACGGCATCCTGCTGGCCGGCGGCGAGCTGCCGGTGCTCGGCCTGCCCGGCTCGGCGGTGCACCGCTCCGCCGCCGCCGCGCGGCTGCCGGTCGTCACCGAGGCGTTCGCGGACCGTGCGTACCGGCCGGACGGGACGCTCGTGCCGCGCACCGAGCCGGGAGCGGTCATCAGCGACCCGGAGCACGTGATCAAGCGTTCGGTGATGATGGTGACCGAGGGCTCCGTGTTCGCGGCCAACGGTGAGCGCGTGCCGGTCGCGGCCGAATCGCTGTGCCTGCACGGCGACACGCCCGGGGCCGTGGAGCTCGCGGTGCGCGTACGGGAGGCGCTGCTCGCCGCGGGGGTCAACATCCGACCGTTCGTGTAGCCGAGCTGGCGCCATGATCCCGCTGCGATACGGATCGCACGCCCTGCTCGTCGAATGCGCGGACCTGGACGAGGTCGCCGCCCTGCACGCCGAACTGTTGCGCCGCGCCGAGCAGGGCGCGCTGCCCCCGGTGCTGGATCTGGTCCCCGCCGAGCGCACGGTCCTGATCGACGGCCTCGACGACCCGGCCTCCCTCGCCGCCGACCTCGCGACCTGGACGCTGCCGCCCGCGCGTACCGAACCGGGCCGCACGGTGCAGCTCGCGGTGCACTACGACGGTCCCGACCTCGACGAGGTCGCCGACGCCTGGGGCGTGCACCGCGACGAGGTCGCGGCGATTCACTCAGCGCACGAATACCGCGTCGCCTTCTGCGGATTCGCGCCGGGCTTCGCCTACCTGACCGGGCTGCCCGAGCGTTACCACCTGCCGCGCCGACCAACGCCGCGGCCGAGCGTGCCGCCGGGTTATGTGGCCGTTGCTGGCCCGTACACCGGGGTTTACCCGACCGGGTCGCCTGGCGGCTGGAATCTGATCGGAGCGACAGACGCACAGCTGTGGGACCTGGAACGCGACGAGCCTGCGCTGCTCGTTCCGGGCAGCAACGTCCGCTTCGTCCCGAGCCCCACCGCGCCCGTACCGACGCCAACGCCATCGCCTGTGTCCGCAACTGCGTCACCTCCACGCGCCGCGCCAGAAGCCGACCCCGCCATCCAAATCCTGCGCGCCGGCGCGCTGACCACGATCCAAGACCTCGGCCGTCCCGGATACGCGCACCTGGGCGTGCCGCGCAGTGGCGCGCTGGATCAAGCCGCACACCGGTTGGCGAACCGTCTCGTCGGAAACGATCCGGACGCCGCGACGCTGGAGACGACGCTCAGCGGCCTGACACTGCGCGCCCTCGCCCCGATCGTCGTCGCGGTGTGCGGCGCGGTTGCTCCGGTGCGCGTGGACGGCCGGCCCGCACCGTGGGCCGCACCGGTCGAACTGCGCGCGGGACAGACGCTTGATGTCGGCGTGGCGAGCCGGGGCGTCCGCAACTACGTGGCGATCGCCGGGGGAGTGGCCGTCCCACCGGCTCTGGGCAGCCGATCCACGGACCTGCTCTCCGGGCTCGGCGGCGCAGCGCTGGGGACCGAACAGCCGCGCGAGCCCCGGCTCCGCGACGGCGACCTGCTCCCGCTCGGCGCCGTCTCCAGGCCGCCGCAGCCCGCTGATACGTACCCGGTCACCGTCACCGCGCCGGCCGCAGGGGGATCAGCTATCGAACTCCCGATCGCCCACGGCCCGCGCCCCGACGCCTTCCCGGAAGCCGCGTGGCGTGCACTGACAACGCACGAGTACACCGTTACGCCCACGTCGAACCGGATCGCGCTGCGCCTCGACGGCCCGGCCCTCGCGCGCACCGGACCCGACACGATCCCGAGCGAGGGCGCGGTCCTCGGCGCGATCCAGGTTCCCGCCGACGGTCGCCCGATCATCTTCCTGGCCGATCACCCGCCGACCGGCGGCTACCCGGTGATCGCCGTCGTGCCGCCGGACGCACTCGGCCCTGCGGCCCAAGCCCCGCCGGGCACCCGCATCCGCTTCCGGGCGCACGGCATCTGACGCTGCCAAAAGCTGACCTGTGACCTGTGCTTATTTATCGCAGAACGCTGTGTCTCGCTCAGCCGGACAACCTTAGGACCGCCTAGGCCACCCGGTGCGCTCCGCGGGCCGGGATCGCGCGGAAGATCTCGGCCTGAGGAAGCGCTGCAAGCACACTCTCGGCCACGCGCTCGGCGTCACCGACGTCGACGAGTGCGATGGCGCTGCCGCCGAATCCGCCGCCGGTCATGCGCGCGCCGTGCGCACCTGCCGCCAGGGCTGCCTCGACGACCACGTCCAGTTCCTCGCAGGAGACCTCGAAGTCGTCGCGCAGGGACGCGTGCGACGCGGTCATCAGCTCGCCTGCCGCACGCAGGCGCTCGCCCTCAAGCGGTCCTTCCGTCAGCAGGCTGACGAACCGCTCGACCCGCTCGTCCTCCGTCACCACGTGCCGCACCCGGCGTGCGGTGACCTCGTCGAGCTCGCGTTCCGCTCGTTCCAGGTCTGCCGCGGTCAAGTCGCGCAGCGCCCGCACGCCGAGCACCGCCGCCGCCTTCTCGCAGCTCGCGCGGCGCGCCGGGTAGCCGGACTCGCCGTGGTCGTGGCTGACCTTCGTGTCGAACACCATCAGCGTGAGGCCCGCCGCGGCCAGGTCGAAGGGGTGGGGCGCGATCTCGAACGAGCGGGTGTCGATGAACAGCACCCTGCCGTCCTCGCCGAATGCCGAGGCGAGCTGGTCGAGCGGACCGCAGGGCACATTCGCGTAATTGTTCTCAGCGTACTGCGACAGGCGGGCGAGGTCGGCCGTGCTCAGCCGCGCCTGCGCCCCGGCAAGTCCGGCCAGGGCCAGGCCGGTCGAGCACTCCAGCGCCGCCGAGGAGGAGAGGCCCGCGCCGACCGGGACGGTCGAGACGAAGGCCAGGTCCGCGCCCGTGAAGTCCTCCTGCAGGATCCCGGCTCCGCGCAGCGCCCAGGCCACGCCGGCCGGGTACTCGGTCCAGCCTTGCGGGAAGCCCGGGGTGAGGTCGGCCAACGCCACCTCGATCACCCGCTGGTCGCCCGCCGAGGAGACCACGCGCAGCCGCCCGTCCGTGCGCTTCGCCGCCGCGACCACCGTGTACCGGTCGATCGCCATCGGCAGCACGAAGCCCTCGTTGTAGTCGGTGTGCTCGCCGATGACGTTCACCCGCCCCGGCGCGGCCCACAGACCCTCCGGCCGGCCGCCGTATACGGACTCGAACAGCTTGCTCGCCTCGGCGGCGATCGGGTCGACGACGTTCATGGCTGCCTGCTTCCCAAGGGCTGAACGGGCGGGAGGAAAGAAGAGGTCTGACGGAGCCGCAGTCGCGGCTGCTGCTGTGGCCGGAGCCTGAGGCGGCAATGGCGCCGGCTCGGCTCGGCTACCCGCGCTCGGCGCGCACGGCCTGGGCGAAGCTCCAGGCGTCGGCGACCATCGTGTCGAGGTCCACGTGCCGCGGGCGCCAGCCGAGCTCGGTTTCCGCGCGCTGCGCGCCGGCAACCAGGGTGGCCGGGTCTCCGGCCCGCCGCTCGGCCTCCACCTGCGGGATGTCCCGGCCCGTCACCCGGCGCGCGGCGTCGATCACCTCGCGCACCGTGAACCCGCGGCCGTTGCCGAGGTTGCAGATCAGGTGCTCGCCCTCGCGGGCGCGGTGCAGCGCGAGCAGGTGCGCGTCGGCGAGGTCCGCGACGTGGATGTAATCGCGGATGCACGTGCCGTCAGGGGTCGGATAATCGGTGCCGAACACGGTGATCGCGGGCCGCTCGCCCAGCGCCGCCTTCAAGACCAGCGGAATCAGGTGCGACTCAGGATCGTGCCGCTCGCCGTAGCCGTTGTAGGACCCTGCGACGTTGAAGTACCGCAGCGACACCGCGGCCAGGCCGTGCGCGGCCGACTCGGCCGAGATCATGTGGTCCACGGCCAGTTTCGTCGCGCCGTACGGGCTGGTCGGCGCGGTGCGCGCGGTCTCCGGGATCGGCACCGACTCCGGCTCGCCGTATACCGCGGCGGTCGAGGAGAACACCAGTTTGCGCACCCCGGACTCGCGCATCGCGTCCAGCAGCAGATGCGTGCCCACCACGTTGTTCGCCCAGTACTTCTCCGGCTTGGCGACCGACTCGCCAACCTGCGAGAACGCCGCGAAATGCAGCACCGCCGCGAAGGAGGAGTCGAGCACCTTCGCCGCGGTGTCGTGGATGCGGCCCTCGACGAACTCCGCGCCCTGCGGGACGCCGACCCGGTGCCCGGTGGACAGATCGTCGAGCACTGTCACGCGGTACCCGGACTCCAGCAGCCGCGCGGCCACCACCGAGCCGATGTAGCCGGCCCCACCCGTCACCAGTACCCGCGCGCCGTCAGCCGGACCGGGTGTCAGAGTCATCCCGCAACCTCTCGCAGTCTCGCGGCCGCCCGCTCGGGCGACACGTCGTTCATGAAGGCGCCCATCCCGGATTCCGTGCCGGCCAGGTACTTGAGCTTGTCCGCGGTGCGCAGCACGGTGAACAGCTCGAGGTGCAGGGCCAGCTCGGGCCGGGTCCCGGTCGGGGCGACCGGAGCCTGGTGCCATGCCGCAATGTACGGGGTCGGCGCTGAGCGTCCGGTGAACAGCCGATCAAAACGTCCCAAGAGCTCCAAGTACACGGCCGGGAAGGTCGCGCGCTGCGCGTCGTCCAGCTTGGTGAAGTCGCCGACCCGGCGGTTCGGGTACAGGTGCACCTCGTACGGCCAGCGCGCGGCGAACGGCACGAACGCCGTCCACTCCTCGTTCTCCAGCACCACCCGGCTGCCGGCCCGCTCCGCCGCCAGCACGTCGTCGAAGAGATTGCGGCCCGTGCGCTCCCGGTGCGCGGCGGCGCTATCGACCGCGCGCGCGGTCTTCGGGGGCAGATACGGGAAGGCGTAGATCTGGCCGTGCGGATGGGTCAGCGTGACGCCGATCTCGTTGCCGCGGTTCTCGAAGCAGTACACCTGGCGGGTGCCCGGCAGCGCGGAGAGCTCGGCGGTGCGGTCGGTCCACGCCTCCAGCACCAGCATCACCCGCGCTTCGTCGAGCGCTGCGAAGGTCGCGTTGTGGTCGGAGGTGAAGCAGACCACTTCGCACCGCCCGCCGCCCAGGTGCGCGCGATGCGGCAGCGGACCGACCAGGGTGTCCTCGGCCGCCGGGATCCCGCTCAGCGAGGGGAACCGGTTCTCGAAGACCACGACCTCGTAGTCCGGGGCCGGGATCTCGCTGTGCCACTCGGCGGTGGAGGGGCACAGCGGGCAGCTGTTGGTCGGCGGAAGATACGGCCGGCCCTGGCGGTGCGCGGCCACCGCCACCCACTCGCCCTGCACCGGATCGAAGCGGGTTTCGCTGGTCGTGTCGACGGGCTCAAGCGGCCGCTGATCGGCGAACGCGGCCCGCGTCTCGGCGTCGCCGGCGTCGTAATAGATCAGCTCACGGCCGTCCGCCAGCTGCGTGACTGTCTTCTTCACCGGTAGCTCCTTCATCGAACATATTCAAACACGGTTGAACGTTAACTCACAAGGGCTAGCATGGTTTCGAACGTTCGACACAGCAGGTCGTCCCGGACGAGAATTGGGCCGCAGCCGCACCGCGAACGAGCCGGAACGCGGGGGGTCGTGAAGGCGATAAGGAGCAGCGATGGCGCAGGTCGAGACCGACGACGGCCGCGGGCTGCTGGCGGAACAGCGCCGCGCCGCGATCGCGGCCGAGGTGCGCGCCCGCGGCGGCGTGCGCGTGACCGACCTGGTGCTGCGCTTCGGCGTCTCCGACATGACGGTCCGCCGCGACCTCGACGCACTGGCCCGCGACGGGCTGCTGGAGAAGGTGCACGGCGGCGCGGTCGCGCTCGGCGAGTCCAGCGCGCACGAGCCAGGCTTCGAGGCCAAGCGCACCCTGGAGACGGCGGCCAAGGAGGCGATCGCCGAGGCGGCCGCCGCCCTCGTCCCGCGCGGCGGCGCGGTGGCGCTGTCTGCCGGGACCACCACCTTCGCCCTGGCCCGCAGGCTCACCGATGTCTCTGACCTGACCGTGGTCACCAACTCGATGCGTATCGCCGAGCTGTTCGCGCAGCGGCTGCGCCCGCCGGGCGCCAGGCACGGCGCGACCGTCGTGCTCACCGGCGGCATGCGCACACCGTCGGACGCGCTGGTCGGCCCGGTCGCCGACCAGGCGATCCGCTCGCTGAACTTCGACCTGGCCTTCGTCGGCTGCCACGGCATCTCCATCGGCGCCGGCCTCTCGACGCCGAACCTGGCCGAGGCCGAGACCAACCGGGCGCTGATCGCGGCCGCGCGCCGGGTGGTGGCGGTCGCCGATCACAGCAAGTGGGGGCTGGCCGGGCTGGCCACCTTCGCCCCGCTGGCCGCGGTGGACACGTGGGTGACCGATGCCGGCCTGCCTGAAACAGCCCGCGCCGAAGCCGCCGAGCACATCCGCCACCTCCTCATCGCCTAGCCGTACCCTGCGTCCGATTCGACCGGACACTTCGCTTTAACGGACACTCCGCTTCAAACGGAAACAGCGCCCTTATATTTACGCCTGTCCTGAGAGGAGCGGGCGTTCACATTTCCGAGTGGTCCAGCGTGAACGGGTACACCGAGCCGTCCGCGCCGATCCGCTGTACTGATTCGAGCGTGTCCGGCGTCTGCGTGTCGAACGCGACGCCGGCGTCTGCCGCGGCGCGGCGCAGGATCTCCCGCAGCGTCGCCGGGTCGAGCCGCGTGGAGACGTACCAGGCGTGCCCCTCGCCGAACTGATGCCGCGTCACCGCCGGATGCCCGGCCGCCGGGCCGTCCGCGTACGTGAGCACCGCCTCGGCCCCGCGCAGTTCGACCGGCTCGCTCCACACGGTGCCGGACCCGACCGGCTCGGCGTCACTGTCGCTGTCGCCGCCACTGTGCACGGCTCGCACCGACACCGACTGTCCCGCCGCCAGCGGCAGGAACTCGTCCACTCGCACCCCGAGCACATCCCGAAGCGCGCCCGGATAGCCGCCGAGGTACACCGCGTCGTTCTCGTCCACGATCCCGGAGAAGAACGAGACGACCAGCGTCCCGCCGCCGCGCACATACTGCCGCAGGTTCTCCGCCTCCTCGGCGCGCAGGAGGTAGGACTGCGGCACCACGACCAGCCGGTAGCGCGACAGGTCCATGCCCTGATGCGCGAAGTCGGTGGTCACGTGCGCTCGCCACAGCTGCTCGTAGTAGGCGAACTGCAAGTCGAGGAACCGCACGTCCACCGAGGGCCGCGAGTCGAGCTCCAGCGCCCACCACGACTCCCAGTCGAACAGGATCGCCGTGTCCGCCTGGACCCGCGAGCCGCGCACCTCGCGCAACTCCCGCAGCCGCCTGCCGAGCTCGACCACATCCCGCCAGATCCGCGAATCGGTGCCCGCGTGCGGCAGCATCGCCGAGTGGTACTTCTCGGTGCCCGCCCGAGAGGCACGCCACTGGAAGAACAGGATGCCGTCCGCGCCGCGCGCCAGGTGCGCCAGCGAGTTGCGGATCATCTCGCCGGGCAGCTTGGCGACGTTGCGCGGCTGCCAGTTCACCGCGCCGGTCGAGTGCTCCATCAGCAGCCACGGCGCGCCGCCGGCCAGCGAGCGGCACAGGTCGGCGGCCATGGACAGCTCGATGTGCCGCACCGGCGAGCCGGCGGTGGTGTAGTGGTCGTCCGAGACCAGGTCCATCTCGCGCGCCCACGACCATAGGTCCATCGGCTTGTTCATCACCGCCATGAAGTTCGTGGTCACCGGCACGGCCGGGTTGTGCGCCTTCACGATGTCGCGCTGCGCTTTGAACAGTTCGAGCATCGAGGCCGAGCTGAACCGCGCGAAGTCGAGCCGCTGTGCGTTGTTCGCATCGGCGGGAGCGTCGCGCGGCGCATCGATCTCGTCCCACGCGGTGTAGGTCTGGCCCCAGAACGCGGTGCCCCACGCCGCGTTGAGCGCGTCGAGCGTGCGGTACTTGGTCTGTACCCACTCCTGGAACGCGGCAACGGAGGTCGGGCAGTAGCACTCGGCCACGTGACAGCCGTACTCGTTGTGAATGTGCCAGAGGACGACCGCAGGGTGGTCGGCGTACCGCGCGGCGAGCTGCTCGGCGATCCGATTGCACGCGGCGATGTACTCGGGCGCGTGCGGGCAGTACGTCTGCCGCGATGCGCCGCCGAGCACCTTGCCGTCACGAGTCACCGGCCGGATGTCCGGATGGGCCTTGAGGAACCAGGCCGGGGGAGCGGCGGTCGGCGTGGCCAGGTCGATCGCGATGCCGCCCTCGTGCAGCAGGCCGATGATCCGGTCCAGCCAGCCGAACTCGAACTTGCCCGGCTCGGGCTCGAGCTTGACCCAGGAGAAAATGCCGAGGCTGACCAGGTTCACCCCGGCCTCGCGCATCAGCGCGACGTCCTCGGCCCATACCTCCTCGGGCCACTGCTCGGGGTTGTAATCCCCGCCGTAGGCGATCCCGTCGAGCCGAGGCCAAGCCGTCCGCGCTGTGCCGTACCCCGCTGCCACCCCACCCGTGCCAGCCATCCCGGTCTCCTAACCCGATCTTCCGCTTTCACCCGATCTTCCGCGCCGTTCGTATCACGCTTCCCGAACGACGCGCACGCTGCCAGCCGGTATGTGGACAGATCCGATGAACGCCTCACCAGTCAGCATGTCGACGCCTGAAGCCGCTACCGCCGCCTCTTGCTGCCCGTGGTTGATCGCGAACAGATATGACGTCTCATCGGATGCCTTACGCCGGACCAGTTCCAGCGTGTCGGGTGTCTCCGTATCGAAGGTGACGTCTGCGTCAGCCGCCGCGAGCCGAAGGATCTCGCGCAGCGTCTCGGCGTCCGGTCGCGTCGAGACGTACCAGGCGTGCCCGTTCCCGAAGGCGTGCCGCGTTACCGCAGGTTTGCCTTCCGCTGGGCCGTCCGCGTACGTGAGCACCGCCTCGGCCCCGCGCAGCTCGATGTCCTCAGCCCAGACCGTCGCCGTGCCCGGGTACGGCTCTTCCAGCTGTCCCGCCAGCCGGACCGTCCAGTCCGCCCGTAGCGGCAGGAACTCCTCGACCAGCACGCCGAGCAGGTCGCGCAACGCCCCCGGGTAACCGCCGAGGTACACCGAGTCGTCCTCGTCCACGATGCCGGAGAAGTAGGAAACGACCAGCGTCCCGCCGCCGCGCACATACTGCCGCAGGTTCTCGGCCCACTCCTCGCGGCACAGGTACATCTGCGGCACGACCACCATCCGGTACCGCGAAAGATCGGCGCTCGGGTGCGCGAAGTCGGCGCTGACGTGCGCGCGCCACAGCGCCTCGTAGTAGGCGAGCTGCCGCTCCTTGAAGTCCAGATCGACCGACGGCCGGAAGGTGTGCCCGAGCGCCCACCACGACTCCCAGTCCCACAGCAGCGCGGCCTCTGCCACCGTCGTGGAGCACTGGACCGGGCGCAGCGCGGCCAGATCCGCGCCGAGGCCGACCACCTCCCGCCAGATCCGCGAGCCGGTGCCGCCGTGCGGAACCATCGCCGAGTGGAACTTCTCCCCGCCGCCGCGCGAGGCCCGCCACTGGAAGAACAGCGCCCCGTCCGCCCCGCGCGCCACGTGCGCCAGCGAGTTGCGCCGCATCTCCCCGGGCCGCTTGGCCAGGTTGCGCGGCTGCCAGCTGACCGCGCTGGTCGAATGCTCCATCAGCAGCCAGGGACCGCCGCCGCCGACCGAGCGGGTGAAGTCCGCGCACAGGGCCAGCTCGATGTGGTTGTCCGGCCGCTCGGCAGACAGGTAGTGGTCGTTCGCCGCCACGTCAGTCTGCGCCGACCAGGCCCAGAAATCCAGCGACTTGCAGTTGATCAGCTGAAGGTTCGTGGTGATCGGCACCTCGGCGCGCCCGGCGGCCGTCGTATGGGCCCTGATGACGTCGCGCTCGGCGGTGTACAGCTCCAGCAGCGACTCCGAGGTGAAGCGCTGGAAGTCGAGCCGGTGCGTCGGATTCACGTCGGCCATCGGCGCGCGGCGCGGCGCGTCGATCTGCTCCCAGGCCGAGTACTGCTGGCCCCAGAACGAGGTGGTCCATGCGGCGTTGAGCGCGTCAAGGCTGCCGTAGCGAGCCCGCAGCCAATCCCGGAAGGCAGCCGCGGAGACCGGGCAGTAGCACTCGGCGGTCGGTGAGCCGTACTCGTTATGCACATGCCACATGACCACCGCGGGATGGGCGGCGTACCGCATCGCAAGCTGCTCCGCGATCTGCCGGCTGGCCGCGCGGTACTCGGGTGCGTGCGGGCAATAGGTCTGCCGGGCCGAGCCGCCGAGCACGACGCCCTCGGACGTGACCGGCCGCACGTGCGGATACTGTGCGAGAAACCAGGCGGGTGTCGAAGCCGTCGGCGTCGCCAGGTCCACGGCGATCCCGGCCTCGTGCAGCAGCCCGAGCACCCGGTCCAGCCAGCCGAACTCGAACCTGCCCGGCTCGGGCTCCAGCAGCGCCCAGGAGAAGATGCCGAGGCTGATCAGGTTGACCCCGGCCTCGTGCATCAGCGCGACGTCCTCGGCCCACACCTCCTCGGGCCACTGCTCCGGGTTGTAGTCCGCTCCGTAGGCGAGCGCGTCGAGCCGCGGCCATCGCGCAGCGGGAGACCGCTGTGCGGCCGCGCTGCCCGTCGCGACACCCGCGGCCGGCCCCGCCGCAGCCGCCTGCTCGACCTGGAGAGTCATCGAATACCTCTTGCTTCTACCCATACGACACGCTCGATTGGGAGCGCTCACGGAACGGTAACGGACGAGTCTCGCTCTGTTCTAGCCCCGGGCGACCTCTTGACAGGAGAAGATCCTGTCATGAATCTGGGAGCGTTCACAACGCCGTAACGGGAAAGTTACCGCTCACCGCCCGGCTCATCCACCGTCCACCCTCATCTCTCCCTGGAGTGGCAATGAAGCTCTCCCGCGCCGCCACCTCGGCTGCGTGCGCCGTCGCCGCGGTCGCCCTCGCGGCAGGCTGCTCGTCTTCGGGCAACCCATCCGCCACGGCCTCCACCGACTCGAATCAGAAGGTGAACCTGACCTTCTGGTCCTGGGTGCCGAACATGGACAAGATCGTGGCCGCCTGGAACAAGACGCATCCCAACATCCAGGTCACCTTCACCAAGGCGGCCGGCGGCGACCCGGAGCTTACGAAGCTGCTCACGTCGGGCAAGGCGCACACGATGCCGGACCTCGCGCAGGTCGAGTACCAGTCGCTGCCGACCCTGGTGTCCAACAACTACCTGGCCGACATCTCGCAGTACGTGAACAACATCAAGAGCGACTACCCCTCCGGCCTGTGGAACCAGGTCACGCTCGGTACCAGCGCCGTCTACGGCGTACCGCAGGACGCCGCTCCGCTCGCGTTCTTCTACCGCACCGACCTGTTCAAGCAGTACGGACTGACGCCGCCGACCACCTGGGCTCAGTACCAGACCGAGGCCGAGCAGGTGCACAAGGCGCACCCGAACGTCTACATCGGCGACACCGCCACCACCGACGGCGGCCTGTTCTCCGGGCTGACCCAGCAGGCGGGGGCCAAGTGGTGGTCCGCCTCCGGCAACGCGTGGAGCGTCGGCATCGACTCGGCGGCCTCGCAGAAGGTCGCCTCCTACTGGGGCAATCTGGTCAAGGAGGGCGCGGTCGACAACAAGACCGCGTGGACCGCGGACTGGAGCAAGGCGCTGGACAACGGTACGTACCTGTCGTGGATCGCGGCCGTGTGGGCGCCGGGCACGCTCGCCTCCGAGGCGGCCGACACCTCCGGCAAGTGGGCGATGGCCCCGCTGCCGCAGTGGAACGCCGGCGACCAGGTGACCGGGAACTGGGGCGGTTCAGCCACCTCCGTCACCGCGGACTCCAAGCACCCGCAGCAGGCCGCCGAGTTCATCACCTGGCTCAACCACGAGACCGAGGGTGTCAACCTGCTGGTCTCCGACGGTAACGTCTACCCCGCCTCGCTCGCCGCGGAAGGCAGCTCCGCGCTCACCGTGCCGGCCTTCGTCGGCGGCCAGAGCGACTTCTACACACTCGCGAAGCAGTACTCGCAGCAGGCTGCGACCGCGACCTGGGGACCGGACGTGAACGTCGCCTACAGCGCCTTCTCCGACGCGTTCGGCGCGGCCGCGACCAACAAGGGCGACTTCCTCGCGGCGCTGGCCACCGTGCAGCAGAAGGTGGTCGCGGACATGAAGAGCAACGGGTTCACCGTCAGCGGCAGCTGACCGTACCGAGAGCCCCCGCTTCTCATAGCCCCGCTTCTCAATCCACGCTTCTCAGACCACCGGGTCCTGCGATCCGCCGCACCGGTCGCAGGGCCCGGTTTCAAGCCCGTATACCCAGATCCGAGGAGAAGCAACATGACGGCGACCGCTGTCGCCGGCGCGCTCGGCGAGACCGGCAGCGCGCCGCGCCGGGCGCGCTGGAACCCGGCTCCGCGCCGTACCCCGTACGCCTTTCTGGTGCCGGCGATCGTGCTGTTCACCGCGGTGTTCCTCGTGCCACTGGGCTACACGGTGTACCTGTCCACCCAGAAGACGCAGATCCAGGGCCTCGGCCTCGGCCGGAACGCACGCAAGCAGGTGTTCACCGGTTTCGGCAACTACACGGCCGTATTTCATGACTCAGAGTTCTGGCACAGCATCCTGCGTGCGCTGCTCTACGGCTGCATCCTGATTCCGCTGATGCTGGGCCTCGCGACGGTCTTCGCGCTGATCCTCGACGCCCAGCGGGTCCGGTTCCAGCGCTTCGGCCGCATCGCGATCTTCCTGCCCTACGCGGTGCCCACGATCATCGGCTCGATGCTCTGGGGCATGATGTATCTGCCCTCTGTCTCGCCGTTCGCCTCCGTGATGCACACGGTCTTCGGGACGACGAGCGTCAACTTCTTCGGCGCGCACGCGGTGTACCTGTCCATCGCCAACATCGGCATCTGGGGCGGCACCGGCTTCAACATGATGGTGCTCTACACCTCGCTGCGCTCGCTGCCGCAGGAGGTGTACGAGGCCGCGCGGCTCGACGGCTCCAGCGAACTGCAGATCGCGCTGCGCATCAAGCTGCCGATGATCCGTCCCTCGCTCATCATGACCGCGATCTTCTCGACGATCGCCACGCTTCAAGTCTTCAACGAACCCAACACCCTGCGACAGGTCTCCTACGGCGTGGTCTCGGCGACCTGGACGCCGCTGATGAAGGTGTATCACGACACGTACACCGGCGACGACGTGTTCGCCGGGTCGGCCGAGTCGATCATCATCGCCGTGCTGATGTTCGCCGTCTCGATCGCCGTGCTGCGCCTGACCAACCGCCACACCTTCGGAGGCGAATCCAAGTGACCACCCTCACCGCCTCCCCGCGCGCCTACGGCGCCCGCCGCGACCGCCGCCCGCGCCGCACCGCCCTGGTCCCGACCGCCGTCCTGCTCCTCGGGGCGCTCTACGCGCTCCTGCCGGTCGCCTGGGTCGTCGTCGCCTCGACGAAGAACAACACAGAGCTCTTCAACCTCTCCGCCTTCAAGCCGGGCTCCGCCCTGTTCTCCAACCTCAGCACGCTGACGTCCTATCGCGGCGGCATCTTCTGGAGCTGGATGTGGAACACGGCGATTTACGCCGGCGGCGGCGCGATCCTGTCCGCCGGGCTGTCCGCGCTGACCGGCTACACCTTCGCCAAGTACCAGTTCCGCGGCAAATCAGTGCTCTTCAACCTGATTCTGATCGGGGTGCTCGTCCCGGCCGTCGTGCTCGCCGTGCCGCAGTACCTGCTCGTCGCCAAGCTCAATCTCGCCGACACGTACTGGTCCGTGCTCATCCCTTCCATCGTGTCCCCGTACGGGATCTACCTCGCCCGGATCTACGCGGGCGCGTCCGTGCCCGACGAGGTCATCGAGGCGGCACGGATGGACGGCTCCAGCGAGTGGCGCACATTCCTGCGCATCGGCGTGCCGATGATGGCGCCGGGCCTGGTCACCATCTTCCTGTTCCAGTTCGTCGCGATCTGGAACAACTTCCTGCTGCCGTGGCTGATGCTCAGCAGCGACACCAAGTTCCCGATCACCGTGGGCCTCTATACGCTGCTGAGCCAGGGCACCCAGCAGCCCGCGCTGTACACGGTCGTGATCACCGGCTCGCTGCTGTCGATCCTGCCGTTGGTCATCCTGTTCTTCCTGCTTCAGCGGTTCTGGCGGGTCGATCTGTCAGCGGGGTCGGTCAAGTGACAGACTGCTGGCACCAAGTCGGGTCGCGAACGGGAACAGGTGGATTGCGGTGAGCGGCAACGGTGTCGGCAACGGAGCGCCGCCGCGGCGTGCCCGGCCCACCATCGAAGACGTCGCGGCCGAAGCCGGAGTCTCGCGCGGCACCGTCTCGCGCGTCCTCAACGGCGGAGTCAACGTCTCTCCGGCCGCTCTCGCCGCCGTCAACAAGGCGATCAAGCAGACCGGTTATGTGGTCAACCACCACGCCCGTTCTCTGGTCACCCAGCGCTCGCGGTCTGTGGCGTTCATCCTCTCCGAGCCGCAGGAGAAGTTCTTCGAGGACCCGAACTTCCCGATCCTGCTGCGCGGCTGCACGCAGGCCCTGGCCGAGCACGACATGCCTCTGCTGCTCTCGATCGCGGGCACGGAGGAGGATCGCGAGCGGGTCGTGCGCTTCATCGCGGCGGGCCACATCGACGGAGCGCTCCTGGTCTCCACGCACGCGGGCAACCCGGTGGTGGACCGGCTGACCGGCCTCGGCGTCCCCGCGGTCGCGTGCGGCCTGCCGATCGGCCACGAGTACGACCTGGCCTATGTCGCGGTGAACGAGGCGGAGGGCGCGCGCCAGGCGACCGCGCACCTGGCCAAGCTGGGCAGGCGCCGGATCGCGACCGTCACCGGCCCGATGGACACGCCCGGCGGCCGCGACCGCCTCAAGGGCTACCAGGACGCGTTGCGCACGGCCGGCCTGCCCGCGGACGACTCGCTGGTCGCACACGGCGACTACACCCGCGCGTCCGGCGAGTTGGCGATGATCAAGCTGCTCCAGGCGAACCCCGACCTCGACGCGGTCTTCGTGGCGTCGGACCTGATGGCGGTCGGCGCGATCGACGCGCTCACCGGGGCGGGAAAGCGAGTGCCCGAAGACGTGGCCGTCGTCGGCTTCGACGACTCCCCGGCGGCCCTCACCGCGCGCCCGCAGCTGACCACGGTCCGCCAGCCGTTCCGCCGGATCTCGCAGGAGATGGTCCGCCTGCTGCTCGCCCGCCTCGACGGCCAGGAGCCGGCCGCGGTGATCCTCCCGACCGAGCTGGTCATCCGCGCCTCGGCTTAGTCGCGGTGGGCGTGAACGCTGATCGGCTCCGCTGCGCTCTGCCTGCGACGTCTGCGGCTGGCCCGGCTCCGCCGGGTAACGCCTGCGGCTGGCGCGCTCCGCGCGGAAGATCACCCACCCGCCCACCCTGCTCCGCGTCCTCGCTGGCGCTCGGCCGCTACGCGAACAAAACGCGCTGCCACGCACGCGCTGCGCGCTGAACGCTGCGCTGCCCTCCGGGCCGCTCCGCTACGGGCAGCCGATCTGCTTACGGTCTGTCGAAGACGTCGTGAGTGCCG
>NZ_DASRBQ010000068.1:0-89945 GCF_035653575.1 Actinocrinis sp.
ACCGAGCTGCCTGTCTCCCAGCTGATCGGCGGCAGCGAGCCGTGCCCAGGCGGCGAGCTGGCCGTCGATGAAGCCTCGCTCGGCGACGCCCTCGGATGCGCCCTGTTCACCGGAGGCCGCGCAGCGCGCCGCGTGCTGCGACACGAGAGCTTCACCGCGTACCTCGCCGCCCGACACCTGGTTCACCGCGGCGTGCCCGAAGCGCAGCTTCGCGGTGTGCTGCTCTCCTCGTCGCGCACTGGCGCGAAGGTCCACCCGATGCTGCGCGAGACGGCCGCGTGGCTGGTCGCACTCGACCCGGTCGCCCATCGCTGGCTGGCGCAGGCCGACGCTGAAACAGTGGCGAGCTACCCGTACGCGATCGCCCAGGACGAAGTCAAAGCATCGTTGATCGACGGTTTGCTGGACCTTGCCGACGCCGACCTGTTGCGCAACCGCTCGCTGTCCGATCTGTGGATCGGGCAGCTGACCCACCCGGGCCTTGTAGACCAGTTGCGCGCCGCACTTCGCGTCGGCAGTGCGGAGCGCGGGCGGGCCGCGGCGGTCATCGCGCAAGAAACCGGCGAGACAAGGCTCGTCGACGATCTGGTCGCTGTCGCACTTGATCCAGCGCGGCAGACCGCGCTGCGAGTGCGCGCCGTACTGAGCGCGAACGCGCTCGACCACGGCCGCGCCGCGAAGATGCTACGGCCGCTGATGACCGACACGCCGCACGAGCTCGACGACGAATTGCGCGGCGCTGTGCTCGATGCGCTCTGGCCACAGGCTCTGGGCGTCGAGGAACTGGTCGCGGCGATGACACGTGAAACCCGCCCGACCGTCCTGGACCTTTACGCGCTCTTCCGCCTCCGGCTGCCCGAACGGCTAAGCGACGCGGACCTGCCGATAGTGCTGGCTTGGGCGGCCGCGCGCCCCGGCCACCGTGACGGCCGCCCCCAGCACACCGGGGCGCGGCGTGACGACCAACTGCTCAACCGGCTGATCACGCGCGCCTGGAGCGCCCGGGACCGCGCGCCACTGCTGCCGGCGTTGGCTGACTTGGTGCACGAGCAGCTCTTGAACGATCTGCACTACGAGGTAGCGCCGCCGCTGCAGTGCTCCACTGACACGGACGAACGCGACCGGCGCGCCCTGGCGCGGTTGCTGGCCGAACGCGCCGCGTCCCTCAACGACGCGGCGCGCTTGGCCCACGCACCGCTGGCTCGAGCGCTCGGTCTGCTGCAACCCGCCGATCTCGACTGGCTGCTGGACCGGGAGAGCCAGGCCGATGAGACCGACGCGCCACGCTGGCACGTGCTCATCCGCGCGATCTTCTCGCCCGCCGACCCTGGCCACCGCCACAGCGCCGAGTCCCGCCGCGGATCAAGGGTATGGCAGCAGGTGCTCGGCCCAATGCTCGACGCCCGTACGGCCCCGCCCGCCATACCGGCCCACCGGGTCGATGATCGCAGACACGCTGCGAACGGCCAGCCGCCGCTCGACCGAGCCGCCGCACGGCAGCAAAACCTCACAACGCTCCAGGCCCTGCTGCAGAAGACCGAAACAGGCGACCCGGACGGGTTTTGGCGACTGTGCTGGCTGATGCAGGCGGACCCGGACACCGCCGTCATCCTCACCTGGTGGAGCGACGACGTCACCGCACGGCCCGGCTACCGGGCCTTGGCGGAGCAACACCCCGACCTGCTTGACCGCCTGATCGAAGCGGCCGACGCTTACCTGCGCGTGCAGCACCCGCACACCGACGACTGGATCGACGCGACCAACGTGACCAGCTGGCCGGCCCAAGCCGGCTACCTGGCATTCGCCCTGATGGACCGTCACGCCCCCGAACGGCTTCACTCGCTTGAACCCGCCGTATGGCACAGATGGGCGCCCGCCCTGCTGGGGTTCGGCGCCGCGGCGGACAACGCTGGCGAACCTGAGCGCAAACGGCGCCTGCTCAGCCTGCTAGGCCAGCGAGCCCCGTCGGCTATCAGCCAACCCGCCGTGCGGCTACTGCGCGCCGCCGCATCGGGGCCCGCCGCGGACGAACTGCGCTTCACCACCGCTTGCTGGAGCAGCGAGTTGGCTGACGCGCTCGCCGCCGAACTGCCCGGCCTGCGCGCCGCGCCGAACCTGGCGAACTTCGACTTGGCGCTGCGGCTATTACTCGAGCAAGTCCACGCCGCCACCAGGCTCTACGCGCTGCAGGCTGTGCGCGACGACGCGACGCAGCGCGACGAACAAGCGGGCCGCCACGCCGCGCTCGGCCTGCTGTACACACAACCCGCTGCCGCGTGGCCGGAAATCTTCACGCAGATGCGCTCACGCCCTGCCTGGGGCCGAGCTCTGGCCGAGGACATAGCAACCAGCTACGAGCCCTTCGACCCGCTCTCCGAACTGGACGACGTCCAGCTCGGGGCGCTCTACGGCTGGCTGCTCGAACAGTTTCCACCCGAGCAGGACATCTGGCCCACCGAGGTCGGCTTCCGAACCGCACAACACGACACCAGGTTCTGGCGCGAACGCGGGCTAAAGCACCTAACCGCGCGCGGCACGCTCTCAGCCATTGACGCACTGTCCGTACTGGCGCTGGGCAATCCGCACCGCCCGTGGCTGCGCCGTGCCCTGGCCGAAGCTCAGGAGAACCATCGCGCCACCTGCTGGAACCCGATCAGCCTGCGCGAGTTGCGCGCCCTGATCAAGGACGCGCGCCGCCGCCACCTGCGCGACAGCGGCGACCTGCTCGAGGCGGTAATGGCAGAACTCGCACGGCTGCAGCAGAACATGCGCGGCACGACCCCCGAGGCCGGCTTCCTGTGGGACGAACAGCGCGCGACCAACGCCGCCTCCCGGTGGTTCCCGAAGCGCGAGGCTGACTTGTCCGACTACGTAGCCAAACACCTGCGCGCCCATCTGCCCGCCGTGTTCACCAACCGTGAAGTGGAGATCACTCGCGCGGCCGTCGGCGTCGGAGAACGCGTCGACCTTCTGTGCCAGGCGACCACGATGGACCCGAGCGGCGCCGCAACCTGCCAGATCGTCATCGAGGTCAAGGGCTGCTGGAACGAACACCTGCTCACCGGACTGCACGACCAGCTCGCCGCCGACTACATGGCCACGACCGGCACCCGGCACGGCATCTACCTGGTGGGCTGGTACCCCAAGGACCAGTGGGACCGCGCCGATAGCCGCCGCAGCAAGGCCCCCAGCGGAACCGCCGGGCACCTTCACGACGAACTCGAACAGCGCGCCGCCCTTGAGCGCGAGGAAAGCCAGCTCGAGATTCACGTCATCGTTCTCGACCTGCGGCGCCACGAGCGAGCCGCGCGCACCCGCGCCACCAGCCGAGATCGACAAACGAAATCAGCCTGACGCCGGTCTGCCGGTAATCCCTCGTGCTCGAACCACGCTTCATCGGGCGCACGGCGGGCATTCCCGCCCGTTCCATCCGCAGTGAACGACTCGGTCACCGACGGCCCAGGCCCGGCACGATCCCGAGCGCCAACAGCATCACCATGCAAATACCTCAGATCCAGTCCCTACTGCCGCTAGCGTGGACGAAATCGGCATACGGCGCGGCAGGGCGCCCGGCCGCAATGGATGCACCGGAGAGCTCGCCCATGGCTGTTATCGTCGAGCCTGTCGTCACCCGCGAGAAGGCGGCCGCGCTGCTGGCCGAGCAGAGCGAACACTCCTGCCTCGATTACAAACACCCCCTCGACCCAGCAACGACTCGCGATCTGGTTGAGCTCGCGAAAGACGTCGCCGCGATGCAGGCCGAGCCGGACGGTGGCTACCTGCTCATCGGCGCCGATGACCACGGCAACCCGGTCGCCGGGCTCACCGACTCATGCGCCCGGCACTTCGACGATGCCACGTTGCGCCGGAAGCTAGGCAAGTACCTGAGCGAACCGGAGATCCGCACCGCACGCCACGAGTTCAAAGGCATCCTGACCGTCCTGATCTACGTCCAGCCTTCGCCCTACGGCTTTTGCATCATCCACGCTCCGGGAGAATACGAAGAGCCACTCGGCGACGCGGAAAAGCCGCGCAAGCGCACGATTTTCCGTCCCGGCGAGGTGTTCGTGCGGCACGGCACCCGCAGCGAACGCTGGAACGATGCTGACCGTGAGCGCCTGATCGGGCAAGTGCTTGATCGCCGTAAGGAACAGTGGCGACAGGAGCTGAGCCGGGAGTGGAGTGCACAGCTTGACAGTGTGCTTGCCGCTACCCGGCTGGAGCGGCTTTCTCTGCAGGCTGTCAGCTGGCAGCTGGACGCCGACGCGTTCGAGCAGTTGATCACGGAGCTGCTGCGGCGCGGGGACGACATCGCGCTGCGTACGCTGCTGAACAGCGCCGCCCGGGACGCCGAATCCCTCTACCCGAACCAGTCTGAGGAACTCGAGCAGTTGCTCGACAGGTTCACCATCGCCGCCGCACTGTGCATCGACCACGAGCGACCCGCCTGGTTCCATCGCGTTCTTGGCGCGCTGGTGCGCATCTACGAGCTCGGATTCCTCGATCCCCAGCCGAGAGCCGCCTGGCTGTGGCTGGAGATCATGACTCGGGTCTACGCGCTCGGAGCGCTGGCGGTGCGCGACGAGGTTTGGACCGCGGTGCGGCTGCTCGCCGACCGCCAACCCCAACACCACTCGGTCCGGCGGTACGGCGGCTGGATCCGGCACGCGCTGACCGTCGCGTCGCGTGCGAAGCTGATCGGCGAGCAGGACGGCGGGATGCTGGCTAGCGCTCACAACGTCGTGCGCGCGCTCGGTGCGCTGCATCCGGATCGCTCGGCCGAGCACGAGTCGGTGCTCACCAGCCTGTGCCAGTTCGACGTGTACAGCTGTCTGGTCGTCATGGGCGAGCAAGGCACCACAGAGGGCAGACTTTTCAATCCAGGGTTCGCACGTTACTACTCGCAGCGCTCCGACCCAGCCTTCGAACGGATCGCCATCGACCCTGCCGTGCGGGCGGCGCTGTTCGATGGCGACGATGCGTTCCTCGCCGAGACGATGTCCGCCATGAGCCGGTACGCGAGCCAAGAAGCCTTTCGGTTCGACGGCTGGGAAGGCATCGGCAGCCGCGACGCACGTCGGTTCATCAAAGAGCACGGCACCGATCGACACCAGGACACCTGATCCGATCGGCACATGACGTACATGCCGAGCGCTCCTTGCACCATCAGTGCTCGGCCACCAATCCGAGGTGATCCCTGTAAGCCTCGCTCGGTGGTAGCGAAAGCATCAATGGCTCGGTACCGGCAATCGACTAGGCCGCCGCCGTGGGCGCTCGCGTCCGCGGCGGCAGCGCACTGACCTGTGAGGTGACATCTCGTGCAGGTTCAGTGACATCTCAATGCAGTCTTAGCAGGACAACGAGATGCAGCTTCGCAGAAACTGACAGTCGCTGAACCGCACGAGATGTCACTGACGGAGCCCGAGGATGGCGACGGGGACAGCGAGGTTCTGCGGGTGCGCATCCGGCTGTCCAAGACCAACTCCTCCGGGTTGAGGGAGGACCACGTCGACGTGCCGCCCGGTACGGATCCGCGCTACTGCCCGGTGCGCGCGGTACGCCGCTATCAGCCGGTTTCGACGCCACTGGCAGCTTCACCGTGCCCATGGCGCTGGTCATCGCAGCCACCGCGCTCGCCTTCCTGCTCATGGCGACACTCAAGCCCTTCACCTACACGGTGTCGCGGACGCCGGCGCGCATCGAGAGCGAGAGCGGGAGCGCCGTCCTGGCTTCCGCAGCCGAAGGATGACCGCCGCGCCGGTCCACACATCCGCCGCATAGCAGAAGGCTGATGGAATGTACGAGAGTGCGGGTCGGGAAGCCGAGCGGATGCTGCGAGGACACGGCGATCGCTTCCTGGAGAGTCTGGTCCGCCACGACCCTGGCTTTGTCCGATGGAACAGCTCCTTCCGGGTGACAGAGAACGCCGTCGAAATCAAGCCGGGCGAAGGGCTCTGGGATACAGCCGGCGACTTCCTCGGCTTGCAGACGTTCGTCGACGTCGAGCAGGGGCAGCTCGCGACGACGGGGGTCGCGGTCTGCGCCGGCCAGCGCCGTCCGTTCGCGCTCCGGCTCAGGGTGGCAGACAACGCGGTGAGCGAAGCGGAGTTGCTCGTCAGTACCGACACGGCCGGGCACTTCGCCGACGTCGACCGCCTGTTAGCCCCCGACGTGCTCTACGACGCACTGGTACCGCCCGAACGCGCCTGCGACCGGGACGCGCTCGCGGCGGTGGCCGGCAGCTACTGGTCAGCCCTGGGTGAGAGCGACGGCAGCCTGGCGCGGATCGGATACCGCTGCGACCGCTACGACAACGGCAAGAAGGTGACGAATACGCTCACCACGCTGCTGTCACCCGACGCGACGGTGCACACCGTCGCAAGCTGCCTCAACCAGACCCGAGGGGCCAGGCCGACGGTCCGCGCAGGTCACTTCCCCGTTCTCGATCCGGCCCGTGGCGTCGCCGTCAGCACGGTCATGGTCGATTTCCATCCGGTTCCGCACAGTCCAAGACCCGACAGCGGGACCTTCTACATGGTGGCGGTCTTCAAAGTGGTCGACCACGAGATCCGCAGTATCGACGAGATCCGGGAGATCTTGCCGCTCGGAACGCCGCAGGCATGGTGACGAAGGAGATGCCCATGACAGTCAGTCCGAACGCGTCGCGCGAACTACGCAACGCCTACGGCCACACCGCGTCAGGGGTGGTAGCGGTCTGCGCGCTCGTAGACGGCGAGCCGGTCGGGATGGCGGCGAGCTCCTTCGTCCCGGTCTCCCTCGACCCTCCCTTGGTCTCGTTCTGCGCCGCGCGCACCTCGCGCACATGGAGAGTGCTGCGCGCAGCGCCGGGCCTCGGCGTCAGCGTGCTGGGGGAGAACCACGGCGACCTGTGCCGACAGCTGTCCGCTCCCGCGGGGGACCGCTTCGCGGGCATCCAATGGGAGACAGGGGAATCCGGCGCGATCTTCCTGCACGAGACGGCGCTGTGGCTCGAATGCTCGCTCGACGCCGAGGTGGATGCGGGCGACCATGTGATCGCCCTGCTGCGCCTCCAACGGGTGACTCCGTTCCCTCGGATTCGGCCCCTGGTTTTCCACCGCGGGCGTTTCGAAAGGTTGGAGCCTGTATAAGCGCCCACCGCCACCGACGGATCCCGCCTGGCAGCAACTGCGGCGCAGTGCCGCCGAACGTCGATCACTGAGCCTGTGCGCGCGGCGGGCGGAACTGGATGAGCCCGAAGAACAGCTGGCCCCATCGAAAAACCGCCGATCGTCAGCTGACTCATCCAATGCCTTCCCGGCCAGTCGGCAACGCGCCGAACCCGGCACGGATGTGGAAATGCGGGTCAGCGGGCTGAGCTCGGCGAGCACTGATAGAGAGTGCCGCCGCCGCCCGGCTGGAAGGGGCCGGCGAGCTCGGTGGTGGTGCTCGCCGTGCCGCCGTAGTCGGCCGCGGGCACCGTGGCGCATGCGCCTTGCACCCACGTCGTGATCGCGGCCACCGCGCTGGTCCCGCTGGCGCCCGCGGGGTTGCCGCCGCCCAGGCCCGCGCTCGTTGCGACCATGACGAACTTGACCTGCCCGCTCCGTACCAACTCCTTGAACGCGGCGAGGGTGGGTTCTGGCACTGAGCCGCTGAACCCGCCCATCGGCAGCACTTTCTGGCCGGTGGCCTCAATATAGGGCGCCGCCGTGTTCCAGGATGTCGTCGCCATCACGTACCGGGCACTGCCGCGGTGTGCGTCGAGGTATGCCAATAGTTTGGTCTGCTCCGCGGTGAGAGTCGCGGTCGCGCTCAGTCCGAGGCCGCCGCCGGAGGGCCCGGCGCTCGCGTCGAAGGCGGACCCGTCGTCCTGGCTGTCGAACGCGGACAGCGACCACGCGGTCGGCATCAGCACCATGGCGGCGACACCGGCCACCAGCGCGGTCACCGCCAGCCGCAGCCGGGCGCGGCGCCCGAACCGGGTCAGCGGCAAGCGGTCGGGCGCACGACGCGCGAGCAAGCCGACCACAAGACCGAGGACAGCGACCGCGCCCACGACGATGACCGTCGGGGTAAGCCAAGGCACGAAGGAGGTGTAGTCGCGGGCCAGGTAGACCGTCCAGCCAGCCTGTGCGGCAATCACCGTCGGCAGCGTCCACGCCGCGGCGCCACCCCGGCGGTAGGCTCGCCAGAACTGGCGGATCCCGAAGCCGCTCAAGGCGGCCAGTGGCGGCGCGAGCGTGGCCATGTACGCGGTGTGCGGGATATTGATCTCACTGAACACGGCCATGGTGGTGGCCAGCCAGACGCCCCACATCAGCAGCCCGCTGCCCAGCCGGTCGGCACGGCGGCGGCGCCGCGACCAGCCTGCCAAGCCGAAGAGCAGCGCGGCGAAGGCGAGCGGATACAGCCAGCCGATCTGGGTGACGAACCGGCCGGTGAACAGCTTGCCCAGGCCGGTGGCCTGACCGGCGAAGCGGATGTTCGCGGCGCCGGTTCTGCCGCCGAACGCACCGCCGGGGAACTGGCCGCCGCTCGGCGGGGCGAAGCCATTGCCGCCTGGACCGCCGGTACCGGGGGCGCCTGCGCCGGGCAGTCCGCCGCGCGCACCGCCGGGCAACGCGAAGCCGCCGCCTGGCGCGCCGCCGCGCGCACCACCGCCGGAGCCGAAGCCTGCGACGGAACCCGCCACGTTGACGCCGAACCGTCCGAAGCCGTTGTAGCCGAAGACCATCGACACGGCGCTGTTGTTCGTGCTGCCGTCGATGTAGGGACGGTCGGTCGCGGGGGTTAGCGTGTACAGCAGGATCCAGGAGAAGGACACCGCCGCGGCCACGAAGCCTGCCAGCAGCAGATCCAGCAGGCGGCGGCGCAGCTTCGGTGGCGCGGTGAACACGTATCCCACGGCCAGTGCGGGTAGCACGATCCACGCCTGCATCATTTTCGCCTGGAAGCCGAGCCCGACCCACATCCCGGCCAGCAGCAGCGAGCGCCGCCGCCCCTCCAGCACGGCGCGCTGGTAGGAATCGGCCGCGAGCACCAGGCACATGGTCAGTGCCCCGTCCTCCATCGGATGGCCGAACATCGAGGCGAGCACCGGCGTCAGCGCGAACAGCCCGGCGGCGAGCACGGCGGGCACGGCCCCGGCCCAGCGGCGCACGATCCGGTGGATCACCAGGACGCTGACGACGCCCTCGATCACCTGGGGCAGCGTCAGCGACCACTGATGGAAGCCGAAGATGCGCGCGGACAGCGCTTGTGGCAGGAAGGAGCCGGCCAGCTTGTCGATCGTGATCGTGGCGCCCGGATCGAGCGCGCCGTAGAAGAACGCCTTCCAGCTGACCGACATGCTCTTGACGGCGGTCGAGTAGAAGTAGGCGTACCCGCTGTGCGCGATGTTCCACGAGTACAGCAGCGCCGCCAGGGCGGCGATCACCAGCAGCACCGGGCGGGACCAGGACGGCTGCCCCTCCGGAGAAAGCCACAGCTGCCACCGGGCGCGCGTACGCGCCGATGCGGCGGGCGAAGCGGATTCGGCAGGCTCGGTCGGCGGGACGGGTTCGGTCAAGCGCTGCGCGGTCATGGGCTCGCTTCGGTGTCCGGGCTGGGATTCGGGCAGACGGACACTTTCGAAGAACCCTGAGGCCGTGGTGAAGACCGGATGAGGAGGGGATGAGAATGTGCGAGGCCTGATGGGGCGCAGGGCGGAATGAAGCAGGTGCTACCGCCGCCGCTGCCCCGACCAACGCGGCGACTAACAGTGGCGCCGTTGCGTTCACGCGCCGCAGAACTCTTCCGCTCCCGCCCACTGTCATGCCCCCGTTACTCCATGCCAGCACATCGCCCGCAGCCGCTCGGCAGCCCTGGCTCAGGGTGCGTTCACAGTAGCACCCCAGCTCAGCGCGTATTTTGAACCTATCGATCGATGATCAAGGGTGTGGCGGACACGGGCGGGCGTCTCAGCGACGACGGCGTCATACCGAGCCAGGGTCGCTCAGCCCGGCGCTCGCACAAAAAGTCCAGCGGGCCTGTCGGATCCAGGCGGGTGTCTTCGTAGTAACAGTGAACGGCGCTTGCTTAGGAAGCGCCGCGCAGGAAGACGATTACCGCGCCGAGCGGCTCCGCGCTGTCGGCTCAGGGCCATCACGTATTGAAGAGGACAGAACGATGACCGATTCGATCGCAGCTAACAGGACGAGACCGTTCCGATTCGGGGTGGTTGCCCCGGTGCGGACTGACCTGTCGACATGGCGGGAGCGGGTGCGCCGCATCGCCGACAGCGGTTACAGCACGCTGCTGATGCCCGACGTCCCGCAATGGCAGCCGGCACCCGGTCCCACGCTGGCGGTCGCCGCAACCCTCGCGGACCTGCGGGTGGGCACGTGGGTGTACGCCTCCCCGGTGCGCCCGCCGTGGAGCACCGCGTGGGAGGCGCACTCGCTGTCGCTGCTCACCGACGGGCGCTTCGAGATGGGCATCGGCACCGGCAGACCCGGCATCGAAGACCAACTGCGCGAACTGGGACTGCCCGTCGTACCAGCAAGCGAGCGGCTGGGCCACGTGCGTGAAACCGTGACGGCGCTGCGCGCTCTCGACGGACCCGACCTGCACACCCCGGTCGCGATGGCCGTGCGCAGCGCGAAGGCCCGGGCGCTGGCCGCCGAGCTGGCGGACACGGTCACCTTCGTCCTGTCGCCGAGCGACTCCCGAGCCGACCTAGCGCGGCTGGTAGGCGAGTTCCACACCACCCGGGACGTCGAACTCGCGATGCACGTCTCGGTCATCGGCGACGGTGTCGCGCCGTTCATGACGCGCCCCGACACCGATCCCGCCGCGCTGCGCGCGATCGACTCACCGCTGCTCCTTCCGGACGACCCCGCGGCAGCCGCCGAGGAGATCCAGCGGCGACGCGAGGAGTTCGGCTTCTCCTACTTCATCTTCGGCGCAGACTTCGCCGACGCGCTCGCACCGGTCGTAGCCGAGCTGGCCGGACACTAGGACCGCACGCCGGGGTCACAGTGCCCGGTCATGCAGCGGCGGCGAATGCCCGCAGCCCCGTGTCGATGAGTTCGGCGGCGCGGCGGACGTCGGCACTCACACGCTCATGGAGCAGTGTCGGCGCCGCTGCTTGACTCAGGTGCCGGCGCAGGCTGTCGGCCTGAACGCGCCAGAGCCCGAGCAGCGCCCTGGCCGCGATCTGCGGCTCGGGCTCGTCTGCGGTCATTCCCGCCCGCGCGGCCAGAACCCCGGCGGCGGCCACGGCGGACCGATCGGTCATGTCGGCCAGGTACGCGCGCAGCGCCGGGGTCGCCCGGATCAGGTCGCCGAATCTTCGGATCGCCTCGCGGCTCTCGTCGGCGTCGGTGTCGGCCTCGGCCTCGGCGTCGGCGTCGGCGTCGGCCGTAAGGCGGCCCGTCAGTGCGCTGAGTTCTCCGTCGAGGACGGTGAGGGTCGCTTGGACCGGCGTGAGGGCGCGGTCGGCGAGCGCGGTACACAGCGCGGTCAACGTGGTTTCGAGGCGGTCCATGACGAGGGCCTCTTTGACCGGGAAGTAGTTGAAGACGGTTTTCTCCGACACACCGCATACCGATGCGACCTGCGCCACCCGCACTGCGTCGAAGCCGTGCTCGAGGAACATCGCGGTCGCCGTATCGGAGAGCAGTTGACGCATCAGCCGCTTCTTGCGTTCGCGCAGTCCCTCGGCCGGCACGTGCGACACCTCGAGAGTCGAGTCGGGCAACCGTCGTCCGTCCATGGACACAGCCTAGCCTAGGTTTACAGTTGCTAAAAGTTTTCTGCGACTGTAGTTTTCTCGATGGGGACATCTAAGAGCCGCGAGGAGGCACCGTGAGCGAGTACCGCATCGTCCGCGAATATCAGCACCCGGTCATCACCGTCTGGCGTGCCCTGACGGACCCGGCCCTGATTCCACTGTGGACATCGACCGGACGGGGAGGGCGTCCCGAGGGGTTCAAGGCCGAGGCGGGCACCAAGTTCAGGTTCATCGGCAAGCCGTTCCCAGGCTGGGATGGCATCGTGCGGTGCGAGGTTCTGGACGCCGAGGAACCCACGCTGCTGCGCTACGACTGGCGCAACAAGGAGGCCGACGAGCCGAGTGTGGTCACGAACATGTTGGAAGCGATCCCCGGCGGCACCAGGCTGACATGGGAGCACACCGGGTTCCGCGGCATTGAGGGCGTGTTCATGTCGCGCCTGCTCGGGCGCGTGCGGCGCACAATGCTCGACGAGGGTCTGCCTCCCGTTCTCGCCGACATCGGCGAGGACGGCGCACTGCGCCCCGGCAGCACGCTACGGGCCAAGGGCTGAACCAATCGTGCGAGCTCGCAGCCGTGGCCGGCCGTGTGGCGTCCCGGCCGAACGCGAGACCCTCTGGCCCCAGGTGGTGCGCATCTTTCCGCTTTACGAGGAGTACGCGAAGAATACCGATCGGCAGATTCCCGTCGTACTGCTGACGCCGCAGGACTAAGTCACCCACCCCGGCGTCGTCAGGCCCAGCCGGATCGACGCCGCGAACAGCGCGAACGCAGGGAGCAGACCTCATGCCCATCAAGTTCGAGAACGTCGGCATCGCCGTGCGTGACATCGAGGAGACCATCGCCTTCTTCACCGACCTCGGGCTAAGCGTCCTCGGCCGCGACACGGTCAGCGGCGAGTGGGCCGACACCGCGGTCGGCCTCGACGGCAACCACGCGAAGATTGCCGTGCTGCAGACACCGGACGGCAACGGGTGCATCGAGCTGTTCGAGTACATCCATCCCGATGCGATCGAAACGAACCCCACCCGGCCCAACGAGATCGGGATGCACCGCGTCGCCTTCTCGGTGGACAACCTCGACGAGGCCCTGGCGATCGCGGCCAGGCACGGCTGCCACCCGGTGCGCGGCGTGGCGAGGTATGAGAACGCTTACAAATTCACCTACATTCACGGCCCTAGCGGCATCCTCGTCATGCTCGCCGAAGCTCTGAACAAGGGCTGAACCCGAACATCCTGGTCGCCGAATGCGCCCGCCCCGCGGACGTGCCAGACGCAGAGCCGTCGACAATGGACATCGTGGAGATCCCCGCTCGGTTCGTGGCAACGACGCTTGAGAGCAAGGGCGAGGCGGCGCGATCGTGGCTCGCCGAGCTGCCCGGCATCATCGAGGACTGCGTTGACCTGTGGGCACTGACCCTGGATGGGCCGGTGTGGCATGGCTTCATGGGCGTCGCGCTGCCGGCGCGCCTGGTGGGCGGCGAATCCGTCGTGCTGAAGGTGTCCTGGGTCGACGAGCAGACCCGGTGGGAACCGGTGGCACTGGCAGCCTGGAACGGCGGGGGAGCGGTGCGGCTGCTCGCGCGCGACGACACCCACGGTGCCATGCTGCTCGAGCGGCTGGACCCTTCCCGCACGGTACGCGAGCTTGAGGGGACGGATGCTGCCGTCGCCCTCGGGCAGGTGTGTCGGCGCTTGGCGATCCCGGCTCCGCCCGATACCGAACTGCCCCGGGTATGCGACCTGGCTAATCGGTGGGAGCAGGAGCTACCGCAGACCTGGGAGCGGCTGGGTAGGCCGCTTACCCGCTCAATACTCGAATCCGTGGTGGCGACGTGCCGTGAGCTGGGTGCGGACCAGCCCGACACGCTCTTGCACGGCGACCTGGTCTTCGACAACATTCTGCGGGCCGAGCGCGAGCCCTGGCTGGTGATCGATCCCCAGGGCCTTCGGGGTGAGCCGGCGTTCGACGGCGCTCAGTTCCTCGGCAACCGCTGGTCGGACCACGCCGCCTGCGGCGACATCGGCGCCTCGGTACGGCGCCGCCTGGCCGCATTCGCCGATGGCGCGCAGGTCGAGTACGAGCGGGCGCGTCGCTGGGCGGTGGCGCGGCTTACCGTCGACGCGCTGTGGTGCCGCGAACACCAGGCCGACGCGGTCGCCTATGTCGACACGATGATCGAAGCCCTGGGCATACCAGGCCGATAAACCTAACGGGCGCCCCGCCGTGGTCGCTCGCGACAGCGATTGGCCAGGCGGCGGCTACAACGTCGACGGACCTCCGTTGAGCGGATCAACCTCCTGAGCTATCAAGCGACGGGCGGCCAGCCCCGGTGCTGCACAATCCGGTGGCCGAGAACCGTCATCGTGATCGCGTCCTTGGCAGCGCACGTCCGCATCCGCTCCAGCGCCTGGCCAGGGCTGATCCCTTCGCGCTCAGCCAGCACGCCCGCGGCCACTTGCACTGCGATCGAGTTCTCGTCTTCGTGCTCGACCTCGCCTGGGGTGTCAGGGCGAGCGCGCTGGCGCGCGAACACGGAGGCCTGCTGGAGGTCCATTCAGGTGCTCGGGGGGATCGAGATCCTCGGCCGCACGCCGTCCGGCGTGCGGATCAAGCCGCGATCCGCGCGCGAGAGATCGGCCCCCAGCACGTCGATGACCCGGCCGACCACAGGTGAGGCAGTCAGGCGTAAACGCACGCGCGCGGCCTGCGCCGCATCAGCGGCAGCCAGCAGCGCGCGCAGCGCTGAGACGTCGAAGAACCGCACGCCGCTCAGGTCCACCACGAGTTCGCAGCCGCGTCGCGTCGCCGCGACCGCGGTGAGCAGCGCCTTCTCGAAGGTCGAGCAGTTAGTCAGGTCAAGCTCACCGGTGACGGTCACAACCCGCTCGTCACCGACCATAGACGTGCCGAAGGAGACAGGAGAATCCATTGGTGCCGCTCTCGTCCGCCACATGCCGACCGCCTGATGCGATCTACGTGGACCGGAACGCCGAGCTGCGGCAAACGCCAGCACGACACCCTGGCTCGCGATTCATGCGAATACCTCTACCGTCTCACCGAATCGCCCGGCGTCAAACCCGCAGAAGAAGGCCGGCGCCTCAATGGCCAGCGAGACGCCGATCGGCGGGTCGCGGATCAGAGTGTGTCGTCACCTTCTCGACGTCGGGAAGTCGCCGGTCTGTCGCGGAGGCGGGAATCAATCGGGTCACCGCGCTCGGCATCGGCCCGACTGTGAATACGTACACTGAGCCATTGATCCTGGTGGCGGTGAACGAGGCTTCGTGGGGGACCTCCCGCGGCATGGCGATCGCGTGGTGCCCGGGTTCGAGCCGCCTGTCGAACACCACCGTGTGCGTGCTGCGGGGCTCGGGAGGCTGCAAGGAGGTAGCCCACCACGCCTCGACGGTCGCTCGGGCCGCCGCGTCGAGCGTGATCAGCACTGATCGCCGGGAGTCGTCGTAGGTCACCTTCGTTCGCGCGGGTGTGTCGGTGGTGGTGACGGCTTCGACCTGAGCCGCGATCAGCCCTGCGATGCCACTGAGCCCCTGGACGAAAGTCACTGCCGGATTGAGCGCGGACACCTGACCGCGAAGGCGCTCTTTCGTGTCTGTCGGGACCATGCCGCCGAAGACGAGGATGTCGATCTGCCTTACGTCATAGTCGCTCAAGACGTCGTCGAACTGGTTTGTGGCGTTCGCTTCGTAGCCCCTGCTGCGCAGGATGTCCACTGCTTCGAGCAGTACGTTCGGGCTGCGGCCGACGATCAGCACGCGCTTGGTGTCGTGGGTGGCGGCGGTGTTCATGGGCTCTCCCGTGGTGGTCGCTGGATGGATGGAGTGCGAAAGTAATGTTGGCCCAACCAATGTTGGTGCTGCCAACGTAACATGTGTTGGCCGCGCCAACAACTGTTAGCCTGGGGTCATGCCGCTCAGTCCCCACCAGTTCGACCGCACCCCGGACCGCATCACAAACCGGCCGACCTGGCTCATCAGCCGAGCCTTCGCCCGCTCCTCGGCAATACTCTCGGCGGGCTTCGAGCAGCACGGGGACGGGCTGCGCGGCTATCATTACCGCCTTCTGGCCGCGCTCGAGCAGTGGGGCCCGGCCAGCCAGACCGACCTCGGGCGCACCACGGGGATCGACCGCAGCGATGTGACTGCTGCCCTGACCGAACTTGAAGCACGCCATCTCATCGAGCGCCGGGCCGACCCGCAGAACAAACGACGGAACATTGTCACGATCACCCCCGGCGGCATCAGCGAGCTCGCTGCGCTCGACGCGGTCGTCAACAAGGCCCAGGATGACCTGCTCGCGCCGCTCACGCAGGCGCAGCGGCATCAGCTCGTCGAACTGCTCACGCGAATTCTGGAACCGACCGACCCATGACCGCCGTCCGCTTCGCAGCCGCGACGCCGGCCGGCGCGCCGCGGACTGGTGCCGCCCGAACGAGGTAGCCGACGCACGCACAATTGCAGCTTCCGCAGGACACACTCGTGCAGGTTCGGAGTGTCAGAACCAACGTGGGCATGACTCGCTCGGTATCAGTGCCTAGCATCCTGCTGTGACGAACGCATCAAGCGCCCCCGGCGATCTCGTGCTGTGGCAGGGATGGGAGCCGCGGCGCGCTGTCGACCTTGAGCAGGTCATCTCCCTGCTGGCAGCCCCGGGGCACCGGGGCGAGCTGTTTGTCCTCGACGGCGTTGCCGCTCGCGGGTTTCGCCCGCCGCGACTGTTGACCGTCACACCGGTCGTGAACGCGACCACGCTGGAGGACGAAGCGCCGGATGAGCTGCGCCGGGTGTGGGCGGTGACCTACCGCCAGATCGCCGAGACCGCCCCGCGGCAATCCCTGCCACACGCGATCTACCTGCTGGGCGTGAACCCGCCCGACGGGCTCTCAGCACAAGAGCTCGCCGAGTTCAACGCCTTCTACACCGACGTACACCTTCGCGAGGTCGCCGAGCGGCGCCATGCGCTACGAGCCGTCAGATACGAGCGGGTCGAGGAGATCAAACCGCCGTACCCGTCGGCGCCGTCCTATCTCGCCGCCTACGAACTCGACGAGACCTCGGCGGCCGTGCGCAGGCACACCGGACCCGCCTACAGTCCGGGTCCCACCGTCTGGCAGCGACACACCACACCGTGGCGGCTGTGGTACATCCTGCGTTCGAGCGCTGCTTGATCGGCGCCTCAGAAGCTGGACAATCGGCGCTCGTGCGCCTAGCGTCGCTGGCGTCACATATACAAAAAATTGAGTAGATGGGGTGGTCGGGATGCATCCGTTCCGCAAGGCCGTCGAGGCCCGGGACCACGAGGCGGTGACCGCGCTGCTGGCCGACGATGTCGTGTTCACCAGCCCGGTCGCCTTCAAGCCCTACCCCGGCAAGCCGATCACCGCAGCGATCCTGCGTGGCGTGCTGCGCGTGTTCGAGGACTTCACCTACATCCGCGAGATCGCCAACCCGGACGGCCGCGACCTGGCCCTCGTCTTCACCGCGACCGTGAACGGCAGAAAGCTGACCGGGTGCGACTTCCTGCACTTCGACGAGGACGGCAAGATCGACGACTTCATGGTCATGGTGCGCCCACTCTCCGGGGCCAACGCACTGGCCGACGCCATGAACGCCCAGTTCGACCAGATCGCCCGGGAGGCGGCGGAGGCCTCGCGACGTAGTGCAATTTCTTGACTAGCCGACGAGGGGACTGAAGCACCGGCATGGCACTGCGCAATGCGCTGCTGGCGACGCTCCTGGACGGCGAGGCGTCCGGCTACGACCTGTCCAAGAGCTTTGACGCGTCGGTGGCGAACTTCTGGATGGCCACCCCGCAGCAGCTCTACAAGGAACTCGAGGCCATGCAGGCCGAGGGGCTCGTGGCGGCCCGAGTCGTGGAGCAGGACCGTAGGCCGAACAAGCGAGTCTACCGCCTGACGGAGGCCGGCCTCGCGGCGCTGCGCGAGTTCACCGCGCAGCCCGCCAAGGTGACCGCGATCCGGGATGAACTGCTGGTCAAGGTGCAGGCGGTGGACGTCGGAGACCGCGAGGCCGTGCTTGCCGCGGTCGCGCAGCGCCTCGACCTGGCGCGCGCGAAGCTGGCGCGCTACGACCGGATGCGGGCGCGGCTGCTGGCCGGGCGCACCGAGGAGGAGTACTTCGACGAGGTCGAGCGCGTCGGACCGTACCTGACGTTGATGCGGGGCCGCGCCTTCGAGAAGGAGAACATCCGCTGGGCGCAGCGGGCGCTGGAGGTATTGGAGGTGCGGGAGAAGCGGTCCGGGGGTGAGGGTCGGGGCTATTCAGTGAAGGGCGGCGCGAAGCTGAGTGGCGGCGGGGCGGCCGGCGGTGCCGGTTCGGTCGGCCCGCCGCCGAGTCTTTGACGACTGCTCAGCTATCAGCGCGGTACCAGGTCGTCGTGGTCGTACCGCCTGGGGTGCCACTGGAGATGACTGCCTGGCCCCACTCGGCCGGGGCGTCGATCGGTGGGCCGTCGAAGACGGTGGCGCACACGTACTGCCCGCGGCGGAAGGCGATCGCGTCCTCGCGCTGGATTTCCAGCCACACCAGCGGGGCATCCGGGTCGAGGTGCCTGCGTTCGCCCAGGGCCCGGCGGTAGAAGGCCAGCACCGACTCGGGGTCCGCGTCCTGGCGGTCGACGCAGTAGTCGGCGAACCAGGCGGGTTGCGGGAGCCAGGGGGGCGTAGTCGTCGGGGCTGTGGCGTGGTCGGCTTCGTTTTGCGTGGCGAGGGTGAAGCCGAAGTTCGGGGCGTCGGCTCGCCAGGGCAGCGGGACGCGTGAGCCGTCGCGGCCGTGTTCCGTGCCGCCCGAGCGCTCCCAGATCGGGTCCTGGCGCGCGTCGTCCGGCAGGTCCTGGACCTCGGGCAGACCGAGCTCCTCACCCTGGTAGAGGTAGGCCGCGCCGGGCAGCGCGAGCATCAGCAGCAGCGCTGCCCTGGCCCGCTTGATCCCCAGCTGAACATCGACCGCTCCGCGCGCGCGAGTGCGCAGCGCGTTGGCGTCCGCGGTGTTGAGCGGCTCAGGATCGGTCAGGCCGTAGCGGGTGACCGCGCGGTGCACGTCGTGGCTGTTGAGCGTCCACGCCGGGACGCCCTCGGCGTGCTTGAGCGCGTCCACGCAGTCGGTGATCGAGGTGCGGAACTCGCGGGCGTCGAAGGACTGCTGGAGCAGGTCGAAGTTGAAGACCTGGTGCAGCTCCCCGGGCCTGATGTAGTCCGCCGCCTCGGCCGGGGGCAGCCAGACCTCGCCGACCAGCGCCAGCTCGCGGCCGTAGCCGTCCGCGAGCGCGCGCCAGCGGCGGAAGATCTCGTGTACCCCGGGCTGGTTCCACAGGTACGGGTTGTCCCCGGCCGGGTCGTCGAGGTCCGGCAGGTCCGGGTGCTTGACCATGGCGTAGGCCACGTCGATGCGGAAGCCGTCCACGCCGCGGTCGAACCAGGTGCGCAGCACCTCGTCGAACATGTCCGCGACCTGCGGGTTGGCCCAGTTGAAGTCCGGCTGGCTGGCATCGAAGCTGTGCAGGTACCACTGTTCCGGCTCGCCGTCCGGGGCGGTGAGCCGGGTCCAGGCCGGGCCGCCGAAGGTGGAGCGCCAGTTGTTCGGGGGCTGCGATCCGCCGGGGCCGCGGCCGTCCCGGAAGATGAACCTGGCGCGTTCATCCGAGCCGGGGCCGGCCGCGACCGCGCGGCGGAACCACGCGTGCTGGCTCGAGCAGTGGTTGGGCACCAGGTCCATCAGCAGCTTCAGACCCCGGGCGTGCGCCGCGTCACGCAGCGCCTCGAACGCGGGCATCCCGCCGTAACGCTCGTCGATGACGGTGTAGTCGGCCACGTCGTAGCCGCCGTCGCGGTTCGGCGACGGGTAGCACGGGTTGAGCCAGACCCCGTCCACGCCGAGGCCGGCGATGTGGTCGAGCCGGGCCGCGATCCCGTTCAGGTCGCCGATGCCGTCGCCGTTCGCGTCGGCGAAGGAACGCACGTACAGCTGGTAGATGACGCCGTGGCGCCACCAGGCCGGCCGCTGTGCCGAAGCCGTGATGTTGTCGGACAAGGTGTCAGCCGCTTCCCGTGAGGTTCTGACCAAAGAGCGTTTCGGTCAGGACAGAGAGAGGTTGTCGAGGTTGATCGCGTTCCGGCTGCCGGTGTCGTCCCAGATGACCACCGTGTGCAGTCCGGCGGTCAGCGTCACCGGGACGCTGACCGTGCTCCAGGCGTCCCAGGTGCCCAGGGTCGGGAAGCTGGGCGTGGCCACCTGGTTGCCGTCGACGGCGACGATGCGCGAGGCGTCGGTGCCGCCGTTGCCGTAGCGGAAGACCAGGTTGTGGGTGCCGGCGGTGGTGGCGTTGACGGTGAAGGACACGCCGCTGTTGGCCAGGTAGAAGTTGTCGACGAAGCCGCTGCCGGTGTAGCCGGGGTGGTTGGTGTTGGTGCCGACGTTGGTCAGCACGGCGTTCTCGGCCTCGTACTGGTTGTTCGCCGGGGTGTTGAAGGTGCGGTCGATGTAGACCATGTCCCAGTTGTTCAGGGACGGCACGGTGAAGGTGATGTAGCGTCCGTTCGCGTCGCTGGAGACGGTGTAGCTCAGGCTGGTGCTGGTGCCGTGCGCGGTGTCCGGCGAGGCGACGTGCACGGCGGTCGGGTTCTCGTCCGGGCCGAGGTAGTACTTCACGGCCAGGTTGCTCTGCGCAGGCGGCGTGGCCTTGCCCGCGTCGCGCCAGGTGCCGTCATTGCCCAGCAGGTTGACCAGGTGGATGACGTCGTCGCTCGAGGTCTTCTTCAGGTCGGTCCACACGGTGCCGCCCGAGGCGTTGCCGCTGGTGCTCACCCCGGCGATGGACAGGAACTGGCTGCCGGAGTCCACCGAGTGCACATCCGGTCCGTAGAGCAGGTTCTCGTAGGCGGTGATGAAGTCGTAGTAGTCCTTCATCCAGGAATGCAGCTGATTGGTCATCTGCTTGCTGTGGTCCGGGAAGTACGGCGCGGCCAGCATCTGATCGCCCTGGCCCATCTCGATGTGCGTCGCGCCGGAGGCGGCGAACGCCGAGTCGGCCAGCTCGACGGAGGTGGTGTCGAAGGTGCCGAGCACGAGGTTGTCGAGATTGATGTAGCCGGCGTCGGTGGAGCCGACCGCGACGGTGACGGTGTGCGTCCCGGCAGAAAGGGTCGGGGTGACGATGTCGGCGTTGGTGTACCAGTTGTTCCAGTTGTTACTGGTGTCGAACGGGAACTTCACGTCGCCGATCGGGCTGCCGTCCACCGAGATGGTGCGGGTCGCGTCGCCGCCGGTGGCGTTGGCGAAGCGGAAGACCAGGCTGTACTGGCGGGCCTCCGGCGCGCTGACGGTGAAGGTGACGCTGTCACCGACCTGCCCGAAGTTGGCCACGAAGCCGCTGCCGGTGTAGCCGGGGTGGTCGTTGGCGAAGGACACGCCACCGCCGAAGGTGCCGTTCTCGGCCTCGTAGGAGGGCCCTGCGTCGTCCTTGGAGTTGACGTAGGCGGCGACCTCGGAGGGGATGCCGCCGGAGGCCTGCTCCTGGCTGTCGATGTAGGACTTCACCGCCAGGTAGGTCTCGTGGTTGTCCCAGAGCTCTGAGTACAGGTAGTCCGAGGCCTTGGCCGCGGCGACGTTCGGGCCGCCGAAGCCGTCGACCGCGTTGAAGCCCACGACCTTGCCCGAGGTGGCCGACAGCGCGCTCTTGGTGGCGGTGACCAGGGAGGCCAGGCCCGACTGCAGGTCGACCGGGTTGCCGGAGGTGTCGGTCATCGCGCCCCAGTTGCCCAGCTGGTCCAGGTGTGCGCCGTCGAAGCCCATGGAGTTGACCTGGTCGGCGTACTTGGCGGTGATGTAGTTCTGCCAGGAGGTGTTGGCCGGGTTGAACATGTACATCACGGTGTTCGGGTCGTCCGGCTTCATCTGGAACGACCACGGCTGGCCGGTGGACTGGTAGTTCAGGCCCCAGCTCGGCGAGACCCCGGAGACGCTCTGGTAGTTCTGCAGCGCGGCGTACGACATCGAGTACGGCATCGCGGCGACGCTGCGGCCGTGCGCGGCGGCGATGTAGGTCTTGACCGCGTTGGTCGAGATCACGTCGCCGTTCCAGCCGGTCCAGGTGGAGGGCAGGCTGCCGTCCGCGTTGTGCTCGACCGGGTTCTCGTGCCGCCACATCCAGTCGTAGAACTGCACGGCGTTGATGTGGTAGCGGCGCACCAGGGTGGCTATGTCGGCGTCCGCGGAGGCGCTGGTGGTGGAGGAGCTGTACGAGGTCAGATATCCGAGCCTGGGGAAGTGGGTCCAGTTGCTGGACACGTCGATCGCGGTGGCCGCCGTGGAGCTTCCAGCGCTGATTTGCACCAGGTAGCCGGTGAAGTCGGTGCTGGGCGGGGTGACCGAGAAGGTCACGGTGCTGGTGCCGTTGGCCGCGACCGTGGCCGGGACCGACCCGGAGGTGACCGTGCCGCCCAGGTGCGTGACGGTGTAGTTCACGTTGCCCGACCACGATCCGGCGCCGCTGGTCTCGTGCACGACCGCGGAGACGGTGGCGGAGGAGCCGGGGTTGTAGCGGGCCTGGTCGACGTAGGCGTCGGTCAGGCTGACCGTGCCGCCCGCGGCGTGCGCGGCGGGGGCCGCGCCGAGCAGGCCGGCGACGGTGAGCGCGGCCAGGGCGCCGATCATGGTTCTCGGGCGGCGAATGCGTCGTTGCATCGTTGGCTCCATGGGGGCGGTCATCAGGGGTGGGTGGCGCGGCTCGGGTCGATCAGGACGAGCTGCCACAGGTGCGGCGCGGGCAGCTGTGCGTAGGCGAAGTCGCCGTCCAGGGTGACTTCGACGTCGATGAGCCGGGGGTGGCGGTCCGGGTCGGCGACGCGCACGCGGGGCGGTTCGGACCCGGCGCGGCGGATCTTGAGCGTGCCCGCGCCGACCTCGGCGGGGGCGTTGCGCGGCGCGTCCCACAGCGTGTCGCCCTGGCCGGCCAGGTTGATCAGATGCATGACATACCGGTCGCCGGCCTGGGTGATGCGGCGCCAGATCGCCCCGGGCGTCGCGCTGTGGCCGACCGGGGTGCCCGTGTCGGGGTAGGTGACGTCGATGTCGTCGTTGTAGCTGCCCGCGAAGGAGCCGGTGACCTCCGTGATCCCGGGTGCGGTGAGCAGTTCGTCGTGCTCGACCAGGAAGTCGTACCAGCGGTGCAGCAGCGCCGCGGTGGACGGCTCGGTGGTGTGGTTGCGCACGTAGTAGGGGTCGACCAGGATCCGGTCGGCCTCGCCGCACAGCAGTTGCGTGGCGCCGTGCGAGTAGAGCGTCGCCATGCTCAGCGCGGTGGCGCGATCCGCGCTCTGCGCTGGTGCGCTGTCGTAGACGTGCTGGTAGGCGGCGATCACGACGGGTTTGCCGGCCGCTTCGGTGCGGGCGCGCGTGGCGACCTGCGCAAGGTGTTCCAGCCCGACGTGCGGAGGCCAGACCTCGATATAGACCGCGTCCTGCGGCGCGGCGGCAGACGCCCAAGTCGGAAAGTCGTTGACGTTGTTGAACACCAGCCGCGAGCCGGGCAGGGCCGCGCGCACCTGCTCGATCGTGGTGACGAAGCTGCGGGCGACGTCGACCGGCGTGCCGTCGGCGCGGCGGGCGCGCTTGGGGTAGCCGTACTGGTCCAGGTGGAAGCCGTCGAAGCCGACCCGCGCCACCGCGGTGCACACGTCGGCGGTGAAGTGCGCGATCCAGTCCTCGGCCGCGGGATCGACGATGAACAGGAAGTCACCGAGCGCGTACGGCTCCCCGCTCGCGGTCAGCAGCGCGTCATGCTCCCACTTGGCCCATTCCTGGCGGCCGACCGCGTAGACCGCGGCGTAGCCGAGCGCGCTGGCGCCGACCTCGTGGCACAGCTCGATCAGGGAGCGGACGGTGTCGAGCGAGACCGGCTGGCCGAGCGCGTCGTCGTAGACCTCGCCGCCGCCGACCAGATCGGCGTGCCGGTAGGCCCAGTCGTAGAACTGAACCCCGGTCAGGTGCAGGCGGCGCAGGTTGTCGGCGACCGCGGTCAGGTCGCGCCCGGGCCGGTAGTCCACGACGAAGCCGTAGCGCAGCACCGCGCGGGGGTCGGCCGCGACCTGCACGGCGGTGCGCGCGAGCACCGCGGCGTCCGGGTCGCACAGCTCGACGCCGTACCCGCCGACCGGCAGGCGGCCCAGGTCGGCCACCCCGCGGCCGACCTCGCATTCGGCCTGCGTCTGCCCGAGGTGACGCGCCGTCAGCACCGCGCCCGGCGGGCAGTCGCCGCGCACCTCGATCAGCACCGGCTGGTCGGGCAGGTAGAGGGTTTTAGTGGGCAGTAGGTCGATCATCCCTTGACGGCTCCCGCGGTCAGGCCCTGTACGAAGTAGCGTTGGAAGAGCAGGAACACCACGATCACCGGCACCACGGCGATCACCGAGGCGGCGAACACCAGGCCCCACAGCGTGGAGTTCTCGCCCTGGAACAGCGCGATCGCCAGCGGCAGGGTCTGCTTGGACGGGGTGTTGATGATGGTCAGCGACCAGGCGAACTCGTCCCAGCTGGCCAGGAACGTGAAGATGGTCGCGGTGGCCAGGGCCGGCTTGGCCAGCGGCAGGATCAGGCGCCGGTAACGCGTCCACGCCCCGGCTCCGTCCACCGTCATCGCCTGCTCCAGCTCCTTGGGGATCGCGGCGAAGAACCCGCGCAGCAGGAAGGTGTTGAGCGGCAGCGAACCGCCGACGTAGAAGACCACGAGACCGGCCAGCGAGTCGAGCAGGCCCAGGTACTTGGCCAGCACGAACTGCGGGATGATCAGCATCATCGCCGGGATCATCAGCCCGAGCAGCAGGGTCTTGTACAGCAGCTCCCGGCCCGGGAACGCGAAGCGCGCGAAGGCGTAGGCCATCATCGAGCTGAGCAGCAGCGAGAGCACCGTGGTGCAGGCCGCCACGATCAGGGAGTTGACGAAGTAGCGGGCGAAGTCGTGCGAGCTCCAGGCGCCGGTGTAGTTCGACACCGTCGCCGGGTGCGGGATGAACTGCGGCGGCAGGGTGAGCACGTAGGCCTGGCTCTTGAACGAAGTCGAGAGCATGTACGCGAACGGCAGCAGCATGATCACCGCGCCGACGGCTAGCACCAGGTACCGCACGGCCTGCCCGGTGGCGCGCCGGCGCGAGCGGGTGCTGCGCGCGGGCGCGAGGGCGGTGGGGGACAGGGTGGTCACGCCGCCTCCTCGGCATCGCCGCGGAAGACCCGCAGCTGGACGACGGACAGGACGAACACGAACAGCGTCAGCAGCACGGCGATCGAGGAGCCGTAGCCGAAGTCGAGGTTCTTGAACGCCTGCTGGTACATGTACGTCAGCAGCACCTGCGTGGAGTCCGCCGGGCCGCCGCCGGTCATCAGCAGCACCGAGGTGAACACGTTGAACCCGCCGATGACGAGCATCACCGTGACGAACAGCAGCGCCGGGCGCACCGCCGGCAGCGTCACCGCGCGGAAGCGGTGCCAGGCGCCGGCGCCGTCCATCTCGGCCGCCTCCAACAGCTCCTTGGACACGCCCTGCAGCGCGGCGAGGAAAATGACCATCGACCAGCCGACGCCCTTCCACACCCCGAGCGCGGAGACCGCGACCATCCCGGTCCAGCGGCCCGCCAGCCACGAGGTCGGCTGCGAGGTCACGTGCGTGACGTCGTGCAGCATCCAGTTGACCAGGCCGCTGTCCGCGAACAGGTACTGGAACAGCAGCGAGACCACCACCCAGCTGGTGACCACCGGCAGGTAGAACAGCACCCGGAACAGCGCGCGGCCCGGCGCCTTGTTGTTGAGCAGCGTCGCGACCAGGAACCCGAGCACGATCTGCGGCGGCACCGTGAACGCCATGTAGACGCCGCTGTTGGCCGCCGCCCGCCAGAACACCGGGTCGTGGAAGGCGCGGGTGTAGTTGGCGAACCCGGTGAAGCGGCTGACCGACCCGGCCACGATGTTCCAGTCGTAGAAGCTCATCTGGAACGCCCGCACCATCGGATAGACGATCAGGCCGAGGAAGAGCAGGAACCCGGGCGCCAGGAACAGCAGCGCGGTGCGCGAGGAGGCGGTGCGCCGCCACAGCGGCGCGCGGTTCGTTCCCCGGGGCCGGGGCGGCGGCCCCGCCGCGCCGGCATCGGCCGGCGCGACGAGGCGTGCGTCCGCGGGTTCAGACGTGGCGGCGTTCGACGACGCCGCGGCGTTCTGAGCGGTCATCATGCTGTGCGGCCTACCGGGTCGCCGTCAGCAGCGGGTCGATGTCAGCGGCGGCCTTGTCCAGCGCGGCCTGCACCGACGTGCTCCCGGTGAACGCCGGGGTCAGGTCGTCCTGCAGCACGGTGTCGATCTGCGGGGCCTGCGGCACCGAGGGGCGCGGCTTGGCGGTGGCCAGCTGCTTGATGAACGGGGCCAGCTCCGGCGAGGCCGCGGCCTCCTGGGCGCCCAGGGCCTGCACCACGGACATCTGCCCGGTCTTGGCCATCGCCAGCTGGAAGGTGGCGCTCTGGGTGAAGCGGATGAACTTCTCCGCCGCGTCCTGGTGCGCCGAGGCCGAGGTCATCACGATGTCCTCGCCGCCGGTCACCGAGACCGAGCCGCCGGGCCCGGCCGGCACGGGGGAGTAGACCGGCTTGAAGCTCGGGTACTGGCCCGACCAGATCCCGGTCATCCACGGCCCGTCCAGGATGTTCGCGTACTGGCCCTTGGGCAGCCCGTCAGAGGTCTGCGTCGCGCCCTTGTCCCCGGTGATCAGCTTCGGGATGTCGCCGGCCTTGTACAGGTCCACCAGCAGTTGCACGCCCGCCACGCTGGCCGGGCTGTTGAGGTAGCCGGTGGCCTTGGTCTGGTCCGCGTCGGTCACCGAACCGCCGGCCGACCAGATCCACGGGTAGAGGTTCCAGCCCTGCAGGCCGCTGTCCGCGAACACCGCGACCTTCTTGGCGGCCAGCTTCGGCGCGTCGGCCTTCAGCTCGTCGAAGGTGG
This sequence comes from Actinocrinis sp., assembly GCF_035653575.1. Lineage (GTDB taxonomy): Bacteria > Actinomycetota > Actinomycetes > Streptomycetales > Catenulisporaceae > Actinocrinis. The sequence goes on from NZ_DASRBQ010000068.1 coordinate 26,771, forward strand.
CCGGCGGCGCGGCGATGCCCGCGGCCTTCAGCGCGTCCGGGTTGGAGATCAGCACCCTGGTGTTGGTGTCCAGCGGCAGGCCGTAGTAGTGCCCGGAGAACAGGTTGGTCGCCACGGTCCCCGGATAGTCCGCCGCCGCGAGCGTCTTGTAGTCGCTCATCTTCTGGTCCAGCGGCGCGAACACCCCGAGGGCGCCGAGCTTGGGCACCCAGCCGAGGTCGGCGCGCACCAGGTCGGGCAGCTGGCCGCCGGCCGCGCCGGTGGTCAGCTTCTGCAGCATCGAGTCGTAGGGGATGTCGACGTACTGGATCTTGATCCCGGGGTTGGCCTTCTCGAAGGCCGGGATGATCGTGTTGTTCAGGGCGTCGGTCTGGGTCTTGTTGCCGCCGTTGCCGTAGGTGCCCCAGAAGGTGAGCGTGACGGGACCGGAGGAGGCGGCCGGGGAGCTTGCCGACGAGCAGGCGCCGAGCAGCGACGCGCACAGCGCGGCCGCTCCCAGCATCAGTGCGCGGTCGTGACGACGACTCATGTCCATGACTCCTGTGTCGTGGTGAGGGGCTGGATGGGAGGTGTGTGTCGGGAGGAGCCGGGGCCGCACCGCCTGAGCGTCGGTGCTGCGCCCCCGGCCGGGATTGTTTTCGTTCGCCAAGCAAACTATTCGAGGCCGTATCCGGTCCGGCTCGGATAGCAGGGGTTTTACAGTGCGTTTCGCGCGGCGCCGCGGTTCTCGCGGCGCTGTTCTCCTACACCTGGATCTCGCCGGTGAGCGTCATCAGCGAGCGCAGTACGCCGTGGCGCAGCATGGTGGCCGCGGCGCCGCGGGCCCAGGTCTCGTCGGGCAGCGGGCGCACCACCAGGCGGCAGTCCCGCCCGGCGGTGGAGAAGCTGGAGCGGGCCAGTTCCTCGCTCAGCGCGTCGATGATCAGATCGGAGGCGCTGATGCCCTCGCCGGAGAGGATCACCACCGGCGGGTTGATCAGGTTGACCAGGCCGGCCAGGCCCTGGCCCAGCGCCCGGCCGGCCTCGACGAACACCTGCCGGGCCACCGGGTCGCCGCCGTGCGCGATCTCCACCGCCTCGGCGAGGCTGCCCGGGGCCCGCCCGCCGCGCTCGCCGATCGCCCGCACGATCGCCTCGTCGCTGGCGAAGGCCTCGATGCAGCCGCGCTTGCCGCAGTGGCACAGCGGGCCGCGCGGGTCGACGATGTTGTGCCCGAACTCGCCGGCCGCGCCGCTCGCGCCGTGCAGCAACTGGTCGTCGATGACGATCGCGCCGCCGACGCCCGCGCCCACGGTGACCACCGCGAAGGAGGAGGTGTCCCGCCCGGCGCCGAACCACTGCTCGGCGACGGCCAGGGTGTTGACGTCGTTCTCGATGAGCACCGGCAGGTGCAGCGCGTCGGCGAGCATCCGCTGCAGCGGCACGTCGCGCCAGTCCTCCAGCATCGGGGAGAAGCGCACCACGCCGCGGCGCCCGTCGACGTGGCCGCCGAGCCCGACGCCGACGCCGACCGTGCTGCTCGCGCCGCCGTCGGCGCGGCTGAGCAGGTCCCGGGTCAGGTCGGCCACCGCCGCCGCGACCGTGTCCGGCCGCGGGTCGGCCAGCGGCACCCGCCTGGACTGCAGCACCTCGGCGTGCAGGTCGACCACGACGCCGATCAGCTCCCCGCTGGTCACCTTCACGCCGACGGCGTTGTGCCGCTTGGCGTCGATGACCAGCGGGATCAGCGGGCGGCCGGGGCCTTCGGAGTAGCCCTCCTGCTCGGTCACGTAGCCGCCCGCGATCATCGGCTTGACCAGTTTGGTCACCGCGGCCTGGGACATCCCGATGGCCCGCGCCGCGTCGCGCCGGGAGATCGGTCCGCGCGTGAGGATGGCCGTGAACAGCGCGGCCAGGTTGCGTTCACGCGAGGACCACTGCTCCGGCTGGTGCGGCGCGGTACGGTCCATCGTCTCCGGCATCATCGCTCTTCCTTGCTCGAAGGTTCGTCGCCTGAGGTCGTCGGGGAAAGTGTGCCCCAGGCCGGGGCGTCAGCGTGTCAGGGTTCCACTACGGTCACCATCCTCGAAAGTCACCGCACGTTTCCGTAGAGCGCCGCGGTGGCCGAGGCGGTGAGCCGGTAGAGCAGGGTGCTCGTGTCGTCCTCGGTCCAGGCAAGCGTCGTCGGGTTCTGGTGTTCCAGCTCGATGGTCAGCGGCTCCACCGTCCCGTTCGCGGTGCCGGAGCTGGCCAGCGCGGAGCGGGGGATCACCAGCTCGACCCGGCCGGTGGCGGGGTCCCACTGCGGCGCGATGACGCTGGTGATGTCGGCGTCCTGCACCCACGCGCCGTTGGCCACGTGGTAGTGCAGGTAGCGGTTGTCGCTGGAGCGGCGCGCCACCAGGTAGGAGACCGGGCGCGGCAGCGTCGAGCCGTCGATGCCGACGGTGGTCGTCGCGGTCGCGGCGCCGGAGTAGTCCGCCGCGTAGACGTCCACGCCGAACTCGGTGGCGGTCTGGTAGTTGGGCAGGTGCCCGTCGGCGTTGTCGACCCGCACGTACAGGTTCGAGTCGTCGTTGGCGACCGCGACGTTGCGGATGTCGGTGTCCGGATCGCCGTTGGCGTTGTCGCCGACCTGGTCGGTGAAGTAGGGCACCGAGGACCACTGCGGCCAGTCGCCGGTCGTACCCGCGTCCACGGTGATGGTGGCGTTGGCGCCGGCCCTGGTCACCGTCGGGTAGACGCGGGTGTCGGTCTGACCGCCGTAGGCCAGCGCGGCCAGCACGTACCAGGCGCCGGTGACCGGCTCGACCATGGTGGAGACGATCGGCTTCTGCGTCACGTTCGAGGTGGCCTCGCCGGGGGGCATGTAGCCGGTCGCGGTGCGGGTGACGTACCAGGTCAGGCGGTTGAGCGCGGTGATGGTGTCACCGGTGAAGATCTCCTGGATCGCCAGATACATGCTCATCTGCGGCCACGACGGTTCTGCGGCCAGCGCCTCGTTGCCGGCCGGGCTGTAGGGCGAGGTGTAGTAGAAGTTGTCGCCCTGATAGCGCGCGATGCCGTAGGTGTCGTGGGTCAGATCCGAGGTGACCGTCGAGACGTGCGAGGCGGCGCGGCTGCTGGCGGTGTCGATGACGCCGAGTACCAGCAGCATGTCGGAGGAGGAGTCGACCGGTGAGACGCGCGCGGTGTCGTCGGTGTTGACGGCGCGGTCGTAGTAGTTCGACGGGCCGTTCCACATTCCGGCCGGGCTGGCCAGCGAGGAGCGCTGCAGCGCGGTGGCGATGCTGCCGGCCGCGGAGCTCCAGCTGTCGGCCAGGGCGGTGTTGCCCTCGGCCTGGGCGTACAGCTCGGCGGCCCAGAGCCCGGCCTCGTAGGTGGCCTGGGTGAAGGCGTTGTACTCCTGGGTCTCCTCCCAGATGGAGAAGTCCGAGGGGCCGAAGCCGTTGCTCTGGATGCCGCCGGCGATGAACCCGGCGGACTTCTGCACCGCGGGCCACATGGCGTTGAGGAACGTGGTGTCCCCGGTCTGCTGGTAGTGGCGCAGCACGCCCATCAGGAAGATGCCGATGGAGTCGTTCTCCGGCTGCACGAAGCTGACGTACTGTCCGGTCCACTCGTTGTAGGTGGTGCCGAAGGAGCCGTCGGAGTTCTGCACGCTGATCAGCCAGTTGAAGTACTTCGCGGCCTCGGCGTGGTGGCCGGCGGTGTCCATGGCCAGCGCGGTGACGGCCGAGTCGCGGATCCAGGTCTTGTAGCCGTAGGCGATCGGGTTGGTGGCCGCGGGCCAGGTGCCCAGCACCGGGTTCTGGGTCTGCTTCATCACCACCAGCGACCGGTCGTAGGCGGTGGACAGGCCGGTGTCGGTGAACGTGGAGGTGACCCGCTTTCCGGCGGCCAGCCAGTTCGCGTAGTCGGTGGTCGTGGTCTGCTGCCACGAGGTGTCGCTCGAGGCGCGGGCGGTGTCGGCGGCGGCCAGCGCGTCGCTCTGGGTGGCGGCGATCGCCAGGTAGAACGAGGTGCTCACGGTGCTGTTGGCCGGGACCGAGACGAGCTTGGACAGGGCGATGTCGACGTTGCCGGCCGTGACGCTGGTGTTGCCGGGCAGGCTGCCGTTCGCGTCGAAGGCGTACCAGGGCGCGACCGTGGCGCTGGAGGTGTTCGAGACGGTGTCGTCGCCGACCTGGTGGCCGCTGGAGGCGCCGAAGGAGCCGAGCACGATCTGGTACTGGCCGCTGGCGGACATGTCGGCGACGTCGGCGTCGCGGGTCGAGTCGTAGGTGGCGTGCACCGTGGCGCCCGAGCCGGAACCGGTGTTGTTCAGGTGCACCGAGTCCAGCACGTTCATCGTGACGGCCGAGCCGGTGGTGTTGGTCAGCCGGTAGGTCACGACCATGAAGTGCTGGTTGGGGACCATCGCGTAGTCGCGGCCGATGCTCACCGGCATCGCGGTGCCGGAGTAGGGCCCGTAGTCCGAGCGCAGGATGCCGCCCGAGTCGAGGTAGCCGGTGGCCGCGGAGAAGTTGTGCACCTGGTCGTACTTCACGCCGTGGGTCTCGTCGCGGAAGAAGCCGGTGTAGTCGACGATCTGGTTGATGGCGGACCCGGCGGAGGCGGCGCCGTTCGGGGAGTAGTGCAGCTCGCCGAGGCGCGGTCCGTACTGGGTGTTGCTGTCAGTCTGCGCCAGCTGCGGCGCCATCCAGATGCCGGTGGTGTCGCTCCAGTTGTTCATGTAGAGCGACCTGGCCGTCTCGGCGGACGGCTGGGTCGGGCTCGCCGCTCCGGCCGGCCCGGCGGCGAGCACCGACGCGGACACGGCCCCGGCTATGACGACGGCTCCGGCCGTCGCCGATCCGACGAGTCTTCGGAATCTCATCCCTGGCAGCCTCTCCTGCTTCGTTGCAGACGTGCATGATCGGACGTGGATGATCGAACTGCAGGTCGGCCGACCTGATGCGAGGCCCGGAGGGCGTGAGTCGCGGGGCGGCTCCGGGTGCGAACAGTGTCGTGCGAGTTAATTCCTTTTGTCAAGCAACTAATCGCGCGTCAGGCGGGGGTTGCCTGACCTGCGGCGAATCACCGGCGGACGCGCGCTCGGATCCAGCGGTCGACGGCTACACGCGAGCCGGGGACTAGCGGTTACGGGCCGGGACTATGGGTGTGCGCGTGCCGCGGCCCGGCTCCTTCGCGAATCAGTCTTCGTCAGCGGCGGCGTGGGCGCGTCCGGCCACCGCCGCGGCCGCGCCCACGGTGCGCCGCCAATCCGGGCCGATCGTCTCGGCCAGGGCCTGGCACACCGCCGCGGCCAGATCCGGGCCCTTCTCCGCGAGCAGCCGCCGCGCCTTCGCGGTCAGCGTCAGGGCGATCCCGCGCCGGTCCCCGCTCACCGACTCACGGGTGACCAGGCCGAAGTGGCTCAGGCAGCCGACCTGGTAGGTCAGGCGCGTCTTGGGCCGCCCGAGCAGCTCCGCGATCTGCGTCATCCGCAGGCTGGCGCCCGGCTGCTCGGCCAGGAGGCACAGCACGAGGAACTCGTCGTGCGAGATGCCGAAGGTCTGCTTGACCTGCTTGGCCATGATCTGCTCGACCGTTCCGGCCGCCGAGAGCAGCCGCATCCACAGCCGCAGTTCCTCCGGTAGCCGCGTACCCGTGTCCCCGGGCGCGCCGGTCCCGGGGCGGGCGGGCTCCGCGTCGTTGGTCATGCTCCATCGTAGCTGTCGTCCAAATTTGGATTTCATGCTAGCGTGACGTTCAAATTTGGACGAGTGCTTCGGTGCCCGCCCGCTTGACCAATCGCCGTCCGCCCTTCGCAGGAGACTTCGATGACCGCCAGCGCCCCCGGCCAGTTCGTACTCGACACCGCGCGTTCCACCATCGCCTTCCGGCACAAGACCATGTGGGGCCTGGTGACCGTCAAAGGCGCCTTCAAGGACGTCAGCGGCGAAGGCAAGCTCGACGCGGACGGAACCGCCACAGGCGTGATCAACGTGCGCGCCGACTCCGTCGACACGAAGAACAGCACCCGCGACAGGCACCTGCGCTCCGACGACTTCTTCGCCGCCGAGCGGTTCCCGGTCATCAAGTTCGACGTGCTCAGCGCCGTGCAGAACGCGGACGGCACCGTGCGCGTCGAGGGGCTGCTGACCGTCCGCGAGGTCACCCAGGCCCTCACCATCACCGCCACGCTCGCCGCGACCGAGCCCGCGAGCATCACGCTGACGACGCAGTTCGACGTCGACCGCGCCGCCTTCGGGATCACGTGGAATCAAATAGGCATGTTGCGCGGCGCCGCGACTGTCACGGCCACCCTGCGTTTCACGCGCACCGGAAGCTGAGCGCCGCGGCCACCGCGGCACGCGGGGTATAAGTGCTGGCAGCGGCGGCCGCGGTCATAGCCTTGGCTGGGGCCCGGCCGGGGCGCGTGCTCTAGCGCGGCTGGTCGGCTCGGCCGACCAGGATGATGCGCACCGCGTGCGTAATCTCGCTGACCGCGTAGATGATCCGCAGGTGGCCGACCTGAAGGCGGCGGTAGGTGCCGGATCCGCCCAGCGCGGTGGAGTCGGCCGGCCGCGGATCGGCGGCCAGCTGGTGGACGGCCGGGATCACGCCCGCGGCCGCGTCGGGGTAGGTCTTGGCGAGCGTGGACAGCTGCTCGATCGCCTCGGGTTCCCAGGTCAGCTCGTAGAGGACGGCGTCGTCTCTCACAAGGGGCGGCCGTCCGGCGCCAAGCCGAACTGCGCGGCGACCTCAGCGTGCGGGACGGTGGCGCGGCTTTGCGCGCTGACCCGCTCGGCCTCGGCCAGGTCCCGGGCGTCCTCCAGCTGCCGGTAGTACGCCAGCCGCTCCGGGCTGATCAGCACCGCGGCCGGTTCGCCGTGCTCGGTCAGCTCGACGATCTCCCCGCCGTAGCGGGCCCGGTTGACGACCTTGCCCAGGTGCGCGCGAGCCTCGCTCAGCGTGTAGGTGGTCACCCTGCAAAGTGTACGATTCGTAGCTTTTGCAGGCCAGGCCCTTTGGCGGATGGATTCGCGCCGTGCCGCGCTACTTTCCGGCGTCGTGCGCGGATTCGGCAGCCGCGGCTTCGGCCTTGGCGGCGACCTCGAGGCGGAAGTAGCCCGCCGAGTGGACCATCAGGGCCGCGAACCCGCTGACCAAGATCGCCACCCCGGCGGGCCACATGATGTGCCAGAAGCCGGCGACCACGCCGACGTACGCGAGCAGCTGTGCGAGCGACCGGGTGACGCGCACCGCGAGCGAGTTGGTCACCCGGCGCCGGAAGGTCTCCTGGTGGTTGACCATGAGCAGGGCGGCCAGCAGCGGGATGGCCACCGAGAACGCGATCACGCAGATCTTCGCCGACCAGTCCAGTCCGCTGACGGTCAGGAACGGCTGGACCAGCACCAGGCCCATCGCGATCAGCCCGCCGTAGATCACGTTGTTCTGCCGGATGAACTCCTGCTGCTGCTCAGGCTCCTGCGAGGCCTGCTCGATCCACGCCGTCTGCTGCCGCGCCTGCTCCACCGCCCGGCGCCGCGTCTCTTCCGCCGCCTGTCGGCTCTGTGCCGCCTGCTGCTCCCGGTCGACCGCCATGACGGTCATCATCGCAGGGCGGCCGCGCGAGCCGATCCCCGGTCACAGCTCGCGCGGCCTGGCTGCGGACCTCGTGGCTACTGGACGAAGCAGGCCTTCACGGTGCCGACATCGGGATCTGCGAACACGCCGTCGGTGCAGGGCACCGAGCCGGTGAAGCTGCCGTAGAAGTAGCGGCCGTCGGCGCCGAACGCGACCTCGTGCGTGCCGGAGAACGAGCAGGTCGCGTTCTCGGCGGCGCAGGTCGTCCAGGTCGCGAACGTCGGGGGCGGGCCGATGAGGTAGCAGGCCTTGGCGGTGCCAACGGCCGGGTCGGTGAACACCGCGTTCGTGCACGCAGTTCCGCCGCCTCCGAGCGTGGCATAGGAGTAGGCGCCGTTCGCGCCATACGCCACGGTCATCACGCCGCTGAAAGCGCAGGTCGCGTTCTCGGCCGCGCACTGCTGCCACGGCGCCGAGCCGGCGGGCGCGGGCTGCGCGTAACACCACTTGACCACACCTGGCGCCGGGTCGGTGAACACCGCGTTCGAGCAGGCGGTGGCGCTGGTGGCGGAGCGGTAGTTGAAGCGGCCGTTCGCGCCGTAGGCGATGACCGAGTTCGCGGTGACCGCGCACGAGCCGTTCTCGGCGGCGCACCTGGTCCAGGTGCCCGGCAGCTGCTGGTGGACGATCGGCGGCGCGGTGCCGGTCGCCGCGTATCCGAGCGTGTAGGCGCCGGGCTGGACGCCGCGGAAGTAGACGTAGGTTCCGTCGCTGTCCGCGGCGGCGATCCCGCTCGCGCCGGTGAAGGCGGAGCCGTTCCACGCGGTCGCGCCGTTGACGGTCACCGTGTGGGCCTGGCCCCAGGTCGGCACGGCGATCACGCCGGTGGACCCGGAGTTGGAGGAGGAGTCGACCTGCATCGTGAAGTCTCCGGCGGCGTCGTGGTCGTAGCCGACGTGGACGCTCTTGCCGGGTGCGACGGTGAGCGTTCCCTCCACGTGGGTCAGGTCGCCGGGATGCGGGAGCACCTGGTACGCGGCGCCGGCCGGGGCGGTCGGCGCGATGCCGAGCACGTCGGCGGTCAGCGCGCCGGTCGCGCCGCTCGACCAGCCGTGCGCGAGGCTGGTGTAAGCGCTCGGATACGCGGTCAGCACGCCGGCGCTGGAGTAGCCCTCCCAGAAGGTGCTGGCGGTGCCGAGCGGCGAGTCGAGCATGTAGCCCCACTCGTCCCGGATCAGGTTCAGCGCGTTGGTGTCGTCGTTCGCGGCGAAGCGCGCGTACAGCTCCATGGAGCCGGCGAACGGGGAGAGGTTGTCGCTGAACTCGGGTGTCTGCGCGCCGATGCTGCTCCAGTCGCCGCGCAGCGCGGCCATGACGCTCTGCGCCCGCACGCCGGAGGCCAGACCGTACCAGACGGCCAGCGAGTTGCCGTCCTGCGGATGCAGTGTGCTGCCGGGGTTGTCCTTGTACGCTCCCGCAGAGGCGTCCCAGAGCACTGCGTTGATCTGCGTCTTGAGGCCCGCGGCGCGGCTGGCGTAACCGGCGGCCAGCGAGCTGTTGCCCTCGGCCGTGGCCAGCGCCGCACCCGTGGTCAGCACCTGGTAGAGCAGCGCATTGGCCTCGATGTTCTCCCCGCCCTGGTCGCCGCGGGCCCAGTCGTTGGTCCCGGTGACGTTCAGCAGGCCATTGGCGTCGATCTTCGCGGTGATGAACGCCACGCCCCGCTGGTATCCGGCCCACACGCCATCCAGCCAGGACTTGTCGGCCGTGTACAGGTAATAGGTGTAGGTGTCGAGGAGAGTCCACAGGTGGTAGGTGTCGGAGCCGTAGAAGTCGAACTCGGGTCCGCCGTAGGGCAGCTCACCGGTCGACTTCTGGTTCTGATACATCGTGCTGAGCGAGTTGCGCACCGCCGTCATGTCGCCGGTGCTCACGTACGCGGTCGCCGTGGCGATGCCCATGTCGCCCGGCCATACCGAGCGGTCCCGCTTGGCGCCGTCCACGAGCACCTCGCTGCCGACCCCGACCAGGCCGTTGTTCTCCCAGCCCGAGGACGGCGCCGGCCAGACCCGGCCCTGCGCCGGGTCGATCGTGTCGAGTTGCACCGTGTACGCCCCGGCGTACCAGATCTGATTCAGCGCGGCGTCATTGGAGCAGAAGTAGTCCGGGTAGGCGGCGGGATCGGCGTTGCCCGGCGCGGCGGTGAAGGCGAGCGAGACGCCGTTCAGATCGACGTAGCCGCCGGAGTTGAGGAAGAGGGTCAGGTAGCGAAAGCCGCCGCGCAGCTTGTCTGCCGGCATGGTGTAGTTGCCGGGGCCGCTCACCGGCGCGATGAGGGCGCCGTCGGCTCCGCCTCCGCCGTTGGACGCGTCGCTACCGGTGCCCACGAACTGGGAGGATTCGGTGAAGGCGAGTCCGACGCTCTGGCTCGCGTCGCTGGAGCCGGCGAAGGACAGCGTGACCAGGCCGCCGACCTCCTTGCCGAAGTCGAGGGTGACGGCGGCTCCGTTGCCGGACAGTCGCGTGGACCGGCCGGTGAGCAGGTTGGCCGGGTTGGTCACGGTGCCGCTGGTGGCGAAGACGGAGCGGGGCGTGAGTGTGCGCGAGGTGGGCGAGAGGTTGTCCGCGGCGCACGGATTGGCCGCCGCCGCTTTCGGTGCCGCTGCGGCGGCGGCGCGGGTGTGGGAGTGGGTGGTCGCCGCGCCGGTGAAGGCCAGGGCGAGGGTGGCGGCGAGCACGGCGCGAGGCACGCGTGTCATGGGTCTTCTGCTCCTTTGCAGATCGTTCCCGGACGCGATGGAGGTGCTGGAGTGCGGGTGCCGGTGTGGGCTGTGTGCGTGGGCTGATAGCCGGTCCGGCCTTCCTCGCGCGTGCGCCGCCGCGGCGCGGGAAGCCGGCCGACCGTGAGATGACCGGCCCGCTGGATGCGAGCCGGTGCGGATCAGTGGATGAGCAGTTCGTGCTCTCCTGCGCCGATGTCGTCCAGCAGGAGCGCGCCGCCGGTCAGGCGTGCGTGATGCGGGGCCGCCCCGATCGCGACCGGATGACCGTCGAGGGTCGCGCGCACGGCCGCGGGGTTGGCGGGAGCGGGCGCGGCGATCTGGCCGCTGGTGCCGCGCGGGGCCGTCACGCGCAGGGTGAAGGTGGGCGCGCCGCGGCGCTGTCCGCTCTCCCATTGCACGCGCAGCGGTCCGCGCGGTGTCGGCACCTGCCCGCGTGCCCAGGTCACCGCCCCGGGGCGCGGCCGCACCGCCCAGGTCGCGAAGCCCGGACCGGTTGGTGCGGCGCCGAGCAGCTGATTGGTCAGCGCGGGCAGCACCCCGGTCGACCAGCCGTGCGCCATGCTCGTATACGTGCCCTCATACGGTGTGCCGCCGGGGCCGATGCCCTCCCAGGCGGTGATGCCCGGGTCGTGGTCGTACATCCAGCCGTAGGTGCGCTTGATCTGGTCGATCGCCGAGTCGGCCAAACCGCTCTGGAAGCGGGCGACGAGCTCCGGGTAGGAGGTGAAGGCGTAGACCCGCTGGGATGCGTCGGAGACCCCGGGCAGCGTCTCGTTGTCCATGAACGCATTGCCGTAGGCCTGGCGGGTGCTCGAAGCCAGATACGCGAGCGCGGCGGCGGCCCGGGCGGGATCGGCCACGCCCGCGGTGACCGCCATCGCGTTGCCGTCCTGCGCGTGGCGGGCCGGCCCGTCGGCACTGTCGAGGTAGGCGCCGGCCGCGGAGTCCCACAGGTGCGCGTTGACGGCGGCCGCCACGGCTGTGGCGCGTTGGCTCCAGCGCTGTGCGTCGGCGGGTTTGCCCAGCGTCGTCGCGATGCCCGCCGCGTCGTTGAGGGCCTGCACGTAGAGGGTGTTGTAGTAGGCGACCTGGCCGGAGCGGGGCAGGAAGGCGTAGTCGCCGTAGCCGCCGGTGTTGTTCAGGCCTTTGCTGAGGAGGCCGTCGGCGTCGGTGACGCTCGGGTACCAGGAGTCCAGGACGGCGAGCAGGTTCGGGTAGTAGTGGGCCGCGTAGCCGACGTCGCCGGTGTAGAGCACGTAGTCCCAGCTGGCCGTGACCCACCACAGCGGATAGTCGAACAGCGGGAGGGTGTAGCCGCCGAGGGAGGCCGGGGGTATCCATCCGTCGGAGCGCTGATGGTCCGCCAGATCCGCGAGCACGTTGCGCGCGGCGACGGCGGCGTCGGGGTGGGTCAGGTAGAGGGTGCGGCCGGAGACCGCGATGTCGCCGACGTAGGGGTCGCGGTCGCGTTTGGCGCCGTCCTGCAGCACGAGCCGGCCTTCCAGCGTCGGCGAGGCGGCGCCGCGCGGGTCGCAGTCGGTGGCCCGGAACGTGTCCGTGACCAGCTCGTTGGTGTAGGCGGCGGCGTACCAGTAGCGGGTCAGGTCGGCGTCGGAGCACAGGAACCAGCCGCCGTAGGACTGCGGGGTGCCGAGGTAGCCGGTGAACGCGATGGCAACGTTGTCAACGGCGACCGTGCCGTAAGGCAGCGCAGCGGGCGCGTCCGCGGGCAGGGCGTCCAGCGTGATCTTCAGGTAGCGGAAGCCGCGCAGTCCGTCCGCGTGGACCTGCTGGCCGCTCTGGTAGCCGGCGGTGTCGGTCCAGTCGGCGCCGCGTGCCGGGACGGCGAACTGGTCGGTGCCCGCGCCCCCGGAGAAGTCGGACCGGCTGAAGTCCGAGCGATCGCTCAGGCCCGCCACCGTCTCCGAGAAGGCCAGCCGCACGCCCGGGTGGTTGGCCGAGGCCCAGGCGAAGCGCACGCGCGGGTAGCCGACCACGACCTTGCCGAAGTCGAGCGTGACGCTCGGCGGGACGATCGGCTCGACCAGGCCCGGCCACAGCTCGTTGACCCGGGTGAACTGGCCGCGCGGGGTGTCCTGGTCGAGGGTCACGGTCAGGCGCACCTGAGTGGTCGTCACCGGGGCGGCGAAGGCGACGGGCACCTGTATGGCGCTGTTGCCGGTCACCGATCCGGCCGGCTGCCAGGCCGCGCCGTCCCAGGTCTCGACGGTGAAGTCGACCGGTACGCCGTCGGAGTTCGACAGCAGGGTGACGCCGGGCAGCGTGACGGGCGTCGGCGAGGTGATCGTCAGCACCGCCGGGTAGGTGGCGGGGTTCGCGTCGTTCCAGAAGGTGGTCGGGTCGCCGTCGATCGCGTTCGAGGGGTAGTAGGTGGTGTACGTGCCGTTGTTGCCGCCATTCGGATCGTGATACGACGAGGCGGTGGCGACCGTTCCGGCCGGCCAGGCCGGCGGTACCGGCGGCTGCGGCCGGGTGAGCACGGTGACCGCGCCGCCGGGCTCGAGCAGCGCCACCGGGTCGCGCACGTCGCCCGCGGTGGCGATCACACGGACCGGTGAAACGTTACGACTCCGCGGGCCCACGACGTGGCGGTGCCAGTCGCTGGTCGCGGCCGGGCCTGCGCCTTGCACCGCAGCGCCGCCGACCGCAGTCTCGGCTCCGCTCGCAAAGGCGGCCGCCGCTGGCTCTTGACCGATCAAGGGAAGTCCTGCGACCGCGGCGGTGGCGAACCCTGCTTTGATCAGGGTCCGCCGGCGTGGTCCGTCGTCCGGCTCCGGCATCGTTGTCTCCTTTGAAACGATTCATTGAGCGGCCGTCCCTGATGCTACAAGCAGAACCGGGGAAGGGCTAGACCCGCCTTCTCAGAGCACGCAGACTCCGGGGCGAACGAGGCCCGGCCGTCAGGGCCTCACCGCGCCCAGGCGGGAGTCCAGGTTCCGGCGGCGCCGTGGCCGGGCGAGACGGCGGCGAGGTGGGCCCGCAGGGCGGGCAGCGCGGGGTGCGGGTTGTCGCGGTGCCACAGCAGCGAGTGCGGGTAGACGGGCGTCGGGTCGGTGACCGGGATGCGGCGCAGGCCGTGGCCGGCGGGCCAGACCAGGCGAGTGTGCTGGCCCATGAAGGTGGCAAGGCCCGGAGTGTCGGCGACGGTGTCGAGCAGCGCGTCGGAGCCGAAGTTGGGGCCGGTGGCCTCGATGGTCAGGCCGAACTGGGCGACGAGGTCCTCGTAGTAGACGGCCCACTCGGTTCCGGGGACGGCGCCGGGCATCCAGATCCGGTGCCCGACCAGCTGAGCCAGGGTCACGGAGCGCGCGCCGGCCAGTGCGTGGGCGGGGCCGATGAGCAGCTCGAGCTGCTCGTCGAGTACGCGCACGGATTCGACGTCATCGGGCAGGGGCCTGCCGGGCGCGGCGACGGCGCGGAAGGACGCGTCGATCGTGCCGGAGCGGATGGCGGCCACGGCCGTGGCGATGTCGAAGACCATGACGACGTCGAGCTCGATGTCCGGGTGGGCGCGGTGGAAGCCGCGCATCAGGCCCGAGGCGGCGCCACGCGAGGAGATCATGTCGACGCGCAGCGGGCGGCGGCTGGCGTGCACGGACGCGGCGGCCCGCTCGGCCACGCGCAGCAGCTCGCGCGCGTGCGGCAGGAACGCCTGCCCGTCGATGGTCAGCTCGGCGCCGCGGGGCGTGCGAGTGAACAGCCGCACGCCGAGGCTGCGCTCCAGTGCGGCGATGCGCTTGGAGACGGCCTGCTGGGTGACCGCCAGCTCGGCGGCGGCCTCCTGGAACTGCCCGGCGTCGGCGGCGACGACGAAGGTGCGTACGGCATCCAGGTCCATGACGGCACCCTACGGTCACAACCGTCGGTTGTAGGCAGGCGGGCTTCTGGTTGTTTGATCTACGGCGGCGCCGCTCGCTTGGATGCTTGCGCACGCGGATCGGTTGTGCGGTCGAACGGCGAGGGGCATCGGCATGGGCAGAGGGGACCGTCTGAACGCCGCGCGCCTGCTCGGGCACCGGCTGGGGCGGCGCTTCGGGTGGCTGTGGGCGGCGTACGGGACCAGCGCGCTGGGCACGTGGCTGGCGTTCGGCGCGTTCCCGCTGATCGCGATCCGGGTCCTGCACGCCGGGCCGGTCCAGGTCGCGGCGCTCTCCTCCGCCGGGACGGCCGTGGGCGCGGCCGCGGCGGTGCCGCTGGGCCCGTGGGTGGAGGCGCGGCGCAAGCGGCCGGTGCTGGTCGCGATGGACCTGGTGCGATGCGCGGCGCTACTCACCGTCCCCGTCGCGTTCGCGCTCGGCGTGCTCAGCTTCCTGCAGCTGCTACTGGTCTCGGTCGTGGTCGCGGCCGCCGACATCACCTTCCGCGCCGGGTCCGGCGCGTACCTCAAGACGCTGGTGCCGGCCGAGGAGCTGCTGGCCGCCAACGCCCGGTTCGAGTCCACCGCCTGGAGCACCACGATCATCGGGCCGCCGCTGGGCGGAGCCATGATCGCGCTACTCGGCCCGGTGGCGACGGTGGTGGCCGACGCGGTCAGCTACCTGCTCTCCGCGCTCGGCATCCGCGCGACGGCCGGGCACGAGCCGCTGCCCGGGCGCCGGGACACAAAACGCGGGCGGGTCGCGGACCTGCTCGAGGGGTGGCGCTACATCCTCGCCGACGCGGCGCTGCGCCCGCTGTTCTACAACACGGCGTTGTACAGCGCTCTGGTGATGGCCACGCAGCCGCTGCTCGCGGTGTTGATGCTCGGCAGGCTCGGGTTCGCGCCCTGGCAGTACGGTCTCGCGTTCGCCGCGCCCTCGATCGGCGGGCTGGTCGGCTCGCGCCTCGCCGGTCCGCTGGTCAACCGGTTCGGGCAGCATCGGGTCCTGGTCGCGGCCGGAGCGCTGCGCGCGCTGTGGCCCATCGGCCTGGCCTTCATCGCTCCCGGCGCCGGAGGGCTGCTGCTGGTGATCGGCGTGGAACTGGGGCTGATCTTCTGCTGCGGGATCTTCAACCCGATCTACGCCACCTACCGGCTCGAACGCACCGCGACCGACCGGGTCGCCCGCACGCTGTCCGCCTGGTCCGTGTCGACTAAGGCCGTGACCGCGCTGCTGACCGCGGCGTGGGGCACGCTGGGCGAGCTGCTGGGCCCGCGCACCGCCATCGCCCTGGCCGGAGTGTTTCTCCTGGCGACCCCGCTGCTGCTGCCGCGCGACACGGCCGGACGGCGGCAGGTCTGCGCCGTCCGGCCGCGGTATCGCGACGGCTAGCTGCTTTCGACCATCAGGCCGGCCATCATCCCTTCGTCCTCGTGCTTGAGGATGTGGCAGTGCAGCATGTACATGTACGTGCTGTCGGCGTAGTCGGTGAACTTCATCGCGATCTTCACCGTCGAGCCGCCGACGACCTCGACCGTGTCCTTCCAGCCGACGTCCGCGCCGGTGGGTGCGGTGCCGTCGACGGAGACGATCTGGAACGGCACGTCGTGCAGGTGGAAGGAGTGCTCCAGCTGCGTGGCGTTGGTGACCGTCCAGATCTCCTCGGCGTCGAGGGTCGTGGTGATCATGTTCGACTCCATCGCCGCCATGGTGGTGCCCGCGACGCCGTTGATCAGCATGGTGAGGCCGCTCTGGCTCAGCGTGATGGTGCGGGCCGTGAAGGCGCTGGTGTCGTAGCGCTCGATGGAGTTGAGCGAGGCGGGCAGGGCCGCCGGGGTGTCCGAGGCGTCCGGTGTGATGGTCAGGAATTCGTAGGTGCCGCTGCCGCCCTTGACCCAGCCGGTGGTGATGACGGCCTGCAGGGTGACCGCCGCGGTCAGGTCCAGGACCACCTCGGCCCGCGCGCCGGCCACCAGGCGGATCGAGGTGACGTCGGTGGCCGCGGTCAGGTAGCCCTGCTCGGTGGCGATCTGGGTCGTGGTGCCGCCGTCGGTGCGGCTGACGGTGATGATGTCGGCGGGGGAGGCGTTGAGCAGCCGCAGCCGGGTGCGGGTCTTGGTGGCGGTGAACGTGAGCGTGGTGGAGTCGACATTGACGCCGTTGCACAGCACCGGGAACTTCAGGTTCGCGGTGAGGTAGCCGGAGAGGTTGTACTTGATGTCGCCGGAGGAGTCCACAGCCAGGCACTGCAGGATCACCGGGATGTCGTCGACCCCGTAGTCGCTGGGCAACGCGGCGGTGGCGGCGGAGTCGTCCTCGACGATGATCATGCCGGCCAGGCCCTTGACGACCTGTTCGGCGGTGGTGCCCAGGGCGTGCGGGTGGTACCAGAGGGTGGCCGCGTCCTGGTTCACCGTCAGCTCGGGGGACCAAGTGGCGCCGTCGGAGAAGGCGACCTGCGGGCCGCCGTCCACCTTGGCCGGAACGTGCGCGCCGTGCCAGTGCACGGTGGTGTCCGCGCCGAGGTTGTTGGTCACGTTCATCTGCACGCTTTGGCCGTTGGTCCACTTCATGGTGGGCCCGAGGTAGGAGCCGTTGAAGCCCATAGTGCTGCTGGTCACTCCGCTGAGCACCTCGTGGGTGCCGGCCTGCATCTGCAGCGTGTAGGCGGTTACGCCGCCGGAGGTGGTGCCGGAGAGCAGGTCGGGGTAGGTGAAGGTGTCCGCGGAGGCCGCTTGGGCCGTGGTGTTGTTCGCCGCGAAGACCGACGCCCCGGTGGCCGCCGCGCCGACGCCGAGGGCGCCGCCGATCAGGAAGCCGCGCCGGGAGGGGCCTCGCTTGCCCGGCGTCCCGGCCGGGCTCGGTGTAGGTGACATGACGCAGGATGCTGATGCGGTGATCTTGACCCGGGGTGGGACGCGGATGAGAGCCGCCGCAGATCTGACGGGCCGTCGGCGGCCGGAACTATGGCAAGGCTGATAGAAAGCTGAGAAGCGGCTATGAGTAACCACTGCGACGTCGCGTCAGTTCTGTGGCGACAGCGGTGCAGAGGGGTTGCTGTGCAGGCGGTGGCCGAGACGTGCCCTGGCCGTGTGGCGCGGCGGCGATCGGGGGAGGCTGTGGCCGGTTACAGGTCGGTGGCCCGAGGGTGGCGCGGCTCGTAGATTCCCACGGCGCCGCCGCCGGGCAACCGGAGCTTGGTCACGCGTCCCCAGCGCGCCTCGGTGACCGGCTCGCTGAACTGCACGCCGCGCGCGGTCAGCCGCTGCATGACCGTGTCCAGGTCGCTGCACATCAGGTACAGCTCGTGCTGTTGCGTCGCCTCGGTGGGATGAACGGCCAGCTCGGCCGGCGGCAGCTTGAAGACCAGCCAGCCGCCTCCGGCATCGACATGCGGGTACTCCAGCACGTCGCGGAAGAAGGCCCGGTCGGCCTCGGCGTCGTGGCTGTACACGATGACGTGCGCGCCGTCGATCATGTGGATAAGGATAGTTGGATCTGCGGTGCGCACTGCGGGGCGAGGAATGCGAGCAGGCGCAGTGCCTCGCCGGTGAGCGCCTCGCGGTCCGCAGCCGACAGCGGTGTGAAGTGCTGGATCGTCAGCAGGGCGGTGCCTGCGGCGGCGTTGCGCTCGACGCGCCACAGGCCGGCGTAGACGCCGTCGAGCAGGAAGTAGCCGAGCGTGGCGCCGTTGCCCGGGAAGAGCGGGACGCGGTATCCGTGCGGGTTCACGCGGGTGCGGTCGGCGTGGGAGAAGAGCAGGTTGTCGTACTCGGGCAGGAACCGCGCGGGCGCCGGGACGTCCGGGTCCGGGCGCGGTGCGTGCGGCAGGTCGAAGAGTTCTGCGCCGTTCTCGCCCTTGATGACGCGCAGGGACGGGCGCAGGCGGTCGAAGACTTCGCGCAGCCGGGTCAGGCCGCTCCACGCCTGGGCGTCCATGACCGTGGCGGGTCCGAACGCCTGCAGGTAGCGCAGCACCATCGCGTCGAGGTCGGGCTTGTCCAGCGGGTCGCGTCCGAGCCACGCGCGGGTGGTCGTGTGCGCGATGCGGCCGCTTTCGCCCCACACGCCGCGCGGCGGGACCTGCACCAGCGGCAGCTGGGCGCGGGCGGCTTGGGCGAGCGCCGCGGGGTCGCGGTCGGGGAACCGCTTGGCCAGCAGTGTGCCGAGTTCGGCGAAGGTGCGCGGCTCCTGCTCGGTCAGCTCGCGTGCCGCCTCGGCCAGCTGTGTACGGTCAAGGTCCCGGTAGTGCCGTCCGAACGCGCCTTGTGTGCCGCGTTCGATCACCGGATCGACCAGCGTGCGCCACGCCAGCGCGTCCTCGGCGGTCACGAGGTGGATCGTGCCGCGCATCAGCGCGATGCGCACCACCTGCCGCTGCTGGTAGAGCGCGGACAGCTCGTCGGTGGTGAAGCCGCTTAGCCGGGTCCACAGCCCGACGTACGGGGCGAGCGGCGCCTGGGCCTGCATCCCGCCGAGGTGCGCGATCTCCGCCTCGGCCGCCGCCTCGGTGCGCTCCAGCAGGTGCTGGCGCGCGAGTGTGGCGCGCCCCGCGGCGCGCGGGGACAGGACGGCGCCGGCCATGAGACCTCCGGGGCGAGCGAAGCGTTCAGACGCGGTGACGATACCGTCAGGTCGCGGCTCCGGTGCGCATCCAGGCGTCGCGGCGCTCCCGCAGCGCCAGCGCGACCCAGCGCGCGAGCGTGAACACCCCGATCACGCACCACAGCCCGGTCAACGCACTGCCGGAACCGGACCCGCCGACCACACCCGCGGCCAGGTGCGGCGGATCGACGGCGCGCAGAACCGCGAGCCCGCCTAGGAACACCCCGGTGCATGCCAGCGCCGCCCACGCCAGGTACACCGCGTCACCGGCCCCGATCAACACACCGTCGAGCACGAACACCGCTGCGGCCGGCAACTGCAGCACCGCGGCCAGCGCGAGGACAGGCATCAGCGCGGCGCGTACCGCAGGATCCGGGGTGAACAACGGCACGTACAGCGGCCGGGCGGCCCACAGCGCTAGCCCGGTCAGCACGCCGAACCCGATGCCCCAGCGCACCATGCGCCGCACCGTCGCCCGCACCCGCGCGCGGTGCCCGGCTCCCAGATCCCGGCCGACCAGCGCCTGCGCCGCGATCGCCAGCGCGTCGAGGGCGAGGGCGAGGGTCAGCCACAGGTTCGTGGCGATCGTGTGCGCGGCCAGCGCGACGGTGCCGTAGCTGCCCGCGGTCCACACCGCGGCCAGCAGGTAGATGCGCAGTGCGACGGTACGCGCCAGCAGCGCCGCGTTCGCGCCGAGCGAGGCGCGGATGGCGGCGCGGTCGGGGCGAAGCGGCACGTCGTGGGCGCGGGCTGCGCGGGCCACGGCGGCGCAGTACGCGGCGGCCATCGCACCCTGCACCAACACCGTGCCCAGCGCCGAGCCGGCGATGCCGAGGCCCGCCGGGTACACCAGCGTCCAGTTCAGCGCCGTGTTCGCCACCGCGGCGACGGCCGCGACCAGCAGCGGGGTGCGCGTGTCCTGCAGGCCGCGCAGCAGCCCGGTCGCCGCCAGCACGGCGAGCATCGCGGGCAGCCCGAGACAGCTGACGCGCAGGTAGGTGACCGCGTAGGGCGCGGCGGCCGGGGTGGCGCCCAGCAGCGCGACGATCCGCGGCGCGAAGACGGTGCCGACGACGGCCAGCAGCAGGCCGAGCGCGGCGGCCAGGTAGATGCCGTCGACGCCGCGGGCCAGCGCGCCGCGCCGATCCCCGGCCCCGAGCAGTCGCGCCACCTGCGCGGTGGTGCCGTAGGCGAGGAAGACGCACACGTTGACCAGGGTGGCCAGCGCCGTGCCGGCGGTGCCGAGGCCGGCCAGCTGCGCGGCGCCCAGGTGCCCGACGATCGCGGAGTCGGCCAGCAGGAACAGCGGCTCGGCGATCAGCGCGCCGAGCGCCGGGACCGCGAGGCGCAGTATCTCGCGGGCCGACGCGCCCCGATCTTCCTCGTGGCCGGACGGGCCGCCGCTCGAGGAGGGGTCGGGGACGGCTGGAGCGTGGCGGCGGCCGGGGGCGGGGTCGTGGTCGCGGAACGGATTGATCGGTGGGTCGTCGCCGGGGCGCGTCGACGGGTTCGCCGACGCCTCGCCGCGGTCCTCCGGGCGGGCCTGGCGGCGCACGGCCGGCCGCGCGCGCAGCAGCCCGAGGACGGTGCGGCGTGCGGTTTGCGGGGTCGCGGCGCTCGTCCTCACGTCTCCCGATCATGCCATGCGCCGCGCGGCGAACCGATCTGACGAGGCGCCAGGGCGCGGCAGAACACTGGGCTGCGCCAGGAAGAGGACATCGAACTGCGCCAGGCCGCGCGCGGGTCGCGCCGGGTTGGTGACGCTCGCGGATTTCGATCGCTGCTTAAGCGCAGGCGGCGGGCGGTGCGGGAAATCGGGGGTCGCCGCGTGTCGGGCGGTTCTGGCAAGCTCGGACGCGCCGACCGACCGCGCCGCCAGGAGCCGCCGTGACCGCCGCCCAAGTCTCCGCAGCCGACGACCGCCTGATACCCCGTCACCGGACTTCAGGCGCGCCCGCCGCGCTGCCGCTGACCGCCCGTGAGCTCGCCCCCGACCACGAGCAGGTCGGGCAGGTCGAGCCGCTGGGCGCCGGCTGGCTGACCGTGACCGTGGTCATCGGGATCATGGCCGCGCTGATCGCCATCGGCGGCATGGTGCTCTCCTTCCGGGCCGTGAGCACCGAGATGATCCCCGCGTTCGGGGCGCGCTGGGCCTGGCTGGTGCCGATCGTGGTCGACATGACCGTGTTCGTGTTCTCCGGGGTCGACCTCGTGCTCGCCCGCCTGGACATGAGCCACCCGCTGGCGCGCTGGACCGTGTACGGCGCGACCGGCGGCACCGTGTGGCTGAACTACTCGGTCGGCGGCAGCGTCGCCGGGCGTGTCGCGCACGTGCTGATGCCCTCGATCTGGGTCGTGTTCGTGGAGCTGATGCGGCACGTGGTGCGCCGCCAGGCGAACCTGGCCACCGGGTCGCACCGCGAGCCGATCCCGACCGCGCGCTGGCTGCTCTCGCCGTGGCCGACGCTCAAGCTGTGGCGGCGCATGGTGCTGTGGCGGGTGCATTCGTATCCGCGCGCGCTGGACCAGGAGAAGATGCGCCTGGGCGCGGTCGCGGCGGCGCGGGAGATGCACGGGCGGCTGTGGCGCTTCCGCATCAGCCCGCTGACCCGCCTGCAGATCAACCTGGGCGAGCTGGGCGCGAATGACCTGAGGCCGGGAGCGGCGACGGCGGTGGCGGGGACGGGGGCGATGCTGGACGGCGGGATGGCGACGCAGCGGCTCAACGGTGCGGCGCTCGCGGCGCCCGTCGCGCGGGCTGCGGCGACGAACGGGTACGCGGCCGAACCGGGCGACCTGACTGCCGACATTGTCCAGGCCGGGCACGTGAACGCCACGATGGCCAACGGCTCACCGGCCTACGCACCGGATACGCAGGCAGCGCCCGCAGTGCACACCGCGCCGGAGACGCACAATCACGTGGCGCCCGAATCGGTCAACGGCGCGTCAGCCGTCCCGGCGCAGCGCCCGCAGCCGCCTGCGAACGGATCCGAGACGCTGCCCGGCGTCGCCGCGGCGGGAGCGGCCGCAGGCGCCATCGCCCGCGAAGCGTCGGCGCAGCACGCCGCCAACCACCTCGCCCCGAGCCCGACCCACCACGCCGCCACTGCGGCGACGGGCGCGACAACGCGCACCGGCCCGCAGCAGGCCGCGACCGGCGTGCCCGCGCAGCGTGCCCACGCCGCGCCGCCGGCCGTGGCCTTCCCCTCGAACGGTCGGCGTCAGGAGCCGGAGCAGGGCCCGGCCGACGCCGCGGCCCGACAGGAGCCGCCGCACGTCGAGTTCCAGGCGCCGCCCCCGATGCCGCCGCTGCCGCGCCGCAGCGTCCGGGAGAGCGAACTGCTCACCGCCGCGCGCCAGGTCGAGCGGTGGCGCGGTCAGCCCTCCGCCACGCGCATCAGCCGCGAACTGGGCATCGGCATGCAGCTGGCCACCTTCCTGGCCAACGCCCTGCGCGAGGAGGACGGGCTCGCGCCGGACGAGAGCTGACCTGCCACCGCCCAGCCGCCGCCCCGCTGCTGTCCTGTCGCAGTGGCGGGCGCAGTGCTGGGCCTGCGGACGCGGAGCGTGCCCCCGCGCGCGGGCCGCGTCGGGTGCGGCGCGCGGATCGGAATACGCGCCTGTCACTGCTACCGTTGTAAGTAGCCGTTCATCCCGGACGGGAGAGTCCCGCGCCGCCGCGGGCGCCGAAGGAGCAACCCCTCCCCGGAATCTCTCAGGCACACGGACCGTACGGGACAGGCGACTCTGGAAAGCGAGGACGCGGCCGCGTGCCCACCGGGCCCGGCAGTGCCCTCCACCGACGGTGAAAACCGGGCGATCGACCCCAACGGCGGGGCGGGCAGCCCGGCGAAGCTCTCAGGTCCCATGACAGAGGGGGAGAAGCCGACGCGCGACCGCCGCGCGCCGGAATGGGACCCGCTGGAGGCTCGCGATGGCCGACTCCGCCACCACCACGACCCCCATCCCGCAGCCGGCCGGCCCGCCCCAGCCGGGCCCCGCGCCCGCGGCGCCGTACCCCGGGAACCCGAACCCCGCACCCTCAAGCAGCGCAGCCTCCAGCAGCGCAGCCTCGAACCCGGAGCGGGCGAATACCGGCCCGTCGCTGACCGATCTGGAAGGCGCCTCCCCGTTCGCGGCCCGGCACATCGGCCCCGGTCCCGAGGACCAGGCCAAGATGCTCGCGCTGCTCGGCTACGGCTCCCTCGACGAGCTGACCGAGGCCGCCGTCCCGGCCACCATCCGCAGCGCCGAGCCGCTCGCGCTGCCGCCGGCCCGCTCCGAGGCCGAGGTCACCGCCGAACTGCGCGACCTGGCCGCCCGCAACCGGGTGCTGCGCAACATGATCGGCCTGGGCTACTACGGCACCGTCACCCCGTCGGTCATCCGCCGCGGCGTGCTGGAGAACCCGGCCTGGTACACCGCGTACACCCCGTACCAGCCGGAGATCTCCCAGGGCCGGCTCGAGGCGCTGCTCAACTTCCAGACCATGGTCGGGGACCTGACCGCCCTGCCGACCGCCAACGCCTCGCTGCTGGATGAGGGCACGGCGGCCGCCGAGGCGATGACGCTGGCCAAGCGCTCGGCGAAGAACAAGTCGAACACCTTCCTCGTCGACGCCGACCTGTTCCCGCAGACCCTCGCGGTGCTGCAGACCCGCGCCGAGCCGCTCGGCATCGAGCTGCTCGCGGTCGACCTGGGCGGCGACCTGCTGCCCGACGTCGACTACTTCGGCGTGCTGGCCCAGTACCCCGGCGCCACCGGCACAGTGCGCGACCTGGCGTGGGTGGCCGAGGCGGCGCACGCGCGCGGCGCGCTGTTCGCGGTGGCCGCCGACCTGCTCGCCCTGACCCTGCTGCGCGCGCCCGGCGAGTTCGGCGCCGACATCGCGGTGGGCACCACCCAGCGCTTCGGCGTGCCGCTCGGCTTCGGCGGCCCGCACGCCGGCTACATCGCCGTGCGCGACGGCCTGACCCGCGCGCTGCCCGGCCGCCTGGTCGGCGTCTCCCAGGACGCCGACGGCGATCCCGCCTACCGCCTGGCCCTGCAGACCCGCGAGCAGCACATCCGCCGCGAGAAGGCCACCAGCAACATCTGCACCGCGCAGGTCCTGCTCGCGGTGACCGCCGCGATGTACGCGACCTACCACGGCCCGGACGGGCTGAGCGCGATCGCGCGCCGCGCCCACCGCTACGCCACGGTGCTGGCCGCCGGGCTGCGCACCCGCGGCTACCGCATCGCCTCCGCATCGTTCTTCGACACCATCACCGTGCAGGTGCCCGGCCGCGCCGCCGAGCTGTGGCACGCCGCCCGCCTCGCCGGGGTCAACATCCGCCTGGCCAGCGCCGACGCGGTGTCCATCTCCTGCGACGAGACCACCACCTACTCCGACCTGCAGGCCCTGTGGGGCGCCTTCGGCATCGAGGGCGCGCAGGTGCACCTGCTGGACGAGAACACCCCCGACGCGCTGCCCGCCGCCCTGCTGCGCACCAGCGCGTTCCTGACCCACCCGGTCTTCCACCGGCACCGCTCCGAGACCGCGATGCTGCGCTACCTGCGCCGCCTCGCGGACCGCGACGTGGCGCTGGACCGCTCGATGATCCCGCTCGGCTCCTGCACGATGAAGCTGAACGGCACCACCGAGATGGAGCCGATCACCTGGCCCGAGTTCGCGGACCTGCACCCCTTCGCCCCGCTGGAGCAGGCCGGCGGGTACCTGACCCTGATCGGGCAGCTGGAGCGGTGGCTGGCCGAGGCCACCGGCTACGACCGGGTCAGCGTCCAGCCCAACGCCGGCTCCCAGGGCGAGCTGGCCGGGCTGCTGGCGGTGCGCGCCTACCACCGCGCCCAGGGCCAGGGACAGCGCGACGTGTGCCTGATCCCCTCCTCCGCGCACGGCACTAACGCCGCCTCCGCGGTCATGGCCGGGATGCGCGTGGTCGTGGTCGGCTGCCGGGAGAACGGCGACGTGGACGTCGACGAGCTGCGCGAGAAGATCGCCGAGCACCGCGACCGCCTGGCCGTGCTCATGGTCACCTACCCCTCCACCCACGGGGTGTTCGAGGAGCAGATCACCGACGTGTGCGCGGCGGTGCACGAGGCCGGCGGGCAGGTCTACGTCGACGGCGCGAACCTCAACGCGCTGGTCGGGCTGGCCAAGCCGGGCCGCTTCGGCGCGGACGTCTCGCACCTGAACCTGCACAAGACCTTCTGCATCCCGCACGGCGGCGGCGGCCCCGGCGTCGGACCGGTCGCGGTGCGCGCCCACCTGGCCCCGTTCCTGCCCAACCACCCGCTGCACCCGGTCGCCGGACCGCAGCGCTCGGCGGCTCCCGCGGTCGGGCCGGTCTCGGCGGCCCCGTGGGGCTCGGCCGGGATCCTACCGATCCCGTGGGCGTACATCCGGCTGATGGGCGCCGAGGGCCTCAAGCGCGCCACCCAGGTCGCGGTGCTGGCGGCCAACTACGTGGCCGCGCGCCTGGCCCCGCACTACCCGGTGCTCTACACCGGCCCCAGCGGCCTGGTCGCGCACGAGTGCATCCTGGATCTGCGGGAGATCACCCGGGCGACCGGCATCACCGTGGAGGACGTGGCCAAGCGACTGATCGACTACGGATTCCACGCCCCGACCATGTCGTTCCCGGTGGCCGGCACGCTGATGGTGGAGCCGACCGAGTCGGAGGACCGCGGCGAGCTGGACCGCTTCTGCGAGGCGATGATCGCGATCCGCGGTGAGATCGAGCAGGTGGCCTCGGGCGCCTGGGACCGTGAGGACAACCCGCTGCGTCAGGCCCCGCACACCGCGGCCAGCATCGCCGGGGAGTGGACGCACCCGTACGACCGGGCCACCGCCGTGTTCCCCGCCGGGCACGCGCAGGCCGCGGACAAGTACTGGCCGCCGGTGCGCCGCATCGACGGCGCGTACGGCGACCGCAACCTGGTGTGCTCCTGCCCGCCGGTCACCGAGCTGGCCGAGGGCTAACCGGAGCGCGACGGCCCTGTAGCTGGCGGCCAGCGCCGCGACCCCGGTTGCGCGCTGGCCGTGGCAGGCCGGAGCAAACAACGGGGCACGCCCGCAGCAAGAGCAAGCACGGTGTTGACGCGCAGGCGCCGTCCCGGCCGGTGGTTGATCCGGCGGGGCGGCGCCTGACGGTGCTCTGGCCGCGTGCGCGTAAGACTCACGCGGGTGCCCGTGCCCCGTCCCCGTGCCCCGCACCCCCGTGCGGTTCGGCGCGGCCCGCCGTGCGTGGGCCGCGAGCAACTGGCCGGCGTTGTGCCCCGGTCAGCGCTGAGCGGGTATCAGCTCGCTGCCCGGCAGCAGCGCGCCGAGGTCGTCGAACACGATCACTCCGTTGCACAGCAGCGACCAGCCCTGCTCCGGGTGCGACGCGACGACGTGGGCGCGGTAGCGGTCCGCGGCGTCGGACGGCGGGCAGGCGGGCTGGTGGCGGCAATGCGCGGGAAGTGCGGTCCCCGTGGCGGCGCGCGGTGCGAGCGCTTCCGATCGAGCGGCGCCGGATGTGGTAGCAGGCATTGGGTGTCCCTCCCTCGGGACGAGTCGTTCGCCTCTACCGCCAGTGTCCGCTCGCACCGGGCCTGATGGCGGGATTCGGCTCGCGGTCAGCCCTTCCGCGCAGACGAACTACCCGAATGGGCGGGGCCCGTCTGGCCCGAATGGGCTAGACCAGTTTCTGTTCTGAACGGACCCAGTAGACGCCGATTCCCCGGCAACATCAAGAGGCTCGCGCGACCGCTCGGCGATCGGTCGCGATCACCCGGCGCAGCGCCGCCCGCCAGCGCAGTCGCGGATGAAACTTGCGCGACGCACCGCCGCCGAACGTGCGCGCAACGTCGCCGCGAGCGGCTCTTCGATCACCCCGCGCCGCGCGGCGCAGCAGGGTCGCAGGGCCTTTCGGGCGAACCGCTCGGCGTGTCGCCCGCCGTGACCAACGGCCCTGAGAGCGCGGCAACCGGGTCCGCACTGAAAGCAAGCCGCGTTGAAAAGCAAGAGGCGCGCCGGCCGGAAGCGTGCGGGCCGTACATCCCGTCCGCTCCCGGCCGGCGCGCAACCCTGATGCGGTTACCGCTCGTCGCGGTCCGTCGTGTCCTCCGCCTCGATCGCGATCGGCTCGTCGCGCTGCGCCGGCGGCGTGTTGAAACTGCGCTTGACCGAGTCCAGGATCGTCAGGCCCTGCCCGACCAGCCCGGCCGCGATCTCCCCGAGGCCGTCCGCGCCGTTGAGCACGTTCACGTTCGCCCCGGCCAGGCCGCGTGCCGCCTCCTTGACGATCTGCGGCAGCTGGTCGATCAGCATCCGGTCCAGCGCCACCCGGTCGTTGCTGGCCGCCGCCTCGGCCTGGATGCGCATGCGCTCGGCCTCGGCCTGGGCCAGCAGCTTGATCCGCTGCGCGTCCGCCTCGGCCGGCTTGATCACCTCGGCGACCAGCTGCTGCTGGCGCAGCTCGGCCGCGCGCTGCGCCAGCTCGGTCTGCGCCGCCAGCACCTCGCGCTGCGCGTTGGCCTGCGCCAGCGGACCGGCCTGCGCCGCCTCGGCCTGCGCCCGGTCGATCTGCGCCTTGTACTCGGCCTGCACCACCGCGGTCTGCCGCGCGTACTCGGCCTGCGCGCGCTGCGCCTCCTGCTGCGCCTGCTGGGCGGCCTGGGTGGCCTGCGCCTGCGCGATCTGCGCCTGCCGCTGGATCGCCGCCTTGTGCGGGGCGCTCATCGCGTCGATGTACCCGCTGCCCATGTCGTCGATCGACTGGATCTGCAGCGAGTCCACGATCAGCCCGATCTTCGCCATCTCGGCCTTCGAGGTGTCCAGCACCTCGGTGGCCAGCTTCTGGCGCTCGGTGACGATCTCCTCCACCGTCATCGACCCGATGATCGAGCGCAGATGACCGGCGAAGATCCGCCCCGTGAGGATCGACATCTGGTTCTGGTCGGACAGGAAGCGCTGCCCCGCGTTGACGATGCTCTCCGGGTCGTTGCCCACCTTGAACGCGATCACCGCGCGCACGGTCAGCGAGATGCCCTGCCGCGTCACGCAGGTCTCGGCGACCTCGGCCTCGCACATGGCCAGCGTCAGGAACCGCACCTTGCGGAAGACCGGCGGCACGAACTTGCCGTGCCCGGTCACCACCCGAAACGGCGCCCCGCCCTGCCCCCGTCGCCCCCCGGAGATCAGCATCGCCTGGTCTGGGGCGGGCACCTTGTACCCGAACATCGCATACTCCTTAGTCGCCGGCCAGGCCGGCATCCGGACCGAGCGGGTCCTCCCACTCGGCCACCTCCACCGTCCGCGAGCCGCGCGACTCCACCACCAACACCGTCGCGCCCCGCGGCAGTGGCGTCTCGGACCAGGCCAGATAGGTCTCCGAGCCGCCGCGAATCTTGACCAGAACCTCGCCCGGACCGGCCGGGCCCCGGGTACCGACCACGAGCACACCCACACAGCCGATCGCCGACTCGTCCCGCACCGCCCTCGCCCCCTCGTCCGCGCGCCGAATCGACCTGGTGCCGTCACATTACTCCCGCGCGCACCGCTGCGCGTGTACGCCTGCCCCGCACCGCGTAAACCCGCCGCGGCCTGCGCATGCGCGCCCGTATGGACCGCCCGCGCGGCGGGTACCTGAGGTACACAGCGTCTGCGGCGTCGCTCGCGCGCCACGCACGCCCCGGCACCGGATACGGGGCGCGGGGAGCGGGCCGCGGCAGGAGGGAGAGCCGGTTGGGCGAGCGCGTGACCGTGGCGGACCTGGGGTTCGACGGGACGGACCGGGCCAGGTTCCGCAGCAGGCTGGGATCCTGTCAGCAGGTGCTCGAGAAGATGCTGGCCGAGGACCGCTTCGAGAAGGGCCGCAAGCTGTGCGGCGTCGAACTCGAGCTCGTACTCATCGACGCTCACGGCGATCCGGCGATGGTCAACACCAAGGTGCTCGACCAGATCGCCTCTCCCGACTTCCAGACCGAGCTGGGTCTGTTCAACCTCGAGGTGAACATCGCCCCGCACAAGCTGGTCTCCTCCGTGTTCTCGGAGCTGGCCGAGGAGCTGCGCACCGCGCTGCTCTACGCGGACCGGGTCGCGGCCGGCTGCGGCGCGCACGTGGCGATGATCGGCATCCTGCCGACCCTGGACGCGGCGCACATGGTGCCGGAGAACTTCTCCGCCGACGACCGCTACGTGCTGCTCAACGACCAGCTCACCTCGGTGCGCGGGGAGGACTTCCACCTGCGCATCGACGGCCCCGAGCCGCTGGACATCACCTTCTCCAACATCCTGCCGGAGGCGGCGTGCACCTCGGTGCAGTTCCACCTGCAGGTGACCCCGGACGGGTTCGCCCCGGCGTGGAACGCGGCGCAGGCGATCGCCGGGGTGCAGGTCGCGCTGGGGGCCAACTCGCCGTTCCTGTTCGGGCGGCGGCTGTGGCACGAGACCCGCATCGCGCTGTTCGAGCAGGCCACCGACTCGCGGCCGCTGGAGCTCGCGGCGCAGGGGGTGCGGCCGCGGGTGTGGTTCGGTGAGCGCTGGATCCAGGATCCGGCGGAGCTGTTTAGGGAGAACCTGCGCTTCTTCACCGCGCTGCTTCCGCGCGTGGACGCCGAGGACCCGGAGGAGGCCCTGGCGGCCGGGAGGGTGCCGCACCTGCCGGAGCTGCGGCTGCACAACGGCACGGTGTACCGCTGGAACCGGCCGGTCTACGACGTGGCGCGCGGCAAACCGCACCTGCGGGTGGAGAACCGGGTGCTGCCGGCCGGACCGACGGTGCTGGACGTGCTGGCGAACGCCGCGTTCTACTACGGGCTGGTGCGCGCGCTGACCGAGGCCGAGACGCCGGTGTGGCGGCGCCTGTCGTTCGCGGCGGCGCGCAACAACCTGCACGCGGCGGCCCGGGACGGCATCGGCGCGCGGCTGCACTGGCCGGGGCGCGGCCAGGTCGAGGCGGCGGACCTGGTGCTCGGCGAGCTGCTGCCGCTGGCCGCGGCGGGCCTGGAGCGCTGGCGCATCGACCCGCGCGAGCGCGACCTGTACCTGGGGATCATCGAGGCGCGGGCGCGCACCCGCCGCAACGGCGCGGTCTGGCAGATCGAGCAGGTCGAGCACCTGGAGCGCAAGCAGGGCCTGAGCCGTGCCGCGGCCCTGGCGGCGATGGTGCCGCGGTATGCGGAGCTGGCGCGCGCCGGGGACCCGGTGCACACCTGGCCGGTCGGGTAGAGCGACGTCCGCGGCCGCGACGGCGGTGATCGTGACCGCTACGGTGCCAGAGGCGGCGACCGTGCGGCGCGCGAAGGCGGCGGCTGTGGGCGGCGCTGGCGCGAACTAACCGGCCGTCGGGCGCGTGCACCGGGTGGGTCGGGTGTTTAGCCGCGTGCTCAGGCTCGCGTGGCAGACTGCGCCCCGGGAACCGACGGCACCGCAGGAGGCATGCACGCATGGCCGCGCTCGAGAACGCCACGCCGCGCCCCGACGACGGCCGGGCGCGCCGCGAGGACACCCCGCCGCGCGGCGGGGAGGGCGCGCCGGGCGACGAGAACGGTCGGGTCGGCACGCAGGACGCCACCGAGGGCAGCGCGGACGACGCCCCCCTCGCCCGGGAGAGCCAGGACGGCTCGCAGCACGCCGCATCCGGCGACGCGGGCGGCCACCCGCTCACCCACAACGCTCCGAAGGCCTCGCCGCGCACCTCGCCCGGCACCGCTGATGCCGCCCCGCGCCGGGACCAGAGCCCACCGTCCCCGTGGCCGGCGCAGTACACCCGCAAGCTGATCGCGTTCGAGGTCAGCGCGGTGCTCGCGGTCTCGCTCGGCCGCTCGGCGGTCTCGGCGTTCATCGACCTGATGGGCTCGCTCACCGCCCGCAAGGCCCTGAGTGCCCAGCACGCCCTGCTCAACACCTCCGCCGCGCCCGGGCGCCCGTGGCTGGACCTGTCCTACCAGGTCGAGGGGATCGCGTTCGGCCTGGCCCCGGTGCTGCTGGTGGCCTATCTGCTCACGCGCGAGCGGGCGTCGCTGCGCACCCTGGGAGCCGATCGCACCCAGCCGTGGCGGGACCTGGGGCGCGGCGCGGGCGTCGCGGCGGTGATCGGTGGCAGCGGGCTGGGCCTGTACCTGGCCGCGCACGCGGCGGGCGCGGCGCTGACCGTGGTGCCCACGACCCTGCCGGCGGTGTGGTGGCGCATCCCGGTGCTGATCGCCTCGGCGTTCCAGAACGCGGCGCTCGAGGAGGTGGTCATCCTCGGCTACCTGCTGCGCCGCTTCGATCAGGCGGGCTGGTCGAACGCGCGCTCCGACGTGGTCAGCGCGGTGATCCGCGGCTCCTACCACCTCTATCAGGGCTTCGGCGGGTTCGTCGGCAACCTGGTGATGGGGCTGATCTTCGCGCGGCTGTACCGGCGCTGGGGCCGGGTGATGCCGCTGCTGATGGCGCACGGGCTGATCGACACCGTGGCGTTCGTGGGGTATGTGCTGCTCGTGGGGCACGTCAGCTGGCTGCCGCACTGAGGCGATCACGCACGAGCCGCATCGAGTGGTCGCGCGGTGAGGGCGTGGGGGGCGTTGGGTTGGGGTCCGGTGTGCCGTAGGGCGCCGGGCCGCCCTGTGGAGCGGCCCGGCGCAGCGGCGTGGGGGATTGGGGGTGGGCCCGGCGCCTTACGCGGCGACGGGCTCGCGATCAGGCTCGGGCCACGCGCCGGCGGGCTGCACCGCGAGTGCGCCCTCCGCGCCGAGCACGCTGTCCGCAACCAGAGCGCTGCCCGGGGTGTGCACGCCATGGCGGGCCAGGCGGGCGATCAGGCGCGTCTTGGCGTCCTGCCACTCCTCGGAGAGGATCGAGAAGAGCGCGGAGTCGCGCACGCCGCCCTCCGCGGCGGGGAAGTGGGCGCGGCGCACCCCCTCGAAGGTGGCGCCGAGCGCGAGGATCGCCTCGCGGGAGCGGGCGTTGCGGGTGTCCGCCTTGAAGGAGACCCGGTGCACCCGCCAGGTCTCGAACGCGTGGGTGAGCATGAGCAGTTTCGCCTCGACGTTGATCCCGGTGCGGTGTGCCGACGGGGCCAGCCAGGTCGAGCCGATCTCGGCCGCGTCGGGGATCCCGGAGGGATTGACGTGCCCGTGCCGGGGCGGCCAGACCCCGGCGTTCCAGTACTCGAGCTCCCGGAACCGGGTGGTGCCCACCACCCGGCCGGTGCGCAGCTCGACGGTGGCGAACGGGACCGCGACGTGCGAGCGAAGGTCCTCGCCCGCGACGTCCAGATAGCGGCGCACGGCCGCCCGGTCCTTGGGTACGTAGGTGTACCCGAACGACGCGCGATCCTCGGTGGCCGCCGCGAGCAGCGGTTCGAGGTGGTCCTCGCGCATCGGTTCCAGCCGCACGAGGCGGCCGGTCAGCGTGAAAGGTGCTGGCATGGCGCACATCATGCACGGATTGGCCGCCTGTGGGGAGTGACACGACGATCCGACGCTCAACCGACGCCCTGTCAGCTCGTCTCGGCGGCGTGTCGGCAGCTCAAAGCGCTGTCTCTCGCGCGGTTGCCGCCTCGCGTCGCCATCTTGCGGACCGCGCATTAGATACGTCGTACCATTCCGTCACCTGACAACCTGTCAGGCCGAGGGCCCGTCGGAGCGGGGTGGATCTGTGGCATCGATAGGCGGGGCACGGGACGCGGAGAGCGATCCGGGCGCGGTCGAATACGCGGAAGCCGAACTGCGCATCCAGCGGGCGCTGCGCGACGGCGACGTGATGCTCGACCTGCGCGACCTGCGGCACCTGACCATGCTCCCGCAGCTGCTGGAGGAGCTGAGCGGCCTTAAGGATCTGAAGTTCTCGGCCCAGAGCATGCCCAAGTTCCCGGCCCTGGTCGGCAAGCTCGTCGCGCTGGAGGCGCTGACCGTCTGCGACGCACGGCTGCCCGAGTTCCCCGAGCAGATCGGACGGCTGCGCAACCTGCGGGACCTGACCTGGCTCGAAGACGACCCCGGTTCGGCCGAGCTGCCCGACTGGATCGGCTCGCTGCGCCGGCTGCGCCGCGTCCTGCTGTCCATGCCCCGCATCACGCAGCTTCCGGCGTCGCTGGGAAACCTCATCGAACTGCGCTGGCTCGCGCTGCGCACTCCTCAGCTCAGGATGCTGCCCACCCAACTGGGCGGCCTGCCGCATCTGTGCGACATCCGGCTGTACGACGCGGCCTTCGCCAACGAGCACCGCGAGGTGGCGCGCCAAGGCAGCGCCGCGATCCTGGCGTTCCTGCGCGCCCAGGCCGCTGACGCGCTCGTTCCCCAGTGGTGGTCGCGCGTGCTGATCGTCGGCGAGGCCGCCGTGGGCAAGACGTGCCTGGCCAAACACCTGCTCGGCAGGCAGTTCGACCCGGACGAGGGGCAGACGCACGGCGTGCACATCGAGACGCTGCGCATCGCCCATCCCGAGGAAAGCTCGACCACGATGAACCTGAACATCTGGGACTTCGGCGGCCAGCTGGAGTATCGGGCGACACAACGGCTCTACCTGACGGATCGTTCGCTCTTCCTGCTCGTGTGGAACGCCCGCACGCGATGGCAGGACGGAAAGGTGATCGCCTGGCTCGACGCGCTGACGGCACGCGCACCGCACTCGCCGATCGTCGTCGTCGCCACGCACTGCGACGACCCCTCGCCCGCGGTCCTGCCCGAGGACCTGCGCGAGCGCTACCCGCAGATCGTGGGCACGCACTACGTCGACTCGAAGTCCCACGTGGGCATCCCCGAGCTCATGGTCAAGATCCAGGCCGAGGCGATGAAGCTGCCGCTGATGGGGGTGCGCTGGCCGCCCGCCTGGATCGCGGCCGCCGGAGCCGTGCGGCAGATGCCCGGGCGCTTCGTCAGCGCCGCCAGGGTGTGGCGCACCATGGCCGCGGCCGGGGTCACCGACGAGCAGGACCAGCAGGTCATCGCCCGAGCCCTGCACGACCTGGGCGATCTGGTCTACTTCGCGGACGACCGGGACCTGTCCCAGCGGATCATCCTGCAGCCGGGCTGGCTCGACGAGCACATCACCGCGGTCCTGGACAGCCGGTCCGTCGCCGAGCTGAACGGGGTGCTCACCCGCGCCGAGCGCGACCGGATCTGGAGCGACCTGGAGGAGCCGGAGCTCGCCGACCGCCTGATCAGGATCATGGAGCGGTTCGACCTGGCCTACCGCATCGGCGACGCCGACTCCAGCAGCGAAGTCGCCTTCGTGGTCGAGCGGCTCGGCGACGCGCGGCCCCGGCGGATCGACGCACGCTGGCAGCAGGCGGCAGAACAGCCCGGAGCCCGGGAGATCGGCATCGCCTACCGGCTCAAGTCGCGCCAGGCCGGCGTCCCGACCTGGTTCATCGCCCGGGAGCACCGGTTCACCACGCACCTGCACTGGAAGTACGGAGCGCTGCTGCACGACCGCGACCCGGACTTCCCGGCGTGGGCGGTGATCGCGGACGACGGGCGCGAACAGCCGACTGTTCACCTGCGGGTGCGCGGCAGACACCCTGTGCGTTTCCTGTCCGTACTGGCCGAGGCCTTCGAGAACATCCTGGAGCGCAGGTATCCGGGCCTGATCGAGCAGCGTCTCGTGCCGTGCCCGTGCTCGGAGGAGGCCACCCACCGCTGCCCGCACTGGTTCCCGCTCACCGAGGTGATCCTCGAGGCCACCGACACCGATCCGCGCCGGGACCGCAAGATGCGCTGCCCCCAGTCCCGCGTCAAGGTCGACGCCTGCGCGATGCTGGACGGACTGCGCGGCAGCATCGTCGAGGAGAAGATCGACGCGATATGCGCGCAGCTCGCGCAGCAGGACAGCACCCTCACCCGCATCGAGCAGCAGGGGTTGGCAACGCTCAACGGAGTGCGCAACCTGCTGGTGGACCGGGCCAGCGCCGGGGTGCACTGCCCCAGCCTGTTCGCCGTGCGCGAGCTGGGACGCGGCGGCGTGCTGCGCCGCCAGTCCTTCGAGCTGCGGCTGTGGTGCGAGTGGCCGTACGAGCCGACCGGCCCGCACCCGCTGGATGACGCCGGTGTCTACCGGCTCGAGCGGATGCCCGACTGGCTGCGCGAGTACCTGCCGTACCTTCGGCATCTGGTCTCCGTGCTCGGCGGCGTCGTGCCGCTGATCGCGCCCGCCATGGCGACGGTCGGGGCGCGGCTGTCCGACCGCACGAAGGCGAGCCTCGATACCGCTTCCTACCTCATCGGCGACCTTCGCGCCGCCGGCGGGTCAGCGGCCGCGCCGCCGATGCTGCTGCACGGCGCCGGACGCGGACCGCTGCGCTACGCCGAGGTCGGCGCGGACTTCCGGGCGTTGCGGGCCGCGCTGCTCACGCTCGATCCGACCGAGTCGTGGGGTGGCCTGTCGCCGGTCGCCCGTCCGGAGGATCGGCGGATCGTGTATCTGTGCCGGCATCACGCCCGTCGGCTGGAATACCCCTACTCGCAGGAACCGGCGGCCGGCGCCGACTAGCAGTCCAGTCGACTAGCAGTTCAGCGGTAACACTGTTCATGATATGAAGTATTCTGGCGCGGTAGCCGCCCGCGCCGCGGCCCCCGCGACCCGGGGGCGCCCGGGATCGCGGGCGGGAACACCGCGTCCGCCACGAGGAAGGGCACCCACGATGACGACCACCGCCCGCGAGTTCCACCTGGCCGCCCGGCCGCAGGGCACGCCGGGGCCCGAGCACTTCCGGCTGGTCGAGCGCGAGCTGCCCGACCCGGGCCCCGGGCAGGTGCTGGTGCGCAACGAGCTGCTGTCCGTCGACCCGTACATGCGCGGGCGGATGAACGACGTGAAGTCCTACGTGCCGCCGTTCGCGCTCGACGCCCCGCTGGAGGGCGGCGCGGTCGGCACCGTGGTCGCCTCCGGCTCCGACGCGGTGCCGGTCGGCGCGAGCGTGCTGCACATGTCCGGGTGGCGCGACTACGCGCTGCTGCCCGCCAAGCACGCCACGGTGGTGGACACCAAGCTGGCCCCGGCCGCGCAGTACCTCGGCGCGCTGGGGGTGACCGGCCTGACCGCGTGGGGCGGGCTGCTGTTCGCCGCCGAGTTCAGGGCCGGCGACACGGTGTTCGTCTCGGGCGCGGCCGGCGCGGTCGGCTCGCTGGTCGGGCAGATCGCCAAGCTCAAGGGCGCCGCGAAGGTGATCGGGTCGGCCGGCGGCGCCGAGAAGGCCCGGGCGCTGACCGAGCGCTTCGGCTACGACGCGGCGATCGACTACCGCGCCGGGGACCTGCGCGGGCAGCTGGCGCAGGCGGCGCCGGACGGGATCGACGTGTACTTCGACAACGTCGGCGGCGAGCACCTGGAGGCGGCGATCGGCGCGGCCCGGCTGCACGCGCGCATCGCCTTGTGCGGGGCGATCGCCCAGTACAACAGCGCCGAGGCGACGCCAGGACCGCGCAACCTGGCCCTGGCGATCGGCAAGCGGCTGACCCTGCGCGGGTTCATCGTGATGGACTACCAGCCGCGCTTCGGCGAGTTCGCCGCCGAGATGGCCCCGTGGCTGGCCTCCGGGAAGATCGAGGCCGCCGAGACGGTCGTGGACGGGCTCGAGCGCACCCCGGAGGCGTTCCTGAGCCTGTTCACCGGCGGGAACACCGGGAAGATGCTGATCAAGCTCTAGCCGGGCGACCGCCGGGCCAGTCCCGGCGCGGCCGGCTGCGCGGCGCCGGGCCGAGGCTCGAGCGAATCGCGAGACGCCCGCGGCGTGTGGCCCGGCCCCTTTCACTCGGGGGCCGGGCCACACGCCGTTGTCGCGGCTATCGCGGGATCGGGTCGCCCGGCAGCAGCGAGCCGATCCATCCGTCGTGCCGCTCGCCGCGGTGCACCCACCGGGAGCGCAGCTTGCCCTCAACGGTGAAGCCCGCCTTGACCGCGACGGCGCGCGAGCCCTCGTTGCCGTCGAAGGCGATCCACTCGATGCGCTCCAGGCCCAGCTGCGCGAAGCCCCAACGGCAGATCGCGCGCACCGCCTCGACCGTGTAGCCCTGACGGCGCGCCTCGGGCGCCGTCCAGTAGCCGATCTCCGCCATCGCGCCGTTCTTCGCCTCCGGGCCGCTGATCCCGTGCAGGCCGATCATGCCCAGCAGCTGCCCGCTGGTCGCGTGGTAGAAGCCGAATACCGCGTTGCTGCCCTCCTTCGCCCAGACCGGCACGACCTTCTCGACGAAGTCGCGGGCGTGCTCGTACTCGTAGGGGGAGGGCACCGTGGTGTAGCGCTGGATCGCGGGGTCCTGGCAGATGCGGTAGATCGCGTCGACGTCCGCGGGACTCGGCGCCGTGAGCACCAGGCGTCCGGTGGTGATCATCACACCGGTCAGGTCGCGGACGGACTCGAGCGCGGCGGCGGGGATGTCGGTCACGGTCCCGCCCGGGGTTTCGGGCGCGTTTGCGGCGGTTTCCGGCACGGTGGTCTCCTTTACTGCGGGCGACGCTACCGGGGCGCCGCGCGAGCGAGCCACTCGATTACCGTGCGGCGGCGGCGCGCGGTGCGATGCGCCGGCGACGCGGTCTTGACAGCGCGGCGCACCGCGACGGAGCATGAACCCGAAGCCAAACATGAGCGTGTGTTCATATTCCGCGGCGACGCGGACCGAGCGCGAACGAGGTGCCCCCGATGCTGCTGGCCGAAGAACGCGAAGCCCTGGCCGCCGCAGGCCGCCGCCTTGCCGCGCGCGGCCTGGTCATCGGCACCAGCGGCAACCTGTCCGCGCGCCGCGAGGATCTGGTCGCGGTCACCCCGACCGGCGCGGTGATCTCCGAGCTGAGCGCGGCCGAGATGACCGTGATCAGCCTGGCCGACGGCGCGATCGTCGAGGGCGAGCTGGAACCGACCAGCGAGGTGCCCATGCACCTGGCGATCTACCGCGCCACCTCGACCTGCGCCATCGCCCACACCCACGCGGTCACCAGCACCGCGGTCGGCCTGGTGTGCGAGGAGATCCCGCTGATCCACTACACGATGCTCTCCCTCGGCGGCGCCCTGCGCGTGGCCCCCTACGCCACCTACGGCAGCGAGCAGCTGGCCGAGCATGTCGTGGCCGCGCTGCAGTACAAGCAGGCCGCACTCATGCAGAACCACGGCTCGATCGCGATCGGCGGCACGGTGACGCGGGCCGTGGACCACCTGGAGCTGGCCGAGTGGTGCGCCGAGACCTACGCGCGCACCCTGACCCTGTCCGCGGCGCTGCCCGGCAAGGCCGACGGCGAGAAGGCCGCCCCGCGGGTGCTCACGCAGAAGGAGCAGGAAGACGTCATCAACGTGGCGCTGGCCTCCGGCTACGGCACCACGAAGAAGATCTCCCAGTAAAGCCGCAGCTCACAGCTTGAACTAGTGCAAACCAAGACTGTCCTAGTACAGAAAACGGACCGGGAAAGGCGGCGTGATGAGCAGCAGCACGCAGACGGCACACACCGCAGAGGGCAGCGGCGACGCCCGGCCCGCGGACGCCAGCGCGAGCGAGGGCACGGGTACGGCTCCCGCTCCGGCTCCGGACGCGAGCGGCGCGGGGTACGCGATCTCGCGCTACCCCGACGTCCCGGTGATCGAGAAGCGGCTGCACCACCTCGTGCACTCCCCGCTGCGCACCCTGCCGCCCGAGGCGCTCTCGCGCTACGAGGCCTGGTACGAGCAGCACGCCGCGGCCTCCAAGGCCCTGGCCGCCGAGGCGGAGCAGTACATCCCCGGCGGCGTGCAGCACAACCTCGCGCTCAACGACCCCTGGCCGCTGGCGATCACCGCCGCGCAGGGCGCGTACCTCACCGACCTTGACGGCAACAGGTACATCGACTTCCTGCAGGCCGGCGGCCCGACCGTGCTCGGCTCCAACTACGCCCCGGTGCGCGAGAAGGTCCTGGAGCTGCTGGCCTCCTGCGGCCCGGTCACCGGGCTGCTGCACGAGTACGAGGTCAAGCTCGCCAAGCTCATCCACGACTTCATGCCCGCCGTGCAGCGCTTCCGCATGCTCGGCTCCGGCACCGAGGGCGTGATGGCCGCGGTGCGCGCCGCCCGCGCGTACACCGGCAAGGCGCACATCATCAAGATCGGCGGCGCCTATCACGGCTGGAGCGACCAGGTCGTCTACGGGCTGCGCATCCCCGGCACCGGCTCCCTGGAGGCCACCGGCATCCCCAAGGGCGCCCTGGAGCGCACCCACGAACTGCCTCCCGGCGACACCGCGGCCCTCGGCGAGCTGCTGGCCAAGCTGGAGGAGGACGGGGGCACCGCGGCAGTGATCGTCGAGCCGGTCGGCCCCGAGTCCGGCACCTACCCGGCCGCCCACGGCTACAACGCCGCCGTGCGCGAGCTGTGCGACCGGCACGGCGCGCTGCTGGTCTTCGACGAGGTCGTCACCGGCT
Source organism: Actinocrinis sp. (assembly GCF_035653575.1). GTDB lineage: Bacteria > Actinomycetota > Actinomycetes > Streptomycetales > Catenulisporaceae > Actinocrinis. The sequence continues at coordinate 65,947 of NZ_DASRBQ010000068.1, forward strand.
TCCGCCTCGGCATGGGCGGCGCGCAGGGCTACTTCGGCGTCACCCCGGACCTGACCGTCTTCGGCAAGTGCGTGGCCGGCGGCTACCCGGCCGCGGGCGGCGTCGGCGGCAAGCAGCAGGTCATGGACGTCTTCGCGGGCGGTCTTACCGCCGCCGGGCAGCGCGCCTTCGTCGGCGGAACCCTGTCCGCCAACCCGCTCTCCTGCGCCGCCGGCTACCACGCGCTGCTGGAGATGGACCGCACCGGCGCGCCGCAGAAGGCCGGGGCGGCCGGCGACCGGCTGCGCGCGGGCCTGGAGGCCCTGATCGCGGCGCGCGAGCTGCCTTACGTCACCTACAACTTCGGCTCGATCGTGCACCTGCACACCTCCGGGGTGCTGCACCTGACCCTCGACAACCCGGACTTCTTCACCGAGCTCGGGCCGCGCAAGGACATGCTCGGGCACATGTCGATGGCGTTCGCCGCCGAAGGGGTCATCACCCTGGCCGGCTCGCGCATCTACACCTCCATGGCCGACACCGACGAGGTCGTCGACGAGGCCCTGGCGGCCTTCGACCGCGTCTTCGCGCAGGTCTGACCCGGACCCGGCGCAGGATCGAGGGAACGGGAGAAGCGATTGTCCGCGCGCCTCGTGCTCGGCGTGGACCTGGGCACCAGCGGTCCGAAGGTCGCGCTCGCCGACGCGCGCGGCCGGCTTCTCGGGCACGCCAAGGCCCCGGTGCCGCTGCGGCTGCTGCCCGGCGGCGGCGCCGAACAGGACCCGCAGGCCTGGTGGAGCGCGATCTGCGCCGCCGCCAAGCAGGCCCTGGCCGACGCCGCCGCGCACCTGGGCCGGGACCCGGGCCCGCTGGTCGCCGCGGTCTGCTTCTCCGCCCAGTGGGGCGGCACCGTCCCGGTGGGCGCCGACGGCAGCCCCACGCACCCGGCGGTGATCTGGATGGACGCGCGCGGCGCCGCCTACAGCCGCGCCGTGGCCGGCGGGGCGCCCACGGTGCCCGGCACCAGGTACAACGCGTGGAAGCTGCGCTCCTGGCTGACCAAGACCGGCGGCGCACCGACGCTGACCGGCAAGGACCCGGTCGGCCAGGCGCTCTTCCTCAAGCACGAGCGCCCCGAGGCGTACGCCTCGGCCGCGCACCTGCTGGACGTGCCCGAGTACCTCACGCTGCGCGCCACGGGACGCGCCGCCGCCGCGTACGACACCGCGGTACTGCGCTGGTGCACCGACAACCGCGCCCCCGGCGCCGTGCGCTGGGATCCGGCGCTGGTGCGCCAGTGCGGCCTGGACCCGGCGAAGCTGCCCGAGCTGCTCGCCCCCGCCAGCGTGGTCGGGCCGCTGACCGCGCAGGCCGCCACCGACCTGGGCCTGAGCACCGGCGCGCTGGTCGTGGCCGGCACCGGGGACACCACCGCGGCCGCGATCGGCGCCGGCGCGGTACGCGACTACGACGCGCACCTGTACGTGGGCACCTCCGCGTGGCTCAGCTGCCACGTGCCCTACAAGAAGACCGACCTGCGCACCTCCATCGCCTCGCTGCCGGCCGCCGTGCCCGGCCGCTACTGGATCGCCACCATCCAGGACGTGGCCGGCAAGGCCATCGACTGGCTGATCGACAACGTCCTGCACGACGAGCGCCCCGAGGCCGCGCTGGAGCAGCTCAATGCCCTGGCCGCCGCCTCCCCGCCCGGCGCCCGCGGGGTGCTGTTCACCCCCTGGCTCAACGGCGAGCGCACCCCGGTGGACGACTCCTCGCTGCGCGGCGGCTGGTTCAACGCCTCCCTGAGCACCGACCGCGCGGACCTGGCCCGCTCGGTGTTCGAGGGCATCGCGCACAACGCCCGCTGGATGCTCGAAGCCGTCGAACGCTTCACCGGCCGCACCGGCCCGCAGGGCCTGGGCGCGCTGCGGTTCATCGGCGGCGGCGCCAGCTCCCAGCTGTGGTGCCAGGCCATGGCCGACATCCTTGACCGGCAGATCCACCAGGTCGCACAGCCGGTGCTGGCCAACGTGCGCGGCGCCGCGCTGCTCGCCCTGGTCGCGCTCGGCGAGCTGACCTGGGATCAGATCCCGGACCTGGTCGAGATCGAACGCGTCTACACCCCCGACCCGGCCAACCGCGCCGTCTACGACCAGGCCTACCGCGCGTTCCGGGACGTGCACCGGCGCAACCGCCGCCTCTACGCCCGCCTCAACGCCGCCGAATAACCGAAGGCGAGCCGCCCGGCACTGACGTCCCGGCTGACGCGGCGTCAGCAGGCGCGACGGCGCGGCCTGCCTGCCCGCGCCCGGCAGGCGGGAGTCAGAGCCCGGTCAGGCGGCCGGTCACCTGCGCCAGATACAGCCGCAGCAGCTCCTTAAGCTCCCCGAGCACGCCCTCGTCGCCGTCCGGGGCCTGCCGGAACGCGAACTGCAGCAGCGCGTCCGCGACCACCACCGCGATCTGCGAGGAGCGCGCCAGCTGCGCCCCGTCCGGCAGGCCCGCCTGCCGCACCAGGATCCGGCGCACCCCCTGCGCGATCGCCGCGTTGTTCGCCTCGTCCGCCCGCGCCAGCTCCGGGGAGAGGTGCCGCCCCGACCACAGCGCCACGTAGCCGGGATTGGCGCGGTACAGCTGCGTGAACGCGTCGATCAGCGTGCCCACCGGGTCCTTCCACTGCTGCGCCTGCGAGGCCGCCACCAGCTGCGCTATCGCCGCGTCGAACTGCCCGATGTAGGTGCCCGCCAAAGCATCGACCACCGCGGCCTTGTCCGGGAAGAACTGGTAGATCGACCCGACCGGCACCCCGGCGACCTGCGCGATACGCCGCACGGTCAGCGCCTCGAACCCCTCCGCGGACAAGATCGCGTCCGCGGCCTCCAGGATGTGGCGCACCCGCGCCCGCGAGCGCTGCTGGCGCGGCTGGCGCCGCATCCGCGTGCCCGCCGCCCCCTCGCCCGCGACTGCCTCAGGCCCGCCGTTGCCGACCGCGCTCGCGTCCCCGCCGACCTCGCGGGCACCCTCGTCTTCCAGGCGCGCAGCCTCCGCCGCGCCGCCGTCCGCGGCCCACGCTCCCTGCGGCTCCCGCATCGCGCGCCCTTCCCGTCCCGATCCGCCGCCCGCCCCGGCGCGGCCCCCTTGGCCATGCCGGTTCGCCGCGCGGCGCACCGCTCGACGATACTGTCTGGATCCGCCCGCGAACGCGAACGCGGCCGAGCCAGAAAGGCGAGCAGCGAACCATGGCCACCCCGACCGAGCAGCCCCGCGCTGTGCGCGTGCAGGGCCAACTCGTCGAGTCCTACCCACGCCGCGCCCCCGAGGCCGACCGCGGCCGGGTGCTGCGCGTCACCGTGGCCGGCGAGCAGATCCTGCACCGACCCCTCAAACCGGTCACCGAGGAGCACTACGGCAGCGCGCAGCTGGCCACCCTCATCGACGACATGTTCGCCACGCTCTACGTCGCCGAAGGCGTGGGCCTCGCGGCCAACCAGGTCGACGTCGACCTGCGCGTGTTCATCTACGACTGCCCCGACGACCAGGGCGTGCGGCACGTGGGCCACCTGTGCAACCCGGTCCTGGACGAGCTGCCGCCGGACCAGCGCGTCCTGGACGAGGACGACGAGGGCTGCCTGTCCGTGCCCGGCCCGTACAAGACCGTCGCCCGCCCGCACCGCGCGGTGGCCCGCGGCTTCGACATGCACGGCAGCCCCCTGGTCATCGAGGGCACCGGGTTCTTCGCCCGCTGCCTGCAGCACGAGACCGACCACCTCAACGGCTACCTGTACATCGACCGGCTCTCCAAGCGTGAGCGCAAGGACGCCCTCAAGCAGATGGAGGCGCTGCGCGAGGAGGTCTTCGCCCGCCGCGCCGCCAAAGCCGAGGCGCTGCGCGGCTAGCCGGCCACACGGCCGCCCGCCACGAACCGCGGCCCCGGACCCCGCGCCCGAAAGCGGGATCCGGGGCCGCGGCGTACCCGCCCCCGTGCGTCACACCGCCCTTACACCGAGGTGAACCGGTAGCCCTCGTTGAGCAGCTGCGGCAGCACGATCTTGAGCGCCGCCACCGTCTGGGAGCGGTCCCCGCCGCCGTCGTGCTCCAGGATGATCGAGCTGGTCCTGGTGTTCCTCATGATCCGCTGCACGATCGTGTTCACCCCCGGCCGCGACCAGTCCCGCGGGTCCACCGACCAGTCCAGGGGCCGCAGCTTGGCCTGCGCGCAGGCCACGAACACCGTGTGCGACCACGCCCCGTACGGCGCCCGGAAGATCGTCGGGTGGATGCCCACCGCGCTGAGCGCGTCGTTGGCCCGCGAGATCTGCGAGCGCACCGCGGACAGCGAGAGCTTGGACTGGTCCGCGTGGTTCCAGGTGTGGTTCACGATCGTGTGCCCGGCAGCCGCGACCTCGCTCACCAGCGAGCGGTTCGCCGCGATCTGCTCGCCGATCATGCAGAAGGTCGCCTTGATCCGGTACTGGTCCAGCAGGTCCAGGATCTGCGGGGTGTACTGCGCGTTCGGACCGTCGTCCAGCGTGAGCGCGATCACCTTCGGGCCGGCGTTGACGTAGTACTCCGGCTGCGACTGCACCAGCGCGGGGTCCACCCCGCTGCCCGGGTTGTTCACATCCGGCGGGGGAGAGGTCGCCAGCCCCGCCGAGGAGGAGGACAGATCCGTCGGCGTCGTGGAGACCGCGGGACTGACCGGCGCCGCGGACGGCGACTGCGACGGGCTCGGCGAGGGCGAGGCCGCGTGCGAGGAGCCCGCCGAGGACAGCCGCGCCGCGGTCGCGATCCCGCACCCGCCCACCAGCGTCAGCCCGCCGGCCGCGAACAGCACCCGCCGCGAGAGCTTGCGCCGCGGCACAGACCCGCCGCCCGGCCCGAACGCGCCCGGCTGATAGCCCCCGGGCCCGTACGGCCCCGCGTCCCCGGCCGGCTCACGCGCCGCCCCCGAGCCGTACCCCGGCTGCCCAGGCCCCTCCGGCCCCGTGCGCTGCGCGAAGATACCGCGCGCCGCCGCGGCGTGCACGGGCAGCGTCTCATCGAGCGCCACTGTCTGATCCAACGCCCCGTCAGGGGCCCCGTCCCGGGACCCGTCGAGCGCGACGGTGCGCTCCAGGTCCTCATTGCGCGCGGCGCCTCGCCCGAAGCCGCGCGCCCGCCGTTCCCACGAACTGTGATCCACGTCCGGTATAGACGGGAGGTTCACTCATCCGGTTGTACTTTCTTCAGACAAATTTCAGAGAACTCTGTTCGGCACCCCCGCGGCGGAAGCACACCCCGAGCGCGCACGGCGCGCGAGCACGCCATACGCGCCCCTCGCGGCCCCGCCGTCCCTCGATCGTGTAATACCCGCGCACCTGACGGAGCCTCAGCATGGGCTGTGCGGACCCGATCCCAGAGTTCTGCATCAGCGCCGCCCCGCCCCTGCCGCCGCGCGCACCGCACCGCCGCGGCGGCAGGGGCCGGGCCGACGACACACCGGAGGGGAAAAGCACCCGATGTCCACCGACGCCGCAGCCGCGGCTCCCGCGCAGGACGAGGCACAGCAGCGCCAGTCCCTGACCACCGCAGCGGCCCGCAACCTGGCCACCACCACCAAGACCCCGCCGCAGATGCAGGGCATCACCTCCCGGTGGCTGCTGCGCATGCTCCCGTGGGTCCAAGTCTCCGGCGGCACCTACCGGGTCAACCGCCGCCTGACCTACGCCGCCGGCCGAGGACGGGTCAGCTTCGCCAAGACCGGCGAACAGGTCCGCGTCATCCCCCCGACCCTCGCCGAACTGCCCGCCCTGCGCACCACCGAGGACGCCGAGGCCCTCACCCTGCTCGCCGACCGCTTCACCCGCCGCGACTTCCACAGCGGCGAGACCCTGGCCGCGTTCGGCGAACCGGTCACCGAGATCCTGCTGATCGCGCACGGCAAGGTCTCCGCGGTCGGCAGCGGCAAGTACGGCGACGACACCGTCCTGGCGCTCTACGCCGACGGCGACCACCTCGGCGACCAGGCCCTGGCCAGCCCCGACAGCCTCTGGGAGTACACCGCCCGCGCCACCACCCCGGTCACCGCGCTGAGCCTGCGCGCCGCCGACTTCGCCGCCCTGGCCGCCCAGCACCCCGCCCTGCGCGACGCGATCGCCCGCTACCAGGCCGACGCCGCGCAGTCCCGGGACCACCACGGACAGGCCGCCATCGACCTGTCCGCCGGCCACGAGGGCGAGGTCGAACTGCCCGGCACCTTCGTCGACTACGAACTCGAGCCGCGCGAGTACGACCTGTCCGTCGCCCAGACCGTCCTGCAGGTGCACAGCCGCGTCGCCGACCTCTACAACCAGCCGATGAACCAGATCGAGCAGCAGCTCAAGCTCACCGTGCAGGCCCTGCGCGAACGCCAGGAGCACGAGATGATCAACAACCCGGACTTCGGGCTGCTGCACAACGCCGACTACGACCAGCGCATCCAGACCCACGGCGGCCCGCCCACCCCCGACGACCTCGACGAGCTGCTCTCGCGCCGCCGCGACTCGAAGTTCTTCCTGGCCCACCCGCGCGCCATCGCCGCCTTCGGCCGCGAATGCAACCGCCGCGGCCTCTACCCCGAGAGCATCGACGTCGCCGGCAACCGCGTGCCCTCCTGGCGCGGCGTCCCGCTCTTCCCCTGCAACAAGATCCCGATCAACGGCGGGCACACCTCCTCGATCCTCGTGCTGCGCACCGGCGAGGACAACCAGGGCGTGGTCGGCCTGCACCAGACCGGCATCCCCGACGAATACGAGCCCGGGCTCAACGTGCGCTTCATGGGCATCAACGAGAAGGCGATCATCTCCTACCTGGTCAGCGCCTACTACTCGGTCGCCGTCCTGGTGCCCGACGCCCTGGGCGTGCTGGAGAACGTCGAGATCGCCCGCCCGCGCGACTGACTCCGGCCGACCGGCACCGCGTCCTGACCGCCCCGGCGGCGCGCCCGCACCCGCTCAACGCGGCGCGCCGCCCCCACCGCGCCGAAACCGGGTGACCTGACCGTTGCACGCCTCCACGCTCGACGCCCCCGACCACGACCATGATCACGACGGCGGCGGCCGCGAACCGGACCCGGACCAGCGCGCCACCGCGCTCCTGGAGCAGGCCCGCCACCTCGTCGAACCCGCGCTGCGCGCCGCCGTGACCACCCTGCCCACGGCCATGCACCGCGTCGCCGCCTACCATCTCGGCTGGCAACACCCCGACGGCACCCCCGTCTGCGCCGACGGCGGAAAGGCCCTGCGCCCCGCGCTCGTGCTGGCCGCCGCCCGCGCGCTCGGCGCCCCACCGGCCGCCGCCGTGCCCGCCGCCGCGGCCGTCGAACTGATCCACAACTTCACCCTCCTGCACGACGACGTCATGGACCGCGACGCCACCCGCCGCCACCGCCCCACCGCCTGGAGCGTCTTCGGCACCGCCGACGCGATCCTCGCCGGCGACGCCCTGCACGCCCTCGCCCTGCGCCTGCTGGCCCAGGACACCCACCCGGCCGCCACCGCGGCCACCGCACGCCTGGCCGCCTGCGTCATCGAACTGTGCGAAGGCCAGCACGAGGACTGCGCCTTCGAAACCCGCCGCCAGGTGACCCTCGCCGAATGCCTCGCCATGGCCCAGGCCAAGACCGGAGCGCTGCTCGGCGCGGCCTGCGCCCTCGGCGCCCTCTACGCCGGCGCCGCGCCCGAGACGGTCGAGGCGATGAACGCGTTCGGCCGCGCCGTCGGCCTCGCCTTCCAGCTCGCCGACGACCTGATCGGCATCTGGGGCGACCCCGCCGTCACCGGCAAACCCGCCGGCTCCGACCTGGCCGCCCGCAAGAAGTCCCTCCCGGTGGTCGCCGCCCTGGCCTCCGCCACCCCCGCCGCCGCGCAACTCGCCGCGCTCTACCGCGACCCGGCACCCATGACCGCGCAGCAGGTGCGCGCCGCCGCCGACGCCGTAGACCGCGCCGGCGGCCGGGCCTGGGCGCACCTGGCGGCCGCCGACCACATGTCCGCCGCCATCGACCACCTCACCCGCGCCGCCCCCGACCTCGACGGCGCCGAGGACCTGCTCACCCTCGCCGAACTGGCCACCCGCCGCGACCGCTGAACCCGGCCCGGCCCGGACCGCGCCCGATCCGGCGATCCCCTCCCGGCGCCCCTCGGCCACCGGCCCGGTTCAACCCGCCCTAAACCGCACCCTCATCGAAATACCCTGACACGCTCTCGGCCTCGAACGGCCCGCGGTCTGTCACGATCCGCGTCACGAACCGCGGCGGCGTCACATCGAACGCCGGGTAATACGCCTTCTCCACCAGCGGTGAGGCCGTGCGCACGCCCTGCACCGAGAGCACTTCCGCGCCGTCGCGCCGCTCGACCACCACGTCCTTCGCGGTGGGGGAGAGGGGATCAGGAGCCTGAATCAATACGTAGAACGGCACCCCGAACGCGTGCGCCGCCACCGCCGCCCCCAGCGTGCCGACCTTGTTGAACACGTGCCCGTCCATGCTCACCCGGTCCGCCGCGGTCACCAGCGCGTCCACCCGGCCCAGTGCCGAGAACGGGCTGAGCACCGCCGCCGCCATCCCGTCGGTCACCAGCGTGACGTCCTGCCCCAGCTCGGCGAGCGTATGCGCCGTCAACCGCGCGCCCTGCAAGTACGGGCGCGTCTCCGTGGCCACGTACCGCAACCGCTTGCCCGCCGTGTGCACCGCCCGCACCAACTCGATCAGGTACGAATCCATCCAGCAGTGCGTCAGCACCCGCGCGCCGTCCGGCAACAACCCCGCGGCATGCTCCGCCAGCAACGCACAGCGCCGCCGAAAGTAGCGCGCCTGGCCCGCCGCCTCATCCTCCACCACCGCGACCAGCCCGGCGGCGTCCCACGCCCCGCGAGCAGCAGAAGCCTCCGCCTGCGGCCGAACCGCCTGCGCTTCCACCGCGGCCAGCACCGCCCGCACCGCGTCACCCACGCTGTTGTTCGTCGGCCGCGCCCCGATCAGCAGCGCCCCCGCCTCACGCACCGCCGCGACCGCCTCGGCCACCGGGCGCCCGGCCTGCTGACGCGCCGTCAGTACCAGGGCGGCCAGCGCCGCGAAGATCGGGCCGGTGCTCTGCGTCACCATCTGCCGCATCGCGTCCGCGACCTCGGCCCCCGAACGCGCCGTCACCCACACGATCTCATGCGGAAACACCCGGCGATCCAGGATCAGCACCGCGTCGCGTTCCAGCCGCACGCTGCGCTCCAGCAGGGGAGAAGGCAACCCACCCGCCGAACCCTCAGGCACGCCGCCGCCCGACGCGTATCCGCCCTCGATCGCAGCCTCCACCGACAACCCGCCGGCCCACCCTGCAACTTTCCCGGCGCCCACGCGCGCCGCCCCTCCCGCCACGCTCCCAGCCGCCTCAGCCATCCGCCACCCTCCTGCCTGCCGCATCGCCCACGTCCCCGCCGCGCCCGCGCGCACACGCCGTGGCCAGCCCGGGCACCACGCGTTGACGACCCTCAGACCTGCGAGCACAGTGATCTACGCGCGCCCGCCCTCCGCCACGACGGAGCCCAGCAGATGATCACACCATACCCACGCATCCCCGCACCCAGCCCCAGCCCCGCGACCGCCTCGAGCTCCACGCGCATCCGCCTGCGCCGCAGCGCGACCCTCCTGGCCGCCGCCGTGACCGCCCTCGCCGCGTCCCTGTCCGCCGCGACCCCGGCACACGCCGCCACCGCCACCTTCACCCCCGGCGCCGCCTGGAACGACACCAGCGGCAACCCGCTGCAACTGCACGGCCTCGGCATCATCAACGTCGGCGGCACCTGGTACGGCTTCGGCGAGGACAAGACCGGGGAGAGCAGCGCGAACACCTCCTTCCAGGACATCCCCTGCTACAGCTCCACCGACCTGTCCACCTGGACCCGCCAAGCCACCGCCCTGGCCCGCCAATCCAGCGGCGACCTCGGCCCCAACCGCATCGTCGAGCGCCCCAAGGTCCTGCACAACCCGAGCACCGGCAAGTACGTGATGTACCTGCACATCGACAACACCAGCTACTCCGAGGCCAAGGTCGGCGTCGCCGTCAGCGACTCGGTCTGCGGCCCCTACACCTACCAGGGCAGCTTCCAGCCCCTCGGCTTCCAAAGCCGCGACATCGGCCTGTTCCAGGACACCGACGGAACCGGCTACCTGCTCAGCGAAGACCGCGCCAACGGCCTGCGCATCGACCGCCTCTCCGCCGACTACCTCAGCGTCGCCTCCTCTGTCGCGCTCTTCGCCGACTATGAAGCCCCCGCGATGGTCAAGATCGGCGGTACCTATTACCTGCTCGGCTCCCACCTGACCGGCTGGTCCACCAACGACAACGTCTACGCCACCGCCACCTCGCTGAGCGGACCGTGGTCCTCCTTCCGTACCTTCGCTCCCACCGGCACGAACACCTACAACTCGCAGACCGCGAACATCATCACCGTCCCGGGCTCCTCGGGCACTACCTACATCTACGCCGGCGACCGCTGGACCACCGGCAACCTGGGCACCTCACCGCTGATCTGGCTGCCCATGACCATCTCCGGCAGTACGCTCACCGTCGGCTGGCAGCGCTCCTGGACCCTGGACACCAGCGCCGGCACCTGGTCCAACGGCGCCTCCAACCCCGCAAGCGGCAGCACCCACTACCTGACCAACGCGCACAGCGGCCTGGTCATGGACGTCAGCGGCGGATCCACCGCACCCGGCGGCAAAATCATCCAGTGGACCAACCACTCCGGCACCAACCAGCAGTGGACGCTCACCCGCGCGAGCGGCAACGCGTACACAGTCAAGAACGTCAACAGCGGCCTGTGCCTTGAAGCCCCCGGCGGATCGACCTCCAGCGGCGTGCAACTCGACCAGGGCACCTGCTCCAGTGCCGCCAGCCAGCAGTGGGCGTTCGACGCCGTCGGCTCCTACACCTCCCCAAGCGACACCAGCTACCTGATGGTCAACCTCGGCAGCGGCCTGACCGCCGACGACTACGGCAACTCCACCAGCACCGGCGCGATCGTCGACCAGTGGCCCGGCAACGGCGGCGACAACCAGACCTGGAACCTGTCCTAGACGCGCGGCTGCGGCCCGGAACAAGACCGTTCCGGGCCGCAGCCACCGGCCACCGGCCACCGGCCACCCGCAACGAACGTCAACCCGACGACAACCTCACCGCGCTCGGCGCAACAGCTGCGCGAGAACCGCCGTCACCACGGTCAACCCGGCGACAACACACAGGCTCACCACGAACCCGTGCACGACCGTCCCCGCCGCGAAGAACGCCACGCCGATCACCGCCACGCCCACCGCACCCCCGACCTGCTGCGCGGTCGACAACACGCCCGCCGCCGCACCCGCCAGCCGCGCATCGACGCCGGCCAGCACCGTGGAAGACAGCGGCACGAGCACCGCCCCGATCCCGAAACCCACCAGCACCAGCCCCGGCACCAACGCCCACGCCGACGACGCATGCGCCTGCCACGCGAGCGTCAGCGCCCCGGCCGCCGCCAGCACCGCCCCCAGCGCCAGCACCTGATGCCCTAACCGCGCAGCCAAGCCAGCGGCCAGCAGCAGCGCGGCGAAGTAGCCGGCCCCGACCGCCGCGAACACCACGCCGGAGAACAGCGCCGAATAACCGCGCCCCTGCTGCAGATACAGCGCCAGCACGAAGAAGAACGCCGAGGGCACCAGCCCGAACGCCATCCCCGCGAGCGAACCGACCGCGAAGCTGCGGGAGCGAAACAGCGTCAGATCCACCAGCGCGGCCAAGCCCCGCCGGGCCCGCGCCGCCTGATGCCCGACGAACACGCCCCCGAGCACCGGCGCCGACGCGAGCATCAGCCAACTCCACACCGGCCAACCGCGCTCACGCCCCTGCACCAACGGCACCACGAGCGCGGCGATCGCGACCGCGGCCAGCAGCGTGCCCACCACATCCAGCCGCGCGGCCGGCCCCCGCGACTCGGGCACCACCCGCCGCACGAACGCCAGCGCCACCAGCCCGACCGGCACATTGATCAGGAAGATCGCCCGCCAGCCGAGCCCGGCGAGGTCCGCCTGGATCAGTGCGCCGCCCAGCAGTTGACCGAGCACGCCCGCGATGCCCATCGCGAAGCCGTACGCCGCGAACGCGCGATCCCGCCTTGGCCCCTCGTACGTGGTGCCCAGGATCGCCAGCACCTGCGGCGTGAGCATCGCGCCGGCCGCGCCCTGCAACGCACGCGCCACTACCAGCGCCGTCGCACTCGGGGCGGCCCCGCACAGCGCGGACGTGACGGTGAACAGCGCGAGCCCGATCGTGAACATCCGGCGGCGCCCGTGGAGGTCGCCGAGCCGGCCGCCGGTGATCATGCCGGCCGCGAAGGTGACCCCGTAACCGGCCACCACCAGCGACATCGCCACCGAGTCGGCGTGCAGGTCGGCGTGGATGGACGGCAGCGCGACGTTGACGATGAAGAAGTCGAGGAAGGTGACGAAGGTGCCGGCCAGGACCACGACCAGTGGCCCGAGGCCGGGCACCGTGCCCGCCCGGCCGGTCGCTGGCCGGGCGAGGGTGCTGGTGGACATCGCGATTCTCCTGTCGAAACCAGGGGAGCAGAGCACAAGGGAGCAGGGGAGTAGGACGAGCCGAAGATAACGAGAGCGGTAGCGCAGCAGGCGGACAGCAGCCGCCCCGCTGCCAGGCCGCCGCTGTCAGGCGTCCGGCACCCGGTCCAAAAACCCGGCCACCGACCGGATCCGCCCGTCCGGACCGGTCGTGACCACGTCGAAGCCGACGACCACCGGCTCCGACCCGTCCGGACCCAGGCCCCAGCCGAACCGGGCGACGTCGTGATGAGCGTCGAGCGGACCGAACGGGGTGAAGACAAACCCGGGGAACTGCTGCTGCACCGCGGCGATCGTCGCGTCAAGCGCGTCCAGGCCGTCGACCTCGACAAGCGGGTCGACGTAGGCGGCGTCCTCGGCGAACAGCTCGCGCAGCAAGCCGCGCCGGGAGTCGGCGTCGACGGCGTTCCAGCAGGCGAGGTAGCGATCACGCAGGTCGGACATGGTGCGATCCTTTCGGCGAGAAACATTGCGTCTCTGACGCCGACGATCATGCGGGCACCGGCGGGGGAGCGTCGATTCCCTCAGAGGTAATGCAATCCGCTTACCTGCGAGGTAGTCGCACAGCGGCAACAGGCCGCGATAACGTCGCGCCATGACCTCCCTCACCGCCCCAACCCCGCAGGTCGGGCAGCTGCTGCGGCAGTGGCGCGAACGGCGCAGACTCAGCCAGCTGCAGCTCGCCATCCAGGCCGAGATCTCGACCCGGCACCTGAGCTTCGTGGAGACCGGGCGGTCGCGACCCACCCCGGAGATGATCGTCAAGCTCACCGAGCACCTCGACGTACCGCTGCGCGAGCGCAACGAACTGCTGCTCGCCGGAGGCTACGCACCGCGCTACCCCCAGCACGGCCTGGACGCCCCGGAACTGGCGAGCGTGCGCGCCGCGCTGCGCTCCGTCCTGACCGCACACGAGCCGAACCCCGCGGTCGTGATCAACCGCTGGTGGGAGCTACTGGACGCCAACGCGACCATCAGCCTGTTCACCGACGGCTGCGCGCCCGAGCTGCTCGAACCGCCGGTCAACGTGCTACGCCTGTCCCTGCACCCGCACGGACTGGCCCCGCGCATCGCCAACCTGGGCCAATGGCGCGCCCACCTGCTCGAACAGGTCCGTCGCCGCAAGGAGCAAACGGGTGACCCGCGCCTCGAGCAGCTGCACGCCGAGCTCACCGGCTACCCGGGAGGCTCGGCGCCCGTCCCGCCGAACAGCGTCGTGCTGCCCCTCAGGCTCCGCACCGATGACAGCGAACTGTCATTCTTTTCGATCTCCGCAACAGTCGAAACAGCAGCCGACGTGACTATCGAAGAACTCGTAATCGAATCGTTCTACCCGGCTGACGCGGCGACAGCGGACCGCCTGCGCGAGCTCACGACGGCCCGCGCAGCCGCGTAGCGGGCAGCGCGCACGAACGCAAAACGTCGGCACCAAAAGCAGGAAAGTCAACCGGCGTACATGCCCTCTCGAACCCCTCTCAACACGCTTCTCATGCATAATCTCTCTTATGCATGATACGTAGCGCCTGCTCTCCTGCGCGTTTCTTCTGCCTGCACGGATCAGCGCAACGCCTTGCTGGTGGTAGCCAGTTCCTGGCGAGCTGCGAGTAGATTGCGAGTAGCCGACGGCGGCTGGGGGCTAGATCTACCTCCAATCAACGCTCAAACCGGGCGATCCGCCTGCGGGAAATGTCCGGACCACTCCCCCGCGATGTGTCAGGGTCGTGACCAACCACTGTGTCGCTAGCTACGGACGCGCTGCTACTGTCCCGCCTGAGCCTTCAGCACACGGACGACGGGGAGGGGATCGGGATGGCTTTGGACCCGCCGATGGAGGTTGTGCAGCTGCTGAATTTCATCGGCGTGGACTGGCCGATGATCAACGAGGACACGGTGCGTGAGGTCGCCGGGTACGTCGAGCAGTTCGCCGAGAACATCCAGTCCGCGCATCAGGACGCCACCGACACCATCGGCAAGATGAGCAGCGCGTATCAGGGCGCCTCCTACGAGCAGCTGGTGCAGCGCTGGGCGGAGATGTCCTCCTCGCACATGACCGAGCTGGTGGACGGCTGCAAGGTGGTGGTCGAGGCGCTGCACGCGGCCGCCGACTTCATCGTCGCCCAAAAGGGCGTGGCGATCGCCGAGCTGGTGGTGCTGGCCGCCTCCTTCGTGGCCGACCAGGCCGCGGCGGTGGCCACCTTCGGGCTGGCCGAGGCCGCCCTCGCGGCGATCGAGCTGGCCGCGCGCAAGGCGATCGAGTTCCTGGAGCAGCAGCTGGAGCAGTACATCCTGAGCCAGGTCATCGAGGCGGGGTTCAAGGCGTTGCAGCCGATCATCCAGCGGGCGCTGGACGGGTTCGTCTTCCAGGCCGCCTCCGCCGCCCTCGGCGTACCCGCCGGCGGCGGCGGTGGTGGCGGGGGTGGGGCGGTCGGCTCCGGGTTCCAGGTCATTCCGCAGGAGCTGCGCTCGCACGCGCAGGTGCTGCACGGCCACGCGGACACCGTCGCCGCCCACGCGCAGACGCTGACCGGCCAGCTGACCGGGGTGAGCTTCGCGTGAGCAGCGGCATCGCCCGAGCGCTGGAGGAAGGCGTCGCCAACGACCTGCGCCCCGCGCTGCAGGACGCCGGCAAGGCCCTGGAGAACGCGGTGCGCTCGGTCGCCCACGGCGCCGAAGGCGTGGCCGCACGCACCGAGGCCACCGAGGCCGACGTCCTGGGCAAGATCACCGCCATCAGCGGCAAAGACGCCGACAGCGCGATCGCCACCGCGGAAAGCGACGCCACACGCACCGCGGGCAATCTCGAAGGGGACGGCAACGACCTGAGCGGCGCGGGCCACGCCGGTCAACCGTCCGAAGGCAACGGGGCCACGGTCACCGGCGGTGACCCCGTCGACGTGGTCTCCGGCCAGATGATCGCTTCGCAGACCGATCTGGTGGTGCTCGGCCTGTTGCCGCTGGTGCTTCGCCGCGCCTACGCATCCGCGTATCTCGGCGGCCGGCTGTTCGGATCCGGCTGGTCGTCCACCCTCGATCAGCGCATGGTTATCGACTCCGACGGCATCCACTACGCGGGCGACGACGCTCAGATCCTCAACTACGCGGTGCCGACGCAGCCCGGCCAGCAGGTGTTACCTGCCGACGGCGCGCGCTGGCCGCTGTCCTGGAACCGAGCCGCCGACGAGATCACGATCGAAGACCCGGCGCGGGGATACGTGCGGCACTTCACCACCCTCGGCGCCACCCGGAACCGTGGCACCGAGATCCGCGCGCTGACCGCGATATCCGACCGCAATGGGCACCGGATCACGTTCGTGCGCGACGAGGAAGGCATCCCCAGCGAGGTGCAGCACTCCGGTGGGCACCGCGTCGCCGTGGACACCGCTTACACCTCGGCCGGATGGCGCATTGAGGCGCTGCGTCTGCTGGACGGCACGAGCGGCGGCCAGGGTACGACGATCGCCGGCTACCACTACGACCGGCGCGGCCGGCTGACCGGCGTGACCAACTCCAGCGGCCTGCCCTACCTCTACGAGTACGACGACCACGACCGCATCACCGCGTGGATCGACCGCAACAACCACCGGTACGAATACACATACGACGATCAAGGCCGCGTCATGCGCGGCGAAGGCGAAGACGGCTTGCTGTCCGCGACCTTCACCTACGATCCCGGGAACCGGGTCACCACCGTCACCGACAGCCTCGGGCACCCGACCGAGTACCACTACGACGCGAACCAGCACGTCACGAAGACCGTCGACGCGCTCGGGCACGAGACCACGACCGACTACGACCGGCACGGCAGGCTGCTCTCGCGCACGGACGCCCTCGGCCGCGTCACCCGCTTCACCCTCGACGACCACGGACAGCCCACACGCATCGACCGTCCCGACGGGACGACGGCCACCGTCGCCTACAACGAGCTGCAACAGCCCGTTCGTGTCATCGAGCCGGGCGGCACCCAGTGGCGGTACTCGTATGACGAACGCGGCAATCTCACCGCCGTCACCGACCCGGTCGGCGCCGTGACCGTGTACGTGTACGACGAGCGAGGGCACCTGTGCGCGGCCACCGACGCCCTGGGCAACACCACCAGCTACGAAACCGACGGTGCCGGCGCCATCGTGCGCGTCGTGGATCCCTCGGGCGCCGTCACCGCCATCGAGCGTGACGCCTTCGAACGTCCTGTGGCGGTGACCGACCCACTCGGCGGCGTCACCCGCACCGGATGGACCGTCGAGGGCCTGGTCGCGTGGCAGACGCTGCCGGACGGCTCCCGCATGGAGCGCAGCTACGACCCCGAGGGCAACACCCTGCGAGCCACGGACGCGGCCGGAAACACCCTCGCCTTCGAATACGGGCCCTTCAACCTGCTCACCGCCAAGGTCGACGCCGCCGGAGTACGCCACCGGTTCCGCTACGACAGCGAGCTGCGCGTCACCGAGGTGGTCAATCCGCACGACCTGGTCTGGCGCTACACCTATGACGCCGTCGGCAACCTCACCGCGGAAACAGACTTCGACCAGCGCACCGTCAGCTACCGCCACGATGCCGCCGACCAGCTGATCGAGCTGGTCAACGGCGCCGGCCAGACGGTCAGGGTCACCCGCGACGCGGCCGGCAGGGTCGTCGAGCGGCAAGCCGGGCAGGACGCTGTCCACCGCTTCGACTTCGATGCCGCAGGCCGCCTGATCCGCGCCGTCGGCAACGACTGCGTTCTCGAGTACGCACGTGACCCCCGGGGACGCGTCCTGACCGAATCGGTCAACGGCCGCGTCATGGCGCACGAATACGACCTCCTCGGACGCCGCGTGAAGCGGACGACCCCGAGCGGCACGGTCTCCCACTGGACCTACGACGCGGCCGGCCGCGCCGAGACGCTCACCGGCACCGGCGGCGCACTCGGGTTCCAACGCGATGCGCTCGGCCGCGAGACCACCCGGTTCCTGGGGCCAGGCGCCGCACTGACCCAGAGCTTCGACCTGCGCGGCAGGCTCACCGCACAGGCGATCTGGAGTTACGAGCAGGGCTCGGCGGGATCTGCCGCGGGGGCCTCAGGGAGCGACGGATACCGGCTGTTGGAGCAGCGCGAGTACACCTATCGCGCCGACGGCTATCCCGCCGCGATCACCGACACGCTTCGCGGCACTCGTGCCTACGAGCTCGACCACACCGGCCGGGTGACCGCCGTCAACGCGGCGGCGTGGAGTGAGACCTACGCCTACGACGCGATGGGCAACCTGACCCACGCGACGTGGCCTACGGACGCCGCGGGTGGCGCTGACGCCCCGGCCGACACCGGCGCCGCGGACGAGCAGGGTGAGCGGGAGTTCGCCGGAACGCTCGTGCGGCGCGCCGGTCGCACCCGTTACGAGCACGACGGACAGGGGCGAATCACCCGCATCGTGCGCCGGACCCTGTCCGGTCAAAGCCGCACGTGGACATACGCCTGGGATGCCGAGGACCGGCTCACCGAGGCCGTCACACCGGACGGAACGGTGTGGCGCTACCGCTACGACCCCCTGGGCCGCCGCATCGGGAAATCGCGCCTGAGTCCCGACGGCTCGCTCGCGCACGAGACGCACTTCGTCTGGGACGGGACGCTGCTGGCGGAAGAGTCGCTGGTCGACGCGCAGGGAGCGGGCACGGCGACCAGCTGGGACTGGGAGCCGGGAACCCACCGCCCGGTAGCGCAGACCCGCCGCGCCACCTGGGCGGATGACGCGCCGCAGGCGCAGATCGATCTCGCCTTCCACGCGATCGTCACGGATCTGGTGGGCACGCCCGCCGAACTCGTCTCGCCTGACGGCGCCATCGCGTGGCGCAGCACGACGAATATCTGGGGCCACGTCATCTCGGTCACCAGCGACGGCACCGAATGCCCGCTCGGTGCACCCGGCCAGTACCGGGACGAGGAGACCGGCCTGGCGTACAACGTGCTGCGCTACTACGACAGCGCGAGTGGCTCGTACGCGAGCCCTGACCCGCTCGGCCTGTATCCCGCGGCGAACAACCACGCGTACGTCGCCAACCCCCTGGTATGGAGCGACCCGCTGGGTCTGATGCCGTGCGGCGACCAGTACGTCGACCTCTATCACGGCACGAACAGCGCGGGAGCGGCCGGCATCCGGGCCAACGGTGTCGACCCGTCCTTCGCGCCGCGTCCGCGCGACTTCGGCAACGGCTTCTACACGACGCGTGATCTCTCCCAGGCCCAGCAGTGGGCGAGCAGATACGGCTCGGACGCCCAGGTGCTGCACTTCCGAGTCAAGCAGAGCGACCTGGACGCGCTGAACTCGAGGACCTTCACCGAGACCGATCCCGACCTGCCCGGCTTCGTGCGGCACTACCGCTCGGGGGCGACCGACACGCCGTATGACATGGTCGAGGGGCCGATGCTCGGCAACCCGCGCCCCTTCATGCGCGGCGCTCCCCCGCGCTGGTTCGGCAACCAGGTGGTGTTCTTCAACGGCACCGGCCCGCTGCTCGACTCCGCGCTCCAGCCGTAAGTCAATAGGAGGGTGACGATGAGCGAGTTCCTGCCTCCGGCGACCCCCGAGGTCCGCGAACTGTTCGAGGAGACCGCCGAGGAGATGACCGAGCTGTTCGGCATCTCCCGCGCCGAGGCGGTCGCCCGGATCAACGCCCAGTGGGAGGGGCGCGAGTTCCTGGGCGAGGATGAAGTGATCCTGCACGAAGACCCGTACTACTGGGCGCTGTTCATCTACTACCGCGACGTCAAGGACTGGTCGCCCGACGCCGACCGCTCCGCATGGACCCCGCTGCCGCCGCCACCGCCGCACTCGCCGGCCTGGACGCTGCCGCCCGGCCCGTCTGACCGCCCCGCATGAGCGCGCCAGCGTACTGATATCGCGTCGGCGTCGCGCAGGTCGCCGGGAATCAGGGCACGGTGACGCGCAGTAGGAGAACGTGGCATAGTCGATCGACGGTACGTGGACGGTCGTGACGAGGTCGGTGACGTCGACGGGGGGGCAGCCAGGTGCCTGGGCGGGCGTGGCGCACGGCGCGGCAGGGTCTGGCCCGGTGCCAGCAGTTCGAGCACAGCGGCCGGATTGAGCACCTGTCGGCGGGGATCGGCCTGCTGCGGAAGGCCGCCGCCATGACCAAGGACCCTGACGAGGCGGCGATCATCAGGGGTAATCTGGGCACCGCGCTCTCGCGCCTGCACCGGTTGACGGGCGCACGCCATGCCCTGGACGAGTCGATCGAGCTGTGGGCCGGCGCGCTGGCGAGCGGGCCTCTCGGCCTTGATGACGTGGCGGGTTGGTCATACGAACTGCGCCAAGCACTGCGGAACCGATATGACCTGGCAGGCGATCGCGCCGACCTGGACGGCGCGATCGCACTGGGCGCGCTGCTGAAGCGGCTGCCGCCGGGGTTCAGGCCGCCGGCGACCCTCGCCGCCTGGCTCTCCGAGTGCGCCGATGACCTGAAGCAGCGCGCCGAGTCGCCGGCGCGGGCCGCGGACGCTGTCGCCGACACCGAGGCCGAGATCGAGCTTCGCCGGCAGGCTCTGCGCATCGCGCCCGCGGACTATCCCGATCCCGCCGGGCTGCTGGCGAACCTCGGCGCCGCGCTGAAACGGCGAGCCGTGCTCACGGCGGCCGAGGACGAACCCGAACAAACCGAAGCCATCCTGCGGGCAGCCGTGACGGCTTTGTCCGACGCGGCGTCGCTGGCCACGAGCGAGCACTCGTACGCTTACCAGGTTTTCGCGCAATTCGCGCAGGCGCTGGCAGTGCTGGCCGTGCACACGGGCGAGCCTGAGTTTCTCGAGGCCGGTATCACGGCCGCCAGGCGCAGCCGGACGCTCGCGCCACCCGGTGATGAGGCGGACGGCTGCGCGGCACAGCTCGCCTTGCTCATCGCGGAACGCGGTCGGATCGGCACCGACCTGATGCGCGGCGCGGGGGTCGATCTCGCCGACATGGCAGGGGCAATCAGGCTGCTGCGGCAGGCGTTGGCCGAGCTTGAGGCGCTCAGTCCCGAGCCAGTCGCCGGATCGCGGGCCGCCCTGGCCGGCACCACCCGCGTGGATGCGATCCTCGAGGACGAGCGGCCGAGCCTGCGCACGGATCTCGCCGTCGCGCTGCGCGCCCGCTACCTGGAGAGCGGGGATCCCGCCGATCTCGACGAGGCGGTCGATCTCGCCCGCGGCGCGGCCGCTTCACCGCGGCGCGCGGCCGACAGCGCACTGCACGGCGAGGATCTCAACCGTCTAGGTATCAACTTGCAGACACGCTACCGCAGGACGGGGCGGCTCGCCGACCTTCAGGAGGCCGTCAGCGCCCACCGCGAAGGCATCGCGGCTTTGCCCCGCGACGATCCGCGGCGGGTGAGCTACCTCTCGAGCCTCGGCCTCGCGCTGCAACTGCGTTTCGAGGCGACGGGAAACGCAGCGGACCTCGATGAGGCGATCACGGTAGGGATGGCCGCGGCTGACGCGTTCGTCGAGCAGGACGACGCCGATATCCCCGCCGAGGACAGGCCGAACTACTCCGGGCTGCTCTCGAATGCCGGGATCGCCTACCGCCTGAGAGCCGAACTGACCGGCGACGGCGAAGACCTCGACATGGCGGTGCGGCTGGCCAGGGCCGCCGTCGAAGCCGCGGGCCAAGACGCTGCCAACCGGGCGAACGCGCTGCACACGCTGGGCCGAGCGCTGCTTTTACGGTCCGGGCGACCCCTGAACGGCACGGCAGCGCGGGAACGGCCGCGCGGGAACAGCCGTGACCTCGCGGCAGCGCTCGACGCCCTGCGGACAGCCGCCAGGCTCCCCGGCGCCTCGCGCCAGACGCGGCTGAGTGCCGCGATCGGATGGGCATTGGCCGCCGCACCCGAAGCAGCCGACTGCGTATCCGACGAGAGCGGCTGGACGGACGCGGCCGACGCCTACGAGAGCGCCGTCGACCTGCTGGACCTGGTCGCCTGGCACGGCCTGCCGCGCGACGTACGGGAACTGCAGCTGGGCCGGCTGCCGGGGCTGGGCTGCGACGCCGCGGCCAGCGCCCTTGCCTGCGGCGATCTCGCGCGGGCGCTGTCGCTGCTCGCACGCGGCCGGTCCGTGCTGTGGCGGCAGCTGCTGCACCTGCGAAACGACTTTGACGAGCTGCGGGACGCAGACCCCGGCCTGCACCGGCAGCTGACCGAGCTGGGTACGGCGCTGGTCAGCGACGCCGCGCCGGACTCGGGCGAGTGGGGGCAAGAGCGAGAACGGCTGGCGGCGCAATGGGATGCGGCGATCGTGCGCGCCCGTGCGCTGCCCGGCTTGGGAGGATTGCTGCGCCAGCCCGCGGTCGACGAGCTGGTCCTGGCAGCGGCGCACGCCCCCGTGGCCGTGCTGAACGTGAGCAGGCTGCGCAGCGACGCACTCCTGATCGCCGGGGGCAAGACGACGGTCCTACCGCTGCCGCACGTCACGCCGGACGAGGTGCGTCGACTGGCTCTGGCCCATTCCGCAGCGCTTGACGCCGCAGCGCGCGGACCGCGCGACGATCCGCTGGCGATCCAGGACGCCGACGAGGTCCTGCTCCGGGTGCTTGACTGGATCGCCGGACATGTCACGGGGCCGGTACTGAACGAACTGGAGCGCACGGGCATACTGCGCGAAACCGGGGGTCATGTGCGATGGTGTCCGACGGGACTGCTGAGCATGCTTCCGCTGCATGCGGCGGCGCACGACCGCGTCGTCAGCTCCTATGTCCCGTCACTCAGTGGGCTGCCCGCCGCTGAGCGAGGCACGACGGATGCGGACGGACAGCGCATGTTGATCGTCGCCATCCGTGAACTGCCTGAGCAACTCGGCCTTGCCCGCCTGGATGGAGCGCACGACGAGGCCGTGTTTCTCGCCGGGCGGTTTCCCGGACGCCACACCCGCCTCGAGGACCGCGATGCCACCCGCCGTCGGGTGCTTGACGCTCTGCCCACGCACGCGCTGGCGCACTTCTCCTGCCATGGACTGCAGAGCCAGAAAACCCCCGCACAGTCTGCGCTTCAGCTTCATGACGAACGGCTGACCGTAGCGGACTTGGCGCAGGCGCGCCTGTCCGGCACGCTGGCGTTCCTGTCGGCGTGTGACACGGCGGCGGGTGCGGTCGCGCTGCCCGACGAGGCGATCCACCTCGCGGCAGCCGTCCAGGTCGCCGGCTTCGAGCACGTGGTCGCGGCCTTGTGGCCGATCGCCGATGATGTCACCGCGGATCTCACGATGAGTTTCTACGAGCGCCTCGTTTCCAGCGGTCGGGTCGACGCCGGTCTTACAGCGGCTGCCCTGCACGCCGCGGTGAGCGACGTGAAGACGCGCTTCCCTCGACGCCCTTCCCTGTGGGGGGCGTACGCCCACTTCGGACCGTGAAGGAGTTCGCCGTGGATGCCGTCGAACAGATCGCCGATTCCTCGGGACTGTCCGTGCCTGCGCGGGTGTGGATGAGCGAGCCGGGCCTGCTGGCAGACGACGACCAGCAGGCTTTTCTCAGCGCGCTCGCCGCCTGCGGCGCCGCGGCCGGGAGTGTGGAGGTCATCCGCGCCACGCGAACCGACACGGCGACGGCACTGGCCTGGGGCGTGCTCGCGGCAGTGCCACTGCAGGGGTTCCTCTCAACGCTCGGCGCGAAGCTGGCCGACGACGCCCACAACCGCCTGCTTGCCGCCGCCAAGCTCGTCACCGAACGGTACGAGGCCATCAGACGCGGGCGCGCGGCCCAGGCGCAGGCCGGGGAAACCGGGCACACCGCGGTCGACTCCCCCGATGATCCGGGCGATCCCCGACCCTCTGCCTGCCCGGCACCACTGATTCTCATGGACAACGGCTCCAGACTGAAGATCGTCATCGAGCCAGACCTGCCCGCCGAGGCCATCCGCTCGCTCGTCGCGCTCGACCTTAGCCAGTTCACGATCGGCCCCCTGCACTACGACAGGGCGGCGAACCGCTGGCGCTCAGAGCTCGACGAAGCGGCAGGCCGCTGAGAGCCAGGCATAGGGCCGCGTCAGCTCGGGTCGGTTGACCGGGTCAGGGTGCGGAAGGCGAGGTGGCGGCCGTGGCCTTGCGCGACGGCGAGCGCGAACCACAGGCGCAGGACTCCGTCGACGGTGTCCTGCTGGTTCTCCCCGACGTACATCGGACGCAGCCCGACCGCGCTGATCAGGGCCTCCATGGTGGCCCGGTCGCCGGCGGGCGCTGAGTAGAACATGTCGGCGGGTATGCCGTCGAACTGCGGGTCGGCCAGGTTCTCGCCCCCGAGAGTGTTGAAGGCGCGGGCATAGCGGGCCTTGGGCGCGAGCCGGGCGATGTGCTCGGCGTGGTGGGCGACGGGGCCGCCGACGTTGTTGGCGGCGTCGATGACGAGCTTGTCGGCGAGGGCGTCGCCGTGGGTGGCCA
>NZ_DASRBQ010000069.1:0-68232 GCF_035653575.1 Actinocrinis sp.
TGGCGCCGAGGGTGACGACCACGCCGGAGGGGGTGTCGACGGTCAGTTTCACCTCGGGGTCGAGGATCCGCAGCAATTCTTCGAAGTCGCCGCGGCGAGCCGCCGCCAGGAAGGCCTGGACCACCTCTCGCTGCTGCCGTCCGACACCGGTCGGCCGCTCGATCCTCTGCACCTTCCTGCGGGCGCGGCTGGCGAGCATCTTGGCGGCGGCGGTGGACTTGCCGAGGATCTGGCCGATCTCGTCGAACGGCACCGCGAACAGGTCGTGCAGCACGAATGCCAGCCGCTCGCTCGGC
The DNA here is from genome assembly GCF_035653575.1 of Actinocrinis sp. Classification (GTDB taxonomy): domain Bacteria; phylum Actinomycetota; class Actinomycetes; order Streptomycetales; family Catenulisporaceae; genus Actinocrinis. Next base: position 297 of record NZ_DASRBQ010000069.1, read on the forward strand.
CCGAGCGACTCCAGGACGACGAGGAGCGCGAGCCCGACCGATTCGGCGATCACCGCGTCGCCCTCGAGAGCGTGATCGTCCTCGAGCGTCACCACGAGCTCGGACAGAGCGTCGTCGTAGGGCGCCTCCGGGCGGGCTTGGCGCGATCGCAGGACGTCGAGGCTGATCCGGCCGACTACGGTGGTCAGCCAGCCGGCGAGGTTGTGGATGCTCGCGGCGTCCTGGCTGGAGAGCCGCAGCCAGGCCTCCTGGACCACATCCTCAGCGTCAGCGTGCGATCCGAGCATGCGATAGGCGACCGCGCGCAGCCGATCACGCTGGGCCTCGAACATCTCGGCTACCGGGTCCGTCGGGCCGGTGTCGGACATGGTGTTACCTTCCTCGGCTCTGCTCCGTCACAGGGAATGACGGGCCCGAAGGGGCACAGGTAACCGAATAAGGGGCAAGAAGATGCAAGCACGTGTGGACAGGCCGTCCCATCCCGACGTGACCACAGCTATCCAGCACCTCTACAAGGCGATTCACGCCGGGGGCGTCGACAAGCGGCTGCTGTCGCTGGTCCATTTGCGTGCCAGCCAGATCAACGGCTGCAGCCCGTGCGTCTTCGCCGCGATCCAGTCGGCGAAGCAAGCCGGTGAGACCGACGAACGGCTGCACAACGTGGTCGCGTGGCGCGAGACGTCCTTCTACTCCGATGAGGAGCGCGCTGTCCTAGCCCTCACCGAGGCCGCCACCCGGCTCCAAGACGGCGCACCGGGCGTCACCGACGAGATCTGGGAGGCCGCCACCGCTCACTTCAGCGAGGAGCAACTGGGCGCGATCACCTTGGAGATCGCGATGACCAACTTCTTCAACCGGATCAACCGTACCGTCCGGGAGCAAGCCGGCAAGAGTTGGTGATGGCGGCTCCGATTCGGGAAACGATCTTGCTGGAGTTGGGAAAGGTTCCGGGGAAGGGGCGGAAGGTCGCAGCCCAGGCCTACTCGTGAACGGCCGACGGGAAATGCAGTTAGAGGCGCCTCGCGTGTTGATACGCGGGGCGCCTCTAGTCGTATGAGTGACTAAGAGAGTGACTATCGTGCCGTTCCGGCTCGGGTTCTTTCGAGAGCTTCCGCACGGCGACCCGGAAGGGCCTTCGCTCCTCGAGGCCGGACGCCAGACGCGGGATGACGAGCCGGCGATCGTGCATTACCTCGCCGAAAGCCCTGTCTTGGTGATCTCGGGCAGCGTCGTGCACGACGTTCTCGACCCGCAGCATCCGGTCGCCGGCCGCAACGCAATTCGCACGGACGGCGTGTGGATCTGGCCCAATGATCTGGCGTATTACGTGGCTAAATACCACATCGAGCTGCCTGCCGAGTTCATCGCGCATGGAACGCGGAATCAGTGGGCTGTTCGTCATCTCGCGCAGGCCGAGCTGGAGGAGCTGGAGCGGGAGATGCTCGGCGAGTAGCCCCCCGCGATGGGCTCGCGGCTCGCGCTTAGCTTCCGCGATGGGCTGGCGGGTCGCTGCACCGAAGCAGTTATGGTGTCTCGGTGACCGCGGAGACTACCGGACAGGAGCGCGCGAACGCTCCGGCGCAGGAAACCACCGCCGCGATGCTGAGGCAGCGCGCTGCAGCGCTCTTCCCCCGGGACGCCGCGAGCCGGGTCGTCGCTTCGCGCGTGGTGCTGGGCATCGCGTTCGTTCTGTCGGCCGCCGCGCTGTCGTTGGCGCGGCAGGGCGGCCCGGGCGCGCTGGACTCGATCTGGGCGGAAGACGGGACGCACTACCAGTTCGCCTTCGACCACGGCGCGATCCACTCGCTGTTCGCGCCGGTCAACGGCTACCTGCTCCTGGTACAGCGGATCGTCCTGTCGGTGATCGCGCTCTTCCCCGTCGCGTGGGCTGCCGCACTCATGGCCATCTTCGGCGGCCTGGCGAGCTCCGCCTGCGCGCTGCTGGTGTACCACGCTTCGGCCGCCCTTGTTCCTTCTCGCGTGGCGCGCATGTGTGTCGTGCTGCCGATGGCGCTCATTCCGTTCGGCGAAAGCGAGGTCGGCAACAACGTCGTCGACACGCAGTGGTACCTGACCTTCAGCCTGTTCTGGATGTTCTTGTGGAATCCGCGTAGCCGCGTCAGACAGGCACTGGCTGCGGCCGTGATTTTTTCCGCGGTCGGCAGTGACCCGCTCGCGCTGGCGTTTCTGCCGCTGCTGGCGCTTCGGTTGTGGAGCCGCCCGCTGCGGGAATCGGCCTGGCAACTCGGTGCAGTTGCCGCCGGCGTTGCGTTTCAGGGCATTGGGCTGCTGCGGGGCGCACTCGGAACGCGTCCCCCGATGTACGACTACAACGTGCCCTTCGCCCTGCGCGGCTATGTGCGTTACGTGACCGGTACCACGTTGGCCAGCTCGCGGGAACTGGCTCACGTGGGGCTGCGTGGAACGTTCGCAGCGGAGGTCACCGGTCTGCTGGCGGTCCTCGTCGTCGCCTGCGCAGCACTGCTGCTGGTCAACCGCGCGGCGAATCGCACGTTCGCGGCGATCTGTGCGGTGCTCAGTGTCGGCTTCTACTGCCTCGTAACGATGCAGGGCGGTGCGTATACGGACCGGTATGCCGTCGTGCCGCTGCTGCTGCTTATCACCGCGCTCACCGTGTTAAGTAGTGCTGCTGAGCTGCACCGGGACTCTCAGCGCGTTGCGATGCGCACCTACCTGCCGCTGGCCGCGTTATGTGTCTTGGTCGGCGCCAACGTGGCGGCTAATTACCGCGGAGGCAGCGAACCGCGCGCGACCGCGCCCTCGTGGAGCAGCCAGGTGAGCGCAGGCCGGGCCGCATGCCGCGTCCCGGGGACCCGTGAGGCTCGCCTGCAGATCGCTCCTGGCGGTGGCTGGCACGTCACGGTGCCGTGCTCGCGCTTGACCGGCTGATATCAGGGCCGACGTTGTAGCGAACTCGTGACGTCAGCGGCTTTCTTAGAGGCCGGATCGTCGCCCGCGGCTGGTACTGTCAGCGATCCGGCGGGGGCGGGCAGGCCGCCCGGCCGTGGTTCGGGTGGGATACATGAGAACTAAAGTGCGCGTCGCGCTGACATTGAGCGCCGTCACTGTCGCAGCGGGGCTGACGGCCTGGCCCGCGCAGGCGGCCGGGACTACCTACTACGTCGACATCTCCAACCAAGCTTGCTCGGACAGCGGAAGCGGTACCGCGGCCGCGCCGTTCTGCAGCATCCAGGCGGGCGTGAACGCCGCGTCGGCGGGCGACACGGTCATAGTGTCGAGCTCGCTGAACCGGACGTACCAGGCCGGCACCGTGATCTCCAAGTCCGGTTCGGACAGGTCGCCGATCACCATCGTGTCCAACCCCGCGCAGCACTACCAGAGCAACGGCAATCCGCTGATCTGGATGACGTCGGGCTCGTCCGCCTTCACGCTCAACGGCGCCAGCCACATCGTGATCCGGGGCTTCGCGATCCTCAACTACGCGTCGGCTCCGCTGGTCCAGGTCCAGAACTCTACGGACGTCACGCTCGACGGCATCGACGGCGCTGGCTCCGCGAACGACGGCGGGTCGGCGGCGGTGACCGTCGACGGAGCGTCCAGCGCCGTCACGATCAGCCGGAGCATGCTGAGCGGCGTCACCGTGAGCTCGGGCGCCGCGAACGTCACGGTGACGACGAACCGCCTCTTCGGTAATTTCGGGCAGACCCCGATTCTGGCGACCGGCGTCAACGGCCTGAGCGTGACCAGCAACACCGTCCAGCGCGCCTGTCCGTCGGGGATCGACGTCGAGGGCACGTCCCAGCAGGTATCGATCGAGAACAACATCGTCATCGACGACTGGGGCTGGGGACCGGGCATCTCGGGCGGCTACCGGGACTGCGCCGGCGTGGTTTCCGGCACGACGCCGGCCAAGCCCGAGGTGACCGTGTCCGCTGGCTCCGCGGCACAGACGACAAGCGACTACAACGACCTCTACACCTGGCCCACCAACAACACGGCCATGTACAGCTGGAACGGCGCTACCTACCCGGGTCTCGCCGCGTTCACCGCGGCCACGGGGCAGGGAACGCACGACCTCGCCTCGCTGCCGTGGCCGGCCCAGCAGCAGGCGAACCCGTATCCGACCGCGGATCTGCCGCTCACCGAGGGTTCGCCGGCGATCGACTCCGGCGACGCGAACGCGCCGGGATTGCTGGCCACCGACATTCTCGGTAACGGGCGCACGGACGACCCGTACGTGCCGAACGCCGGCACCGGATCAGGCTACGTCGATCGCGGTGCCTACGAGTTCGTGCCGCCGGCCGGCAGCCCGGCGACCGTCACCGCGACGCCGCTGACCGGGACGTACCCGCTGGTGGTCACCGCGACGGCGACACCGCCGAGCGCTTGGGCCTGGGCCAGCACCTACTCGTTCAACTTCAACGACGGCACCGGGTGGACGACCCCGTCATCGTCGAACAAGATCCAGCACACCTACGAGAAGCTCGGGGCCAACACCGCCGGGATCGACGTCCGCGAAACGCTGTACGGTGCCACGACCTCGGCGCACGACTCCGACACCATCACCGTCAACCCCGGCAGCGCCCCGCTCGTCGCCTCGCTCAATCTGTCGTACCCGAGCGTGCCGGCCGCGCCGATCTCCGTCACCGCCAGCGGAGCGGGGACCACGGACGGCGCGCCGATCTCCTCGTACTCCTTCGACTTCGGCGACGGGTCCGCTCCGGTGGTCGTGTCCGCGGCTGACGGGAATTCGGCCACGCACCTGATGGCGGTCGGCACGTACACCGTGAAGCTGACTGTCGTCGACGCGCTCGGGAACACCGCGACGGCCACGCAGCAGCTCGTGGTCTCGACCAACGCCGCGGAAGCCGCCGCGCTGACCGTCACCGAGGGAGCACCGGTCAACGGCCTGGTGCCGGTGACCATGGATCCGAAGGGCACCAGTGACGGCGCGCCGATCACCTCGTACTCCTTCGACTTCGGCGACGGGTCCGCTCCGGTGGTCGTGAACGCCGCGACCTCCGCTCCGGTGACGCGCTCGCTGCCGCTGGGCTTGTATCCGGTCAAGCTCACCGTCTCCGACGCGCTGGGCCGCACGCAGAGCGTGTCGAAGACGGTCGCGGTGGGCGGCGGCTTCCAGCCGTACGGCCCGGCGCGGATCATGGACACCCGCAAGGGCATCGGCGTCCCCGCGGGCGCCGTGCCCGCGCTCGGCACGGTCAAGCTCAAGCTGCCGCAGGCGCTGCTCGGCACCGCGGACAGCCCGACGCTCGCGGTCGTGCTGAACGTCACCGTGACCGCGCCGTCTTCCGGCGGCTACCTGACGGTCTACCCCGACGGCGTGACTCGGCCCACCAGCTCGAATCTGGACTTCAACGCCGGCGAGACCGTGCCGAACCAGGTCACCGTCCCGGTCGGCGCCGGCGGCACCGTGGACTTCTACCTCGGCAGCGGCGCGAGCGCGCAGCTGATCGCCGACGTGGAGGGTGTGTATACCCTCGGCTCGGGAACCGGCTACACCGGGGTCGGCCCGACCCGAGTGCTGGACACGCGGTCCGGGCTCGGCGGCGCGGGCGGCCGGGTGGCCGGCGGCGGCACGCTGACGTTGACCGTGCCGACGAGCGTCGTTCCAGCGAGCGCCACGGCAGTCCTGATGAACGTGACCGTGGTCCACCCGTCCGGTGGCGGCTACCTCACCGTCTACCCGGATGGCGGCTCCCGGCCGACTACCTCAGTCCTCGACTTCCCGGCGAACGACACCGTGCCGAACCTCGTCGTCGTGCCGATCACGAACGGCAAGGTCGACTTCTACCTCGGCAGCGCGGGCAGCGCGGACCTGGTGGCGGATGTGGCGGGGTACTACAGCCCGTCGTCCACGAGCGTGTTGCTGCCCTTCGTCCCGACCCGGCTGCTCGACACCCGCAAGATCGGGCCGCTGCCTGCGGGCACGTACGGCACGCTGGAACTGTCGACCGCGCTCGGCGTTCCGTCGAACCTGCTCAGTGCGGCGCTCTACAACGTCACCGTGACGCGGCCGCAGACGGGTGGCTACCTGACCGTCTTCCCGGACGGCCTGCCGGCGATGCCCAAGGCCTCGAACCTGGACTTCGCCGCCGGACAGACCATCGCGAACGCCGTGCTGTCCCCGCTGCTCGACGGCGGATCGAACATCTACAACGGCTCGGGAGGCAACGTCGACGTCATCGTCGACCTGTTCGGAGTCTTCGCCCCGACGATCTCGCAGAGCCCGCTCGGCTCGTCCGTCACGCACCTGAGCGGCGTGGCCGGGCAGCAGAGTGCCCTGCACGCTCCGCACGGAGCTTCGAGCGGAACGCGTTGACCGTCGAAGCACCCTGACGAACCACGCTGAGGAGCAGGCGTTCGGCTCCGGACCCGGTGACGGGTTCGGAGCCGAACGCGTTATGCGCGGGCTGTCACAGCGCCGGCCAGTCCGCGAGGATCAGGACACTGCCGTCGACGTGCACGAGGCGCGCGGGCAAGCCGAGATCGGTGAGCCAGCGGGCGGCGGATTCACCGCGAGCGATGGCTGCCGTGGCCGCGATGCTGGCGTCGACGCACGTGATCGCGGCGACGCTGACCGCGCTCCAGCAGGACTGAGCGGGCGCGCCGAGGCGGGAATCGACAAGGTGTTGCAGCGCCGTGCCCGCCGCGATCCAGCGAGGTGCCGCCGCGCTCGACGTGGCGAGTCCGCCCTCTGCGATGCTGACGGATCGGCCGGGAGCGTCGGCGTGACCGATGGCCGCCTGCTCGGACGCACCGTCGCAGGCGCCGTCGTGGGGATCGTCGGCCACGCGCACCCGCCAGCCTCCATCAGGGGGCTGACCTTGGACGGCGAGGTCATCACCGAGGCTCACCAATACACCGCAGCCAGCGGCTCGGTGCGCGGCATACGCGGCGCGGTCCGCCGCCAAAGCCTTGGCTGTAGCGCCGAAGTCGAGCAGTGAGCCCGGTTGGATGCGGACCGACTGCCGGCGCGGATCCCAGTCGACCGATCGCCAGCCGGGGGCCGGGGTAGCCCGGGCCAGGCTGATACTCGCGCCGCCAGCGCGCACCTGTTCGAAGTCCCGGTCGTACCCCGCGCCGACGACCGCAGCCGCGCGGGTCGGGTCCACCGCGCCCTCGGTGAGCCGAGCCGCCCGCAACGCGACCTCCACGGCCTCGGCGAACAGGTCGCTGACGGGCACAGGTCGACCCGCGCTCGCGTTCACGCGCGCGAGTTCCGAATCGGCGCGGAAACGGCTGCACGCCGAATCCATTGCCTCGATCTGCGCGCGCGCGGCCGCGCAGGCCGAATCCAGCCGATCGGGCACCACCGACAGCACGACCGCTGTCCCGCCGAACGCGGGGAACTCGGCCCGCGCGATGTCGAACGCGGGAGTGGTCACCGCTGCCACGACGCCGACAGGTGCGCGGCGGCCATCGCGATCGCGACACCTGCGGCCAGGCCGACCGCCGTGATCGACCAGCGCAGGCCGCGACCGCCGACCGCGACCGCCGTCCCGTAGGCCCGTGAGCTGCGCAGGTCCGCGCCGATGAGGCCGGGCAGCCGCCAAATGTAGGCGAGCACGTGGATGGTCATCACTCCCAGCCAGAGCACGAAGCACGCTTTGTGCAAAAACAGCAGCGGGATGCCGTGGTAGGACGTGCCCTTCTCGAAGCCGAGCGCGACGCCGGTACCGAGAACGCCCACGCTCGTGAGGATCACGAACGGCCCGAGCACGCGCAGCAGCGGCGCAGGCGGTCCTTTGCGCGCATATTCGCGATCGCCGGTGTAGTAGCGGACGAAGCGGTAGAACGTCGAGCCGATCTTCACGCAGACCGGACCGATGAGAAGCAGCCCGATGAAGTAATGCCAATACAGCAGGCTGCGCAGGGACAGAATCGTTACGCCCTCCGCGGCGAACAGCACGAGCAGCACCGCTCCGGTGATCGCGGTCAGCCGCTCGTTGCCCTCGGGTCCGGAATGCGACCCGGTCGGCGGAGTCCGGCGATGGGACGTCGCGCCGGAGGAGTACGCGGCCTCGTTCGATGCGGCGTTGCCTGACGCTGCGTTGTCGGATACCGCGTTGTTCCACGCGGCGCTGTCGGACACGGCGTTGTTCCACGCGGCGCTGTCACGTACCACGGCCCGGTGCGTCCCTTCTGCAGAGCTCCCCTCCAGGATCGATTCCGGGCTTCGTGAATCCGGTTCAGAACTCGCTCAGAAGCGGTAAAGATCGCTGCTCGGTCCTAGCGAAGCAGCGTGCCGCGGGCGTTTCAGACGCCGATCAGGACACTGACGGAAGATCGAGTTCCACGGTCAGTCCGCCGCCGGGGGTGTCCGTGAGCCGCACCGCGCCGCCGTTCGCCGTGATCAGCCGGTGCACGATCGCCAGGCCCAGCCCGTTTCCGCGCGCGTCCGGATTGCCGAAGCGGCGGAACGCGGCCTGCTTGGCCGGTTCGTCCATGCCGGGGCCGTTGTCGATCACGTGGAGCAGCACCCGGCCGTCGACGCGGCTCACCCGCATCTGCACACGGCCCGCGTCCGGGACCGCCTCCAGGGCGTTGGCCAGCACGTTGTCGAGCATCTGCTCCAGATCCCCCGCTCCGAGGCGCGCCACCGCCTCCGAGCCGATCGCGCCGGCGGTCTCGGGCAGTTCCAGTTCGATCCGCCGCTCCCTGGCCAGCGGTTCCCACGCCGCGACGCGTTCCGCCGCGACCGCACCGACGTCGACCGGCTCGCGGCGCGGCACCCGCCCCTCCGCCCTGGCGACCGCGAGCAGACCATCCACGAGCCGGGAGAGCCGGCCGATCTCCTCCAGCGCTCCGGCCAGTTCGGCGGCGGTTCCGCCCTCGGTCTCCGCGGCCAGCACGTCCAGTCGCAGCCGTAGCGCGGTCAGCGGCGTGCGCAGCTGGTGTGAGACGTCGGCGACCCACGCCCGATGCCCGTGCACGAGAGTCTGCGTCCGCTCTGCCATGCGGTTGAAGGTGGCCGCGAGTGCGCGCACCTCGGCTGGCCCGTGGCTGGTCTCGGCGCGGACGGTCAGCTCTCCATCACCGAGCCGCGCCGCCGCGGCGCCAAGCCCGCTCAGCGGCCGGGATACCCAGCGGGCCAGCCGAAGCGAGAGCGCCACGCCAAGGATCAGGGCGGCAAGTCCAGTCAATCCGAGCCAGACCCAAAGCACCGTCATGTGCTCGTCGAGCTCACCGGTTGAGCGCCCGAACACCACGGTGCCCGAATACTTGTCGTCATCCGAGACCGGCACCGCGGCCAGGAACCACGCTCCATTCTGCGCGGTCTGCTCGTGGTCGCGTGCGGTGCGTGCCGTCACGACTAAGGCTCGGGCGTGTGCGTCCGTCGTCGCCGAGCAGCCCGCGGAAGCGAGCAGGCTGTCATCCGGCCCGTAAACGGCGGCGCAATCGTGGTGCTTCGCCGCATCGGCGAGGGCGGCGTTCATCGCGGTGGGTGGGTGGTGGTCGGTCAGGTACTCCTCGGCGGCGGAGGAGATCTGGCGTCCGGCCGAGATCGCGTCGAAACGAAACGATTCGCGTTCCTTGGCGTCGACCGCCACGCCGATCGGAACCACCGCCACCACCAGCAGAGCCGCGATCAGTGCTACGAACGTGAGCGCAATGCGTCGGGACACGGCCGGTCAACCCGCCGTCACGGCGCTGCGTGCGGCAGTGCCGACAGTCGCCGGGCTGCGTACGACGGTGCTGGCGGTCGCCGGTCTGCGGGCCGGGCGCGCAGCGGTCGAGGGGCTCATTCGAGTTCGCCGAGCCGGAACCCACGCCCGTACACGGTTTCCACCAGGCCTGTCACGCCGAGCTTGCGGCGCAGCGCCGCCACATGCACGTCCAGCACCTTCGTCGGCCCGTACCAGTTGGCGTCCCAGACGCGCTCCAGCAGCTCCTGGCGGGAGACGACGCGACCGGGGTCGGCGGCCAGGCACTCGAGGATGTCGAACTCCTTCGGGGTAAGCGACACCTCGGTCCCGTCCACGGTCACCCGGCGGGTGCGCGGATCCACCGTCATCGGGCCGTGAATGTACACCGCCGGGCCGCTCGGCCGGATGCGGCGCAGCACCGCCCGGATGCGTGCCAGCAGCTCCGCGAGGCCGAAGGGTTTGACCAGGTAATCGTCCGCGCCCTCGTCAAGGGCGACGACCCGGTCCCCTTCCTCTCCGCGCGCGGTCACCACGATGATCGCCGCGTCGCAGCGCCGGCGCAGGCCGCGGCACACCTCGAGGCCGTCCATGTCCGGCAGCCCGAGGTCGAGCAGCACCACGTCAGCCGGCGCCGCGGCCAGGGCCTGCGCGCCGGTCCCGACGACCTCGACCTGATATCCGGCCCCGGTGAGCCCGCGGGCCATCGAGTTCGCGATCCCAGGATCGTCCTCGACCACCAAGGCCTGGATGCGCCCGCCACCGCTGCCGCTTGCCGTCACAGGGCCACCTTATGACGCCGGCCGGTACCCGCCCCAGCTAGCCGGGCGAAAAGCGGCAGGATAATCGAGCGATGTCAGCCGCGAGCTGCGCGTCGCCGGCCTTGAGTAGCATCGCGCAGAGTCAGATCCCCGGCTGAAATTCCGGGACCAGTGCCCGGGCCACGCACAGCGAAGGAGAACTCCGTGGATCAGGAAGAAGAACGCTGCGAGGAGTGCGGCTTCGTCTACCACCTCGACCACGCCGGCGCGGCGATCCGGATCCTCCCCGAGCTCGCCGAGGAGATGGCGCAGCTGATGCGCACCGAAGGGGCCGACCTGCGCGGCCGGCGGCAGCCGGAGGTCTGGTCACCGCTGGAGTACGGGTGCCATCTGCGTGACGTGCTCCTGGTCCAGCGTGAGCGGGTGCTGCTGGCGCGTCGCGTCGACCGGCCGGAACTCACCTCGATGGGCCGGGACGAGCGCGTGGAGCACGACGGCTACGCGTCGCAGCAGCCTGAGGATGTCGCCCGCCAGCTGTCGGACGCCGGGCTGATGTTCGTCGGCGTGCTCAGCCAACTGAGTCCCGCCGACTGGGAGCGCGAGGCGCTTTATCCGTTCCCCGCGCCGACGCCGCGCACGCTCGCGTGGGTCGCGGTTCACACCGTGCACGAGGCCCGACACCACTTGATGGACGTGCGTCGGCAGCTTGGCTGAGTGAGAGTATTGACTGAGTGGCGCTGACCGGCTCAGACGGCGGAACGGCGCGATCGCGTGGACCGGAAAGGGAATCCGGGCCACGCGATCGCGCCGTTCTCGGTGTTTCGCGGGCGCTCGGCTCAGGCGGTCAGCAGGTCAGGTTCGATCCGGCCGGCACGCCCAGGATCTGGACGAACTGCTCGTAGTCGTTGACCCGGTCCTGCATCTCGGCGGTGTTGCCGCCGTTGCACTCGATGCTGCCGTTGATTGCGCGGATGGTCTGGCCGAAGCCCGCGCCGTTGACCATCGCGTCGTGCGCCGTCATCGAGCCGGGGCCGGTCTGGGTGTTCCAGTACCAGAGTCCTGTCTTCCACGAGGTGGCCGCGTCCGTCGCCACCAGGTTCGGGTTGTCCAGCAGGTCGATGCCGAGCGCGTCGCCGGCGGCCTTGTAGTTGAAGTTCCAGCTCAGCTGGATCGGGCCGCGGCCGTAGTAGGCGTAGGTGCCGGCCGGGCAGCCGTAGGGCTCGCTGGCGCAGTAGTTGCCCGACTGGTCGATCTCGTTGATGTAGACCAGGCCGCCGGTCTCGTGGTCCACATTGGCCAGGAAGGCCGCGGCCTCCTGCTTCTGCACCGTGCTGCTGCCGGTGGTGGCGAACGCGGGGTACGCGCTCAGCGCCGCGACCAGGCCGCTGTAGGTGTAGAAGGAGTTCCGGTTCGGGAACATCTGGTCGAACTGGGCCTCGCTGACGACGAAGCCTGACGAACCGCCTCCGCCGCCGGTTCCGCCACCGCCGCCACCGCTGGAGCCGGAGCAGCTGTACGGACTCCAGAACCAGGTGCTGATGGTCGGGTCGTAGCCCGGGTTGTCGTGCGTGGCCTGGTAGTACTGGCCGTTCGGCGGATAAAGGACGATCGCGCCGGTCGTGTAGTTGGTGCCCGCGGTCCACACCGTGTAGGTGCAGCCGCCGGTTCCGCCTCCGCCGCCCCCAGTGCCGCCTCCGCCGCCACCGCCGCACGGGCCCTGGTCGGACCAGACGCCCGCGGCGCCGCCGGGCGTGTCGCCCTGCGTCCACCACTTGGCGGTCCAGTTGTCGCCGTTGTAAGAGGCCTGCATTCCGCCGGTGTAGACCGCGCTGCTGCTCCAGGCGGCCGCGCAGGGGGTCGAGGCGGAGGCCGCGGTGCTGTTGAGGACCGGAACGCCGACGGCGACCGTCGCGGTGGCGGCTGCGGCGCTCAGCCAGATCAGAAATCGCTTTCTGGACACGTGCTCTCTCCTTCGTGCAGCGTGCGCTGCACTTCGTGCACGGCCCACCGACCGGGCGCCGTACGGCTCGGTCGGCCGATTACTGGTGTCGCAGGGACTAAACCGTGGCCGCACGGGCCTGTCAAGGTCTAGACCAGTAATCCCTGGTCAGCGGGGTATTGGTCTAGACCTAGTAAAGCAGGAGGCTGCCGGAAGACGGCCGCGGTTACGCCGGACGGGTGGCGGGCAGCGCGGCGAAGCGCAGTTCCAGCCCTGCGATGAGCGCGTCGAGCCCGGTCTCGAAGGCGCCCTCGTCGATCTCTCGGCGGCGCGACTGGAGCCGGTGCGCGTCGGACAGATGCGGGTAGTCCGCGCCGTAGAGCGCCGGATCGTCGACGAACCCGGCCGCGAACGAACCGGTCGCCGCGCCGACCACGAAGTAGCGCATCAGAGCACCGATACGGGTCGCCTCGCGCGGGGGCCAGCCTGCCTGAACAAGGGCGCCGTACACCGCGTCGGCGAGTTTGAGCGCGTGCGGCCGGCGTCCCGGGCCGTGCGCGACGACCGGGACCAGGTTCGGGTGCTCGGCCAGGGTCTGCCGGTAGGAGACCGCCCAGGCCCGCAGCGCCTCCGGCCACGGCCGGGCGCCCAGCGGCGAGATGTCCACCTGCGCGGTCACCGCGTCGGCCACGGCTTCGAGCAGGTCGTCCTTCGTCGCGAAGTGGTTGTACAGGGACGGCCCGCTCACCCCGAGCTCCAGTGCCAGCCGCCGGGTGGAGAGCGCGGCCAGGCCCTCCGCGTCGACCAGCGCGATCGCCGCGGCCACGATGCGGTCGCGGCTGAGCAGCGGCGACCGGGGCCTGGCCATGGTGACGTACCTCGCTCTTCCGGGACGGGCGTGCGGTGGGTTACAGTCAACCAAAACTAGCACTGTAAGTTTTTTGTGGCGACGAGAAGGCAAGGCGGTGCGGCCATGGATCTCTCGCTCGACGAGGAGCACGCGGCGTTGCGGCGGCTGGCCGCGGACTTCACCGACCGGGAGATCGTCCCGCACGCCGCCGAGTGGGACCGGGCCGAGTCCGTGGACCGCGGCATCATCAAGCGGCTCGGGGCGCTCGGGCTGCTCGGTCTGACCATTCCGGAGGAGTACGGCGGCTCCGGCGGCGACCACTTCGCCTATGTGCTGGCGCTGGAGGAACTCGGCCGCGGCGACTCCGCGGTGCGCGGCATCGTCTCGGTCTCGCTCGGCCTGGTGGCCAAGTCGATCAACGCGCACGGCACCGAAGAGCAGAAGCGCGCCTGGCTGCCGCGGCTGTGCTCCGGCGACGCGCTCGCCTGTTTCGCGCTGACCGAACCGGACACGGGCTCGGACGCCGCGAACCTGACAATGCGCGCGGTGCGCGACGGTTCGGACTGGCTGCTGACCGGCTCGAAGATGTTCATCACCAACGGGACGTGGGCCGATGTCGCCCTCGTCTTCGCGCGGTCGGGCGAGCCGGGGCATCGGGGCATCACCGCGTACCTGGTGCCGCTGGACGCTGAGGGCGTCGAGCGCCGGGAGATCCACGGCAAGCTCGGGCTGCGCGGCCAGGCCACCGCTCAACTCACCTTCGACGGCGTGCGGGTGCCGGACACCGCGCGGCTCGGCGCCGAGGGCAAGGGATTCACGGTCGCCATGTCCGCGCTGGCCAAGGGCCGCATGTCGGTCGCGGCCGGCTGCGTCGGCATCGCGGAGGCGGCGCTGCGGCACGCGGTGCGCCACGCGACCGAACGGGTCCAGTTCGGAAAGCCGATCGCGCACCGGCAACTGGTGCAGGAGCTGATCTGCGACATCGCCACCGACGTGGACGCGTCGCGGCTGCTGGTCTGGCGGGTCGCGGACCTCATCGACCGCGGCCAGGAGTTCGCCCGCGAGTCCTCGATGGCCAAGCTGTTCGCGAGCGAGGCTGCGGTGCGGGCGGCGAACAATGCCCTTCAGGTCTTCGGCGGCTACGGCTACATCGACGAGTACCCGGTCGGCAAGCTCGTGCGCGACGCCCGCGTGATGACCCTGTACGAGGGCACCAGCGAGTTGCAGAAGCTGCTGATCGCGCGGGCGCACACCGGCGTCAACGCGATCGCGTGACGGCAGGACGGCGCGGTGAATCTGACAGCGGTGAATCTGACAGCGCGGCGGCAGGGTCGGGAAGGACGTCGGACGAGGAGCGTGGAGTAAGAGCTATGAGAACCGTGTACGTGGCCGCCGCGCGGCGCACGCCGATCGGCAGGCTGCGCGGCGCCCTCGCCTCGGTGCGGCCGGACGACCTGGCCGCGACCGTCATCAAGGACCTGATCTCGGGGCTGCCCGGCCTGGACCCGGCGCGCATCGACGACGTCTACTGGGGTGCGGCGAACCAGGCGGGCGAGGACAATCGGAACGTCGCGCGGATGGCCGTGCTGCTGGCCGGGCTGCCGGACTCGGTGCCCGGCGCGACGCTCAACCGGCTGTGCGCCTCGGGCCTTGAGGCGTTCACCGTCGCGGCCCGGACCATCGCCGCAGGCGAAGCAGACATCGTACTTGCTGGTGGCTCGGAGTCGATGACACGCGCCCCGTTCGTGCTTCCCCGGCCGGATGACGCGCTGCCGCACAAGATGGAGCTGGCCGACACCCGGCTCGGCTGGCGGCTCGTCAACCCGCTGATGAGCGAGCTGCACGGGCTGCTGGCGATGGGCGAGACGGCCGAGGAGGTCGCCGCCCGCCACGGCATCGGCCGCGAGCGGCAGGACGAGTTCGCACTGCGCAGCCACCAGAAGGCCGCCGCGGCCCGCGACGCCGGCCGCTTCAAGGACGAACTGGTCGAGGTCCACACACCGCAGGGCGCCGTGGTCGACGCCGACGAGGGCATCAGGTCGGACACCAGCCTGGAGAAACTCGCGGGGCTCAAGCCGGTGTTCCGCAAGGGCGGCAGCGTCACGGCCGGCAATTCCTCCCCGCTCAACGACGGGGCGGCGGGCCTGGTCCTGGTCTCCGAACAGGGCCTCGCCGAGCTGGGCGTCGAGCCGCTGGCCCGATACGTCGCGGGCGCCTCGGCCGGCGTGCACCCGGACGTCATGGGCGTCGGCCCGATCCCGGCGACGCAGAAGGTGCTCGGGCGCAGCGGCTGGAGTATCGCAGACCTCGATACCGCCGAGCTGAACGAGGCCTTCGCCGCGCAGTCGCTCGCGGTCATCGACGGGATCGGCATCGAGCCCGAGATCGTCAACCCGGACGGCGGCGCGATCGCGCTCGGGCACCCGCTCGGCTGCTCCGGCGCGCGCATCGTGACCACGCTGGTGCACCGGATGCGGCGCGAAGGGCACCGCCGCGGCCTGGCCACGATGTGCGTCGGGGTCGGGCAGGGCACGGCGGTACTGCTGGAAGCGCCGTGATCGACGAACGTCTTTCGGTCGGAACACAGAAGAGCGGATTAGGAGTAGCAGGATGAGTCGCTTCGAGGGCAAGGTCGCGATCGTGACCGGCGCGGCGCAAGGCATCGGCGCGGCGATCGCGCGACGGCTGGCGAATGAGGGCGCGAAGGTCGGCGTCGTGGACCTGACCGCCGATCGGGCGCAGGGCACCGTCGATCAGATCGTCAAGGACGGCGGCGAGGCCTTCGCGGTCGGCGCCGACGTGTCGAAGACCGCTGACGTGCAGGCCGCGGTCGCCGCCGTGGTCGAGGAGTTCGGGCGCATCGACATCCTGGTCAACAACGCCGGGATCACCCGCGACAACCTGCTGTTCAAGATGACCGACGAGGACTGGGACTCGGTCATCGCGGTCAACCTGCGCAGCGCCTTCCTCATGTCGCGCGAGTGCCAGAAGCACTTCGTGGCGCAGAAGTACGGCAAGATCGTCTCGCTCTCCTCCCGCTCCGCGCTGGGCAACCGCGGCCAGGCCAACTACTCGGCCTCCAAGGCCGGAATCATGGGCCTGACTTCCACGCTGGCGATCGAGCTCGGCCCGTTCGGCATCAACGTCAACGCGGTCGCCCCCGGGTACATCGCCACCGACATGACCGACGCCACCGCGCGCCGGGTCGGCTTCGAGCCGGAGAAGTTCCGCGAGGCCGCCGCGCAGATGACGCCGGTGCGCCGGGTCGGCACCCCGGAGGACATCGCCGCCACGGTCGCGTTCCTGGCCGCCGACGAGTCCTCGTTCATCTCCGGCCAGACCATCCACGTCAACGGCGGGGCCGACCGGTGAAGGTGTTCGCGAGCCCGGCCGAGCTGGCGCAGGCGGTCGGCCAGGAGATCGGCGCCAGCGACTGGCTGGTCATCGAGCAGGACCGGATCGACCAGTTCGCCGAGGCCACCGGCGACCACCAGTGGATCCACGTCGACGAGGCGCGCGCGAAGGAGGGGCCGTTCGGCTCGACGATCGCGCACGGCTTCCTGACGTTGTCGCTGCTGCCCGCTCTACTCGCCGAGGTCTACCGGGTCGAGGGCGTGCGGATGGGCATCAACTACGGCTTGAACCGGGTGCGCTTCATCAACCCGGTCCGGGTCGGCTCCTCGGTGCGCGCGGTGATGACCGTCGCCGAGGTGGATCAGCAGGCTGACTATGTGCAGGTGACGGCCAAGGCGGTCGTGGAGATTCAGGGCGTAGAGAAGCCGGCGGCGGTCGCGGAGACCGTTTCCCGGTTCTATCTCTAGCGCTTCGGGTCTGCCGGAGTTTCGAAGCGGTGGCGGGCGGTCAACCGGCGCGACGGCGCGGCTTGACCGCCTAGCCGCAGAACACTGTCACGCTGGCCGGCAGGTCGGCGCAGGAACGCCCGACCGCGAACTCGAACTCGCCCGGCTCGCCGACGAAGCCGCCGTCCAGCTCCGACCAGTGCGCCAGGCGGATTGCCGGCACTTCGAAGACGAGCGCCCGGGATTCGCCCGGCTCCAGCCGGATCCGCTCGAAGCCCTGCAGCTTACGCAGCGGCGTGGGCACGGAGGCGTCGATCGCGTGCGAGTACAGCTGGACCACTTCGTCACCAGCTATGTCGCCCGCGTTCGTCACCGTCACCTCGATGGTCACCGTAGGCGCGCCCTCATGTGACAGCGCGACCGTTCCGATCGGGTCGCCATACTCGAAGGTCGTGTAGGACAGGCCGTGCCCGAACGGGAACAGGTGCTTGCGCTGCGAGTACTGATACGTCCACTGCGAGCCGATGACGTCGTAATCCCCGGGCTCGGGAAGCTCCGCCTCGGCCGAGTACCAGGTCTGCGGCACCCGTCCGGCCGGGCTGTAAGCACCGGTCAGCACCTCGGCCACCGCGTTGCCCAATTCCTGGCCGCCATGTGAGGTCCACAGGATCGCGGGCACATGCTCGGCGGCCCAGTCGATCGCGTACGGGTAACTGGAGACGACGATCACCGCAGTGTTCGGATTCGCCTCAGTCACCGCGCGCAGCAGGCTCTCCTGAGCGGCCGGCAACGCCAGGCCGTCGCGGTCGACCGTTTCACGGCCGTTGATGTGCGGGTCGTTGCCCACAACCACGATCGCGCTCTCGGCCGACGACGCGGCGGCCACCGCTTCGTGCGTGCCCGAGGTCAGCAGTTCGACGGTGAAGCGAGTCGCGTCCTGCGGCGATTCGGCATCCGCGACAAGGCTTCCGGTCTCGTCTACGCGCACGTACTTGCGGCTGTGCTCGGCGTTGGAACGCAGCAGAACCTGACCGGCCGCCGAGGCTTCGCCCACCGGGTGCAGCTCCCACAGTTCCTTGACGAACCAGCCGTCCGGAGTCTGCGCCGCCGCCTCGACCTGGCGGTCGTGCTCGCCAGTCAGCGTCAGATACCTGCCATTCTCGGTGGACTGGAATGTGTGCACAGGCACCGGGCACTGCACGCTCGTGCCCCAGTCGTTGTGAACGAAGGGGCCGAACTCCCGCTCCCCGGCGCGCAGCTTGACCACGTCGGCCCCGTCGACGGCCGCCACCGAGTCCGCGCCGAGCCGAGTGCGCAGCCCGTCCGCGATGCTGACCGCGTAAGGGAGCGTGCCGCTGTACCAGTCGGTCAGTACGCGCGTGCCCAAGTGCCCGATCACCGCGACCGATCCGGGGCGCGGGTCCAGCGGCAGCGCGCGGTTGTCGTTCTTCAGTAACACGATCGACGCTTTCGCCGCCTCCAGCGCCAGCGCCGCGTGCGGCTCGCAGACCACCACGTCGGCCCGGATGTCCGCGTACGGGTCGAGTTCGGGGTCGAATTCGCCGGTGCGCGCCCGCATCGCCAGCAACCGGCCGACCGCCGCGTCGATGTCCGCCTCGCTGATCAGCCCCTGCTGCAGCGCCGCGGTGAACCGTTCGATCGTCGGCTGCGCGTTCGCGTCATTGTCGGTGTAGCTGTCCAGCCCGGCCTTAAGCGCCGCGGCGTGCGACTCGACATGCGAGGGGAAGTACTTCTCGATCTCCACGAGGTTCGACGGAGCCTGCGCGTCGGAGCAGATCACCAGCTCCGGGTTCCAGGCCCGCAGCGCTTCGGCGAGCAGCGGGTGCACATGGTTCGGGATGCCGTTGGTCAGGTTGTAGCCCGGCATCACCCCGGCCACCACGCCGGCCTCGATCGGGCCGCGGAAGGCCGGCAGCTCGTATTCGTGCAGCACACGCGGCGGTACTCGCACGTCGATGGCGGCCCGATCGGTCTCCACGTTGTACGCGAGGAAGTGCTTGAGCACCGGCGCTGTGCGCCAGATCGTCGGGTGGTCGCCGCGCAGCCCCCGGCAGTAAGCCGTCGCCATTTCCGCGGTCGCGAAGGGGTCCTCGCTGTAACCCTCCTCGTTGCGGCCCCAGCGCGGATCACGCAGCAGGTTGACCACCGGCGACCAGACGTTGAGCGAAACCATCGTGTGCTTTTCGTACACGTCGCTGCCCTGCACGGCGCGCGCGTCCTGCCGGAAGGCGCGCACCTCGGTCGACACCGCCTGGCCGATCCGCCGCAGCAGTTCCCGGTCCCAGGTCGCGCCGAGCCCGACCGCCTGCGGGAACACGGTGGCCCGCCCGATCCAGGCGACCCCGTGCAGCGCCTCGCAGCCGGTGTGGAACCGGCCGAGGCCGAGCCGTTCGACCGCGGGCTGGTGCTGATGCAGGAAGGCGATCTTCTCCTCGAGGGTCAGCTGGGCCAGGAGCCCGGCAACCTTCGCGGCCGGATCGGCGACAGTCGCAGCAGGCGCGGAAGCAGCAGGCACAGCGCTCACGGAAAAGACCTTCCCCACGGTTCCACGATCGAAGCGCTTCGAAAGTCCCATCCCAGCAGTCCCGGTGTCAACCCCGGCACGGCCTACCGCGCCGGGTCTCTGCGCTGGTCCAGACAACTTCGCGCAGATCACAAGCGGTATCGATCGGGCTGGTCCAGGGCTGCGGGCGGGCCGCCCGCGGCCTCGAACGACATCACTCCCGATATCGAAACGTGACCGAACACCCTTGCGTGGGCGGTGGGGCTGACCTAACCTCAACGCAATATTGAAGCGCTTCGACAGTCTCGCCACAGGGCGGTGCTCTCCCTCGGTGCGGTGACGATCCGGAGCCGCCGACTGGCAGACGCAGTCCCGCACCACGACAACTTGACACCCACCCGCCGAGACCCGGCGCGGATCCGCTCTTAAGATCGGATTCCCAGGACGAGGCGGAGCCACTTCCGTCAATGGAGAGTTCAATGCCGAGCTCCAACGCCTTTACCCGCCGCGGCTTCGTGACGGCCACCGCGGGCGCCGCAGGCGCGTTAGCCCTCTCCCCGCTGCTTGCCGCGTGTGGCAATGGCTCCTCCACCGCGAAGGGGAGCACCAACACCAAGACCGGCCTTGCGGCCGCGCTGCCGACGTACAAGGCCAACTCCGCCGTGACCCCGGACATCCCCGTCGTCCAGGGCTCCGGCGGAGCCGTGACCGACGCGGGCTACCTGACCTACCCGGCGAACCCGGTCGCGACCGTGAGCGGCACTCCCGGCTCCGGCGGCACCTACAACGCGATCACGCCGCTGTGGGGCTCGATCCCGGCCGCGAACAACGCCTACTACCAGGCCGTGAACAAGGCCCTCGGCGCGACGATCAACATGCACCCGGCCAACGGCAACACCTACAACACCTCGGTCACCGCGCTGATCGCCGGCAAGAAGCTGCCGGACTGGATCCAGATGCCGACCTGGTGGAACTCGGCGTTCACCGTGGGCGAGCTGACCGGGAGCCAGCTGGCCGACCTGACCCCGTACCTGGCCGGCGACAAGATCCTGCAGTACCCGAACCTGGCTGCCATCCCCACCGCGGCCTGGACCGCCGGAGTGTGGAACAACAAGCTCTACGGCATCCCGTCCTTCGCCAGTGGCGCGGCTTTCGCGGGCTGCTTCTTCTACCGCAAGGACATCCTCGACAAGCTCGGTCTGAGCGGCGAGGTGAAGTCGATCGCCGACTTCGAAGCCCTCATGAAGGAGTGCAAGCAGGCCAACGGCGGCATCGGCGCCTGCGACGACCTGTGGCCGTACACGTACCAGCCCTTCGGCGTCCACTCGAAGTTCGAGGTACAGAGCGGCAAGCTGGTGCACATGTACGACACGCCGCAGTACCTTGAGGCGCTGAACTGGAACTACAAGGTCGCCAAGGCCGGCTACATCCACCCCGACGCGCTCGCGGGCGACACCAGCAACGCCAACACCCGGTTCTACTCGGGCAAGACCATCCTCGGCTCGGGCGGCACCGGCGCCTGGAACCTGATGGACGCCCAGTCCGGCATCGCCGCCAACCCCAAGTACAACCGGCAGGCCTTCAAGGTCTTCTCCGCCGACGGGACCACGACGCCGACCATCTTCGTCGGCTCCGGCGCGAGCATCATGAGCTACCTGAACAAGAGCCTGACCCCGGCGCAGATCAAGGAATGCCTCTCGATCGCGAACTTCCTCGCGGCGCCGTACGGCTCCAAGGAGTACACGCTGATCAACTTCGGTGCCGAGGGCGTGGACTACACGATGACCTCAGCCGGGCCCACCTACACCGACAAGGGCAAGACCGAAGCGAACCAGGACACCTACCAGTTCCTCGCCGCGCCGCCGAGCGTCGTGTCGAACCCCGGCATGGACCAGCTGACCAAGGACTTCTGCGCCTGGCAGGCCGACGCGGCCAAGCACGCCTACAAGCCGGTCTTCGACAACGCCAACATCCAGGTGCCCGCCCGGCTGGCAGCCGCCGACACCGCGCAGGCCGTCGAGGACACGGTCAAGGAGGTCTACCACGGTCTCAAGCCGGTCTCCGCGTTCCAGGACGCCGTCACCACCTGGAAGAAGAACGGCGGCACCGAGCTGATCAACTGGTACCAGACCAACGTGTACGACAAATTCGGCTCGATGCAGTAGCTCGCGCAGCGCGCGAGTTCGCCGGGCGCGCCGTGGCGGCGCCCGGCGCCGGGCCGGATTCACTGTTGGTTCGATTCACGATGAGTCCGATTCACAGTTGGTCCAGTTCACAGACTCCGGTTCCGTGTCGCTAACGGCGCACGCGACACGGAACCGGCTCCAGCGGTCACGCCGGACGAGCAGCAGGTAGCAGACGGCACGAGTGAGGAGTCAACCGGTGGCGGCGATCACGACAGGCGGCGGGGGACCGGAGCGCGCGAACGCGCTCACGGCCGATGCCGCCCGGACCGGCGCGCTAGCGGCCGGTCCGGACCTTGATCTGGGCGTACCCGAGGACAGCGGGTTCCGGCCGGCCCCACGCCGCCGGATGACCTGGCGCTCCCGGCTGCGCAGGGACAAGACGCTGCTGCTGATGACGCTGCCGGCCATCGCCCTCGTGATCGTCTTCAACTACCTGCCGATGTTCGGCGTGATCACCTCCTTCGAGTTCTACGACCCGCTGGTCGGCGTCCTGCACAGCCAGTTCATCGGCCTGGACAACTTCCGCCAGCTGTTCGGCGACCCGCTGTTCTGGACGGCGGTGGAGAACACCCTGGCGATCAGCGCCGTGCAGCTGATCCTCTACTTCCCGGTGCCGATCGTGCTGGCGCTGCTGCTGAACACGGTGATCAGCAACAAGGTGCGGGCCTTCGTCTCCGCCGTGGTCTACCTGCCGCACTTCTTCTCCTGGGTGCTGGTGGTCTCGATCTTCCTGCAGATGCTCGGCGGCGCGGGCCTGCTCAACACCTTCCTGATCCACCACCACATCACGCCGTGGAACGTGATGACCGACCCGGGCACCTTCAAGCTGCTGGTGACCTCCCAGGCGGTGTGGAAGGAGGCCGGCTGGGGGCTGATCGTGTTCCTGGCCGCGCTGGCCGCGATCGACCCCACGCTCTACGAGGCGGCCGCGGCCGACGGCGCCGGGCGCTGGCGGCGGATGTGGCACATCACGCTGCCCGGCATGAAGGGCGTCATCATCCTGATGCTGGTGCTGCGCCTCGGCAACGCGCTCACCGTCGGATTCGAGCAGATGCTGATCCAGCGCGACGCGGTCGGCCACGAGGCCGCGGACGTGCTGGACACCTTCGCCTTCTACTACGGCATCGGCACCAACAACTATGGTTACGGCGCCGCGGCCGGCCTGTTCAAGAGCGTGATCTCGCTGCTGCTCATCTACGGCGCAAACCGGCTCGCGCACGCCTTCGGTGAGGATGGGTTGTACCGCAAATGACCGAGTTGGGAATCGAAGGCGCACTCGCTCCCAGGGCGCTGGCCAAGACCCCGCCACGCAAGCGGGCCAAGGGCCGTCCGGTCTGGGAGGAGCCGCCCACCAAGGCCGGGCAGTTCGGCAAGGGCACCGTCATCGCCGTCGTGCTGGCGGTGGTCCTGGTCCCGCTGTACTGCGTCGTGCTCACCAGCTTCTCCACCCAGGGGGCGATCAACCGGGCCGGCGGCCTGGTGCTGGTGCCGCACGGGCTGACCTTCGACGCGTACCGGCAGGTCTTCGAGAACAGCACGGTCACCCGCGCGCTGGAAGTCACCTTCGGCATCACCATCGTCGGCACCTTGATCTCGATGGTGGTCTCCGTGCTGTGCGCCTATGGCCTGTCCCGCTACCGCTCGTTCGCGCATCGCACGATCCTGATGACGCTGATCATCACGATGTTCGTCAGCGGCGGCCTGATCCCGACCTTCATCGTGGTCACCGAACTCGGCGGCTACGACCAGTACTGGGCGCTGATCCTGCCCAACGCGGTCAGCGTGTTCAACATCCTGGTGCTGCGCTCGTTCTTCGCCGGCACCGCGGTCGACCTGATCGACGCGGCGCGCATCGACGGCGCGGGCGAGTGGCGCATCCTCTGGTCGGTGGTGCTGCCCACCTCGCGCGCGGTGACCGCGGTGATCACCCTGTTCTACGCGGTCGGCTACTGGAACACCTTCTTCGGCGCGATGCTCTACATGCCGGCCGACCAGCAGAAGTGGCCGATCCAGTACGTCCTCTACCAGTACGTGAACCTCGGCATGACGATGCCCGGCGTCGCGAACAGCGGCTACGGCGGAATCCACCAGCAGAGCTCCCCGCTCTCGCTGTCCATGGCGGTCGTCGTGCTCACCGTGCTGCCGATCGTGATCGTGTACCCCTTCGTGCAGAAGCACTTCGCCAAGGGCATGCTCACCGGCGCGATCAAGGGCTAGCTGGCGCTTCCCACCCTTTCCCAGTCTTCCGCCAGGCGGGCGCCGCACTCGCCCGCCCGGCGGAGCCCATCCCGCAAGGACACTCCCATGCGTCATGCAACGAAGAGGGCACTGCTGTCCGCGGCCGCCTGCTCGGCGCTGCTGGCCGGTTCGCTGGCCGCCGCCCCCGCGGCGCTGGCCGCCGGCTCGGCCTCCGGGCTCGGCTTCGGCCTGTCACCGCACTGGAGCAACGTCAAGATCGGCGCCGGCGGCTTCATCACCGGCGTCGTCTACAACCCGACCCAGCCGGGACTGGCTTATCTGCGCACTGACATCGGCGGCCTGTACCGCTGGGACGCGTTCGGTCAGAACTGGATCCCGCTGCTGGACTGGACCGGCTTCAACGACTGGAACCAGCTCGGCGTCGAGTCCGTGGCCACCTCTCCGCTGCACCCGAACCGGGTGTGGGCCGCGGTCGGCGAGTACGCGGACAGCTGGAACTCGGTCAACAAGGGCGCGATCCTGCGCTCCGACGACTACGGCGCGCACTGGAAGACCACGCAGCTGCCGATCCTGCTGGGCGCCAACGATCAGGGCCGCGACTCGGGCGAGCGGCTGGCCGTGGACCCGAACGACGACGACATCCTGTACTTCGCCTCGCGCAACGACGGGCTGTGGAAGTCCACCGACGGCGGGGCGACCTGGGCGCAGGACGCCGCGTTCCCCGACCTCGGCTCGAACTCCACCAGCGGCCTTCAGTTCGTGACCTTCGATCAGACCGAGAAGCACCGGCGCGGCACCCCGACCCGGCACATCGTGGTCGGGGACGCGGACAAGAGCGCGCTGTATGAGACCACTGATGGCGGGCAAACCTGGTCCGCGGTCGCCGGGGGACCCGGCACGATCCCGATCAAGGCGCAGTTCGCCGCGAACGGGTCGCTGTACGTGGTCTACGACCAGATCACCGGCCCGTACTGGATGGGCACCGGCAAGCTTTACAAGTTCGCGAAGGGGTCCACCGCGGCAGCGGTGACCTCTCCGGCCGACGTCTCTCCGCCGCCCTCGTCCAACTGGTACGGCTACGACGGCCTCGCGGTCGACCCGGAGAATCCGAATACTGTCATCGTCTCCACCAACGACCGGTGGAACCCGATCGACACCCTCTACCGGTCCACCGACGGCGGCGCCACCTGGCAGGACGTGTCCGCGTCGACGTCCCTCGACATCTCCGATTCGCCTTACCTGGCCTGGGGAGCGACGCCCAAGTTCGGCTGGTGGATCGGCGCCGTGGCGATCGACCCCTTCGACTCCAACCACGTCGTCTACGGCACCGGCGCGACGCTGTACGGCACCTACAACCTCGGCGCGATGGACAGCGGCGGCACCGTCACCTTCTCCTCGAAGGCCGCGCGCGGCATCGAGGAGACCGCGATCAACGACCTGCTGGTGCCGCGCGGGACCAGCTCCTGCAAGCTGATCAGCGCGGTCGGCGACCTCGGCGGGTTCTGCCACACCTCGCTGACCAAGTCCCCAGCCACCGGCATGTCCGCCAACCCGATCCTCAGCTCCGGCACCGGCCTGGCCCAGTCCGCGGACGGCTCGCTGATCGCGCGCGTCGGGTATGGCAGCAACAACCAGTTCGGCGCGTACTCGACCGACGGCGGCAGCACGTGGACCCCGTTCACCAAGCCGGCGACCACCACCAGCGGCGGCGGGAAGGTCGCCGTCTCGGCCGACGGGAAGACGATCGTATGGTCAGCTGGTGACACGTCCAATGCCGGCTCAGGCACGTCCTACTCGGCCGACGACGGGCAGACCTGGACCGCCGTGAGCGGCCTGCCCGCCGGGCTGACGCCGGTGGCCGACGCGGTCGACTCCGCCGTCTTCTACGCCATCGACGGCACGAACGGCACGTTCTACAAGTCCACCGACGGCGGCCACACCTTCACCAGCACCGCGACCTCCTTCTCCGGCGGCAACAACACGCAGGTGAAGGCGACGCCGGGCAAGGCCGGCGAGCTGTGGCTGTCAGGACTCGACGACGGCCTGTTCCACTCGGCCGACGGCGGCGCGACCTGGACCAAGGTCGGCTCCGCGAGCTCGTCGTACACGCTGGGCTTCGGCAAGGCCGCGCCCTGGTCGAAGTACCTGACGCTCTACCAGGTCGGCGTGGTCGGCGGGGTGACCGGAGTCTTCATGTCCACTGACGACGCGGCGTCCTGGCACCGGATCAACAGCGACGCGCAGAACTGGGGCTGGACCGGTCAGGCGATCACCGGCGACCCGAACGACTTTGGCCGCGTCTACCTGGCCACCAACGGCCGGGGGATACAGACCGTCGACGTCGCCCCACTCGGCCTCTCCTTCTAACCCGCTCGCCCGCACCGCAAGATCAGGAACCGCCCATGTCCTCCTCCTTCACCGACCGCATCCTGTTCGGCGGCGACTACAACCCCGAGCAGTGGCCGCGCAAGGTCTGGGAGGAGGACATGGCCCTGATGCGGCAAGCCGGGGTGAACCTGGCCACGGTCGGCGTGTTCTCCTGGGCGATGCTTGAACCGACGCCGGGCGTATACGAGTTCGGATGGCTCGACGACGTGCTGGACCTGTTGCACGCCAACGGGATCGGCGTCGCCCTGGCTACACCGACCGCATCGACGCCGCCCTGGATGAACCATCGATGGCCGGAGACGCTGCCGCAGAACCCTGACGGCACGATCCGCACGTACGGCTCGCGCAACGCCTACTGTCCCTCCTCCCCGGTCTACCGCGAGTTCGCGGACAAGATCAGCGAGGCGCTGGCCGCGCGGTACGCGCACCACCCGGCACTGCGGATATGGCATATCGGCAACGAGTTCGGCACGGTCTGTTACTGCGACCGGTGCGCCGCGCGCTTTCGCACCTGGCTGCAGGTCCGCTACGGCGACCTGGACGGCCTCAACCAGGCCTGGGGAACCGCGTTCTGGTCGCAGCGCTATAGCGACTGGGCCGAGGTGATCCCGCCCCGGCAGGTGCAGTACGTGATCAATCCGACCCAGGATCTCGATTACCAGCGCTTCGCCTCGGACCTGCTGCTCGGCGGCTTCGTCGCGGAACGCGACATCGTGTGCGCGCACAACCCGGCGATCCCGGTGACCACCAACTTCATGGGCTTCTTCAAGGGAACCGACTCCTGGCGCTGGGCTCGTGAGGAGGATCTAGTCTCGCTCGACACCTATCCCGACCCGAACGACCCCGACGCGGCCCGCGACAACGCGATGGCCCACGACCTCACGCGTAGCCTCGGCGGCGGCAAGCCGTGGCTGCTGATGGAGCAGTCGCCGGCGGGTGCCGGGTGGCGTTACATCGCTACGCCCAAACGACCCGGCCTCAATCGGCTGTGGTCCATGCAAGCGGTCGCACGCGGCGCCGACGGCGTGCTGCACTTCCAGTGGCGCGCCTCGATGCAGGGAGCGGAGCGCACGCACGGCGCGATGGTGCCGCATGCGGGCCCTGATTCCCGGGTGTTCCGCGAGATCTGTCAACTCGGCGGGCAACTCGCGCGGCTCGGTGATGTGATCGGCACGCGGGTGACCGCCGAGGTGGCGATCCTGCACGACTGGGACGCCTGGCGCGCGGTCGAGCTGGACCACCAACCGCACAGTGGATTCAGGTACCTCGACCGGATGCGCGAGTACTACACGCCGCTGTGGCGCGCGAACATCACCGCCGACTTCGCGCATCCCGAGGCGGATCTGAGCACTTACAAGCTTGTCGTGGTGCCCAATCTTTATCAGGTTACTGACGTCGCGGCGGCCAATCTGGTGCGCTACGTCGAGCGCGGCGGGCACCTCGTCATGGGCCCCTTCTCGGGAGTGTCAGACCCCGACGAGCGCATCAGGCTGGGCGGGCACCCGGTCCCGTTCCGCGAGCTGCTGGGTCTGCGTATCGAGGAGTACTGGCCGCTGCCCGACGAACCGCTCACCCTGGAATCGGCGGAACTCGGCGACTTCACGGCCGCGACCTGGGCCGAGTGGCTGACCGTCGAGGGAGCGACCCCGGTGGCCACCTTCACCAGCGGGCCGCTCTCCGGCATCCCCGCTGTCCTGCGCAACACCTACGGCGAGGGTACGGCCTGGTACGTCGCTACCCTTCCCGAGCCCGCGGCCCTCTCCCGCATCCTCGCCTCGGCCTGCGCGGCGGCCGGAGCCCGGCCGGTACTCGCCGGTCTTCCGCCGCGCGTCGAGGCGATTAGGCGCGGCGACAAGGTCTTCCTGCTCAACCACGAGGACGAGTCCGTCGAGATCCGCGACCTCTAATCAGAGGTTGGCAGTCAACAGCCAGCGCCCGCTCCGCGCTGTCAGACCCTCTCGCGACCATGGACGCATGCACCTGCGTGATGTGGAACTCGGCGACGTTGACGCCTACATCCGGCTGCGCTGCGATCCGGTGATGATGGCCGAACTCGGCGGTCCACTGCCGCCCGAGGGCATGGAGGACAAGGTCCGCCGGGACGTGGCGACCGTCGCGGCAGGCGAGGGCTGGATCAAGATGATCGTCCCCGACGAGAGCGCGCCGCACATCGTGGCAGGCAACGTGGTGCTCTGGTCGCACGAGGACGAGGAGCCCGATCCGGCCGACCCGCGGCCCGCCCCGATCACCGAGATCGGCTGGATGGTGCTGCCTGAGTTCCAGGGGCGCGGGCTGGCGAAGCGGGCCGTGCGCGAACTGCTCCGGCTGGCGCACGAGGACGGACGCTGGGGCCGCGTGCACGCCTTCCCCGGCGCCACCAACGGCCCCTCCAACGGAATCTGCCGCCCGCTCGGCTTCACCCTGGTCGGAAAGCGCGACGTGACGTTCGCCGACCGGGTCATCCACTCCAACCACTGGCTGATCGACCCGGCTGATCTCTTCGCCTCCGCCGCCGAAGCCGGATGATCCGCGCATGTCAGCGGTCCGTGCCATCCTGGTCTGGTGACCGTGGAAGAACTCATCCGGCTGCGCAAGGCCCGCGACCAGATGGACCGCGACTACGCGCAGCCACTTGATGTGGCCGCGCTGGCCCGCACCGCGTACATGTCGGCCGGGCACTTCTCCCGCAGCTTCCGCGCGGCGTTCGGCGAGACGCCGTACAGCTACTTGATGACCCGGCGGATCGAACGCGCGAAGGCGCTGCTGCGGCGCGGCGACCTCTCCGTCACCGAGGTGTGCTTCGAGGTCGGCTGCACCTCGCTCGGCTCGTTCAGCAGTCGCTTCACCGAGCTGGTCGGCGAGAGCCCGACGTCGTACCGCAGCCGCTCGCATGAGGAGAGCGCGGTCATCCCGCCCTGCTACGCCAAGATCGTGACCCGCCCGCTGCGCGATGCGCGGGCGAAGGACCTCCCGCGGTCGTAGCGTGTAGCCATGGACCTCAAGCTCTCGCACTGCTTCATCTCGGTGGACGACCACGACAAGGCGCTCGCCTTCTACCAGGACGTGCTCGGCCTCGAGGTGCGCAACGACGTCAAGTACGAGGGAATGCGCTGGATCTCGGTCGGGTCGCCCGCGCAGCCCGAGGTGAACATCGTGCTCGAGCCGCCGGGCGTGGACCCGAACGCGACCGCGGCCGACCGGCAGGCGTTGATCGAGCTCCAGGCCAAGGGTCTGCTGCGCGGCGTGAACTTCGCCACCGACGACGTCGACGCGCTGTTCGAGCGGGTCGCCGCCTCCGGCGCCGACGTGCTGCAAGCACCGATGGATCAGCCGTACGGCGTGCGAGACTGCGCGTTCCGCGACCCGGCGGGCAACGCGTTGCGGTTCAGCCAGGTATCGCGAAAGAGCTAGGCGAGGCGGGGCCTCGGGTACACCCTCCGTGTGCCCGAGGCCCCGTCACTCAGTGCTCGTGCCCGCGACCGGAACCGGCCTCAGTCGGCCTGGTAGTAGCCGAACTGATCGACGATCAGGTCCATGTTCCCGCCGCTGCGGTTCCAGTAGTCGACGATGCCGTTCTGGCCGGTGCTCGCCTGAACCAGGTTCGGCACGGTCTGCCCCTGGCTCCAGTCCAGCGTCGAGACGTTCGGCGGCGTCGGGAAGACCGCCGTACCGCCGTTATAGGCATTCAGCGAGTTCGGATCGGGCGACACGGTTTCGTAGCCCGAACCCTTGGTGCGCGTCACCGTCGTATTGACCACGACCGCCGTGAGCTTGGGATCGGTCGTGCTCAGTTTGCTCCAGAGGTAGGCGTAGCCGCCCGGCGTGATGGGCCCGTACGCCCAAGTACGCGTGTCGAGCAGGCGGATCGGGGTCACCGGCACGAGCGCGCTCGTGCTCGACGTGCTGTAGTAGCCGACCACGTCCACGAGCACGTTGGCGCTCCCGCCGCTGCCGTTGTAGACGTCGATCTTGCCGTCCGAACCGACCGGTACGATCACCGCGTTCGCGATGACCTGGCCCGCGCCGAAGTCGAGGTTCGAAGCGGTCGGCCGCGAGCCCCCGTCCGGGTAGAGCGTGAGATACCCGCCGGTCTGCGGAGTCACCACGGTCACGTTCAGCGCGACGGCGGTCAGGCCGGAGGGCAGCTGCCCGCCGTCCGCGCCGGCGATCTGCACGGTGAGCTTGCCGCCCGCGGCCACCGGGGCCTTCGGTGCGCCGACCCCCTTGCGGGTGTCGACCAGCCGGGCCGGGCTCAGCGGGCTGTATCCGCTCGCGGCCGACTGCGTGAAGTATCCGCTGACGTCCGCGATGAGGTTCACGGTGCCGCCCGAGCCGTTGTAGAGGTCGACGATGCCGTCCGGGCCGACCGGGACGACGGCCAGGTTCGGCGCGGTCTGGCCGGCCTGGAAGTCCACGTTGCTCGACGTCGGCCGGTTCTGCGGCACGCCTCCGTACCCCTGGTTCGGATACGCGGTCAGATAGCCGGTCGCGGTCGGGTTGGTCACCGTCAGGTTCAGCACCACCCCGGTGATTCCGGCCGGGATCAGGCTGCCCGGCGTGCCGCTCCCGCTCACCTGGAGCTTCACCGTCCCGTTGGGGCCGACCTTGGCCGCGGTGCCACCGATGCCGGTTCCGTTGCGGGTGTCCAGGATCCGCACCGGTCCGTACGCGGTGTAATCCGATCCCGCGGTCGTGACGCTCACGGTGTTGCCCACCGTGTCGCCCTGGTTGTCGGTGACCGTGGCGGAGATCGGATAGCTGCCCGGCTTGCTGTAGGTGTGCACCGTGAAGTACGTGTTGCTGCCGGTAAACGACGTGTTCGAGGTCGTTCCGTCGCCCCACGCGATGGTCAGGTCCAGCGGCACGTCGGTGCTTGTCACGGCCGCCTGGAACGAGAACCCGAGCGCGCTGGTGTTTTGAGCTGACAAGGACACCGCGAGGTTCGGGTCGACCGGCACGTACTCGACCGCACCGCGGCTCGTGTACGGGCTGGCACCGTAGAAATCGCTGCTCAGCGCGCCGGGAGCGCTCGTGTTAGCGGAGCCGATGGCCGCCGACCCCTTCACCAGCTTGGCGTCGATCGCGCCGTCCGTGTTCGACCGGAAGTTGCTGATCTGCTGGGCCTGCTTCGAGTCGATCACGTCGTGCGCGCCCTGGCCGGTACCGGTTTGGAAGGCGCTGAGCGTCGTGTATGCGGTGCCCGCCCACGAGTACAGATCGGTGGCGTCCGTGCCGTAGACATAGAAGTCGTTGTAGTCCGCGGTCGCCTGTGCGCTCGCATTCGCCGAGATCACGACGTCGGGCGCCCATGCCTGGCTGTTCGCCGCGCAGTTCGACTGGTATCCGGCGCCGTCGGATTGCGGGTTGGCGTCTTCCAGGAGGTTGTTCTGGATCGAGATGCCACTCGACGCGCCCTCGACGTCGATGGCCGCGGCGCATGTGCGTTGGATCGTGTTCCCGGTGACGGTGAGCCCTGCGACTGTGTCGGCCTTGATGCCGGACGCGGCAATCAAATCGCTGGCGAGCGTGACATTGCCCGCACCGGACGCGATGGAGATCGCCGAATGGCCAGGGGCCGTCCAGGTGCCGTTGTCCACGAAGGTGCGGCTCACCGTGATGTTGCTTGACGCGCCGTCGATGGTGAGAGTGTCCGTGCCCGCGGTGAACCGCTGGTCGATGTAGTCCGAGTCCAGGGTGATCCCCGAGGAGCCGACGATCTCGACGCTCGGCACGTTCGTCGCGGTGAGCATCAGATTGCTTACCGTGACGTCGCTGACGCCGTCCAGGATGAGCGCGGGCTTTCCGGCGTCGGCGTTCCCGGGCCAGATCCACGACTGGTCACTCGTGCCGACGATCGAGATGCCCGAGGTCTTCACGACCACGGCGTGCGACGAGAAGTAGCCGGTCGAGCCGGAGACGTCGATGGTGTCGCCTGGCGCCGCCGCATTCACCGCGTCCTGCAGGAAGCAGTACGGGTTGGCCTGCGTGCCGTCGCCGGCCTCGACCGCGCAGTCGTAGGTGCCCGCGTAGATGATCTTGCCGGTGGCTGAGGTGCGACTCTTGACCGGCTGCGTCGCGGCCCTCTGCAGGCGCACGGACTTGCTCGCCGGGCTGCTGAAGGTCTTGAAGCCCGACGCCGCCCCGGCGCCGGTCGCGAAGGTGGAACCATGCGCGGCGGGCGCGTGGTGCGCGGTGGCCGCCGATGCGTAGGCAGGAAGAAAAGCCGCGCCGACCGCAATGGCTGCGACAGGCACGGCAAGACGTCGAAGATACATCCCCCCGGCTTTCTCTGAAGTTCTGAAGTACTGATAGTTGTACAGCAGAGCGAGGATATGTGGTCTGGATTAAACGGATAAGCGGACGGCGGTAACGAGTCCGCTACAGTCAAGACCATGACGCAGGGTGCTGACTTGCGCCCCCGCCCCTATCGCACGTTCGAGACCAACGCTCCGGAGACCGGTCCGCGAGCCCGGCGGACCGCGCGGCACAGGCCGCTCGAGCGCAGCTGCTCCTCGACCTCGGCCGCGCTGACCGGCCCGTCCACCAGGAAGACCGTGGTCGGTCCGGAACCCGACACCAGCGCGCCCGCGGCGCCCGCGGCGCGCCCGATATCGAGCAGCTCGCCGATCTCGGGCAGCAGCTCGATCGCGGCCGGCTCCAGGTCGTTGTACAGCGCCGCGCCGATGCGGTCGGCGTCGCCGGAGCGCAGCGTGGCCATCAGGTCCGGATGCACGCCGGGCTCGGGGGTCTCGCGCCGGTCCCGGCGGCGCTGCAGGTCGCAGGTCTCGAACACCTTGGGCGTGGACAGACCGCCGTCGTAGACCGCGATCACCCACTCCAGGCCGGCCGCCGCGAGCACCGGGGAGATGTGCTCGCCGCGTCCGGTGCCGATCGCCGTGCCGCCGTGTAGCGCGAAGGGCACGTCGCTGCCCAGGCTCGCGGCCAGGTCGTGCAGCTCGTCGCGGCGCAGCCCGGTGCCCCAGAGCCGGTCGCAGGCCACCAGCGCGGCCGCCGCGTCCGCGGAGCCGCCCGCCATGCCGCCGGCCACCGGGATGTCCTTGCGGATGGTCAGCCGCACGTCCGGCTCCACCCGCGCGTGCTCGGCCAGCAGCAGCGCCGCCTGCCAGGCCAGGTTGCGCTCGTCGTCGGGCACCCCGCTCACGTCCGAGTCGCGGCGCAGCGGCTCCACGGTCAGCGACAAGCCGCGCGAGGCCCGCGCCACGATCTCGTCATAGAGCGAGACCGCGTGAAAGACGGTCACCAGCTCGTGGTAGCCGTCGGGGCGCAGCGGTCCCACCGAGAGCGAAAGGTTGATCTTCGCGGGGACCCGGACGGTGACCGCTTCGGGACGGAAGGGCCCGTCATCCCAGTCTTCCAGCGCGGTCACTCCAGTCAGCTCCCATCCAGCCCCGGCTCGCGCCCGGGGTCCGCCGCGTCGGCGTTCGCGGCCTCGGCAATCGCAGCGTACTGGTCCACGGTGAGCGCTTCGCCGCGCGCCGCCGGGTCGACCCCCGCGCGGCGCAGGATCTGCTCCGCCCGCGGCGCCGATCCCGCCCAGCCGGCCAGCGCCGCCCGCAGGGTCTTGCGGCGCTGCGCGAAGGCCGCGTCCACCACCGCGAACACCTCCTTGCGACTCGCCCGCGTCGTGGGCGGTTGCCTGCGCTCCAGCGCTACCAGACCGGACTCGACGTGCGGGGCCGGCCAGAACACGTTCTTACCGATAGAACCGGCCCGGCGTACAGAGGCGTACCAGCGGGCCTTGACACTCGGTACCCCGTATACCCGGCCGCCGGGCTCGGCCGCCAGCCGATCGGCGACTTCCGCCTGCACCATGACGAGCACCCGTTCGAGTGACGGGAACTGCTCGAGCATGTGCAGCAGCACCGGCACGGCCACGTTGTAGGGCAGATTCGCGACCAGCGCGGTCGGGGGAGGGCCAGGCAGTTCCGTGATGCGCATCGCGTCGGCTTGGACGAGTGCGAAACGCGGCAGCGCCGGGTCGCCGTAGGCGGCTGCTGAAGAGCCGTCAGGGCTCGCCGCGGGATCCGCGCCGTCGCCGGGCCCGGATAGCGCCTCGGGAAAGCGCTCGGCGACGGTCTGCGGCAAGGCGCCGGCCAGCACCGGGTCGATCTCCACCGCGACCACGCGGCGGGCCGCGCCGAGCAGCCCGAGCGTCAGCGAGCCGAGCCCGGGGCCCACCTCCACGACCACGTCGTCAGAGCGCACGCCAGCGGCCCGCACGATGCGGCGGATGGTGTTCGGGTCGATGACGAAGTTCTGGCCGAGCTGCTTGGTCGGCCGCACGCCGAGCCGCTCGGCCAGCGCGCGTACGTCGGCGGGGCCGAGCAGCCCGGGCTGACTTGCCGCCGGGCGCTCGCCCCCGCCATCGCTCAGCTGAACAGGAAGTGGCCGCACACCGGCCATTGTCCAGCACCGGACCGCTGGTAGAGCAATTCGGCCCGGGTGGTCTGCTCCGCCGCCGAGGCGTTCGACGGCAGTCCGGAGCCGCCCAGCGAGTCCCAGGTCGAGACCGAGAACTGGTAGAGCCCGTAGTAGGTGCCGCTCGGGTCCACCGCGTGCGGGTTGCCGCCCGACTCGCAGTTGGCCAGCGCCGCCCAGTTCAGCCCGGAGGCGCTGCTCGGCAGCGCCTTGGTGCCGACCTTCTCCACCTCGGTCACCGGTTGCTTGGTGACCACGCGGGAGATCTCCTTCGGGGCCTGCTTGACCCCGTTGATGATCTGCAGCGCGTAGGTCACCTTCGCGACGCCGTTCTGGCCGGGCGTCACGACCGTGGTCGTGCCGACGTAGCTGCTCGGGTCGTCCTGCTTGGTGACGGCGTAGGGCAGCGAGACTTCCTTGACCTCGGTGGTCCCGGTGACGCGCAGGATCGAGATCGTCTCGCCGTCGGTCGGCAGCGAGGCCATCGGCACCGAGGCGGTGTCCTGGTTCTGCAGTGTTATCCCGGCCTGGCCCATCGCGTCCTGCACGGTGGCCGCGGTGGTGTCGATCTGGTCGGTCTTGCCGTCCACCAGGAAGGTCACGTGCCGCATCGTGAAGACCGCGAAGTCACGGCCGGAGCGGCTGATCGGGGTGCCCGGGTCGACCGACACGAAGCGGGCGCCCTGGATCCGGATGCCCAGCTCCTGCATCGCCCCGCCGACGGTCGGCGCGTGCACCCACGCGTGCTCGGGGGTGCCGTTGACCGTGACGTTTATCGGACGACCGTACTTGACCGTGATCGTCGAGTTGTCCGCCAGCGCGGCGGACGGCGCGGGGCTGACCAGGTCGTGGCTGCCGGTGGTGATGCTGTCCGAGGCCAGCGCGGCGCCGACGGTGGCGGCGAAGGAGTGGATCTGCCGCGTCGAGCCGTCCACCGAGACGGTGACCGTCTTCTCGAAGGCCACGTACGCGGTCACCCCGCCGAGCAGCGCCGCGAGCACCAGGCCCTGCACCGCGCGCCCGGCCCAGCCGATCTTCCGGCGGCCGGACTGCGGCTGCCGCTGCGCGCCGCCGCGGGTGCGCAGGCTCTCCGGCTGCCGCTGGCCGGGAAGGTCGAGATCGGTGGCCGGCGTGAAGGCCGCCGCCCCGAGTTCGGCTTCGGTGTCGAGGTCCGATTCGGGACCGTCGAGTTCCGGCAGGCGCGGCTTGGTCAGCAGGCGCGTGCGTCCGCGCTCGGGCTCCGGCTCGCCGTAGCCGCCGTCGCCCTCGTAGCCGCCGGTGTGGCCCGCGTATCCGGCCTCGTCTCCGAAGCGGTGCGGGTCGTACGCGTGCGCCGGGTAGTCATCGCCCACGTATGCGGGGGCGGGAAAGTCGGGCGCGGCGTAGTCGGCCGGATAGTCGCCGCCGCGGTGGCCGTAGGGCTCGCCCGCGTAGGACGCGGCAGCATACGAATCCGCCTCGTACACGCCGCTGTCGTAGGACTCGCTGCGGTACTCCGCCTCGTAGTCGACTGAGCCGTAGTCAGCCGCGTTGTATCCCTCCGCGGCATACGGGTCCGCATACTCGGCGGCGCCGTCCGCGTACGGGGCGTAAGGCTCGCCGTGTGCGGTCGGTTGGTCGTCGGCCGCGCCGGTGTTGAACGGGGGCGAATACCGCGCGGGACCGGTGAAGGAGGACGGCCAAGCGGAGGCGCCTTGGATCGGGCCGCCGCCACCCGTGCCCCGGGTCGAGCGTGATCCGCTCACTACACTCCAGACCTCGCAGGTTCCGGCCACGGACTCCGCGACGCCCGGGAAAGCGGCGGGGGAGTGAACCGATCCGGCTACCGAGCAAGGGACTCTATTCCACTCCCGTTCATGGTCGCCATAGCCCCTTTCGGTCCCCTGGCTAAATCTGATGTCCAGTTAGTCCTATTTGTGGGCGGCGCTTTATGGCGATTTGAGCTGGATTGCAGCCTGCGATTTGTGGTCTTCGTCACCGAAGCGCTCGATTGGCGTAGTGCGAAATGGCTACCGCAAATGGTTACCGAAGCGTGGCAGTGCTCTGCGAAAAATGACCAGATGGGGGCACGCACCGTCCGCGCCGATCGACGCAGCGTCAGGAAAACCTGGTCAGCGCAGCCCGAACACCCGACGCGTGTTGGCGTCGATCGCCGCGCACAGCTCGGCGACGTCCGTCCCGCGCGTCTCAGCCATCGATCGCACTGTGTGCGGGATCAGATACGGTGCGTTCGGGCGTCCGCGATACGGCACCGGCGTGAGAAACGGCGCGTCCGTTTCGACCAGTACCAGATCGAGCGGCGCGACCTGCAGGGCCTCGCGCAGCGCCTCGTTCGCCTTGAAGGTGACCGGCCCGGCGAATGACATGACATAGCCGCGCTCGGCGCAGATCTTCGCCATCGCCGCGTCCCCGGAGTAGCAGTGGAAGACGACCCGCTCCGGCGCGCCTTCCTCCTCCAGGATCCGCAGCACGTCCTCGTGCGCGTCGCGGTCGTGGATCACCAGGGCCTTGCCGTGCCGCTTGGCGATCTCAATGTGCCGCCGGAAGGACTCCTGCTGCGCGGCCACACCCTCTGGTCCGGTCCGGAAGTAGTCGAGGCCGGTCTCGCCGACCCCGACCACGTGCGGCAGCGCCGCGAGCTCGTCGATGCGGGCCAGCGCCGCGTCCAGCGCCGCCGAGCCGCCGGGCGCCCGGTGCTGCCGGCTCCAGCCGTCAACGTCCCCCAGGACCAGACGTGGTCCCTCGTTCGGGTGTAGCGCCACGGTCGGGTGAATCTCCGGGTGCTGCTGCGCCGTCTGCACCGCCCATTCGGAGGACGGCACATCGCAACCGACCTGAATCAGCGTCGTCACATTGACGGACACTGACAGCCGCAGCGACTCCTCGACGCTGCGGTCCTGCATGTCGAGATGCGTGTGGCTGTCGGCCACCGGCAACGGCAACGCCTCGGGCGCGGGAGGAGGAATGTCCTGCCCCCGCGCGCCCTTGTCTCTGTTGGCACTCACGCCGCCACCGGCTCCTCCAGCCGCGGGAAGAGCACGGCGCCCTTGGTGATCGTGGAGCCGGCCGGCAGCAGGCCCCAGCGGCCCGCGTCCTGCACGACTTGCTCGGCCAGCGCGCCCAGCGAGGCCTGCGCGCCCAGCGAGTCCCACAGCGCGGCCGAGGACTTCGGCATCACCGGGTTCAGCAGCACGGCCACCGCCCGCAGTGACTCGGCCGCCGTGTACAGGATCGTGGCCAGCCGCGCCTTCGACGCCTCGTCCTCGCCCTTGGCCACCTTCCACGGCTCCTGCTCGGTGAGGTAGCCGTTGACCAGCTTGATGAAGTCGAACACGGCCGCGATGCCGCCCTGGAAGTCCAGCGCGCAGACCTTCTCGTCCGCGGCCGCCACGGTCGCCGCCAGCGCGTCGGCGATCGCCTGCTCGGCCGGGCCGTGGTCGGTCGCCTCCGGCAGCGTCCCGCCGAAGTACTTGCCGACCATCGCGGCCACCCGCGAGGCCAGGTTGCCGTAGTCGTTGGCCAGCTCCGAGGTGTACCGCGCGGACATGTCCTCCCAGGAGAACGAGCCGTCCTGGCCGAACGGGATCGCGCGCATGAAGTAGTACCGGAACGCGTCCGAGCCGAAGTGGTCGGTGATCTGGTGCGGGGCGATGCCGGTCAGCTTCGACTTCGACATCTTCTCGCCGCCGACCAGCAGCCAGCCGTGCCCGAACACCTGCTTCGGCAGCGGCAGCCCCGCGGCCAGCAGCATGGCCGGCCAGATCACCGCGTGGAAGCGCAGGATGTCCTTGCCGACCAGGTGCACGTCGGCCGGCCAGGTGCGCTCGAACTTCTCCTTGTCGGCAGCCGACGGCGAGTCGAGCCCGATCGCGGTGGCGTAGTTGAGCAGCGCGTCGATCCAGACGTAGAGCACGTGCTTCGGGTCCCACGGGATCGGGATGCCCCAGTCGAACGAGGAGCGCGAGATCGACAGGTCCTGCAGGCCCTGCTTGACGAACGAGACCACCTCGTTGCGGGCCGAGGCGGGCTGGATGAACTCCGGGTGCGCCTCGTAGTGCTCCAGCAGTCGCTCGGTGTACGTGGACATCCGGAAGAAGTAGTTCTCCTCCGCGATGTACTCGACCGGCGTGCCGTGGATGGCGCAGACCTTCTGGCCGGCGTACTCGCCCTCGCCGTCGAGCAGCTCGCCCGGCAGCTTGAACTCCTCGCAGCCCACGCAGTACGGGCCCTCGTACGAGCCCTTGTACACCTCGCCGGCGTCGTAAAGCCGCTGCCAGAACTCCTGGACCCGCTCGGTGTGCCGCTGCTCGGTGGTGCGGATGAAGTCATCGTTCGCCGCGTCGATGGTGACCAGTGCGGGCTTCCAGGCGGACTCGACCAGCCGGTCGGTCCACTCCTGCGGCGTGGTGCCGTTGGCCTCGGCCGTGCGCATGACCTTCTGGCCGTGTTCGTCGGTGCCGGTGAGGAACCACACGGACTCGCCGCGCTGACGGTGCCAACGCGTCAGGACGTCACCGGCGGTCGTCGTGTAGGCGTGCCCGATGTGCGGCGCGTCGTTCACGTAGTAGATCGGCGTGGTGACGTAGAAGGTCTTGTCCCCGGAGCCCGGGGCGTCGCTGCCAGAAGCCATGCACAAATCCTAACGGGGCTGTTCGCCCGATCCGGCACGGTTTAGCGGCAGCGGACGATGGCGACCGTTCATCGCGTCGAGGACTCGCCCGCCGATCCCTCCTTTTCCTCCTTCGCGGCCACCACCGCATCGAACACCGCCCGCTTCGGCACGCCGGTCTGCGCCGCCACGGCCGCGATCGCCGCCTTGCGATGCTCCCCCTCCGCCTCCCTCGCGGCCACCAGCGCCGCCAACTCGTCGGGCGCCGTGTCCTCTGCGCGCTTTGGTTCCGCCCCCCCGACCACGACCGTGATCTCCCCGCGCACCCCTTCGGCCGCCCACGCCGCCAACTCACCGAGCGGCCCGCGCCGTACCTCTTCGTAGGTCTTCGTCAGCTCGCGGCATACCGCGGCCGGACGGTCCGCGCCGAACGCGTCAGCCATCGCCGTGAGAGTTTCACCGAGCCGGTGCGGAGCCTCGAAGAACACCATGGTGCGCGGCTCGGCGGCGTTCGCAGCTAGGGCCCGCGCCCGCTCGCCGGCCTTGCGCGGCAGGAAGCCCTCGAAGCAGAACCGGTCGACCGGGAGTCCGGAAAGCGCCAAAGCCGTCAGCACCGCCGAGGGGCCGGGCACCGCGGTGACCCGCACCCCGGCCGCGACCGCCGCGGTGACCAGCCGAAAGCCAGGGTCTGAGACGGACGGCATCCCGGCGTCGGTGACCAGCAGCACCCGGGCGCCCTCGACGAGCCGCGCGACCAGCTCCGGCGTGCGGGCGCTCTCATTGGCCTCGAAGTACGACACGACACGCCCGGCCGGCTCGACCCCGAGCTCCTGGGTCAGCCGCCGCAGCCGCCTGGTGTCCTCAGCTGCGATGACGTCCGCGGTGGCGAGTTCCGTGGCCAGCCGGGCCGGGGCGTCGGCGGGATCGCCGATCGGCGTGCCGGCCAGCACGAGCACGCCGGCGCCCTCCTGCGAACGCGAGGCCGAGTACAAAAACGGACGATCAGGTTTCACGAATCCATCGTCCCCTGGTGCGCGGGGCGGGGGCCAATCCGTACGATGGCCCGCGTGACCAGCGACCTGCAGAGCGACAACGCGGCCGAACTGCCCGACTGGCCGGAGCCTGCGAGCCCGGCTGAGGAGCTCGGCGGCGCGCCACGGCGCGGCGAGCACCACGCGCCCGGCGCCGCGACCGCGAACGGCGAGGCGCACTTCGAGGGCGGCGCGGCGGAGGCGTGGCCGGAGGCAGAGCCCTTCGACGCGCCCTGGCGCCGCCGAATGCGCCGCGGCTGGGAACGCGGGCGGGTCTGGTATCGCGCCAACGGCACGCCGACTCCGGAGCCGCGCGCCCCGCTGCGCGACCGGCTGGTGCCGCCGTACTATCCGGAGTTCTTCCGCGGCGCCGGCTGGATTCTGCCGCTGGCGATCACCATCGTCGGCGGCGTGCTGCGGTTCTGGAACCTGGTGTGGCCCAACTCGGTGATCTTCGACGAGACGTACTACGCCAAGGACGCCTGGTCGATGTACGTCTACGGCTGGGAGCACGGCTGGGACCCGGCCAGCAACGGCTCGGTCGCCAACGGCAAGCTGGTCGGCCCCGGAACCTTCGGCCACAACGGCGTCGCGGACTTCAGCTGCTCCTCCGGCTGCCAGGAGTTCGTGGCGCACCCGCCGTTCGGCAAGTGGGTCATCGGCGCCGGCGAGCAGATCTGGGGCCTGAACCCGGTCGGCTGGCGGCTGATGGAGGCGGTGCTCGGCACGCTGGCGATCTTCATCATCGCCCGCGCCGCGCGCCGGATGTTCCGCTCGACGCTGATGGGCTGCATCGCCGCGCTGCTGTTCTCCTTCGACGGCCTGGCCTTCGTGATGGCCCGCACCGCGCTGCTCGACGGCATCCAGATGTTCTTCATCCTCGGCGCCTTCGCGGCGCTGCTGGTGGACCGGGACAAGACCCGCGCGAAATTCGCCGACTGGCGCGAGGAACGCGGGCTCACCGTTCTGCTCTCGGCGAAGGAACGCGGGCCCAGGCTCGGCTTCCGGCCCTGGCGCTGGATCGCCGGCCTCTCGCTGGGCCTGGCCACCGCGACCAAGTGGAACGGCATCTTCTTCGTCGCCGGCTTCGCGATCCTCACCGTGCTCTGGGACCGCGGCGCCCGCCGGGCCGTCGGCGTGCGCAAGCCCTCGGTCGCCACGCTGATCCGCGACGTGCCCTGGGCGTTCCTGGCGCTGCCGATCACGGCCGCGGCCGTGTTCGTGGCCTCCTACGCCGGCTGGTTCTTCGACACCAGCAACGGCGGCGGCTACAACCGGTTCTGGGCCAACACGCACCCCTCGAACTTCTGGCCGACGTGGACCAACCCGTTCCGGTCGCTGTGGAACTACGTGGACCAGCAGTACGGCTTCAACTCGAACCTGCAGACCCCGCACCCATACCAGTCGAACCCGTGGTCCTGGTTCATCATGGGCCGCCCGGTCGCCTTCTACTACGAGTCGCCGAAGACCGGGCAGCAAGGCTGCACCCCGTCGATGGGCACCTGCTCCGCCGAGGTGCTCGCGCTCGGCAACCCGCTGCTGTGGTGGTTCGCGACCGCGGCGATCCTGTTCCTGTTCTGGCGCTGGATCGGCCGCAGGGACTGGCGCGCGGCCGCCATCCTGGCCGGCATCGCGGCCGGGGTCGGCCCGTGGATGTGGTACGCCCAGCGCACGATCTTCTCCTTCTACGCGATCGCGTTCCTGCCCTTCATGGTGCTCGGCGCCACGATGGCCATCGGCGCGATCCTCGGCCGCGCGGACGCGTCGCCGACCAGACGGGTCTGGGGCGCGGCGGTGTCCGGAACGCTGGTCATCGGCGTCGTGGCGCTGTTCGCGTACTTCTATCCGATCTACACAGGGCAGACGATCCCGTACACGGACTGGTCCAACCACATGTGGCTGCCGTCCTGGATCTGATCCGCGAGTCTCCTTGGCTCACCGCGCGCCGCCTGCCCGCATCTCCGGGCGGGCGGCGCTGCGCGTTCGTGGTCCGGTGTCGCGGCTTCTCGGGCGGCTCCGGTTGCGCTTCGGTTGGCTTGGACCCACCCGCCCGCCCCGCTCCGCGTCCTCGCCTAGGACTCGGCCGCTCCACGGACTCAAGGCGCTGCCGCGCACGGGCTTCGCCCTGGACGCTGCGCTGGCCCTCCGGGCCGTTCCGCTCGTTCAGCGCGCTCCGGGGCACACATCGGGCGCACCGAATGATGGGCAGGAGCAGGAATCGGCTGCGTCAATGATGGGTAGCCACTTAAGTCGTACTGCGACGGGGAATTAGATGCGTTCCCAGCGCCAGCCGTTGTTGTACTCGCACTTGATCGCATCGCCGTTGGCGTCGATGCCGGTCGCGCCATGGTCGCTCTTGCGGCAGTATTCGCCGGGTTTGTAGCAGTTGCCGCCGTCGGTCAGTGGGTAGCAGCTCTGGGCCTGCGCGGTCGTGGGCGCGGGCTGCGGGGCTTGCGTTGTCGGTACCGGGGCAGGCGGTGGGTTAGCCGCGGCGGTGGCGATCGGAGTCGTCGGAATGACGGTGGGTGCCGCCGGCGGTGGACTCGGCGAACTGTCTGCTGGGCTTGGGGTTGCTGAGGTGGTGTCGCTGATAGTCGCGCTAGGGCTCGACGTGCTGTCCACGGGGATTGTCGTGGTGCCGCTCGTACCACCGCAGGCTGCTGCTAGGAGGAGCAGTGCGACGAACCCGCCGAGTCGCGCGCCGAGGCCACGGTTGGCTCTCTGTTTCCCAGCTGCGGCAGGTATTTCTGGTTCGGAGCCGGAGTCAGAAGCGGTGGGTGTGGTCACAGCCGGTCAATTTATCGCGACGTAGAGCGCTGGCGCGGGTGATTCGTCGAACTCGTGGCCACCGTCCCGGTAGGGGTCACCGAGCCAGCTGCGGGCGTTGAGGTGGAGCGCAGCGGAGCCGAGGCCAGCGCAGCGTTCCGCGCGTAGCGCCTGCGCGGCAGCGGAGCGCGCGTTGTTCTTGCGTATTAGTCCGTGGCCGACGCCGGTTGATCCATCGCTGATGCCGGCCGGACCCGCATCGCCTACTGCACGACGATGGTGACGTGCCAAGTGGTGCCGCTGGGGAGCGTGCTGCTCAGCGTCGTGGCTCCGCGATGTGCGCCTACGAAGACGCCTGCTGTGACGTTCACCGGCGGCGTGAGGACACCGTTGTTGCCGTATCCGATCACTGACGTGTCGGTCACGCGGATGTCGCTCCAGCGCGATCCGGCCGGCGTGTTGGCGGGCGCGGTGAGGAACACGTCGAGGATCTGTCCCGGGGCCAGGCAGAACGCGCCGGAGTCGGCCTCGGTGAGACTGCCCGCAGCGTGTGGGAGGGTGGCCGGTTCGGGGGCGCGGCAGGTCGGCAGGCTCGCGGAAGCGGAGGCGGCGGCGGATGGGGTCGGGTGCGCCGAGCTGCAGCCGGCGATGAGTGCGGTCGCGGATGCTGCGAATGCCGCGAACGCCGCTAAAGCCGTGAATCGTGCGGGAGCGGATGCGTGGGTGCGCGCGCGGATGGAAGGCTCCTGAGCTCCGGCCGTGGCGCCGCCCGCGAAAGGGCGGCGCCACGGGTGATCGGTGTGGGATCAGGGGTTTGGCATGAATTGTCGGGCGGTCGTCAGGCAGTCGTCAGTGCTGGTTGGTCGCGCTGGCGTAGTAGCTGACGCAGTTGCCCGCGCCGTTGTTGTAGTTGTTGCTGAACTCCGACTGGACCGCGAAGTAGGCGCCGTTCATGCTGATGATCGTCGAGGCGCCCTGGCCGCTGGAGATCCAGGCGCACTTGTCGCCGGTCTCGTAGCCGGAGGCGTCGAGCCAGCCGCTGCCGGCCTGCGGGTCGGTCAGGGTCTCGGCGTACTCGTGGCCGCCGACGATCGTGATGCCTTCCTTCGAGCCCGTCACGCCGTTGGTGGCGCTGACGAAGTTCGCGCCGCAGCCGCTGCCGGCGTCGGTGATGTACGGGAAGTTCGTGTACGGCACGTCGGCGCCGCTCGAGCTGCTCGTCACGTCGTGCCACGCGCAGTACTGCGTCTTGAAGCCCGAGGGCACGACGCCGTGCGGCGAGTCGACGATGATCTGGATGTTGTCGCCGGAGACGCCGAAGTGCGCGGCGGCGCGCTTGGCCTCGGCCGCCAGCTGCGAGTCGGACGGCTTGCTCGGCGCGGCAGAAGCGCTGTCAAGCCAGGTGCCCTTGACCGGGTTGGCGGAGGGGTGACCGACGTGGGTTCCGGAGCTTCCGCACTGCGTGGTGCCGGTGGCGACGCCCTCGCAGTACTGCGTCTGCGAGGTGAAGTACGTGTCGCCGCTGCCGTAGGCGTGCTGGAAGAAGGACAGCTGGAGCGCGGCCTCGCCCGAGGGGTCGCTGGTCACCGTCGATCCGGTGCCCCACTGGTTGCCCCAGTACACGATGTAGATCGTC
The DNA here is from genome assembly GCF_035653575.1 of Actinocrinis sp. Lineage (GTDB taxonomy): Bacteria > Actinomycetota > Actinomycetes > Streptomycetales > Catenulisporaceae > Actinocrinis. The sequence continues at coordinate 45,072 of NZ_DASRBQ010000069.1, forward strand.
GGGGACGTCACGACCGTGCCGCCGCCGTAGGACAGCAGGCCGCTGCCGCTGTACGCGGGGGAGGCGGCGTGGCGGTGGGCGGTGGCGACCGCCGTGGCCTTGTGCGAAGTGGTGCTCGACGCCGCGTTTGCCGGCGCCGCGACTGCGACCAAGGCAGCGGTGGCTGTGGCCGCAGCGAGGACACCGGTGGGTATGCGGTGGCGCATTGTCTCTCCTTGTTGAGGGACTCGCGAGGTGAGGCGATCGCCTCGCAGCAATCAAAGAGATGGCACGTGTCCCCTACAAGACGCCGTTCGCCAAGAATTCATCGCACTATCGCAAAGTTCTAACCAACTTCGTCGTTCGAACTCTGTCGCGGCGCGGTCACTGACGGCTTTCCAGCCTTGTGAACGCCTGTGCGGTGGAGGGAGCGACGCGGCGGACGGGAAGCCGGGGCGGATTCCAAGCGGCCGTTCCCGGGGGCCAGCTCAGCCTGGCTATCGAAGCGCTTCGACGATCCCCATGGACATTCCCTACCTGCCCGGTCTACCCTTCATGGGCAAGACCGGGTGCGGCCCCGTCGGAAACGAGTCGAAGCGCTTCACCAAGCAGCTCCCCACCGCTTCGGCCCGGCTCGCCGCCGTTTCGCTCGCTCCCGACTGATCTGTTCCGTCAACCGCTCATACTGTCCGAGCCCGGATGGCATCCACCGGGACGGCATGGAGGATTCCATGGTGACCCTGGCCGAAGTCGCCCGCCAGGCGGGCGTCTCGCCCTCCACAGTCTCCTACGTGCTCTCCCGGAAAAGGTCGATTTCCGACGACACCCGGCGCAAGGTGGAAGCCGCGATCGAGGCGCTCGGCTACCACCCGCACGCGGGCGCCCGGGCGCTGGCCTCGAACCGCTCGAACATTCTGGCGCTCATGGTGCCGCTGCGCAGCGACATGTACGTGCCGGTCATCATGGAGATCGCGATGGCGGTCACCACCGAGGCCCGCGAGTACGGCCAGGACGTGCTGCTGCTGACCAAGGACGAGGGCACCCGCGGCGTGCGCCGGATCGCCGGCAGCGGCCTGGCCGACGCGATGATCCTGATGGACATCGAGCTGGACGACGACCGCATCCCGGTGCTGCGCGAGACCGACACCCCGGCCGTGCTGATCGGGTTGCCCGCCGACCCGGCCGGCCTGGCCTGCGTGGACCTGGACTTCGAGGCCACCGGCGCGGCCTGCGCCGACCACCTGGCCGACCTCGGCCACCGGGACGTGGCGCTGATCGGCGAGGGCGAGGGCGTCTACCAGCGGCACACCGGGTTCGCCGCGCGCACGCTCACCGGCTTCCAGCGCCGCGCCGCCGAGCGCGGCCTGCGCGCGATGCACCGGGCCTGCGAGGGAACGTACGAGTCCACCGCGGGGATACTGTCGCGCATCCTGGAGGAGCGCCCCTCGACCACCGGCTTCGTCGTGCAGAACGAGTCGGCCATCCCGCCGCTGCTCAGCCTGCTGCGATTGTCCGGCCGCGCGGTGCCCGAGGAGACCAGCGTCGTCGCGATCTGCCCCGACCAGGTCGCGCTCCAGTCCTCGCCGCGGCTGACCAGCGTGTCCATCCCGGCGCAGGAGATGGGGCGGCGCGCGGTCCGGCTCGCCATGGCCCAGCTCGAGGGCGATCGCTCCGAGTCGATCACGCTGATCCCCCCGACGCTCACCGTGCGGGAATCGACCGCGCCGCTCGCCGCCGCCGGCTTCGTCGCCTCCTGATCTTCGACCGCAGACCCGTCCGAGTCCGCCCGCGCCAACGGACCCGAGGCGACCGCGAGGCCCCCGCCGGCCCCACCTCTTCACGTCCGAAAGGCTCATGAATGTCTGACGAAGCGCCGCTCGCCTCGCTCGCCCACGAGGAGGGCGAGTTCCGCGCAGCCCCCGGCGGCCTGGAGTGGACCGGCCGCCAGGAGACCCTACGGATCGAGGCCTGGGGCGCCGACGCGCTGCGAGTCCGTTCCCGGGTCGGCGGGCCGATCCTCGACGCTCTGCCGGGCGCCCTGGTCGCCGAGACCGCTCCGCCGCTCGATATCGAGCCGACGGTCGTCATCGGCACGCGCGAGGCGACCATCGTCAACGGCGCCGTTACCGCGACGATCTCCGTCATCGGCCGGATCACCTTTACCCGTACCGCTGATGGCGCCGAACTGCTCGCAGAGCAGGATGCGCACTTCTGGTGGCCTGGGCCGCGACTGCGTACCGCACACGGCAACGGCTACGCGCGCCTTGAGCAGCGTTTCGCGGCGTACCCCGACGAACGGCTGTACGGCCTCGGCCAGCACCAGCACGGCCTCTACGACCAGAAGGGCGCTGTCGTCGAGCTCGTACAGCGCAACTCAGAGGTCAGCATCCCTTTTCTGGTTTCCTCGCGCGGCTACGGCTTCCTGTGGAACAACCCCGCCATCGGCCGCGTGGAACTGGCCGTCAACGGCACCCGCTGGGTCGCTGACAGCGCCCGCCAGCTCGACTACTGGATCACCGCGGGCTCGCCCGCGCAGATCCAGCGCAACTACGCCGACGCCACCGGCCACGCCCCGCTGCTGCCGGAGTGGGCGGCCGGATTCTGGCAGTGCAAGCTGCGCTACAAGTCGCAGGAGGAACTGCTTGAGGTCGCCCGCGAATACCACCGCCGCGGCCTGCCCCTCGCGGTGATCGTCGCCGACTTCTTCCACTGGACGCATCTGGGCGAGTGGCGCTTCGATCCGGCCGAGTGGCCGGACCCGCAGGCCGCGGTCAAGGAGCTGGAGCAGTACGGAACCCGGCTGATGGTGTCGGTCTGGCCCTCCGTCAGCCCGTTGTCCGAGTTCCACGCGGAGATGGAGCGGCGCGGCCTGTTCATCGGCACCGAGTTCGGCCCGGTCGCGCACGCCGACTGGCCGGACAAGGGCATCGACAAGACGGTGCAGGTCGCCTTCTACGACGCGACCAACCCGGTGGCCCGCGAGTTCGTGTGGTCAAAGGTGCGGGAGAACTACCTCTCCCTCGGCATCGAGGTCTTCTGGGCCGACGCCTGCGAACCCGAACTCAAGCCCGGCTACTCGGCGAACCTGCGCTACCACGCCGGTCCCGGCCTCGAAGTCGGCAACATGTACCCGCGCGAGAACTCCCGGATGTTCCACGAGGGCATGCTCACCGAGGGCCGCACCGAGGTGGTCACCCTCAACCGCTCGGCCTGGGCCGGCTCGCAGCGTTATGGCGCGATCCTCTGGTCCGGCGACATATTCACCGACTTCGAGACGCTGCGTAAGCAGATCCCGGCAGGCCTGAACACCGCGCTGAGCGGAATCCCGTGGTGGAACACCGACATCGGCGGCTTCCACGGCGGCGACCCGACCTCCCCGGACTATCGCGAGGTGATGGTCCGCTGGTTCCAGTTCGGCGCGTTCAGCCCGATCTTCCGGCTGCACGGCGTGCGCTCCCCGGCCACGCCCTTCGGTCCGCAGATGACCGGCGCGCCCAACGAGATCTGGTCTTACGGCGAGGAAGCGGCCGAGATCATGGCCTCGTACATCGCGCTGCGCGAGCGGATCAAGCCGTACATCGTCGACGTGATGCGTGACGCGCACGAGAGCGGTCTCACTCCGATGCGGCCCTTCTTCGTCGAGTTCCCGGATGACCCGAAGGCGTGGGAGATCGACACGGCGTACCTGTTCGGCCCGGATCTGCTTGTCGCGCCGGTGCTTGAGGCCGGTGCGCGTGAGTGGACGGTGTACCTGCCCTCGGGCGCCTCGTGGCGCGATGCGTGGACCGGACAGGAGTACGAGGGTGGCCAGTCGGTGACCGTCGACGCTCCGCTGGAACGCATTCCGCTCTTCCTGCGCGACGGTGCGGTACTGCCGATCACCGAGTAGTCGTCAAGAGCGCTGAGCTGCGCGTAAGCAGAGCACACGTCGCGTCCGGGTACCGTTGCTGTCGTGGCAAACCTGGTCAACATCGAGGCCGTGAGCAAGGCGTACGGCACCCGGACGCTGCTCGACGGCGTGTCGCTCGGCATCGCGGAAGGCGACCGTATCGGCGTCGTCGGGCGCAACGGCGGAGGTAAATCGACGCTGCTGCGCCTGCTCGCCAAGCTCGAAACGCCGGATGCCGGCCGGGTGATCCACAGCGGCTCGGTGCAGGTCAACGTGGTCGGGCAGCACGACGAGCTCGACCCGGCCGCGACGATCCGCCAACTGCTACTCGCCGGTATGGCAGAGCACGAATGGGCCGGGCAGGCGCACGTGCGCGACGTGCTCACCGGCCTGCTCGGCGGCATCGGCGCGCCCGCGTACCGGGACGGCCTGGACACGGTCGTCGGACCGCTGTCCGGCGGCGAGCGGCGGCGGATCGCGCTGGCGAAGGCGCTGCTCGAAGCGGACCGCGGCGACCGGCTGCTGCTGCTCGACGAGCCCACCAACCACCTCGACGTCGAGGCGATCGCCTGGCTGGCCGCGCACCTCAAAGGCCGCCGGTCTGCGCTGCTCGTCGTCACGCACGACCGCTGGTTCCTCGACGAGGTCTGCACCGCCACCTGGGAGGTCGCCGGCGGCCAAGTGCACTCCTACGAGGGCGGCTACTCGGCGTACGTGCTGGCGCGGGCCGAGCGCTCCCGGGTCGCCTCGGCGGACTGGGACCGCAAGCAGAACCTGCTGCGCAAGGAGCTGGCCTGGCTGCGGCGCGGGGCCCCGGCGCGCACCTCGAAGCCGAAGTTCCGGATCGAGGCCGCCAACGCGCTCATCGCCGCCGAGCCGCCGCCGCGCGACTCGGCCGAGCTGATGCAGTTCGCCACCGCGCGCCTCGGGCGGACCGTCTACGAGCTCGAAGACGTCACTTACTCGGTCGGAGGCGCGGACTCGGGCGCTGGCGCAGACGGCAGCGGCGACGGCACCGCCGCGGCGCGCATCCTCTTCGAGCACGTCACCTGGCAGCTCGCGCCCGGCGAGCGGATCGGCCTCGTCGGCGTCAACGGCTCGGGCAAGACCAGCCTGCTGCGGCTGCTGACCGGGGCCGTCACGCCGGACTCCGGCAAGGTCGTGGCCGGCGTCACCGTCAAGCCCGCGCTGCTCTCCCAGGAGATCACCGAGATCCCGCCGGACACGCGCGTGCTCAAGGCCGTGGAGGACGTGCGGTCCGCCGTCGATCTGGGCAAGGGCCGCGCGCTGACGGCCTCTCAGCTGCTCGAGCGCTTCGGGTTCCCGGGCGAGAAGCAGTGGACCCCGGTCGGCGACCTTTCCGGCGGCGAGCGGCGGCGGCTGCAACTGCTGCGGCTGCTGATGGACGAGCCGAACGTGCTGCTGCTCGACGAGCCGACCAACGACCTGGACATCGACACGCTGACCGCGCTTGAGGACCTGCTCGACGGCTGGCCCGGCTCGCTCATCGTGGTCTCGCACGACCGCTACTTCCTCGAGCGCACAACGGACCGGATCGCGGCGCTGCTCGGCGACCGGTCGATCAGGATGCTGCCGGGTGGCGTGGACCAGTACCTCCAGCGCCGCACGGAATCGGTCGCCGCGGCCGAGGCGGCGCAGCAGCGCGGCAGGCAGGCGGCGGCAGAACGCGCCGCCGGCGCGCCGGGCGCTGGGCAAGCCGCGAGCGACCGCGCCGTGCCCAGCGCCCGGGACCAGCGCGCCGCGCAGAAGGAGATGGCGCGCATCGAGCGGCAGCTGGACAAGATCTCGGCCCGGGAGGCGGAGCTGCACGAGCGGATGGCGCAGTCGGCGACGGACTACGAGGCCGTCGGCAAGCTCGACGCGGAACTGCGCGACCTCGCCGCCGAGCGCGAGCGGCTCGAGGAGCAGTGGTTGGCGCTCGCCGAGTAGTCCGCTTCGGCTAGCGGTTCGGAAATTCGTATTTTCGCAGTACGCGCATACCGGCCGCGAAGTTCACGCTTTCGAGTGAGGGCAGTGGATTTCGCCACGCGAGCGATCCCGCGCGCCTACGGTCGATGTGTACTGACCGCGTCGTGTCGTCGGGGGTTGAAGCCGTGACGTACGGGAGCTGCGATAACTTGACCGAGCGGGAGCGTCACGTGCTGATGCGCCTGGCCGAGGGCGAGTCGAACCGGCAGATCGCCAAGAACCTGTCCATCACGCCGTCCACCGCCCGCACGCACACCCGCAACGTGCTGACCAAACTCGGCGTCAGCTCGCGGGTTCTGGCCATCGCCTCCGCGCAGCCGGTTCAGGTCTCGATCCCGGCGCTCGTGCCGCAGCCCGTACCCGCCGATCCGGTCGACGCGCTGACTCGCCGCGAGCGCGAAGTGCTCGGCTGCATGGTCGAAGGGCTGGCTCGGGCCTCGATCGCCGCGCGGCTCGGCGTCTCCCCGAACACCGTGCGCACGCACGTGCGCCACATCCTCGCCAAGCTCGGCGTGCACTCGACTCCGGAGGCCGTGGCGCTCGTCTCGAAGCGGGCCTAGCGTCCGACGCTGTGTGCCCCGGCTACGGCTGCCACGACTACGGCTGATGGACCACAATCCGCTCCGTGCCGCAGTAGACGTTGGCGGATTCGCCGCGCACGAAGCCCGCGAGCGTCATGCCGGACTCCCGCGCCAACTCCACCGCCAGCGAGGAGGGCGCGGAGACCGCGGCGAGGAGCGGAATTCCGGCGGCCGCCGCCTTCTGCACGAGTTCGAAGGAAGCGCGCCCGCTCACCGCGAGCAGATGCCCGCGTAGCGGCAGGCGACCGTCGCGCACCGCCCAGCCGATCACCTTGTCCACCGCGTTGTGCCGCCCGACGTCCTCACGCACGCACAGTAGCGTCCCGTCCGACGCGAACAGCCCGGCTGCGTGCAGGCCACCGGTCTTCGAGAACAGCTTCTGACTGCCGCGTAGCGTCTTCGGCAGCGAATACAGAACCTCGGCCGTGATCCGCAGGGGATCGGTCTCCACGCTCCAGTGCGCGTTGGCGCGGACGGCCTCGATGCTGGACTTGCCGCACACGCCGCAGGCGCTCGTGGTGTAGGTGTTGCGGTCGAGCGACCAGAGCGGCAGAGCCGTGCCCGGCGCGAGATCGACGTCGACGATGTTGTACGTGTCGTGCGCCGCCTCGATACGCCCAGTCTCGTGGCGCCCGAGCTCGATGCGCTCGGCTGAGGACCACTCGCCGCCGAGCCCGACCGGACCCGAGCAGGCCGAGTCGCCGCAGAACCGCATGCGGGCCAGCTGGTGCGCGTCCCGGATCACGCCTTCGCCGACGAGGTAACCCGCCACCAGGTCGAAATCGTCGCCCGGCGTCCGCATCGTCACCGCGATCTGCTTGCCGGCGACCCGGATCTCCAGCGGCTCCTCGGCAGCCAGCGTGTCCCGCGAGCGCCGCGCTCCGCCGCCCGCGTCACCGCCGAGCTTCAGCACTGCCTCGCGCGTCGTCACCCTGCCCATGCCATGCACGGTACCCCCGCTGCGCGAACCGCAACGTACCGCACGAGCCGGCGCAAAAGCACGACGCTCCGCGTCCCGATGGACGCGGAGCGCGCGAGATGCCCGTTCAGCGAAGAGGGGCTTCTTGGTGCAACTGACTACAGCGGCCTGTGACTACACAGCGGCCTGGACTACAGGGGCTTGACGTTCTCCGCCTGCGGGCCCTTCGGGCCGTTGGTAACTTCGAACTCGACGCGCTGGTTCTCGTCGAGCGAACGGTAGCCGCTCGTCTGGATCGCAGTGAAGTGGACGAAGACGTCGGCGCCGCCGTCGTCCTGGGAGATGAAGCCGTAGCCCTTCTCCGCGTTGAACCACTTGACCGTACCGGAAGCCATCTCTCTCCTCTAGGAAGGGGACGTCGGACAGGTCCCACACTGCGTGGGTCCCGGGTTGCCCTCCACGAACCGTCCCGCTTTGCCAGTCACGCCGGGAGAGGATGCGCCACGAAACACAAAGGCCCGCGGCCGTACTCCCGCGGGCGTTCAAACGAAGCATTCAGGGAACTGCAGCTGCAACCGGGGCCACCTTAACACGTGACTACCGCCACGTCCCTCGTTCCAACGGGTGAAATTCGAAAAGATCCCCGTTCGCTAGGGGCGAACGCTGTCCGAGACCTGGCACAAACCACCGTATGCGGTACCACCAGGTCAAAAACCGGGTGCGCGATGGTCATACAGCGCCTATGGTCCTTACCATGCCCCCTTCTTCGCCGTCCGGCGGTTCTTTCGCGTCCCTATGGCGTCTGAAGACCTATGTTCGTCCGTATCGGTGGCAGATGCTGCTCATGTTCACCGTCGCCCTCGCCGGCACGCTCGTCGGCGTCGCCGTACCCCTGCTGACCAAGGCGGTCGTGGACGGGCCGCTGCGCCGGGGGGACCGCGGCGCGCTCTGGCTGCTCGGCTTCTACGCGCTGCTGTTCGGCCTGGCCGAGGCCACCCTCATCCTCGCCCGCCGGCTCACCCTGGCCAACAGCGCGCTCGGCATCGAGAAGGACCTGCGCGACGAGCTCTACGCGCACCTGCAGCGCCTCGACGTCGGCTTCCACGACTCCTGGCAGTCGGGCCAGCTGGTCGCCCGGATGACCAGCGACATCTCCGCGATCCGGCGGTTCCTCGGCTTCGCGCTGATCTTCCTGGTGGTCAACACGATCACCTTCGGCGTGGTCGGCGTGCTGCTGATCGTCATCCACCCGCTGCTCGGCGGCGTGATCGTGGTGCTCGGACTGCCACTGAGCTATGTGATCTTCAAGTACTCGCGGACGTACCGGCGGCAGATCCGCGCCGTGCAGGACCAGCAGGGCGAGGTGGCCACCGACGTCGAGGAGTCGGCGCTCGGCATCCGCGCCATCAAGTCCTTCGGCCGAGCCGGCTTCCTGGCCGACCGCTACCTGGCCAAGGCGCGCAAGCTGCGCGGCCTCCAGCTGACCCAGATCAAGACGCTGGCCGAGATCTGGGCGGTGATCATCGCGCAGCCGCAGGTGGTGCTCGGGCTGATCGTCCTCGGCGGCGGCGTCGCGGTGGCCGACGGCACCCTCACCCTCGGCACCCTGGTCGCCTTCATCTCCCTCTACCTGCTGCTGATCTGGCCGATCGAGTCGATGGGCTGGCTGCTCGCGGCCTCCCAGGAGGCCAACACCGCGGCCGAGCGGGTCTTCGAAGTGCTCGACGCCGAGCCGCAGATCCTCAGCCCGCAGATCCCAGATCCCCAGGCGCAAGGTGCCCAAGTGCAAGGTCCTCAGGCGCAAGGTCCCCAGGCCGACGCCGCACCGGCCGCCGCACAGCTGCCCGCGCAGGCCTCGGCGGCGGCTGACGTCCCGGCCGCCGCCCGGCTGACCGAGCGCCCGCGCCCCGAGGTGCGGCCGGCTCCCGCGGCCGACAACGCGCGCCTCGCCTTCGAGCACGTGAGCTTCAGCTACCCGGTCGCCCTGGGCCGGGTTTCCGAGCAGGCGATCCTCACCGACGTGAACCTGCGCCTGGCCCCCGGCGAGACCATCGCGATCGTCGGCCCGACCGGCTGCGGCAAGACCACCCTGACGTCGCTGGTGCCGCGACTCTACGACGTCACCGCCGGCCGGGTGCTGGTCGACGGGACTGACGTGCGCGACCTGCCGCTGACCGAGCTGCGCGCCCGGGTCGCCTGCGCCTTCGAGGACCCGACCCTGTTCTCCGCCAGCGTCCGGGAGAACCTCGTGCTCGGCCGCCCCGAGGCCACCGAGGAGCAGGTCGAGGAGGCGCTGCGGATCGCGCAGGCCGGCTTCGTGCACGAGCTGCCCTGGGGCCTGGACACCCGGGTCGGCGAGCAGGGCCTGTCCCTCTCCGGTGGACAGCGCCAGCGCCTGGCCCTGGCCCGCGCCGTGCTCGGCCGCCCGCCGGTGCTCGTGCTCGACGACCCGCTCTCCGCGCTCGACGTGCACACCGAGGGCCTGGTCGAGCAGGCGCTGCGCGCGGTCCTGGCCGAGACCACCGGCCTGGTCGTCGCGCACCGCGCCTCCACCGTGCTGCTCGCCGACCGGGTCGCCCTGCTCGGCCCGCACCCCGACGGCGGCCACACCATCACCGCGCTCGGCACCCACCACGAGCTGCTGGAGACCGAGCCCGCCTACCGCGACCTGCTGTCGCAGAGCTCTGAACTCGTCGAGGAAGGCGTTTAACCCGCATGACCGTGCTCGACACCGACTCCGACGCATCCGCCGCCCGATCCGCCGACTCCGACAAGAACGCTGCCGACAAGAACGCCGAAGACAAGAACGCCGCCGTACTGGACGACTGGCGCGGGGTCGCCGCCGAGAAGGCCGACGAGATCTCGGCCAGCGGCGGGCTGTTCCTGCGCGCCCGCTCCCGCCGGCTGCTCGCCCTGCTGCTGCGCCCGCACCGCCGCGCCCTGGCCTGGGCCACCTTCCTGATCGTCGTGGTCACCGGCGCCGAGATGGCCGGCCCGTACCTGGTGTCCGTCGGCATCGACTCCGGCATCCCGGCGATCCACCGCGGCGACTGGGCCCCGATCGGCGCCGCGGTCAGCGGCATCCTGGTCACCGCGCTGGCCGGAGCCCTGCTGCGGCTGCGATTCCTGAAGGTGGCCGGACGCATCGGCCAGGACGTCCTGTTCGACCTGCGCGGCCGGGTCTTCCGCCACTTCCAGCAGCTGCCGATCGCCTTCCACGAGCGGTACACCTCGGGCCGGGTGATCTCCCGGCTCACCAACGACCTCGACGCCCTGGGCGAGCTGGTCAACGCCAGCCTCGACGGCCTGATCGACGCGACGCTGAACATCGCGGTGATCGGCATCCTGCTGGCCGTGCTCGACCCCGAGCTCTCGCTGTTCCTGCTGATCTGCCTGCCTGCGCTCTACCTGCTGCTGCGCTGGTACACCAACGGCTCGCGGGTCGCCTACCGCCGCACCCGCGAGGCGATCGCCGCGCTGATCGTGCAGTTCGTCGAGACCCTCAACGGCATCCGCGCCGTGCAGGCCTTCCGCCGCGAGCCGCGCAACGACGCGATCTTCGACCAGCTCAGCCGCGACTACAAGGACGCCAACGCGGACGCGCTGCGGCTGATGGCCTGGTTCATGCCCGGCATCAAGGCGGTCGGCGCGGTGATGACCGCCGCGGTGCTGATCTTCGGCGGCTTCCAGGTGATGGACCACGCGCTCGAGGTCGGCGTGCTCACCGCCTACCTGCTCTACCTGCGCCGGTTCTTCGACCCGCTGCAGGACCTGGCGATGTTCTACAACTCCTACCAGTCCGCCACCGCCGCCCTGGAGAAGCTCTCCGGCGTGCTGGAGGAGGAGGCCAGCGTCCCCGAGCCGGCGAACCCCGCCGAGCTGCCCTCCCCGGTGCGCGGCGAGCTGCGCTTCGAGCATGTGCGCTTCGCCTACCCGCGGCGCGAGCAGCAGTCCCCGGACGGCGAGGCGACCCCCGAGAAGGTCATCCTGCCCGACCTTGAGCTGACCATCCCGGCCGGGCAGACCGTCGCGCTGGTCGGCGCCACCGGAGCCGGCAAGTCCACGCTGGCCCGGCTGATGTGCCGTTTCTACGACCCGGACGCCGGCGCGGTACGGCTCGACGGCATCGACCTGCGCGACCTGCGCGACACCGACCTGCGCCGCGCCGTGGTGATGGTCACCCAGGAGAACTTCCTGTTCAGCGGCACCGTCGCGGACAACATCCGGTTCGGCCGGCCCGACGCAACCGACGCGCAGGTGCGGGAGGCCGCCCAGGCCATCGGCGCGCACCAGTTCATCGCGGCGCTGCCGGACGGCTACGACACCGATGTGAAGAAGCGCGGCGGCCGCCTCTCGGCCGGGCAGCGGCAGCTGGTCGCCTTCGCCCGCGCGTTCCTCGCCGATCCCGCCGTCCTGGTGCTCGACGAGGCCACCTCCTCGCTCGACGTGCCCAGCGAGCGGCTGGTGCAGCGGGCCCTGCGCACCATCCTGGCCGAGCGCACCGCGCTGATCATCGCGCACCGGCTCTCCACGGTGGAGATCGCGGACCGGGTGCTGGTCATGGAGGGCGGGCGGATCGTGGAGGACGGCACGCCGGCCGAACTGCTCGACGCCGCCGCGGGCCACTTCGCCGGGCTGCATTCCGCGTGGGTGGATTCGCTCGCCTAACCGATCGGACCCGGGAATTGCGCCGGCGTTCGGCGAACCGGAATTCATAGGGAAAACCCTTGGTCCGGCGGCGGGCGCGAACCGGCTGAGAAAGCCGCGAAACCGGACGAATCCGAGTTCGCGGGCCCGAAACACAGGCGAGTTACCAGGGAGTATCCCGCTAATCGACCGAAGCAGCCTACGATCGCCCCATGACCCGCGTACTGCTCGCAGAGGACGACGTGGCTATCGCCGAGCCTTTGGCCCGCGCGCTGCGCCGAGAGGGCTACGACGTGGACCTGCGCGCGGACGGCCCAGGGGCGCTGGCCCTGGCCCAGTCCGGCGTGGTCGACCTGCTCGTCCTCGACCTGGGGCTGCCCGGCATGGACGGGCTCGAGGTGTGCCGGCGGCTGCGCACCGACGGCCACGGCTTCCCGGTACTGGTGCTCACCGCCCGCGCCGACGAGGTGGACACCGTGGTCGGCCTCGACGCCGGCGCCGACGACTACGTGACCAAGCCCTTCCGGCTGGCCGAACTGCTGGCCCGGGTGCGCGCGCTGCTGCGCCGCGGCTCCCCGGACAGCGGGACGGCGGCCCGCGGCGTGCGTATCGACGTCGAGTCGCACCGCGCCTTCCTCGGCGACGAGGAGCTGAACCTGACCGCCAAGGAGTTCGACCTGCTGCGCGTGCTGGTGCGCGACGCCGGCCGCGTGATAACCAGGGAACAACTGATGCGCGAAGTCTGGGACACTACCTGGTGGTCCTCGACCAAGACGCTCGACATGCACATCTCCTGGCTGCGTAAGAAGCTCGGCGACGACGCCGCCAACCCCCGGTTCATCTCCACCGTGCGGGGGGTCGGCTTCCGGTTCGAGCGCGGCTGATTGACGTGTCCCGCGGCGGTCGAACCCGGACCAGCAAGGCACCGTCCAGGGCCAGGGGGGTTCGATGCGCCGCCGGATGATCAAGTCGACGGTCTCCGCCGTGCTGATCGTCGTCGTGCTGCTCGGCGTGCCGCTGGGCATCATCGACGCGCTGCGCATCAGCGAGGCGGAGCACGCCGCGCTCAATCAGAAGGTGCAGCTCATCGGCTTCCAGCTGGACCAGCAGCTGGCGGTCAACCAGCAGGTCGACCTGGACGCGCTGAAGAAGCTGGTGCCGCGGGGCGACAGCGTGGCCGTCACCTATCCCGGCCACGCCAAGCAGCCGGTGATCATCAACCCGCAGGTCACCGACCACCCCAGGTCCAGCGACGTGTACAAGGGACCGCCGCCGCGCTCGGTGACCGCGATCCTGACCGAGTCCTGGTCGCCGACCGAGACGCGCATCCGCGGCAGCCTGCTGCTGGTGCTCGGCGTGGCGGTGCTGGCCACCGTGGCGGCCTGCGGGGTCGCCTTCCTCCAGGCGCGCCGCCTAGCCCGGCCGCTGAGCGACCTGGCGCAGACCGCCGAGCGGCTCGGCTCCGGCGACCCGCGCCCGCGCCACCGCCGTTACGGCATCCCCGAGCTCGACCGGGTCGCCGAGGTGATCGACCACACCGCGGAGCGCATCTCCCGGATGCTGGCCACCGAACGCCGGCTGGCCGCGGACGCCTCGCACCAGCTGCGCACGCCGCTGACCGCGCTGTCCATGCGCCTTGAGGAGATTATCGCGGCGCAGGATCTGATGGACGTGAAGGAGGAGGCGGCGGTCGCGCTCACCCAGGTCGAGCGGCTGACCGACGTCGTGCAGCGGCTGCTGACCGACGCGCGCGACACCCGCAGGTCCACCTCGACCGTGCCGATCGACGTGGACATGGTCATCCGGCAGCAGATCTTCGAATGGCGGCCGGCCTTCCGCAGCGCCCGGCGCCCGATCCGGGTCGACGGCGTGCGCGGCCTGGCCGCGGTCGCCACGCCCGGGGCGTTCGCGCAGGTGCTCGCAACGCTTATGGAGAACTCGCTGATGCACGGCGCCGGCCCGGTCACCATCCGCACCCGGACCACCGGCGGCTCGGTGGTGGTCGAGGTGTGCGACGAGGGCCCCGGGGTGCCGCCGGAGCTCGGCGCGCGGGTCTTCGAGCGGTCGGTGTCCGGCCGCGCCTCCACCGGTCTCGGCCTGACCGTGGCCCGGGAGCTGGCCGAGGCCGACGGTGGCCGGCTGGAGCTGCTGCAGCAGCGGCCGCCGGTGTTCGCGGTGTTCCTCACCGCCTTCGACCCGGTGATGTAGCGAGGCCGTCTGGCGGGACCGACCAGGGGGCCGGGTAGCGGGGCGCGCGGCAATGCGCGAACGCGCTCCCGGCGGTACCCGTGCGGTGAAAGTAAGTCGTGAAACTTATGGCACGCGGCAGGACAGTGGCGCGAAAGAGTGGGCGGGAACCCGATCGGGTTCCCGCCCTGAAGCTGTGCGGAAGTCTTGGCTGAGGCCGGTTACCGCTCGGCGCGCAGCAGGTCGCCGGAGCCGGAGCGCTTGTGCCGCGGGCTGCTCGGCACCATCGGCAGCTGCGAGGTGGGCAGCGGCTCGGCGGCGGGGAACTGGAACTGCTCGCCGGCCAGCGCCGGGTCCGCCTTCGGGAAGATCCAGGTGCGGTAGGTCCACAGCCGGAAGACCATTCCGAGCGGCATGCCGAACATGTACTTGGCCACGTTGTTCGCCAGCGCGCCGTCGAAGTGCAGGATGTACTGCGAGAACGCCAGCGGCACCGTCTCGATCAGCATCCCGATGCCGTTGACCGCGAAGAACAGCACCAGCTCGCGGCTGCGGCCGATCGAGTCGCGGTCCTTGTAGGTCCAGAACCGGTTGCCTACGTACGCGACGATCGTGGCCACGACGGTGCCGACCACGGAGCCGATGACCGGCTTGTGCGGGATGGCCTGCCAGCACAGGTTGGTCACCAGCATGTTCACCACAAGGGCGATCAGGCCGATCGTGCCGAACTTCGCCAGCTCGTGAAAGCCGCGGCGAACTCGGGCGTATGCAGCTTGTAGTGCCGCCACTGTGGATTACCTACCTGACTTCCGGGGGCTCACCACTACGAGAGTAGCCATTCTTGACCGCCGCAGACCGCCACCATAGGTCCCGTAGCAGACCTGTGACGGACACATTGCCCGTTCAAGGTATACGAGACGCGGCCGCCAACCCATGACAGCACAAAGGAATGACCGCGGCAGCCGGAGTTCTCGGGCGATTCTGGCGCATTCCGGCACCGCCGGGTGAATGTGACCGAGCTCACCCGGTGTTCCCGGCGTGGCGGACCGCGGACCTGCCGCTCGGCATGAACAGGGTCTGACCGCCGTTAGGCTTGGTTCCTGTGATCGGCACACCTACCGCACTAACGGACACGGGACGTGGCAGCTCCGGAGCCGTGAGCGCGCCGGTGGTCGGCGTCATCGGCGGCGGCCAGCTGGCCCGGATGATGCAGCCCGCGGCCATCGCGCTCGGCGTGCGACTGCGCGTGCTCGCGACAGGCCCCGACGAGTCGGCCGCGCAGGTGATCCCGGACGTAGCCCTCGGCGCCCATGACGACCCCGAAGCGGTCCTGGCCTTCGCCCGCGGCTGCGACGTGATCACCTTCGACCACGAGCACGTGCCGACTCCGGTGTTGGAGCGCCTGATCGAACTCGGCGTCGCGGTACGGCCGGGACCGGGTGCCCTCGTGCACGCACAGGACAAGTCGGTCATGCGGGAGCGGCTGAGCGCGATCGGCGTGCCGTGCCCGCAGTGGGCCCACCTGGACGATTCGGGCGACGGCGTCGAGGGCGTGATCGCCAAGGCCACCGAGTTCGCGAAGGAAGCCGGCTGGCCCTTCATCCTCAAGACGGCGCGCGGCGGTTACGACGGCAAAGGCGTCTGGCGGATCGAGAACGTACAGCAGTTGCGTGAGGTGGCGCATGGCGCGGCAACGCGTGGCGTGAAGCTCATCGCCGAGGCGCTGGTCCCCTTCACGCGGGAGCTGTCCGCACAGGTCGCGCGCTCGCCGCATGGGCAGGCGGTGGCGTACCCGGTGGTCGAGACGGTGCAGCGGGAGGGCATCTGCCGCGAGGTGTACGCTCCGGCCCCCGGTCTGGACGTGGACCGCTCGGCCGAGGCGCAGCGCATCGCGCTCACCATCGCCCGGGATCTGGATGTGACCGGGATGCTGGCGGTCGAGCTGTTCCAGACCGCCGATGGCGCGCTGAGCGTCAACGAACTGGCGATGCGGCCGCACAACTCCGGCCACTGGAGTATCGACGGCGCGGTGACCAGCCAGTTCGAGAACCACCTGCGGGCGGTGCTGGACCTGCCGCTCGGCGCGCCGACCCCGCAGGCTCCGGTGGCGGTGATGGCGAACGTGCTCGGCCTCGACCTGCCCGACGTCTACCCGGCGTACCTGCACTGCATGGCCCGCGACCCGGGGCTCAAGATCCACATGTACGGCAAGGCGGTCAAGCCCGGCCGCAAGATCGGGCACGTGACCGTGCTCGGCGACGACTTCGAGGACTGCGTCGAGCGCGCCGCGCACGCCGCCGCCTACCTGCGGGGAGAGATCGATGAGTAGCGGCCGGTCCGAGGGCGGGAAATCAGGCGGTGCACAGGTCGGCATCGTCATGGGCTCGGACTCGGACTGGCCGGTGATGAGCGCGGCCGCCGAGGCGCTCGCCGAGTTCGAGGTCGAATACGAGGTGGACGTCGTCTCGGCGCACCGGATGCCGCAGACGATGATCGAGTACGGGCAGCGCGCCGCCTCGCGCGGTCTCAAGGCGATCATCGCGGGAGCCGGAGGCGCCGCGCACCTGCCCGGGATGCTCGCGTCAGTCACGCCGCTGCCGGTGATCGGCGTGCCGGTGCCGCTGAAGTACCTGGACGGCATGGACTCGCTGCTGTCGATCGTGCAGATGCCCGCTGGCGTGCCGGTCGCGACGGTGTCGGTGGGCGGCGCGCGCAACGCCGGCCTGCTCGCGGTCAGGATCCTGGCTGCGCACGACCCGCGGCTTCTGGCGGCGATGCGCGCGTTCCAGGACGACCTCGAGGCGCAGGCCCGGGCAAAGGGTGCCGTGCTGCGCGCGAAGCTCGCCGCCGACGAGAGTTAGGGCCTAGCCGACGACCGGGCGTCCGAGCGCGCGGTACGTCCAGCCCGCCTCATGCCAGCGCTGTGCCGCCAACGCGTTGCGGCCGTCCACGATCCGCCGCTGCGACGTGACCTTGCCGACCTCCTCCGGATCCAGCTCGCGGAACTCCTGCCACTCCGTCAGGTGCAGGATCACGTGTGCGCCGCGCGCCGCCTCCAGCGCCGAGTCCGCGTAGGCCAGCGTCGGGAACAGCTTGGCCGCGTTGTCGTTCGCCTTCGGGTCGTACACCGTCACCTGCGCTCCCTGCAGCAGGATCGACGCCGCCACGTTCAGCGCCGGCGAGTCGCGCACGTCGTCCGAGTTCGGCTTGAACGCCGCGCCCCACACCGCGACCCGCTTGCCGAGGAACGAGCCGTCGCACTGCTCGCGGGCCAGGTCCACCATGCGCACCCGGCGGCGCATATTGATCGCGTCGACCTCCTTGAGGAAGGCCAGCGCCTGGTCCACGCCCAGCTCTCCGGCGCGCGCCATGAACGCCCTGATGTCCTTCGGCAGGCAGCCGCCGCCGAAGCCGAGGCCGGGCACCAGGAACCTGCCGCCGATCCGCGCGTCGTAGGACAGCGCCTCGGACAGCTGCATCACGTCGCCGCCCGCCGCCTCGCAGACCTCCGCCATCGCGTTGATGAAGGAGATCTTGGTGGACAGGAACGCGTTCGCGGCGGCCTTCACCAGCTCGGCGGTGGCCAGGTCGGTGACCACCAGCGGCGTGCCGGCCTCGATCAGCGGCGCATAGACGTCCCGCAGCGCCGCCTCGGCATGCGCCGAGGCGACCCCGATCACCAGCCGGTCTGGCCGCAGCGTGTCCCCGACCGCGTAACCCTCGCGCAGGAACTCCGGGTTCCAGGCCACCTCCACGCCGGCGCCGGCCGGGGCCAGCTCCAGGAAGCGCTCGGTCAGCCGGACCGCCGTTCCCGCCGGAACCGTCGACTTGCCCGCGATCACCGTCGGCTGGTCCAGATGCGGGGCCAGCCCGTCCACCACCGCCTCGACGTAGCGCAGGTCCGCCGCGTACTCGCCCTTGCGCTGCGGCGTGTTCACGCAGATGAAGTGCACGTCGGCACCGAATCCGGCGACTTCGGCGTACGAGGTGGTGAAGCGGAGCCGGCCGCTCGCGACGTGCTTGGCCAGCAACTCGTCGAGCCCGGGCTCGTAAAACGGCACCGTGCCCGCGGTGAGCGCGGCGATCTTCTCCGCGTCCACGTCCATGCCCAGGACTTCATAGCCCAGCTCGGCCATACAGGCCGCATGCGTGGCGCCGAGGTATCCGGTGCCGATCACGCTGATTCGTGCGGCCACGTGCCGTCCCCTTCCGCTGCGAGCTTCTGCGCAACCGACCCTAACGCGTCAGCCGCCAATGACTGTGACTCGCGCCTCGCTGTAGTCGCGGTAGGCGGGGCTGGCGCGCCGCCTACCGGTGAGTAACAATGACGGGGTGACCCAGGACCAGGACTTCGACCTCTTCACCGTCCGCGAGGAGCACGAGCTGCTGCGCGAGTCGGTGCGCTCTCTCGTCGAGACGAAGATCGCGCCGTACGCGGCCGCCGTGGACGAGGAGGCGCGCTACCCGCAGGAGGCGCACGACGCGCTGCACGCCGCGGACATGCACGCCATCCACATCCCGGAGCAGTACGGCGGCGCCGGGGCGGACGCCCTGGCGACCTGCATCGTCATCGAGGAGATCGCGCGCGCCTGCGTGTCCTCCTCGCTCATCCCGGCGGTCAACAAGCTGGGCACGATGCCGCTGATCCTGTCCGGGTCCGAGGAGCTGAAGCAGAAGTACCTGCGTCCGGTCGCCGAGGGCCGCTCGACCTTCTCCTACGCCCTCTCCGAGCCCGAGGCCGGCTCGGACGCGGGCGGCATGACGACGCGTGCGGTCCGCGACGGCGACGGCTGGCGGCTCAACGGCGTCAAGCGGTGGATCACCAACGCCGGCGTCTCCGAGTACTACACCGTCATGGCGGTCACCGAGCCGGGCATCGGCACGAAGGGCATCTCTGCCTTCGTGGTGGAGAAGAGCGACCCGGGCTTCACCTTCGGCGCCAAGGAGAAGAAGCTCGGCATCAAGGGCTCGCCGACCCGCGAGCTGTATTTCGACGACGTGTGGATTCCGGGCGACCGGATCATCGGCGAGCCCGGCACCGGCTTCCGCACCGCGATGCGCACGTTGGACCACACCCGCGTCACCATCGCGGCGCAGGCGCTCGGCATCGCGCAGGGCGCCCTCGACTACGCGGCCGAGTACGTCAAGCAACGCAAGCAGTTCGGCAAGCCGATCGCGGAACTGCAGGGCGTCCAGTTCATGCTCGCCGACATGGGCATGAAGATTGCGGCGGCGCGCCAGCTCACCTACGCCGCGGCGGCCAAATCCGAGCGCAACGACAAGGACCTGACCTTCTACGGCGCGGCGGCCAAGTGCTTCGCCTCCGATGCCGCGATGGAGGTCACCACGGACGCGGTCCAGCTGCTCGGCGGCTACGGCTACACGCAGGACTACCCGCTGGAGCGGATGATGCGTGACGCCAAGATCACGCAGATCTACGAGGGCACGAACCAGGTCCAGCGCGTGGTGATGGCCCGTCAGTTGCTGCGCGGCTGAGCGGACCCCTCGGCCGAAAGCGTCGCACCGTCTGAGTTTCCGGACGGTGCGATGCTTCGCTACATGCGAACTTTCGCACGGTGTCATGAGCCTCTGACAGAGTGGAAGTATTGACGCGCGGCGTGGATTGCTGAAAATAGCCCTGGCTGCAGGCCCAAATTAATACAATCCACTTTTGGTACGCAGTGCTCATGACGACGGGGCTTGACATGCCGGATCCCGGATGGCGGCTGGGCGGCCGCTATACGCTGCTCGAACGCCTCGGCGAAGGGATCGCCGGGGAGGTCTGGCGTGCGCAGGACGAGAGCGCGGGAACGCAATGCGCGGTGAAATTGCTGCGCCCCGAACTCGTCCAGGACGAGGGTGCCCTGGCCAGGCTGCGCGCCACCATCGCGTGGATTAGCCAGCTGACTCACCCGAACATCGTCCCGGTCGATGACCTCGTGATGCAGTACGGCGCCGGGGCAGAGGACGGCACGGCGGTGCTGGAGGGCCCTGAGCCAGAGGACGGCCCTGCATTACAGAACAGCCCTGCGTCACCGAACGACCCTGCGCCACCAAACGACCCTGCGCCACCAAACGACACAGTGGCGCTGATCTCCCGGCTGGTGCCTGGAGAGAGCCTTCGCGCGCTACTCGATCGGCAAGGCACGGTGCCGACCGGTCAAGCCCTCTCGCTGACCGCGCAACTGTGCGACGCGCTGTCGGCCGCGCGGCACGTCGGCGTCGCGCATGGTGACGTGAAACCGTCGAATCTCCTGCTGGAACCGGATCCGGACACGCACATCGCGTTGCGGCTGACCGACTTCGGCATCGCCGCGCTGCTCGGCCGGGCCGTGGTGCAACAAACCGTGGCGCCGCAGACCGCCGTGGCGAGCGCGGGCGGCGACTATGTCGCACCGGAACTCGGCGCGGGGGAGGCGCCGACGGAGTCCGCTGACGTATACGCCGCCGCAGTCGTGCTCTACGAGGCTCTGACCGGCGAGCCGCTATTCGGCCGTCGGATGCAGGGACAGGTGCGGCGTGACGCGCCCCCTCCGGTCGTATTGCCCGCCGATCTGCCGGACACGGTCGCAGAAGCGCTTATCGCCTGCCTCGACGAGAATCCGCGGCACAGACCTTCCGCCGCGGAATTCGCCGCTGTCCTGCGGGAGGCCGCCATCGCGCCGGAAATGGTGCCGTCCCCGCCTGTCGTCGAGGTCGCCCCCGGCCCGAATCTGGACTTCTTCGGCGACGACGGACAGGCAGCGCAGCAGGATCGGCTGCCCGCGCTGGTCGAGAAGCGTGGGACGGGCGTTACACGTCGAGCGGGCGCCGCCGTCGCGGCCCACGGCGCCGGGCGGGCGGCCCGGCGAACGCGCGGCACCCAGCCGTGGACGATCCTCGCCGCATCACTGTGTGGCGTCGCGCTCGCGGCCTTCATCACCTTCGGGTTAGCGACGCATGGTTCCCCGCACGCGAACGCGTCCACGCTGCCGACGCGCGCTGATCTCATCGGACCGGCGGGCAGCGCGACGTCGCAGAGTACTGCTACCGGCACGCCGACGAACACGTCCTCCGCGACCGCCTCTCCCACGCCGAGCAGCACCGCATCGGCGACGCCGTCACCGAGCCGGAATACGCCAAGCGCGTCAGCCGGCGCGTCCAGCCCGGCCGCTCCCGCGCCGAGCCCGTCGGGTTCCAGCCAGCAGGTCAGCCATACCGGCCGGCTGCTCAACGCGGGCTCCGGAACGTGCCTCGACACCTCCGGCGGCTATTTCGCCAACGGGGTGGTGGAACAGATCTGGACCTGCGACAACGGAATCGGGCAGGTCTTCACGCTGGCCTCGACCGGGCAACTGACCGTCGACGGCGGGCAGTACTGCCTCGCCGACGCCACTTCTGCCGACGCGACCGGCACACACCCGCAGCTGTTCACCTGCGGCAGCCAATCGCATGAGCGATGGACAATGCGATCCGACGGCTCGCTCGTCGGCAACCACTCCGGCCTGTGCGTGAACGCGCCGGGAAATGACAACGGCACGCAGCTCGACTTCGAACCGTGCAGCGGCCAGGCGCACCAGAAGTGGTCCTGGGACTGAAATTCGGGCTTCGAACGCGGCTTCTCCTTTTCTGATTCCGTCGCAGTCGTGGGTAAAGCCGCTGCCGCCGCGGGCACCGTGCGGCGGCAGCGGAGTCTGTGTCAGGACGTGGGCAGCCAGACCCGCATTGGTCCGTCCTCTCGGTTCGCCCACGCGAAATAAGGGATCGCAGTCAGCTCGAACTTTTCGGCGGTGTCCGCGCCGGCGGCGGCATGGGAGTCTGCGCCCGCGCCCGCGCGCTTCGCTTGCCGGAAGCTGCGGTACGGCCACCACGCGGCCGTGCCGTCCCCTCCACCTCGTGCGCCGTCCGGAGCTGGCGTTGCGCGGCGTCGGCCGACGCCGCGCAATACGGTCACGCCGCCGAGCAAGCCCGGATCGTGCTTCTCGGTGAGCCGGGCCGACGGGTCGAAAAGCAGGTCGTCGAGGCCGCCGCCGGGATGATCGACCCCTTCGACGCAGTACACCAGCGGCCCGCGCTCGATCGCCACGCAGCCGCGCACGGAGTCGACGCGCGGGTCCGCGACCGTGAGCCGGGGATCGAGGGAGAGTTCGAGTTCGAGGGCGTCACCGGGACGCCAGGCGCGGCGTAGGCGCAGCCAGCCCTCTTCGGGCACTGCTTCGGTCGGCTCGCCCTCGACGACGAGCCGGAAACCCTTGCACCAGGCGGGGATGCGCAGCGACAGGGTCCACGGGGCGGCGTCGGCGGGGCATTCGTCCACGACGATCCAGACCCGGCCGTGCCACGGATAATCGGTCGCCACGCGTACTGCGCACCGGCCCTGTGTGGTCTCGTCGCCGAAGCGTCCGGTCGCGTACTGGTGTAGCTGAAGTCCGGAGTCGTCGGCCGAGGCGAAGTAGTGCGGCAAGCTGGCCAGCAGTCGCATCACGTTCGGCGGGCAGCAGGCGCAGCGGAACCAAGGGGTGCGGCGCGCGCCGTGGTCTCCGTCAGGGTACTGATAGCCGTCGCGCACCTGCAGTGGGTTGATATAGAGCCACCGCTCACCGTCCAGCGAGACGCCCGGAAGCACCGCGTTGTACAGCGTGCGCTCGATCAGGTCCGAATACTTCGTCTGGCCGGTGAGCAGCGCCATCCGCCAGCTCCATTGCACGGAGGCGACCGCCGCACAGGTCTCGCAGTAGGCCCGCTCGTTCGGTAGCTCGTAGGGATCGCCGAAGTCCTCGTCGTCGTGGTGCGAGCCGAGCCCACCGGTCAGGTACGTCTTGCGTGCGACCATCTCTGCCCACAAGCGCTCGGCTGCGGCCCGCAACTCCTGGTCGTCGTCCTCCGCGGCCACGTCGGTGACTCCGGCGAGCAAGTACAGCTGCCGCACCGCGTGCCCGGCGACCTCGGTGGCCTCACGCACCGGGACGTGATCCTGGCAGTACACCGGTC
>NZ_DASRBQ010000070.1:0-8240 GCF_035653575.1 Actinocrinis sp.
CCCTCCGGCAGCGACTCCTCGCCGGGAAGCTCCGCAGCCTCGGCGTGTTGCACCACTTCAAGTGCATCAAGCAGCGTGTCTACGACTGCGGCTTCCTGCTCGTCCTCGCGGAACATCCGCCGCCAAAGGGCCCCAATGAACGGCAGGCCGGCCATGTCGCCGACGACCCAGATCGCTCCGCCGCCGATGAGTTGGTCGTCATGAAGCGACATGCCCCACGGGCGGTGTAGCGCCGTGTAGTAGTCCCCGGCGACTTTGTAGCTGCCCCACATCAGAATGATGCCGAGGGCGCCGTCTGTTACCGCTTCGGCGAATGTGATCCAGACAGACACCATGTGCGGGTATTCGTGCGGTACCGGATCAATGCGAAGCCGCATCCAATAGTAGTAATAGCCGACCACGAGTAGCGTGAACCGGAGTACTTCATTCTGAAAATCGCTGCGCATGGCCGCTTCGAACCATGGCGTGAGATACACCAAGAACGGCGTACTTAGGAAGACGGCTGAGACGGTGGCCGGGAAACCGAGGAGATAAGCCGGTCGGCTTCGCAGCACACCGATGATTCGCTCGCGGCCGTGCTCGGAGCAGTTCTCCATGATCAGCGCCAGCGGTGAACCGAGCGCCAAGAGCATCGGCACGACCATGAGCACCAGGGTGTTCTGCACAGCCCTTGGCCAGAAAAGCGTCCGCTCGTATGCACCGAGGAACGACATAGAGACGAACGCGAACAGGCCGAGGCCGGAGAGGAACAGGACTGTGCGTCCGCGCTGCCACGTCCCTCCGCGTGCCCTGACGCGTCTGACGCCCGCGATGTAAAGCACCGCGCCGACCACGACTACGCCGAGCACCCAGGGGTTCAGCGTCCACTGGGTCACGTAGGCGCTGTTCTGCAGAAGGGGTGGCCCTGAATAGGCACTGACCATCGTGTGCGAGCCCGCTCCGGGCAGTCCGGTCGTCATGCGCGCATCACCTCGTGGCTTCGCCTGTACTCGCACATGGTAGGCAATCGGGCGAACTCGCTCAGACACCGGGGCTGGACCCGCCCAACTGCGCGCGACTCGCACAGATGGTCGAAACGCTTGCGGTCTGGCGCGATCATGGTTCCGCGACACGCCATCGTGCAACCTTGCGGTGGATGTCGGTGCAGGCGGATAGACTTCGAACTATCGTTCTAGATCGAACGGCCGTCCCCGGTGCCGTGCGGATTGGTTTGCCTGGATTTTCCGGTATTTCCGCACCCGCGGCCCCAGCGGCGTGAAACAGTGACCACTGAACGGTGGTCGCGGGATCCGGGAGCCACCGAGACGGGCGCGCTCACGGAGGCGGCGGTGTTGTCGGCGGTGGCCGGTAGCGTTCTCGTCGCAACTGGCGAACCGGCGGCCCAGACCGCGGAACCAACACACGGAGGCGAGAGAACCATGGCGGCGTCAACCGATCGGGAGAAGGCGATCGACGCGGCCCTCGCGCAGATCGAGCGGCAGTTCGGTAAGGGCTCGCTGATGCGCATGGGCGACCAGACGCGTGCGCCGATCGACGTCATCCCGACCGGGGCGATCGCGCTCGACGTGGCCCTGGGCGTCGGCGGATTGCCGCGCGGGCGCGTCGTCGAGATCTACGGCCCGGAATCCAGCGGAAAGACGACCGTGGCCCTGCACGCGGTCGCCAACGCGCAGCGGGCCGGCGGCCTGGCCGCGTTCATCGACGCCGAACACGCCCTCGACCCGGTCTACGCGAAAGCGCTCGGCGTCGACACCGAGAACCTGTACATCTCGCAGCCGGACAACGGTGAGCAGGCCCTGGAGATCGCGGACACGCTGATCCGCTCCGGCGCGCTGGACATCATCGTGATCGACTCGGTCGCCGCCCTGGTGCCGCGTGCCGAGATCGAGGGCGAGATGGGTGACTCGCACGTGGGTCTGCAGGCCCGGCTCATGAGCCAGGCGCTGCGCAAGATCACCGGAGCGCTGAGCCACTCGAAGACGACCGCGATCTTCATCAACCAGCTGCGCGAGAAGGTCGGCGTGATGTTCGGTTCGCCGGAGACGACGACCGGCGGCCGGGCGCTGAAGTTCTACGCCTCGGTGCGCCTCGACGTGCGCCGCATCGAGACGCTGAAGGACGGTCAGGACGCGGTCGCCAACCGCACCCGGGTCAAGGTCGTGAAGAACAAGGTGGCCCCGCCCTTCCGGCAGGCCGAGTTCGACATCGTCTACGGCCACGGCATCAGCCGCGAGGGCGGCCTGATCGACCTCGGCGTCGAGCACGGCTTCGTTCGCAAGTCCGGAGCCTGGTACACCTACGAGAACGGACAGCTCGGACAGGGCAAGGAGAACGCGCGCACTTACCTGAAGGACAACCCGGACATCGCCGACGAGATCGAGAAGAAGATCAAGGAGAAGCTGGGCGTCGGCCCGCAGCTGGACGCGCCGGCCGTGGACGCCAAGCCTGCCGCTGCCGCCGAGGCGGAGGCTCCGGCAAAGCCCGCGCGGTCGCGAGCCAAGGCGGCGAGCACTGACGCAGCCGGGCTGTGACCGATCGGCCTAGCGGCGGGCGCGGGCGCGAGCACGGGTACAGGCACGCAGCTGAGCACGATGACGACCACCGCCGGCTGGGCTCGGACTCGGGATTCAATGCGGGTTCGAGCCGCCGGGGCGGTAGTCGGCGCGAGCGACCGGACTGGGGCACAAGTCTCGACGCGGACTCGGATCAGGCAGGTGGCGGTCGGCGAGAGCGGCAGAGGACGGATCTAGAGTTCGAGGCAGGTCCGAGTCGTGCGGGTGATCGTCGGAGCGAGTGGTCAGGCTCGGACTCGGGATTCGATGCGGATCCGGGCCGCCGGGGTGGCGGTCGGCGCGAGCAGCGTGGCAGGCGTCGGTCGTCGAACCGCGCCGTCGAGTCCCGGCAGGACGGCGACGGCGCGGACGCCGCAGCCTCGGAGTCGGCTGGTGGCGGTGAAGCGGCCGCTCGCCGGATCGCTCTGGACGCGCTCTCGCGAGCGGCCAGGACCCGAGGCCAGCTAGAGGCACTGCTGCAACGCAAGGGCATCGCGCCGGAAGCAGCTGAGGCAGTCCTCGATCGTTTCGAAGAGGTGGGCCTGATCGACGACGTCGGGTACTCCGAAGCCTTCGTCGAGTCCAGGCACCGGATCCGCGGACAAGGCGGAAGAGCCCTGTCCGCGGAGCTGCGCCGCCGCGGAGTCGCGGACGACGTCGTCGCGGATGCGGTCGGTGCGCTCGACCCGGAACAGGAATTCGAGACCGCGTGCCGGATCGCTCGCGCACGATACGACCGGATGCCTGCCGTGGCGGCCGAGGTGAAGCTTCGCCGCCTGGCCGGATTC
Organism: Actinocrinis sp.; assembly: GCF_035653575.1. GTDB lineage: Bacteria > Actinomycetota > Actinomycetes > Streptomycetales > Catenulisporaceae > Actinocrinis. The sequence continues at coordinate 3,341 of NZ_DASRBQ010000070.1, forward strand.
CTCGCCCGCAAAGGCTATTCAGGCGCGATCGTGTCGCGCGCAGTGCGTCACGTGGTCCAGGAAGCGGCTGCTGAGGAGCAGGAAGCCGCCGAAGCGGCCGCTGAGGCTTTCGGTGACTTCGAAGCCGACGACGCGGAGTTTGGCGTGGACTGACGCGGTGATTGCAGCGCCAGGTGGTCGGAAATAGCGTGGGCGCGGGCTGGGGCGCTCACGTGGGCACGGCGTGGACTGAGGCGTGTCTGTCGCCTGGTGTTGAGACAACGTAGTTGGCGCTGCGGGAGGTTGGATGGCCGTGCGTCGGCTGACCGATCGAACACAGTCCGACCAGACATCGTTTCGGACGCCGACGGGAGTGCGCCTTAGCCATTAAGCCTCGGTCCCATCCGGTGCAGGCGTCAGGACTTCGGCGTCCAGACACCGTCCGGCGGCGCGATCGGCTGGATACCTGAGGGCGCAAGCGTGGCATTGAAGATCGCCTGCCAGGTCCCGTCCTTCTCGGCGGCGACCAGAATGCTGTCGATCTTCCGGCGCAGCAGGTCGTCACCGAGCGGCAGTCCGATGCCGTACAGCTGAGGCGCCGCGGCCTGAGGGATCGCGATCAGCCGCAGGTGCTGCGGGTCCTGGGCCGCGTAGCCGGCCAGCACGGCGAGGTCGGTGAACACGCCATCAACGCTGTGCTGCTTCAGCGCGGACACGCACTCCGAGAACGTGCTGCGGGACACCGTGTGCGCGCTGCTCAGCGACTTGATCGGGTTGATGGAGGTCGAGCCCGACGTCGAGCAGACGCTGTCGCTCGCGGTCAGCGAGCCGAGGCTCGTCATCTGCTCGTCCGAGCGGACCAGCAGACCGTCGATCGTCTCGAAATATGGGCCCGCGAACGAGACGACCTGCGCGCGGTCGGGCGTGTACGAATACGAGGCCACCACCAGGTCGACCGAACCGTTCTGCAGTGCGTTCTCCCGGTTCGCCGTGGTCACTGGCACGAACTGGATCTGCGAGCGGCTGAAGCCGAGCCCGGCCGCGACCAACTCGGCTATCTGGATGTCGAAGCCGGTGTAGGTCTTACTGTTCTCGTCGTAGTAACCGAGCCCCGGTTGGTCGTTCTTCACCCCGATAACAATGCGGCCCTTGCCCTGGTCACGCGCCGCCATCCGCTGGAACGTCGAGGAGTCGTCCAGCCTGACCCCGGCGGCCACGGGGAAATCACCGGTGGCCGCGATGGGGGAGATGGTCACGCATCCGGCGGTCGTGCCCGCGGTGAGGCCTATCGCGAGCAGCAATCCCAGCAATCCCCGTCGTCGCACAGTTCCGCCCCTCACGCGTGCCGCCCCGACTGCGGTTCCCGGTGTGGAAAGGTAGCGCCTGTCAGCCTTATTCGTCACGGCAGGGGATAACGGTCGGGTAACGAGGCCGCGATCTGCGTCTCGGACCGGGCTGCGGCCTGCACGAAAGACGGGTTCGCCACTCGACGTGGCAAAATGCGTCACGTGGCCGTCGCACGGCCCCACGCGTCGCGGATGAGAGTGGTTCGGCTGGGATGTCCTCCTCCAGGAAGTACGAGATCGTCACGTACGGCTGCCAGATGAACGTGCACGACTCGGAGCGGCTCTCCGGCCTCATGGAGAGCGCCGGCTACGAGCGGGCCGAGAACGGCGAGACGGCCGACGTGGTGGTCTTCAACACCTGCGCCGTGCGCGAGAACGCCGACAACCGGCTGTACGGCAACCTCGGGCACCTCGCCTCGGTCAAGGCACAGCGGCCCGGTATGCAGATCGCGGTCGGCGGCTGCCTCGCGCAGAAGGACCGCGGTGAGGTGGTGCGGCGAGCGCCTTACGTCGACGTTGTGTTCGGTACGCACAACCTCGCTGCGCTACCTGTGCTGCTTGAACGCGCGCGCGTGCAACAGGAGGCGCAAGTCGAGATCGCCGAGGCGCTGGAAGCCTTCCCCTCGACGCTGCCGACCCGCCGTGAGTCGGCCTACGCGGCCTGGGTTTCGGTGTCGGTCGGCTGCAACAACAAGTGCACGTTCTGCATCGTGCCTTCGCTGCGCGGTACCGAGCGGGACCGGCGTCCGGGCGAGATCCTGGCCGAGGTCGAGGCGCTGGTCGCCGAAGGCGTCGTTGAGATCACGCTGCTCGGCCAGAACGTCAACTCGTACGGCGCCGAATTCGGCGATCGCGAGGCCTTCTCCAAGCTGCTGCGCGCCTGCGGGCAGATCGAGGGGCTGGAGCGGGTCCGCTTCACGTCACCGCATCCGCGCGACTTCACCGATGATGTGATCGCGGCCATGGCTGAGACGCCGAACGTGATGCCTTCGCTGCACATGCCCCTGCAATCCGGCTCCGACTCCGTGCTGCGCGCGATGCGCCGCTCTTACCGGCAGGAGCGGTACCTGGGGATCATCGAGCGGGTGCGTAAGGCCATCCCGCACGCAGCGATCACGACCGACATCATCATCGGCTTCCCCGGCGAGACCGAGGCCGACTTCGAGCAGACGCTGCACGTCGTGCGCGAGTCCCGGTTCGCCTCCGCGTTCACGTTCCAGTACTCAAAGCGCCCCGGCACGCCGGCTGCTGAGATGGACGGCCAGGTGCCGAAGCAGGTCGTGCAGGAGCGTTACGAGCGGCTGGTGGCTGTGCAGGAGGAGATCTCCTGGGCGGAGAACCGCAAGCTGGTCGGCACGGAGGTCGAGCTGCTGGTCGCCGAGGGCGAAGGCCGCAAGGACGGTGCGACACATCGGATGTCCGGCCGGGCCCGTGACAACCGGCTGGTGCACTTCGCCGTCGGGGACGCGGCGACCGGTGAGGCGGATGACGCACAACGGCCCCGACCCGGCGACCTGGTAACCGCCCGGATCACCTACGCCGCGCCGCACCACCTCGTCGCGGACGGAGAGAACGGCGGCAGCGCCGTACGCACGCTGCGGCGGCTGCGCTCCGGTGACGCCTGGGAGGCGCGTAACGCAGCGAAGGACACCAAGCCGGTCGTGTCGCTCGGGATGCCCGCCGTCGGGGTTCCTGCGCCGCTGCCTGCCGCCCCTGTGTGCGGCTGAGCTCAGATAGGAAGACGCAGCATGCTGGTTGCGGCCGCAGTGTGCCCGCAGACGCCTCTGCTCGTGCCAACGGTCGCAGGCGGTGCGGCTGAAGAGCTGGCGGACGTTCGGAAGGCATGCATCGACGCGGTAACGCAGCTGGGGCGGGAAAAGCCGGACCGAGTCGTCGTGATCGCGTCCAGCGCTGGTTCGGGCGCGCGGGAAGGGCGGCTCGAGGGCACGTTCCGTCGCTTCGGCGTTGATCTCGCGGTCGGTGGCGCCAACGATGGCGAGGACACGACCGTCGAGCCGTGCTGTGGCCTGCTCGTCGCCCAGTGGTTGCTCGACGCTGCGCTCCCGCCAAGCACTTCGGTGCGTGAGGGCTGGGAGATCGGCGAGGATACCGTGCCGGAGGAATGCGCGAGGCTGGGCCAGGAACTGGCCGGCGGGAGCGAGCGGGTGGCGTTCCTGGTCATGGCCGATGGCTCCGCGCGGCGCACGCTTAAAGCTCCCGGCTACCTCGACGAGCGCGCCGAGCCCTTCGACGACGAGGTCGCCCGCGCCTTGGCCGCCGTAGACACGAAGTCGCTCGCGGCCATCGATCCGACGGCCGCGAGCGACTTGATGGCGGCTGGACGCGCGCCCTGGCAGGTGCTGGCCGGGGCTGCAGAAGCCGCCGACGCCGCGCAGTCCGGCCACTCAGGCGCCGGAGAGCGCCCGTGGCACGGCGAACTGCTCTCGTATGGCGCGCCGTATGGCGTCGGCTATTTCGTGGCGTTGTGGAGGATTGGCGGGGCCGCAAGGGTGTCGGCCGACGTTTAGCCTCGGTGCGCCATATGGGGGTCGGGTATTTGGTGGCGGATCCGCGGTGGCGCCGGCCGGCGCTTAGCCTCGGCGCACCGCATGGAGTCGAGCACATCGTGGAGCTGTGGACGGTCGGGGGTCCACTGTGGCGCCGACCGACGTGAGGCGTCGGCGCCCTACGGTGTCACGCACTCCGCAGGGCGCATCAGCGGGTCAGCTCTGTGGTGGCTGTGCGCCGTCCTCACCAGGCATGCCGCCCATGCCGGGCTGCGGCATGTCCGGGCCGACTCCGGGCTCGCCGCCTGCGCCCCGCTCGCCCTGCTCGGCGAGCATGTCCTTGGCTTTGCCCGTGCCGGTGTTGATCTGGTCGGTGTACTTGTGGCCGGTCCGGTCGTCGACCATCTGCCCGGCCTTGTCGACGCCCTTGTTGACCTGGTCGCTGTGACCGTGCAGCATCCCGCGCGCCCGGTCCATCATCGCGGTGCCCGAGCCGCCGCCCTGGGTCTTGCTGTGTTTGAACCTGTCGAAGATGCCCATAGTCCTGGCCCTCCGGTCTTGGGCCGCCGTGTTCCGGCAGCCCGATCATCCGAGCATATGCGACATAAGCGGACATCGCGCGTCGGAGCGTGAGCCCGGGAACTGGGAGAATGGGCCCGTGACAGGGCCAGTGACAGAGCAGGCGGCGCAGGCGCGGCGCTCGGAAGCAGAGCGGGCCGAAGTGGCGCAGACGGACCTAGCGCAGACCGACGGTCACGGTGCGGTACACGGCCGTCCGACGGTCATTGCCGTGGTCGGCGCGACTGCCGTCGGCAAGTCAGATCTGGCTGTGGCGCTCGCACGAGCAGTCGGGGGCGAGGTGGTCAACGCCGACTCCATGCAGCTGTACCGCGGCATGGACATCGGCACCGCGAAGCTGACTGAAGCCGAGCGACAGGGCGTACCGCACCATCTGCTCGACATCTGGCCGGTCACGGAACGCGCTGCGGTAGCCGAATATCAGCGCCTTGCGCGGTCGGTCATCGATCGGCTGCTGGCCGAGGGCCGCCCGGCGATCCTGGTCGGCGG
>NZ_DASRBQ010000071.1:0-37251 GCF_035653575.1 Actinocrinis sp.
GATTCCGTCCTTCGTCTTGGCGATCGGCTCGAAGGATTTCACGTCGCTGCCGCGATACCTCGGCGCGCTGTTCCCGTGCCTGGTCGCGGCGGCACTGATCACGCGTCGCCGGTGGCAGTGGGCTGCGATGCTCACGGTCAACTGCGGCTTGCTCCTGTGGGCGACGTACTACGTCTTCTCCTTCTACATCGTGCCCTGATCGGCTAGCCGCACGGCCGGCCGGGCCGGTTCAGGCGGCCTGTGCTTGGCGCGCCCACGAGGCGTGCAACCGCGCGTAGACGCCGTCCTGTGCGACCAGCTCGCGGTGCGATCCGCGCTCGACCAGTTCTCCCGCGTCGAAGACCAGCACTTCGTCCGCGGCCTGGGCGGTGGAGAGCCGGTGTGCGATGGCCACGGTCGTGCGGCCGCGGGTCAGCTCGTCGAGCGCGCGCTGGATGCGCAGCTCGGTGGCCGGGTCCACGGCCGAGGTCGCCTCGTCGAGCAGCAGCAAGTCGGGGTCGGCGATGTACGCGCGGGCCAGCGCGACCAACTGCCGCTCCCCCGCCGACAGCGACTCGCCGCGCTGGCCGACCTGCGTGCCCGCTCCGGCCGGCAGCCCGGCGAGCCACTCGCCGAGGCCGAGCCGGTCAAAGGCCGCCGCCACCTGTTCGTCCGTCGCGCCGGGAGCGCCGTAGCGGACGTTGTCGGCGATCGTGCCGTCGAAGAGGAAGCCGTCCTGCGGCACCATGACCATCCGGCGGCGCAGCTCGTCGAAGCCGATCCGGCGCAGGTCCACGCCGTTGATCAGCACTCTGCCCTCACTGGGGTCCATCAGCCTGGTCAGCAGCTTGGCGAAGGTGGTCTTGCCGGAGCCGGTCTCGCCGACCACCGCGACCCGGGCCCGCTGCGGAATCTGAACGCTGATGTCGCGCAGGACCGGCGGCCCGCCCGGGTACGCGAAGCCGACCCGCTGGAACTCGACCCGCACCGGCCCGCCCGGCAGCGGCTCGGCCAGCCCGTGCGCGCCGGGGTCCGGGACATCGGGCTCTGATTCGAGCAGCCCGATCACCCGCCGCCAGCCGGAGATCGCGTTCTGCGCCTCGTTGAGCACCTCGACGCCCCACTGCACCGGCGTGATGAACAGCGAGACCAGGAACAGCATCGCGATCAGCTGGCCCGCGGTGATGTGTCCCCCCACGCCGAGTGCGACGCCGACGACGACCACGCCGGCGTTCGCCAGTCCGGCGGCGACCTCGCCGGCGCTGAAGGTGCCGACGATGACCGCCTGCGCGCGTACCTGGGCGGCGCGCGTGGCGTTGACGGCCTCGTTGATCCGGCGGCCGGTGCGCTCCTCGATGCCGTACGCGCGCACGACCGGCGCGCCGACCAGCGACTCGCTGAACGCGCTGAGCATGCGGCCGATCGACTGGCGCACCGCGTTGTACCGGGCACCGGTGCGCCGCTGCAGGAACCGCATCGCGGCGAACAGTGGCAGGAAGCAGAGCCAGACCAGCAGGGTCAGCTGCCAGGAGTAGCTGCCCATCACGACGGTGGCCAGGAACATCTGGGCGACGCTGATGAACAGCATCAGGCCGCCTTCCTGGATGAAGTTGGTGATGGTGTCCACGTCGGAGGTCACCCGCGAGACCAGCGCGCCGCGCTGCTCGGCCTGCTGGTGCAGCACGGACAGCTCGTGCACGTGCCGGAACGCCTTGATGCGCAGCGTGGAGAGACCGGATTCACTGGCGCGGTAAAGCCGCCGGTTCATCGTGTACGCGGCGAGGGTCGTCATGACGACCGCGAGTGCGGCGAGGCCGGCCATGACCCGCACCTCACCGGTGTCCACGCCGCCGGGCGCGTCGAAGCCGTGGTCCACCGCCTGCTGCACGGCGATCGGGATGACGATGCGGCCGACCGTCGCGAGGAAAGCCAGCAGCATGGTCACGCCGATGCCGCGGGTGAACTCGGGCGAGAGCCGCAGTCCCTTGCGCACGATGGAGAGCGGACTGCCGGAGGCCTCGCGGACCAGCACGATCTCGGGAGCGCCCGGCACCGCTTGCTCGATGGTGGCGGTCATGCGACCGCTCCTTCCAGGTCCTCGTCCTCGATGGCGTCGTCCTCGATGGCGTCCGGGTCGACCTCCGACGCGGCGGCGTCTTCGGCGGCGCGCGCGTAGGCCGTGATCAGGTCGCGGTATCCGGCGCAGCGTTCCAGCAGTTCCTCGTGCGTGCCGCGATCGGCGATGACGCCGTCGTCGAGGAAGAGGACCTCGTCGGCGAGCGCGACCGTGGCCTTGCGGTAGGCGATGACCACGACGGTCGCGCCGAGAGCGTTCTGCTTCAGGCCGCCGAGGATCGCCGCTTCGACGCTCGGGTCGACCGCCGAAGTGCAGTCGTCGAGAATCAGCAGCCTGGGATGCCGCACGAGGGCGCGGGCGAGGGCCAGGCGCTGCCGCTGGCCGCCGGAGAGGGTCGTACCGCGCTCACCGATGACCGTATCCAGCCCATTGGGCAGCGCGTCGACGAACCGCTCGGCCTGCGCGATGCGCAGAGCGGCACGGATTTCGGCCTCGGACGGGTCGTCGCCGAGCCCGACGTTGGCACGCACCGTGTCGCCGAACAGGAAGGTCTGCTGCGCGACCAGGGCCACCGCGCGCGGTACCTCGCCCTTCGCCAGCTCGCGCAGGTCGGTGCCGTCGAGCCGGATCGCGCCGCCGGTCGGGTCGGCGAGGCGGGCCAGCAGCGTGGCGAGCGTGGACTTGCCGGAGCCGGTGGCGCCGACCAGCGCGACGGTGCGGCCCGGCTCGATGCGGGTGCTGACGCCGCGCAGCACCGGAAGGTCCGGTGCGGATTCGTAGGCGAACTCGACCCGGTCGAACTCGAGCGCGGCCGGACCGGCGTCGCGGGCGAGCCGCGCCTTGCCGTATTCGGTGTGTTCCTCGGCGCTGAGCACCGCGCGGACGCGGCCGAAGCCGACGACGCCGCGCGGCAGGTCGCCCAGGACCCAGCCGATGGCGCGGATCGGGAAGGCCAGCAGGGTGATGAGATACGCGATGCTGACCACGTCTCCGGGCCGGCTCTGGCCCTGGGCCACGCGGGTCGCGCCGATCAGCAGCACCGCGAGCACGCCGAGGTTGGGCAGCGCTTCGAGCATCGGGTCGAACAGGGAGCGGGCGCGCCCGGCGTTGATGTTGGCGTCGCGCAGGGCGCGGGTGCGCGCGGCGAACCGCTCGGTCTCCGATTCCTCGCGACCGAGCGTCTTGACCACCAGCGCGCCGTCGAAGGACTCGTGTGCGACCTCGGCGACGTGCGCGCGAAGTTCCTGCGCGCGGGCGAAGCGCGGCCCCGCGTAGCGGGTGTAGACCGTGTTCAGCACGATGACGGCAGGGAAGAGCAGCACGCCGACGAGGGCGAGCACGGTGTCGGTGAGGAACATGTCGACCACGGCCAGCAGCAGCATGACGATCACGCCGAGGGTCATCGGCAGCGGGTTCATCGGCTGGAACGCCATCTCGACGTCGGAGTTGGCGTTGGAGAGCAGCTGGCCGGTCGGGTGGCGCTGATGCCAGCTGAGCGGCAGGCGCAGATAGGCGTCGCTGACCTTGCGCCGGAACTCGGCCTGCGCGCGGAAGACCACCACTCCGGCGAGCAGGCGCCGCCCGAAGATGCCGATCACCTTCGCTATCGCCACGCCGATGATCAGCAGGCCGGCGGCGGCGAGGCCGGTTCCCGGGGCCGAGCCGCGATGCAGGTCCGGCAGCACGACGTGGTTCGTCGCCCAGCCGATCGCCCAGGCGGAGCCGACGGTCATCGTGCCGTACAACGCGCTTCCGGCGACGGCGGCCGCGAAAACGCGCGGCGCGCTGCGGATCGCGACGCCCAGCACGCCGAGGCCCTGCCGGAAGGGGGAACGTCCGGGCGTGCCGCCCTGCGCCAGATCCGTGGTGTTCTGCTCTGCGTCGGCTTGGCGGCTTCGGCTGGGCAAGCCGATCTCCCCTCGGTTCAGGCGCGCCTGCGGGCTGGCGCGTGCGTGCGGCGTTCGACTCTAATGCGACAACAACGGCGCGGTATAGGAGATTTCCGATCGGAGCCCCTTACCCGCTCCGGGCGGCGCGTTCGTCGCACAGCGTGTGTGATCCCGGTATTCTGCGCGGCGAGCACCGTTGCCGCCTGGAGGTTCGCTCGCACCACCGACACTGCAGCCCTACCAACACCGCGGGAGTAGCAGCATGAACGGGTTCGCACGTGAGGAACGCGAGGCGCTGGCCGACACGCTGGTGCGGGTCGGGCCGGACGCGCCGACGCTGTGCACGGGCTGGAGCGCCGCCGATCTCGCGGCCCATCTGGTCATCCGCGACTCGAGGCCGCTGGCCGCGGCCGGGATTATCATCAAGCCCCTGTCACCGATCACGCGGCGGGCGCAGAACGCCGTCAAGCAGCACACCCCGTACCTGGACCTGGTCGAGCGGGTACGGAAGGGACCGCCGCCGTGGTCCGTCTTCCGCCTCGGCGCGATGGACGCGGCGGTGAACACGGTGGAGTACTTCGTGCACCACGAGGATCTGCGCCGGGCGGTGGGCGATCCGCCGCGCGAACTGGACCTGGTGAACTCGGACGAGCTGTGGAACCGGCTGCGCCGGCAGGCGAGGCTGGCCTTCCGCTCGGTGCCGGTCGGCGTGACCCTGGTGCGCGCGGAGAACGGCGAGGGCCCGCGGCAGACCGTGGTCGCGAAGGCCGCCACCCCGCTGATGGTCACGGTGACCGGGCCGGCCGGTGAACTGGTCCTGTTCGCCAGCGGCCGCAAGGAGGCCGCGCACGTGCAGCTGACCGGAGACGACGCGGCGGTCAACCGGCTGCGCTCGGCCAAGCTCGGGATATGACAAGATCAGTCAGACCTGCCCGTCCCCGGCCTCCCGGCACCGGGGGCGCACCGTTTCCCCGCGCTGCCCACGGGTAGCTGGATTCCGGCCGGTGCGAGCAGGGTCCTGAGATCAGCCGGGAGCGCGGTTGGACCGAAGTGACTGAGACGAACGATCTGATCGCGGGCCGCTATCGCCTGCTCGCCCAAGTCGGCACCGGCGGCATGGGCGTGGTGTGGCGGGCGCGCGATGAGGTGTTGGGGCGGACGGTAGCGCTCAAAGAGCTCATGGTGCGCTCGACGACCGGCGGCGCCGGCCTCGGCGACGAGGGCACGCGGCGGGCGATGCGCGAAGCCCGCATCGCGGCGCGGCTGCACCACCCGAACGTGATCGGCGTATACGACATCGTCGACCACGACGGCCGCCCGTTCCTCGTCATGGAGTACCTGGAGTCGCGCAGCCTGGCCCAGCTGATGGCCGCGGGAGTGCTGCTCCCCCCGCACGAGGTCGCCCGTATCGGCGCCCAGCTGGCCTCCGCCCTCACCGCCGCGCACAACGCCGGCATCGTGCACCGCGACGTCAAACCCGGCAACGTCCTGCTGGCGGAAGACGGCGAGGTGAAGCTCACGGACTTCGGGATATCCCGGGCCGTGGGCGACACCACGGTCACCGCCAGCGGCCTGCTGCTGGGAACGCTCGGCTACATCGCGCCGGAGGTCGCCCAGGGTCAGCCTGCTGATTCGCTCAGCGACGTCTACTCGCTCGGCGCGACGCTGTACGCGGCCGTCGAAGGCCAGCCGCCGTTCGGGAATACCGAGAACGCGGTCGCGCAGCTGTACCGCATCATCCACGAGGAGATCATCCCGGCGCGCCATGCCGGTCCGCTGGAGCCGGTGCTGCTGTGGATGCTCTCGCGCGATCCGACGCTGCGGCCGGCGATGCCGCACGCGGAGCGGGCACTGAAGGCACTGGAGACCGCGCCCGAAGACGCGGTACCCGCGGAACCGGAGCCCGAGCAACCCGCCGCCGCCCGCACGACGCCTTTGGTGGCAGCCGCCCCGATACCCGCCGATCGGCCCTACGCCGACAGCCCCGCGCCAACACCGCCGCCTGCTGTCCCAGCGGCCGCCTCCTCGGAACCCGCGCCGCGAAAGCGCTTCGCTCTCGGGACGCGCCGTCGCGCGGTGATCGCGGTGCTCATCGCGGCGCTGCTTCTCGCGCTCGGCGGATGGGGGCTCTCCGTCGCGCTCGGCGGCCACTCGACCACAGCGAAGGCCGGGGCGAGCACACCGACCAGCCACGCCGCGGCCTCCACCGCCGCTGCGCCGTCCGCGTCGTCGCGGCCGTCGAACCCGAGCGGTTCGAAGAGCTCTGCGTCTCCTTCCGCGTCGGCCACGGCCGCGTCGGCTCCGGCACAGAGCCGCGCGGATCAGCTGACGTCGACGATCATCGCCTACTACCACCTGGTGCCGGGGAACCTCAGCCAGGCGTGGCCCTGGATGACTCCCGACTACCAGCAGAACCACGCGGGCGGCTGGTCGGGTTACCAGTCGTTCTGGTCGAAGATTCAGCGCGTCACGGTCTCCGATGTGACCGCGACGCTGCCCTCCACCGTGACGGCGACGATCGACTACTACTACAAGGACGGCTCGTTCGCCAAGGAACGCACCCAGTTCGGCCTGCTCTTCGATCAGGGACGGGGCCGCTGGTTGATCGCCAGCTCCTCGGTCCTCGGCTGAGTCAGCGCAGTTCGTCCGGCAGCAGCTCCGGCGGGAAGTCCTGGTAGACCACCGGGACGAGCCACCGGTCGATCGCCGCCGCGCCGACCGAGGTGTACGCGGGCGTGGTGGTCGCGGGGAACGGACCGCCGTGCTGCTGCGCGTAGGTGACCGCGACGCCGGTCGGCCAGCCGTTGAAGATGACCCGGCCCGCGCGCTCCGCCAGCAGCCGTCCGATGCGCCGGGCCTCCTGGACGTCGTCGCCATCGAGGTCCGCGTGAATGGTCGCGGTGAGGTTGCCGCCGCTCTCGTTCTCGATCACGTCGATCGCGTCGGCCGGGGCGGCACCGACCACGACCACGCCGACCGGGCCGAAGTGTTCCTCGGTCAGCAGCTCGCTGCTTTCCCGGACCGCGTCGGGCGTGGTGCGGTACACCTTGGGTGCCGCGGACCACGGGCCCTCCCCGGCCTTGCCGCTCGCCAGAAGGCTGACATCGCCGCGCGCGCCGAGTTCTTCGACCGCTGAGACGTAACCGGCGTGGATGCGCTCCGAGAGCATCGGGCCGCCGGTGGTCTGCGCGACCGCCGACTCGATGGCTTCGAGCAGTTCCGGTACGTCGGGGACGAACAGCACGCCGGGGTTGGTACAGAACTGGCCGACGCCCTGGGTCAGCGAGGCCGCGTAGCCGCGCGCGATGTCCTGTGCCTTGCTGCGAGCGGCGCCGGGGAACACGATTACCGGGTTGACCGAGCCGAGTTCTCCGTAGAACGGGATCGGCTGCGGCCGCTCGGCGCACAGCTTGGCCAGGGCCAGGCCGCCGCGGGTCGAACCGGTGAAGCCGACGCCGCTGAGCAGCGGGTGCTGCACGAGGGCGACGCCTTCCTCCATGCCGAATACGATGTCGAATACGCGCTCCGGCGCGCCCGCCTTCTGCAGTGCTTCGCGCACCAGCTCGGCGGTGCGCAGCGACGTGCGCGGGTGCGCCTCGTGCGCCTTCACGATCACCGAACAGCCGGCCGCGAGCGCCGAGGCGGTGTCGCCGCCGGCCACCGAGAACGCGAACGGGAAGTTGGACGCGGCGAACACCGCGACCGGGCCGATCGGGCGCTTGATCCGGCGCAGGTCCGGCCGCGCCGCCTCGGCGTGTTCGATCACGATGCCCTGATACGAGCCATCCCGCACCACCTCGGCGAACAGCCGCAGCTGGCCGGTGGTGCGGGCCACCTCGCCGGTCAGCCGGGTGGTGCCGAGCGCGGTCTCCGAGTCGGCGAGCGCGACCAGCTCGGTGACGTGCGCGTCGAGCGCGTCGGCGACGGCCTCCAGCGCGGCCGCGCGGGCCGCGCGGCTGGTGTCGCGCCAGGTCTCGAAGGCTGCGAACGCCGCCTGCACAAGCGCGTCGACCTGCTTGGTTCCGGTCGCGGGCACCGGGTCGCCGACCGGGCCGCCGGTGCGCGGGTCGTGCCCCTGGATGCTGTTCATCGCGTATCCGTCCTCATCGTCACAGGTTGTCGGCGTCCAGGTCAGGCAGCGTGAACTGGCCGCCAAGATGCTGGAAGACCGGGTCGTCCGCCGGCAACTCGCCCTGCTCGGCAAACAGCTCCCTGGCGAAGACCTCGGCGTCGTCCTTCGACTCGTACCCGAGCTCGCTGGCGCCCTTGAGGGAGACCCAGCCGCCGCGGGTGTTCGCGGAGACCCCGTAGACGATCTTGTAGCCGGGCTTCTCCGCCGCGAGGCAGGCCTCGAACAGCCGGGCGCAGTCGTCAGGCGACAGCCAGGTGGACAGGGCGCGCTGGTTCGGCGGCTTCGGGAAGCAGGACAGGATCCGGATGCAGATCACGTCGAGGCCGTAGCGGTGGTGGTAGAGCGCGCCGAGCGCTTCACCGGTGACCTTGGACACGCCGTAATACGTGTCCGGCAGCGTCTGCACCGACTCGGGCAGCGGGTACTCGTCGGGGGTGTGGAAGCCGACCGCGTGGTTCGAAGAGGCGAAGACGACCCGCGGCACACCGGCCCGCCGCGCGGCCTCGAAGGCCTTGTACGTGCCGTCGATGTTCGTCTCCAGGATGCGCTCCCACGGTGCCTCGCCGGACTTGCCGCCGAGGTGGATCACCGCGTCGACGCCCTCGCAGGCCGCGGTGAGCGCGGCCAGGTCGGTGACCGACGCGCGGACCGTCTCCTCGCCCGGCCCGGCTTCGAGCGGCTCGATGTCCAGCAGCCGCAGCGTGCGCCCCGGACGCGCCATGCGCGAGCGCATCGCGCTGCCGATCCCGCCTGCCGCGCCGGTGATCAGAATCGTGGACAACGATCCACCCGCCTTTCGTCGCACCGCGTTTCTTGCGGTTTCTTGCGCTGTGAGTGTGTGAATGCTCGAAGTCAGGGCCGTAGCAGGAAACTTAGTTGCCCGGCGTGTCTGCGGACCGCGTCCAGCACCTGCGCGGCGTGGTCGGGATCGTCGAGCCGCGCGTACGGCACCGAGCAGCTGATCGCGTCGATCGGCGGGAGGCGGTACTCCAGCGCGACCGCGAAGCAGCCGAGACCGGGGGTGTTCTGGCCGCGCTCGGTCGCGTAGCCGCGCTCGCGGACCAGGGCCAGCTCGGCGAACAGCGCGGCGCGGTCGGTCACGGTCTGCGGGGTGAGCGGTTCGAGCTTGGCCGGCAGCAGGGCGTCCACCTCGGCGTCGGTGCGGCCGGCCAGCAGCGCCTTGCCGAGCGCGGTCGCGTACGCGGGCACCCGGCGGCCGACCCGCGAGGTGAGCCGCAGGTGATGCGCCGATTCGCGGCTGGCCAGGTAGACCACGTCGGCGCCGTCGAGCCGGGCCAGGTGCACGGTCTCGTTGACCTCGGTGCGCAGCTCCTCGAGCATGCGGGTGGCGGCGCGGATCACCGGGTCGCGGTCGAGATAGGAGGTGCCGACCAGCAGGGCGCGCACGCCGATCGAATAGCCGGTGCCGCGCCGGTCGGTCTCGACCCAGCCGCGCGCCACCAGGGTGCGCAGCAGCACGAAGAGGCTCGACTTCGGGTACGACAGCTCGCGGTGGATCTCGCTGAGCGTCAGCGGTTCGCTATAGCCGGCCAGCAGTTCGAGTAGTTCGATGGTGCGGTCCGCGGACTTCACCGCTCCGGTCCCGACGGGCACCACGGGTGCGGCCGGGGCGGCAGAGCCGTCCGCTTTCTCGTCGGCCGCCTGCGCCGCCGTTCCGCTCTGCTTCACCGCTCCCCTCTCCCTCGCCATGCCGTCAAACGCCGCTCTTCGTCTAGCCGCCGTTGATGTAACTGCTTCACCGCTTCGGCCACTGCCCATCCTCACACGCTCGGCAAGCGTTCACAAGTGAGACTACTATTCATGCATGCGAACACCTCAGACGCCGCTCGGCCGCCTCGACGGCCTGCTGTTCTTCCCGGTCACCGCCTTCGCCCCGGACGGGTCCTTCGATCCGGCGGGTTATCGGGCGCATGTCGAGGCCAGGCTGGCCGCGGGGCCGGCGGCGGTGTTCGCCGCCTGCGGCACCGGGGAGTTCCCGGCGCTCGCCCCGGCCGAGTACGAGGAGTGTGTCCGCGTCGCGGTCGATGCGGCGAGGTCCGCAGGAGGGACGGTACCGGTGCTCGGCGGCACCGGCTACGGCACCGCGCTGGCCGCCGAATACGCGCGGGCCGCCGAGCGCGCAGGTGCGGACGGTCTGCTGGTGTTCCCGCCCTCCGGGGCCGACGGCGGACAGGCCGGACTGATCGCGCACTACCGGGCGCTCGCCGCGGCCACGCCGCTGGACCTGATCCTGTATCAGCGCGACCAGTTGGTGTTCGCTCCGGAAACGGTGGTCGAGCTGGCCGCGGTGCCGAACATCATCGGGCTCAAGGACGGACGCGGCGACCTGGACCAGATGCAGCGGATCGTCAGCGCCGTGCGTACCGCAGGTGTCGAGGACTTCCAGTACTTCAACGGCATGCCTACCGCCGAGGCCACGCAGCGGGCCTACCGAGCGATCGGCGTGCCGCTCTATTCGTCGGCGGTCTTCTGCTTCGCCCCCGACATCGCGCTGGCGTTCCACGGCGCGCTCGACAAGGGCGACGCGGCGACCCTCGACAAGCTGATCGACGTGTTCTTCCGGCCGTACGTGGAGCTGCGCCGCAGGCATCCCGGGTACGCGGTGTCGCTGGTCAAGGCCCTGACGGTGGCGTCGGGGCACGCGGTCGGCGGCGTGCGCGCTCCGCTGACCGAGCCGGCTGCGGCGCACGTCGAGGATGCGTGGGCGCTGGTCGAGCAGGCCCGGGAGGCGCTGGCATGAGCGGCGCCGGGGTGTACTTGTATCCCTGGGACGCGGTTGGCGATCCGGGCTGCGCGGAGCGGATAGCCGGTCTCGGCGTGGACCGCGTGTTGCTCGCGGCCGCGTATCACACCGTCAGAGCCCTGACTCCAGCGCACCCGGAGCACAAGGTCGTCACGGCCGATCACTCCGCGGTCTACTACCAACCGGATCGGGCGCGGTGGAGCGGCCGTGAGGTGCAGCCGGTCGTCGCGACCTGGGCGCCGGGCTCCTTCCACGAGGGCGCGCAGGCTCTTCGCAGTGCGGGGCTTAAGGTCTATGCCTGGACCGTGCTGACGCACAATCAGCGTCTCGGCACGGTTCATCCGGAGATCTCTGTCGTCAACGCGTTCGGGGATCGCTACCCCTGGGCGTTGTGCGCCGCGAATCCGCGGGTGTACGAGTATGCCTCGACGCTCGCCGCAGAGGTGGCCGCGCTGCCCGAGGTGGACGGCCTGGAGCTGGAATCCTGCGGCTGGTACGGCTTCGAGCACCTGCACGCACACGACAAGACCGGCTCGTCCGCGCTGCCGGCGCAGGCCAGAGAACTGCTGTCGTTGTGCTTCTGCGCGGCGTGCGAGATCGACTACGCGAATGTCGGCATCGCTCCGGCGTGGCTGCGTGACCAGGTGCGGGAAGCGCTTGAACCGGTCTTCGCGGGCAGTCCCGGCGCGTTAGACGACGCCACGATCGCAACGCTCGAACCCACGCTCGCGCCGGTCCACGCGGTGCGCGAGGCTGCGGCGGATCGGTTCCGGGCCGAGGTGATCTCGGCGGTGCGTGAAGCACGTCCCGAACTCCCGATCCTGCTGCACACGCATCCGGACCCGCGTCGGATCGGGGCGAATCCGGGCGCTGACCCGGCGAGTCTGTTCGCGCAGTCCGTGGGCCCGGTGCTGCAGTGCTGGGGTCCGATCGACGACGGGGCCGCGACAGTGTCCGCTGTCGCGCAACAGGCTCCGGATGACGTGCCGGTCGTCGCGTCGCTGCTGGCCGTAGCCAACATGGGCGGGCGCGTCGACAGCCTGGCGAAGGACGCGGTCCGGCTGCGGGACGCGGGCGCGAGCGAGTTGCGGTTCTACCACGCCGGTTTGGCGTCAGCCGGCGACTTGAACGCGATCCGTTCGGCCACGACGGCCTGGAACGAGGAGTCGTAGCCGTAGCCGTGGCGTCCTGCCTGCCCGACGTATCTGACACGCCATGCGCCGCTCCCGGCCGTTGAACCGCCGATCGCCGCAGCGCTCAGAACCGCGGCCGGTGCGTCGGCCAGCTCGGGTCCGCGCGCAGCATCGCGGTCTTGTCGTCGCGGCTGCGCAGGCCACAGGCGAGGTACTGCTCGTGCAGCCGGGCGAGGGCGTCACGGTCAAGTTCGACGCCGAGGCCGGGGCCTTCGGGCACCGCGAGCGAACCCTGCGACCAGCGCAGCGCGCCCGGCTCGATGATCTCCTCCCGCTGCCACGGCGAGTGCGTGTCGCAGGCGTAGGTCAGGTTCGGGGTGGCGGCGGCCAGCTGCGTCATCGCGGCCAGGCTGATGCCCAGGTGCGTGTTCGAGTGCATGGACAGGCCCCAGCCGAAGGTGTCGCAGATCCCGGCCAGCCGCTGCGAGGCGCGGAAGCCGCCCCAGTAGTGGTGATCGGAGAGCACCACCGCGACCGAGTCGAGCGCGGCGGCCTCGGGGATCTCCTCGAAGCTGGTGACGCACATGTTGGTGGCCAGCGGGAGGGTCGTCTTGCGGGCGACTTCGGCCATGCCCGGGTTGCCCTCGGTGGGGTCCTCCAGGTACTCCAGCAGTCCCTCCAGCCGCGGGGTGACGCGCAGGGAGGTGGCGACGGACCAGTTCGCGTTCGGGTCGAGGCGCAGCGGAAGGTCGGGGAACGCGTCACGCAGCGCCGCGATCGCCTCGACCTCGGCCTCCGGTTCGAAGACGCCGCCCTTGAGCTTGAGCGAGCCGAATCCGTAAGTGTCCACCATCCGCCGGGCCTGGGTCACGATGCCGTCCGGGTCGAGCGCGGCGCCCCAGTCGTCTTCGGGATAGTCGTCGGGGACCGCGTGCTCGGGGTGCTTGGCCCAGCGGTAGAACAGGTACGCGCTGTACGGCACGGAATCGCGAACCGCACCGCCGAGCAGGTCACAGACGCGCAGGTCCGTCGCCTTGCCCTGGGCGTCATAGCAGGCGACTTCGAAGGCCCCGTAGGTCTGCGCGACGGTCTTCTGCCGCGAGGCGCGGCCGACCAGCTCGGTGGGGCTGCCCGGCGTGACCGCGCCCAAGGCGAGGGCGACCCGCCGGTTCAGCTCGTTGAGATCGAAGACGTCCACGCCGACGAGGGCGGGCGCCGCGGCGCGCAGGTTCGCCAGGGTCGGGTCGTCGCCATAGGCCTCGGCGAGGCCGGAAAGGCCGGCGTCCGTGTCGATTTCGATCACGGAGCGCAGCTGGTACGGCTCGTGCACGCCCGAGGCGTTGAGCAGCGGCGCGTCGAGCACGGCGACCGGGGTGACGGAGACGTGGGTGATCTTCGGACCTGCCATGCCTCCACCTTAGTTGCGAACCGCCGAGCCGGAGCCGGGAGGGCGCGCTTGTCCCGCCCGGCTGGACAAGCCCGAGGCGGCGTGCACTTGTCCCGCGCAGGAGGCAACGGAAGGCAGCGGTCAGCGAATCGGATACCCGGCGTCGCGCAGGCTGCGCTTGACCTCGCCGATGGACAGGTCGCCGAAGTGGAACACCGAGGCGGCAAGCACCGCGTCGGCTCCGGCGGCGACCGCCGGGGCGAAGTCGGCCAGTTTTCCGGCACCGCCCGACGCGATCACCGGGATGGTCACCTCGGCCCGGACCGCGCGGATCAGCTCCAGGTCGTAGCCGTCCTTGGTGCCATCCGCGTCCATCGAGTTCAGCAGCACCTCGCCGGCGCCGAGCTCGGCGGCGCGGCGGGCCCAGCCGATCGCGTCGATGCCGGTGGAGCGGCGGCCGCCGTGCGTGGTGACCTCGAAGCCTGACTCCGTGCTCACGCCGTCGGGACAGCGGCGCGCGTCCACCGACAGGACCAGCACCTGGCTGCCGAAGCGGTCGGCGATCGCACTGATCAGCTCGGGGCGGGCGATCGCGGCCGTGTTGACCCCGACCTTGTCAGCACCCGCGCGCAGCAGCCGGTCCACGTCCTCGACCGTACGCACTCCCCCGCCGACGGTCAGCGGGATGAAGACCTGCTCGGCGGTGCGCCGCACGATGTCGTAGGTGGTCTCGCGGTCGCCGGAGGAGGCGGTGATGTCGAGGAAGGTAAGCTCGTCCGCGCCGGCGGCATCGTAGGCGGCGGCCAGTTCGACCGGATCGCCGGCGTCGCGCAGGTTCGCGAAATTGACGCCCTTGACGACCCGTCCGGCGTCCACGTCCAGGCAGGGGATGACCCGCACGGCCAGGCTCATCGCAGAGCCTCCCGATAGGCGTCCAGCTCGACTTCGACGAGCATCTGAGGGTCGATCAGCTTGGAGACCACGACCATCGTCGCGGCGGGCCGTACCGCATCGAACAGTTCCTTATGCGCGCGGCCGACTTCCTCCATGTCGCGCGGGTGCACGACGTACATTCGCGTGCGTACGACGTCCGTGGGCGCAAAACCGGCTTCCTTCAACGCTTTGAGCGCGACGCTGAACGCCATGAGCGCCTGGTTGTACGGGTCGCCCTCGTGGTTGACGATGCCGTCCACGACGGCCGTGCTGCCGGAGACGTAGGCGTGCTGCCCGGCGACGACCAGCCGCGAGTATCCGAAGCGTTCCTCGAAGGGGCCGCCGGAGGCGTATCTACCGGGCAGGGCCATCAGGAAACCGCCTCCAGCGCCTGTTCGAGGGTGAATGCGCCCGCGTACAGGGCCTTGCCCACGATAGCGCCCTCCACACCGAGCGGGACGAGGCTTTGCAGAGCCTTGAGATCATCGAGGCTGGACACGCCGCCTGAGGCCACGATCGGCCGCTCGGTCGCCGCGCACACCGCGCGGTACAGCTCGACGTTCGGGCCTTGTAGCATCCCGTCCTTGTTCACGTCGGTGATCACGTACCGTGCGCAGCCCTCGCGGTCCAGCCGCCCCAGCGTCGCGAACAGCTCGCCGCCGTCGCTGGTCCAGCCGCGCCCGCGCAGCCGCCACTCGCCGTTCTCCAGCCGCGCGTCCAGGCCGACCGCGATCCGGTCGCCGTGCTCGGCGATGGCCTTGGCCACCCACGCGGGCTGCTCCATCGCCGCTGTGCCGAGGTTCACCCGCGTGCAACCGGTGGCCAGGGCGGCGCGCAGCGAGTCGTCGTCGCGGATGCCGCCGGACAGCTCGACCTTGACCTCCAGCCGCGCGACCACGTCGGCCAGCAGCTCGCGGTTGCTGCCGCGGCCGAACGCGGCGTCCAGGTCGACGAGGTGCACCCACTCGGCCCCGGACTGCTGCCAGGTGAGGGCGGCGGTCAGCGGATCGCCGTAGCTGGTCGCGGTCCCGGCCTCGCCCTGGACGAGCCGGACCGCCTGGCCGCCTTCGACGTCGACGGCTGGCAGGAGCTCGAGCTTCGGCATGTCTGCGCACTCTTCCTAACGCGGGGGCAAGGGCTTGAGCAGGCGGATCAGAGGGTGGACACCCAGTTGGCGAGCAGGGTCGCGCCCGCGTCGCCGGACTTCTCCGGATGGAACTGGGTGGCCCACAGCGCGCCGTTCTCCACGGCGGCGACGAACGGGCGCTCGCCGTACTTACACCAGGCGACCCTGGGAGTGCGCAGCGGCCCGGTGTCGTTGAGGTGCCAGTCCTGCACGGCGTAGGAGTGCACGAAGTAGAAACGGGTGTCCTCGGGCAGGCCCGCGAACATGCGGCTTTCCCCGGGAATCTCCAGCGTGTTCCAGCCCATGTGCGGGACGACCGGGGCGTCGATCCGCTCGACGGTGCCGGGCCACTCGGCGCAGCCCTCGGTCTCGACGCCGTGCTCGATGCCGCGCTCGAAAAGGATCTGCATCCCGACGCACACGCCGAGCACCGGGCGCCCGCCGGCCAGCCGGCGGCCGATGATCCGCTCGCCGCGCACGGACCGCAGTCCGTCCATGCAGGCCGCGTACGCGCCGACGCCGGGCACGAACAAGCCGTCTGCCTCGATCGCCGCGTTGAAGTCGGAGGTGACGGTCACCTCGACACCCTGCCGCGCGACCGCGCGCTCAGCCGACCGGATGTTGCCCGAGCCGTAGTCGAGGATCGCGACGCTCTTCACGGTGTCTTCTTCTTCATCGGAGGCGCAGCACTCACTTCCAGCGCAGCACGCCGGCCGCGATGGCCATCGCCGCGCACACGCCGAGGATCCCGATCAGCACTTTCGGCAGGCCCTGCTTGGCGAAGGAGATCACGCCGCCGATCAGGAACAGGCCGAGGAAGATCAGGAACGCGGCCGCGTAACTGCCGGTCATAGCACACCCTTTGTGCTCGGCACGCCGACGACCCGCGGGTCGAGCGCGCACGCGTCGCGCAGCGCCCGCGCGACCGCCTTGAATTGGGCCTCGACGATGTGGTGCGCATTGCGGCCGTACGGCACGTCGACGTGCAGGCAGATCTGTGCTTGCGCGACGAAGGACTCGAAGATGTGCCGGGTGAGGGTGGTGTCGTAGGACCCGATCATCGGGGCCATCCGCTCCGGCTCGCTGTGCACCAGGTACGGGCGGCCGGACAGGTCGACGATCGCGTGCGCGGCGGCCTCATCCAGCGGCACCCAGCAGTCGGCGAAGCGCCGGATTCCGGCCTTCTCGCCCAGCGCCTCGCGAAACGCGGTACCCAGCGCGATCGCGGTGTCCTCGACCGTGTGGTGCGAGTCGACGTGCAGGTCGCCGGTCGTTTTCACGGTCAGGTCGAACAGACCGTGCTTGCCGAGCTGGGCGAGCATGTGGTCGTAGAAGCCGATGCCGGTCTCCACGTCCACCGAGCCGCTGCCGTCGAGGTCGATCTCGACCAGGACGGTGGACTCCTTGGTGGCCCGCTCCACCCGGCCGATGCGACGGCGCGGGGAGTCGTCGCTCACAGAATCTCCTTCAGTGCGTTAAGGAACGCGCCGGTCTCTTCGGGTGTCCCGGCGGTGACACGCAGCATCCCGGGAAGCCCGACGTCGCGGACCAGAACGCCTCGATCCAGCAGCGCCTGCCAGACCGCCTTGCTGTCGCGGCGAGCATCACCACTCTCCGACGCGCCGTTCACCCCGAAAGCGACGAAGTTCGCGTCGGAGGGAACGACCGGGAGGCCGAGTGCGGTCAGCTCGCTCACGATCCGGTCGCGCTGCGCCTTTACCGCGTCCACAGTACCGAGCAGCGCATCGACGTGAGCCAGCGCGGTACGCGCTGCCGCCTGCGTGAGCGCGGAGAGGTGGTACGGGAGCCGCACGAGCAGCAGTGCGTCGATCACCGCCGGATCTGCGGCGAGGTAACCGACGCGCGCGCCGGCCATCGCGAACGCCTTGGACATCGTCCTGGTCACGATCAGCCGGGGGCGACCAGGCAACAGCGTCAGTGCCGAAGCCGTACCCGGCCGGAAGAACTCCGCATACGCCTCGTCGATCACGACGATGCCGGGAGCGGCGTCGACGACCGCCTCCACCAGTTCCATCGGCGCGGCCGTGCCGGTCGGGTTGTTCGGCGAGGTGAGGAAGACCACGTCGGGCTGGTGCCGCCGGATCGCGGCGACCGCCTTGGCCGGGTCGAGGCTGAAGTCGCCCTCGCGCGGCTCGGCGATCCAAGTGGTGCCGGTGGCCAGCGCGATCAGCCGGTGCATCGTGTAGGAGGGCTCGAACCCGAGCGCGGCTCTGCCGGAGCCGGCGAAGCACTGCAGGATCTGCTGGATGACCTCGTTGGAGCCGTTGGCGGCCCACAGGTTCGCGGCGGTCAGCCCGTGGCCGAGGTACTGGGCCAGATCCTTGCGCAGCTCGACCGCGTCCCGGTCCGGGTAGCGGTTGAGCGTGGTAGCCGCGGCGGTGACGGCGTCGCGCAGGTCGGCGATCAGCTCGGGCGGCGGCGGGTACGGATTCTCGTTCGTGTTCAGCAGCACCGGCACGTCCAGCTGCGGCGCGCCGTACGGGCTCAGCCCGCGCAGGTCGTCGCGGATCGGCAGGTCCTGCCAAGAGATCGGGCCGCCCTGGGTCGTGGTCACCAGCGCAGCTCCTGCTCGGTGCCGGCTTGCGGCGCGGAGTTGAAATCCGACGCCGGGTCGGGCTCCGGTGCGGGGTTGGACTGGGCCGCGGCCATCGGCCGCTGCGCCAGGCCCGAGTCCGCCGCCGGACCGCCCTCGGCGGCCGTGAACTCAGGATATTGCGACCCCAGATCGCCGTGCTGCGCCTGCGGCGGCTGCTGCTCGTGCGGGAAGCGGATCGTCACCGCCTCGCCGTGCGCCGGCAGGTCCTCCGCGTTGGCCAGCGCCACCACGTGGTGCGCGACCTCGCTGAGCGCCGCCTCGGTGTACTCGACGATGTGCACGCCCTTGAGGAAGGACTGCACCGAGAGCCCCGAGGAGTGGCAGGCGCAGCCGCCGGTGGGCAGCACGTGGTTCGAGCCGGCGCAGTAGTCGCCGAGCGAGACCGGCGAGTGCGGGCCGACGAAGACGGCGCCCGCGTTGCGCACCCGGCCGGCCACGACGCGCGCGTTCGAGGTCTGGATCTCCAGGTGCTCGGCGGCGTAGGCGTTGACCACGGCGAGTCCGGCCTCCAGATCGTCGACCAGCACGATCGCGGACTGGCGGCCGCCGAGCGAGGCGGCGATGCGCTGGCTGTGCTTGGTGGCCGGCACCTGCCTGGCCAGTTCGAGCTCGACCGCCTCGGCGAGCGCGACGGCGTCGGTGACCAGCACCGCGGCGGCCAGCGGGTCGTGCTCGGCCTGGCTGATCAGGTCGGCGGCCACGTGCGCCGGGCTCGCGGTCAGGTCGGCCAGGATCGCGATCTCGGTGGGCCCGGCCTCGGCGTCGATGCCGATGCGGCCCTTGAGCAGCCGCTTGGCCGCGGTGACGTAGACGTTGCCGGGGCCGGTGACCAGGTCGACCGGTGCGCAGCGGGTCGCGCCCTCGCCCGCGCCATACGCGAACATCGCCACGGCCTGCGCGCCGCCGACTGAGTAGACCTCGTCGACGCCGAGCAGCGCGCACGCGGCCAGGATCGTCGGGTGCGGCAGGCCGCCGAACTCCTTTTGCGGCGGGGAGGCGACGGCGATCGCGCCGACCCCGGCGACCTGCGCCGGGATCACGTTCATGACTACCGAGGACGGGTACACGGCCCGGCCGCCGGGCACGTAGAGCCCGACCCGGTCCATCGGGATCCAGCGTTCGGTGACCGCGCCGCCGGGCACGACCTGGGTGCGCACGTCGCGGCGCTTCTGGTCGGTGTGCACCTTGCGGGCGCGCCGGATCGACTCCTCGAGCGCCGCGCGGACCTGCGGGTCCAGGGTGGAGAGCGCATTCGCCAGCGCCTCGCGGGAGACCCGGACCGACTGCAGATGGACGCCGTCGAACCGCTCCCCGTATTCGATCAGCGCCGCCTCGCCGCGGACGCGCACGTCGTCGCAGATCGGCCGCACGGCCTCGACGGCCGTCTCGACGTCCAGTTCGGCCCGCGGCACCAGGGTGCGCAGGTCGAGGGAGCCCCCGAGCAGGTCCATTCCCCGCAAATCGATACGAGTGATCACCTGCCCAGTGTAGTTCCACTGGTCATGGCCGTCGCCGAGTATTCCGCCCTGCGGACGATCAGCCGAGCCGCACGAGTGACCGGATCGTGATCGTCCGTGTCCGGTTCGGGGCTCAGGCCCCCGCGTCTCCGAGACGACGGGAGGCGTGTGCGGGGTAACCGGTGTTGCCGGTTGTGTCGCCTGCGTACGTTCAGCTAAGCGCTCTAGGCTAGGCGCATGGCCACCACGCTGCCGCTCTTCCCCCTGGGATCGGTGCTCTTTCCGGGCGTGGTGCTGCCCCTGCACATCTTCGAACCGCGCTACCGCAAGATGGTTGCGGATCTGCGCGAGCTGCCCGAAGGCGAGGCGCGGCAGTTCGGGGTCGTGGCGATCCGGGACGGCCGGGAGGTCGGCGCGCAGTCCGTGGAGAGCGTGTACGACGTCGGCTGCACCGCGCGGATCTCGGCACTCGAGGCGCACGACGACGGCCGCTATTCGCTGGTGACGACCGGCGTGCAGCGGTTCCGGCTGCTGGACGTGGACACCAGCGGGGCGTACCTGATCGGCGAGGTCGAGTATCTGGAGGAGCCCTCGGACGCGCGGGCCGAGGCGCTGAAGACATCGAGCACGGCGTTGCTGCTCGGCTATCAGCGCGCGCTCGCGGGACTGCGCGGGGTGCGCACCGGCAGCATCCCGGAACTGCCGGACGACCCCACCGTGCTGTCGTACCTGATCGCCGCGGCGATGGTGCTCGACCTGCGGGACAAGCAGCGGCTGCTGGCCACGCCGGACACGGCGAGCAGGCTTCAGCGGGAACAGGCCCTGTTGCGCCGGGAGACCCTGCTCATCAAGGAGCTGCGAACGCTGCCGGCCGTGGATCTGCTGCGCCGCGATCGCTAGGCGCCGATAAACCGCCTGCGGCCGGGGCCGTGATGAACGCTAAGCTCCCGGCATGGCGAACAAGGCGGCGTCCAAAGGTGCGACATCAAAGGGGACTCCGGCGACCGTGGCGTTGACGCAGGCCAAGGCGGCGTTCGAGGTGCACGCCTACGATCACGATCCGGGCGCTCAGTCGTATGGCACCGAGGCGGCCGAGGCCATGGGTGTCCCGGCCGAGCGGGTGTTCAAGACCCTGCTCGCGGACGTGGACGGCAAGCTCGTGGTGGCCGTGGTACCCGTTTCAGGCCAGCTCGACCTCAAGGCCCTAGCGGGCGCGGTCGGCGGCAAGAAGGCGGCAATGGCCGACCCGGCGGCCGCGGAGCGGAGCACCGGCTACGTCCTCGGCGGCATCTCGCCGCTCGGCCAGCGCAAGAAGCTGCCCACCGTGATCGACGAATCCGCCCTCGAATACGAGACGGTGTTCTGCTCAGCGGGCAGGCGAGGCCTGGAGATCGAGCTCGCCCCGGCAGATCTGGTGCGGCTCACCTCCGCGCGCACCGCCGCGATCGGCCGGGACTGAGCCGACAGCCCGCGGCCTAGTGTCCTGACTCAGGACACTAGTGCGTTCCCGGCGCGCGCCGACAAAGGCTCAGCCAGAGAGCGACGCGGAACCGCCCGGCGCCCGATCCATGTGGTACCATATCTGGTACAAGTCACTTGGAAGGTGATCATCGTGTCCATTACCGCCAGTGAGGCTCGACGTCGCCTGTTTCCGCTGATCGAAGAAGTCAACAGCGATCGAACCGCGGTGGAGATCGTCTCCAAGCACAGCAGCGCCTACCTGGTCTCGGCCGCGGAGTACGAGGCGCTCCTGGAAACCGCTTATCTCCTGCGTTCTCCCGCCAACGCTCGCAGGCTGATCCGTTCGTACCAGGAAGCCCTGGAGGGCCGGTTCGAGCACCGGGACCTGCTGGAGACCGAGGGCTAGCGGTGAAGCTTGCATTCACACCGACCGGATGGGACGACTACGTTCACTGGCAAACGGCCGACCGGCAGATCCTCAAGCGGATCAACCGGCTCATCGAGGACGCGCTGCGCGATGCGTACGCGGGGATCGGCAAACCCGAGCCGCTCAAGCACGCCCTGGCCGGAGCCTGGTCACGTCGCATCACTGAAGAACATCGTTTGGTCTACCTTCCCACCGAAGGCGAACTGATCATCCTTCAAGGGCGATACCACTACGAGGACTAACGCCGGGGTCGCGGCTGACGGTGAGCGCTACGCCGCCGAGCTTCAGCCGAGTTCAAGGTCCCGGCGGCGGAAGGCCGCGAGCCCGAACGCGATGAGCGCGCCGCCGACCAGCGCCAGCCATCCGAGCGGAGTCCAGGCGAACGCGCCGCCGGGTACTTTCGGCACATGCGTGAATGGTGAGACGTCCATCACCGCCTGACTCAGCTTCAGCACCGGTCCGAGCTGGCCGAGCAGCAGGAAGACGGTGAGCGCTGCCCAGGCGACGGCCGCGTATCGGGGCAGCGCGCCGAACAGCGCCACGGCGATCGCCGCGGCGATGATCGCGGCCGGCCATTGCGCCAGCGCGCCGCCGATCAGTCGCGGCAGCTGGCCGGATACGTCATGCGTGCGCAGGCCGTGTGCGAGCCCCACACCGAAACCGCCGACCGCCAGCAGCACGGCCGTGCCCAGGAGCGCGGAACCGACGTGGCTGGCCGCCCAGTGGACCCGTCCGATCGGCGTGGCCAGGAGGGGCTCTGCGCGACCGGCGCTTTCCTCGCCGCCCGCGCGCAGCGTCGTCTGCACCGCGTAGACCGACGCGACCAGGCCGAAGATGCCCGCGCAGGCAGCCAGGTAGGCATCGACGAGCCCTTGCTGTCCGCCCATCTCATTGATGATCTTGACCATCTGCGCGCTGGAGGTCAGCACGCCGCCGATGTCCTTGGCGATGTAGCCGATCACCAGGCCGCCGAGGAGGAATCCGACCGACCAGCCGAGCAACGCGCCCCGGTGCAGCCGCCAGGCCAAGCCGAACGGGCCGCCCAGATCGCGGCCGGCGCGCTCGGCCCCGTCGCGGGTCGCCAGCACTCCGAAGCCAAGGTCGCGGCCCGCCGCGAGCCGAACCGCTACCAGCGTGAGCAGCAGGGCGCATGCCAGCGGTGGCGCGAGGACCCACCAGCGGTTCGCGCCGTACGCGTCGACCCGCTCGACCCACCCGAGCGGCGTGCACCACATCAGCCAGCCGTAGCCGCTCGCGTCGGCGGCGGCCCGCGCGAGGAAGGAAGCGCCGAGAACCGCGCACGCGATGCCGTTGGCAGTGCGTGAACTCTCCGCGATCTGCGCGGTGACGGCGGCCAGGCCCGCGAAGAAGCAGCCGCAGCAGCCGAGCGCGAGGCCGAGCGCGAGCGCCCCGGGGAAGGTGCAGCCGAGGAACGGAAGCACGACGCTCGTACCCAAAGCCACGCCCAGGTTCGCGACGAGCGCGACGCTGAGGGCCGAGGCGAGCGGTGCGCGGTGGCCGATCGCGGTCGCTCCGAGCAGCTCCTGTCGTCCGGTCTGCTCTTCGGCGCGGGTGTGCCGGACCACGAGCAGGATCGACATCACCCCGGCGAGGGTCGCCGCCAGGACCGCGATACGCCAAGCGGTAATGCCGCCGAGCGAGGTCGAGCTGACCCGGCCGTAGATCGCGATCGTCGATGGCGTCGCGTTGATGACCGCGGCGAATTCCCTGCGCGAGGACTCGGTGCCGTAGAGGTTCTTGAAGCTGTACGCCGTCGAGGCCGAGGTGGCGAGCAGCGCGTAGACCCACACCGGCAGCATGATCCGGTCGCGGCGCGCGGCGAGCCGGAGAAGCACGCGGGTGCCGGCGAACGGGCTCGCCTGCCACGTCCGCGAACGCGCGGCCGGCGCAACAGACGCGTACGTGCTCATCGGACCGCCGCCGCCTGATCGTCCTCGACCTGAGGCTGCTGCGTCGCGTAGTACTTGATGAATAGCTCTTCGAGTGTCGGCGGGCGGCTCGTCAGGGTGCGTACTCCGGCCTCGGTCAGCGCGCGCAGCACCGTCTCCAGCGCCTCCGGGTCGGCTTGGCAGCGGACCGTCGCGTCGTCGAGGGCGAACTCGTGCACACCGGGTGCGCCGCCGATCCGCGCGGCGAGGTCGACCGTCTGCGCGTGGTCCAGCTCGGCCACGATCGTGGTCCGGGACAGGTGCCGCAGTTCGGCGAGGCTGCCGGTGTCCACGGTGCGCCCGGCGCGGATGATCGAGACTCGATCGCAGAGCTCTTCCACCTCGGAGAGGATGTGGCTGGAGAGCAGGATGGTCGCCTCGCGCTCGCGCGCCTGCGCGACGCACTGCCGGAACACCGCCTCCATCAGCGGATCGAGGCCGGAGGTCGGCTCGTCCAGGATGAGCAGCTCGGGCTCCCCGGCGAAGGCCGCGATCAAGGCGACCTTCTGCCGGTTGCCCTTGGAGTAGGTGCGGCCCTTCTTGCGCGGGTCGAGCTCGAAGCGGTCGATCAGTTCGTCGCGACGTTTGGCGGAGAACCCGCCGCGCAACTCGCCGAGCAGGTCGATCGCCTCTCCGCCGGTCAGGTTCGGCCAGAGGGTGACGTCGCCGGGCACGTAGGCGAGGCGCCGGTGCAGCGACACCGCGTCACGCCAGGGGTCGCCGCCGAGCAGGCGGACGGTGCCGGCGTCCGCGCGCAGCAGGCCGAGCAGGACGCGGATGGTGGTGGACTTGCCGGCGCCGTTCGGACCGAGGAAGCCGTGCACCTCGCCCCGCTGCACGCGCAGGTCCAGTCCGTCGAGGGCGCGGGTGCGCCCGAAGTCCTTGCGCAGTCCGGCGATCTCGATCGCCCCGGTTTCCTGCGTCACCGCCGCCCCGTCCTTCCCGCCGCAGCCTCCATGGCGGCAAGCTACCCTCATTTCACTGATTTGTGAAACCACTGAAGCATATAAAATGTGATGGTGACAGTGACGACACGGGACGAGGAGGCGGTGCGCGGCTTCGTCGAGCGGCTCGCGCTGCTGTTCGCCGACTGGGGCTTTCCGCGGATGGCCGCGCGGGTGCTGTTCGCGCTGATGACCGCAGAGGCGCCGGGGTTGACGGCGAACGAGCTGGCCGAGCGGCTGGACGCGAGCGCGGCCGCGATCTCCGGCGCGGTGCGGTACCTGGGGCAGCTCGGCTTCGTCGTGCGCGAACCGGTTCCGGGCTCGCGCCGCGACCTCTATCGGCTGCGCGATCACACCTGGTACGCGGGCACCGCCACCGCGGTGCAGTTCTACGACCTGGTCATCTCGGCGGCCGACGAGGTGCTCGGCGCGGTCGGCGGACCGGACACGACGGTCGGCGAGCGGGTCGCCGAAATGCGGGACTTCTTCGCCTTCGTACGCAGCCGGGTCCCTGCTCTGCTCGACGAGTGGCAGGCCGCGCGTCAGGCCCGGGCCCGGGCCCGGGATTAGGCTCAGTCAGGACGCTGATCGGAGTGCGTGGACTGCCCGTCTGACGGTTGGTCTGATGACGGGGCAGTGGGCAGATGGCCGCCCGGCACGACGCCGTTGCCGTTGTGCCCCGTCGGCGCCGAGTCGAACGGCAGCGGGTACGCGTCCGGCGCCGGACCGCTCTCCTGCGCTCCCCAGCCGGGGAAGAGCTGCGGCTCAGGTTCCGGATCGGACGGGCCGAACAGCAGGATCAGGAAGAAGAACACTCCGGCCGCGACGGCGGGCCACAGCCAGATCACGCCGATGGCACGCACCGACATCGGCAGGTCGAAGGTCGCGCCGTTGGCCACGCCGTGCGCGGCCGTGAGTATCGAACCCCTGCCCGGGCCGATCAACGCGCCGAACCAGGCGGCCAGATAGCCGCCCCCGATTCCGCCGCCGGCGAGCGCTATCGCCGCGCCGACGCTTCCGCCGCGCCGGTAGCGCAGGAAGGCGAAGAGCGCGAGCAGGATCGCGGCGATGCAGGCGAACAGGGCGAACCAGCCGTCGCGGGCGACGAAGGTCTTGCCCTCCGGGGCCGCGTAGTAGACGCCGCCCTGGTTCACCATGCCGAGCACCGCCGGGGAGAATTCGCGCCACAGCGCCCCGACGCCGAGGGACAGCAGCACGCTCGCCCCGGCGACCACGGCGAAGGCGGCGACGTCGTAACGCGCCTCGGGCCGCCGCAGGAACGGCACGCGCGAATCCTCGTCGGAGTGGGGCGACGGCTGGGGCGTCGACCATGGCGTCTCAGTGCTCATCGGGGCCAGCTTTTCACGGCAGCCTGAGCTTGTCGCGCGGGGGTCGGACTCGTGAGCGGACTGTGTCGGCGGCGCGTGCTTCGATGGGGGGCATGGACCGACCGATCCTGCCCTTCGCCTCCGCGCAGCTCTGGGCATCCTGGCTGGCTGAGCACCATGCTGATACGCCTGACGGGGTGTGGTTGAAGATCGCGAAGAAGGACAGCGGCATTCCGACGGTTACATACGCCGAGGCGCTGGAAGAGGCGTTGTGCTTCGGTTGGATCGACGGACAAAAGCGTTCGTTCGACGAGACGTGGTTCCTGCAGGGCTTCACGCCGCGCCGGCCGCGCAGCCGGTGGTCCAAGGTGAACACCGAGAAGGTGCAGGAGCTGATCGCGGCCGGCCGGATGCAGCCGGCCGGGCTGCGGGAGGTCGAAGCGGCTAAGGCCGACGGCCGGTGGGAGCGCGCGTACGAAGCACAGTCCGTGGCGCAGGTGCCGCCAGACCTCCAGGCGGCGTTCGACGCGAACCCGAAGGCGGCCGAGTTCTTCGCGACGCTGACCGGCGCTAACCGGTACGCCGTGCTGTACCGCATCCACGACGCGAAGCGGCCGCAGACCCGCGCCGCGCGCATCGAGAAGTTCGTGGAGATGCTGGCGCGCGGCGAGACCCTGCACTGACCGAGGCGGCCCCGCATGACCCACTCCCCTCGGTGCGATTATCGGTGCGATTATCCGATGACCGGATAATCGCACGCTTGATCGCGAGGGCTCGGCAGCGGGCGGCTCGGCCGGCTGGCTGCGCTGTTAGCCCAGGCAGGAGGGGCCGAGCAGGGCCTTGAGGTCGCCCATCAGCGCCGGGGACGGGGTCACCCGCAGGTGGTCGCCGACCTTCAGCACCGTGGTCGAGGTCCGTCCGCGCATCCGCACCCTGACCTCCGTCATGCCCGGGTGGCTGGCCAGCACCTCGCGCAGCCGGGGCGCCGAGGCCGGGGTGATCTTCGAGTCGTGCACGTGCAGCACCAGCGGCTGGTTGGCCTCGGCCTGCGCCAGATCCGGCACGGTCAGCTCGATCGCCATCAGCCGCGGCACGTCCTCGCGCCGCTCGACCTTGCCCTTGACCAGCACCACCGCGTCCTCGGCCAGCGCGGTCGCGTAGAGCTGGTAGCTGTTCGGGAAGAACATCACGTCGATCGAGCCCTCCAGGTCCTCGATCGTCGCGATGGCCCACTGGTTGCCCTGCTTGGTCATCTTGCGTTGCAGGCCGCTGATGATCCCGCCGATGGTCGCGGTCGCGCCGTCCGGGTACATCTGCGCCTCGGCGTTGAGCGTGGCGATCGAGGCGTCCGACTTCGCCGCCAGCAGGCCTTCGAGGCCGGAGAGGGGGTGGTCGGAGACGTACAGGCCCAGCATCTCCCGCTCATAGCCGAGCAGGATGCCCTTGTCCCATTCGGTCGTGGAGAACTCCAGCTCGAGGCCGGGGGCCGCCGACTTCTCGTCCTCGCCGAGCAGCGCGCCGAAGAGCGAGTCCTGCCCTATGGCCTCCTGCTTCTTGACCTCGACCACGCTGTCCACCGCGCGCTCGTGCTGTTCGAGCAAGCCGCGGCGGGCGTGGCCGAGCGAGTCGAAGGCGCCGGCCTTGATCAGCGATTCGATGGTGCGCTTGTTGCAGACCACCGCGTCGACCTTGTTCAGGAAGTCCTGGAAGGAGGTGAACCGGCCCTTGCTGCGGCGCGCGTTGCGGATCGACTCGACCACGTTGGCGCCGACGTTGCGGATGGCGGAGAGGCCGAAGCGGATCTCCTGGCCACGCGGGGTGAAGTCGGCGTCGGACTCGTTGACGTCCGGCGGCAATACCTTGATTCCCATGCGGCGGCACTCGCCGAGGTAGATCGCGGACTTGTCCTTGTCGTCCTTGACGCTGGTGAGCAGCGCGGCCATGTACTCGGCCGGGTAGTTGGCCTTGAGGTACGCGGTCCAGTACGCGACGAGGCCGTAGCCCGCCGAGTGCGCCTTGTTGAACGCGTAGTCGGCGAACGGGACCAGGATGTCCCAGATGGTCTTGATCGCCACGTCCGAGTAGCCGTTGGCGCGCATGCCCTCGGAGAACGGGACGAACTCCTTGTCCAGGACCTCCTTCTTCTTCTTGCCCATCGCGCGGCGCAGCAGGTCGGCTTGTCCGAGCGTGTACCCGGCCAGCACCTGCGCGGCCGCCATGACCTGCTCCTGATAGATGATCAGGCCGTAGGAGACGTCGAGCACTTCCTTGAGCGGTTCGGCCAGCTCCGGGTGGATCGGGGTGATCGGCTGGCGGCCGTTCTTGCGCTCGGCGTAGTTGATGTGCGAGTTCGCGCCCATCGGTCCCGGCCGGTACAGGGCGATGACGGCGGAGACGTCTTCGAAGTTGTCCGGGCGCATCTGCCGCAGCAGCGAGCGCAGCGGGCCGCCATCGAGTTGGAACACCCCGAGCGTGTCGCCGCGGCTCATCAACTCGTAGGTGGGCTTGTCGTCCAGCGGGATCTTCAGCAGGTCGATCTTGGTGCCGGTGGACTGCTCGATGTTGCGCACCGCGTCGTCGACGATGGTCAGGTTGCGCAGCCCGAGGAAGTCCATCTTGATCAGGCCGAGCGATTCACAGGTCGGGTAGTCGAACTGCGTGATGATCACACCGTCGGCCGGGCGCATCATGACCGGCACGTAGTCGGTGATCGGCTCCGAGGAGATGATCACACCGGCCGCGTGCACGCCGGGCTGCCGGATCAGTCCCTCGATGCCCTTTGCGGTGTCCACGACCTTGCGCACGTCGGCGTCGGAATCGTAGAGCGCGCGGAACTCGCCGGCCTCGGCGTACCGCGGGTGCTCCGGGTTGAAGATGCCGGAGAGCGGGATGTCCTTGCCCATCACCGCCGGGGGCATCGCCTTGGTGATCCGGTCGCCCATCGCGAAGGGGTAGCCGAGGACCCGCGAGGAGTCCTTCACGGCGGCCTTGGCCTTGATGGTGCCGAAGGTGGCGATCTGGGCGACCTTGTCCTCGCCGTACTTCTCGGTGACGTAGCGGATCACGTCGGCGCGGCGGCGGTCGTCGAAGTCGACGTCGATGTCGGGCATCGAGACGCGGTCGGGGTTGAGGAACCGCTCGAACAGCAGGTTGTACGGGATCGGGTCGAGGTCGGTGATGCCCAGCGCGTAGGCGACCAGCGAGCCGGCCGCCGAGCCGCGGCCGGGGCCCACCGGGATGCCGTTGTCCTTGGCCCAGTTGATGAAGTCCGCGACCACGATGAAGTAGCTGGGGAACCCCATCTGGGTGATGATGCCGAGCTCGTATTCGAGCCGCTGCTTGTAGACCTCGGCGTCCGGGTAGCCGCCGGGAAAGCGCCGGTCCAGGCCCTCGTAGGCGAGCCTGCGGAACCACTCGTCCTCGGTCAGCCCGTCCGGCGGGGGCAGCCGCGGCATCAGGTTCTTGAAGGTGAACATCCCGGTGGTGTCCACCTTCTCGGCGATCAGCAGGGTGTTGCGGCAGCCTTCGAGCCAGACCTCGTTGTCCTCGACCGCGCGCATCTCGTCGGCGCTCTTGAGGTAGTAGCCGTCGCCGCCGAAGCGGAACCGGTTCGGGTCGTCGATGTTGGCGGCGGTCTGAATGCACAGCAGCACGTCGTGCGAGACCGACTCTTCGCGGAAGGTGTAGTGCGAGTCGTTGGTGACGACCGGGGGGATGTTCAGCTCGCGGCCGATGCGCAGCAGGTCCTCGCGGACCCGGGCTTCGATGTCGAGGCCGTGCGCCATCAGTTCCAGGTAGTAGTTGTCCTTGCCGAAGATCTCCTGGTACGTGGCGGCGGCTTCCAGCGCCTTGTCGAACTGGCCGAGCCGCAGCCGGGTCTGCACCTCGCCGGACGGGCAGCCGGTGGTGGCCATCAGGCCCTCGTGGTGCTCGGCGAGCAGCTCGCGGTCCATGCGCGGCCACTTGCGGTAGAAGCCCTCGGTGTAGGAGCGGGAGGAGAGCTTCGTCAGATTCGACAGGCCGCGGGCGTTGGCCGCCCAGATCGTCATGTGGGTATAAGACCCCGAAGCCGACACGTCGTCGGACTTCTGACTGGGCTGTCCCCAGAGCACCGGCTTGGCGGTGTACCTGGTCTCCGGCGCGACGTACGCCTCGATGCCGATGATCGGCTTGACCCCGGCGGCGTTCGCCTGCTTGAAGAAGTCGTGCGCGCCGTGCAGGTTGCCGTGGTCGGTCATGGCGACCGCGGGCATCTCCAGCTCGACGGCCCGTTTGAACATGTCCTTGAGCCGGGCGGCTCCGTCGAGCATCGAGTACTCGGTATGTACGTGGAGGTGCACGAAGGAGTCAGCCACGGCGAAATCCTAGCGCTCCCCCACCGACAGAAAATCGGGTTCCGGAGCAGTGAGCAGCTAGTTTGCGTAAAGCAATTGTCATGCCAGGCCGATGGCCAGGCCGACCGCGGCCGCGGCGAGCCCGGCGGCGACGCTTCCGGCCAGATTCGCCAGCGCGACGAGTCCCGAGCCCTCCTCCATGAGGCGCACGGACTCGAAGCTGAAGGTGGAGAAGGTCGTGTATCCGCCGCATACCCCGGTGCCAATGATCGCGACGGCGCCGGCGGCCAGGCCGTGGTGCGTGGCCAGGCCCGCGAGCAGGCCGAGCACCAGCGAGCCGCTGATGTTGATCAGCCAGGTGCCGGCCGGGAAGACCCCGTCGCGGCGGCGGGCGACGGCCTGGTCGACCAGGTAGCGCAGGACGGCACCGAACGCGGCCCCGAGCCCGACGGCGACAGCGAGCATCACGCGCCTCCTCGCGTGAGGGCCGGCTCCCGCTCCTCGACGCGTCCCCGCTTGCGTTCGCGGTGCGCGACGATCGCGCGTCCGACGGTCAGGCCGAGGCTGGTCGCGGCGAGTCCCGCGGCGAGCGAACCGAGCACATCGCCCGCAGCCGCGCCGTAGTGGTGGGCACCGAGCAGCCGGTCGGTGTCGAGCATCCAGGTCGAGAACGTGGTCAGCGCGCCGCAGAAGCCGACGCCGAGCAGCGGGCGCAGGTACACAGTCGGCGGCAGTATCTCGAGCACGAAGACGGTAAGCAGGGCGAGGACGAACGAGCCGGCCACGTTGATGGCGAAGGTGGTAGCCGGGAAGGTGCCGTGCCCGGTCGGGAATGCCAGCCCGATCTCGTAGCGGGCAAGCCCGCCGACGAAACCGCCGACCGCGATCGCCGCCAGGACGCGCAGGTGCCTGCGGCGTTCGGGGGTGTGGGCTTGGGTCTTCCGCGCCGACTCGATCCGGATGTCCGGGTCGATCGGCAGTTCATGATTGCCGCCGATCGCGGCCTCGGCATCGGGTTCGGCCTTGTGGACCATCGGGTACACCTTTCCTACTCGCGTGACCTCGCTCGAGTAGGGACCGTTGGCCGCAGCGCGACGGCTGCGGCGGTTGACGGCGAGCCCCTCCGCCGGAAATCCGAGTGTACCGGATCGGTTGACGTCCTCCGTCTGCTCCGTTATGAGGTGCAACTAACGGCTGTTACGATGCCACCCAGTGGCCAATGAGAGGCGAGGAGGGTCGATGACCGGTACCGGGGGTGCACTCTTCGCCGCCGTGTTCCTGGCCTGCGCGGTAGAAGCGGTCGAAGCGCTCACGATCGTGCTGGCGGCGGGCACCGCGCGCGGCTGGCGCTCGGCGGGACAGGGCGTGGTCAGCGCGTTGATCGTGCTGGCCGCCATCGTCGCCGTGCTCGGCCCGGCGCTGACCGCGATCCCGCTGGGCGCGCTGCGCCTGGTCGTGGGCGCGCTGCTGCTGATCTTCGGCTTGCAGTGGCTGCGCAAGGCGGTGCTGCGCGCCAGCGGGCACAAGGACCTGCACGACGAGGACGCGATCTTCGACCGGGAGCTGGCCGCGGCGCGCGAGGCGCAGGCCGAGCGGCGCTGGGTGGTCACCGACTGGTACGCCTACACCCTCTCGTTCAAGGGCGTGCTGCTCGAAGGGCTCGAAGTGGCGTTCATCGCGATCACCTTCGGCGGCAACCAGCACGACGTGCCGCTGGCCGCGATCGCCGCGCTGGCCGCGATCGCGGTGGTCACGCTGGTCGGGCTGGCCATCAAGGCTCCGCTCTCCCGGGTGCCGGAGAACACGCTGAAGTTCGTGGTCGGCGTCATGCTCACCAGCTTCGGAATGTTCTGGGGCGCGGAGGGCGCGGACGCGCACTGGCCCGGCGACGACGCGGCGCTGCTGGTGATCGCGCCGGTCGTGGCGCTTTTCGCGCTCGGTCTCGTCGCGGTGCTGCGTCAGTCGGCGCCGCCGCGTGAGACCGCCACACCGGTCGCGGCCCTGCGGATGGAGCAGTCATGATCGCGCGGCTGAAGGCCTTCGGCGCCTTCTGGTACGACTTCATCGTCGGCGACGACTGGCGGGTCGCGGTCTTCGTCGTCGCGGCGCTGGCGATCACCTTCGCGGTGAGCAAGAGTTCTGTCCCGGCCTGGTGGATCCTGCCGGCGGCGGTGGCTGTCGTGCTGCCGTGGAGCCTGTGGCGGGCCCGCCGCAAGCGATAACCGCGAGGCGCGGGCGAGGGCGCTGCTACTACTGGCCCTCGCCCTCTTCCCGGTAGACGCGCGCCGCGTACTCTTCCAGCGCCCGCTCGCAGGTGCCCAGCGCCTCGAGCGTGGCGGACCGCTTCGGCGCGCCGAACACGTCCCGGTCGGTCACCTTGGCCAGCCAGCCCTGGAGCTTGACCAGGTCCTCCTCGTTCTCCTCAAGCTCGGCGTAGGTGAAGTGCCGCGCCTTGTACTCCTTGTCGAGCTGGGCGAGGAAGTCCTGGCACTTGTCGATGATCTCCTCGTACTCGTCGTCGCGCGCGGCCTGGAACGCGGCCAGCACCTCGCTCTCACCGGCCAGCGCGGTGCACGACAGCAGCACCGCGCTGCCGCCCATCTCGCCGATCTCGTGCCGCAGCTTGCGCAGCGCCCGCTCGGCGGCGGCGCTGGCGGGTAGGGCCGCGGCGGAGTTCTGCAGGTAGATCGCGCCCAAGCCTTTCAGCCGCCGCCAGGCGGTCGCGCGCAGGCGGGTCGGCTCGGAGGGGATGCGGTAGATCAGCACGAGCCAGCCGGTCGGCGTGGAATCGTCGCGCTGCGCCCCGCCCTCATCCGACCTGACGGCCTCGTCTGACACGGCGTCCGACACTGCGTCAGCTCTCCGCGGCGATCACGTCGAGCGCGTGCTGAAGGTCGTCAGGGTACGGCGACTCGAACTCGACGCGCTCGCGGGTGCCCGGATGTTCGAAAGCGAGCCGGACCGCGTGCAGCCACTGCCGCGACAGGCCGAGGCGCTTGGTGAGCGCCGGGTCGGCGCCGTAGGTCAGGTCGCCGACGCAGGGGTGGTGCAGCGCCGACATGTGGACCCGGATCTGGTGGGTGCGGCCGGTTTCCAGCTTGATGTCGAGCAGGGTCGCGTGCCGGAAGGCCTCGATCGTGTCGTAGTGGGTGACCGAGTCCTTGCCGTCGGCGGTGATCGCCCACTTGTAGTCCAGCTTGGGGTGGCGGCCGATCGGCGCGTCGACCGTGCCGCTCATCGGGTCCGGGTGGCCCTGCACCAGCGCGTTGTAGGTCTTGTCCACGGTGCGGTCCCGGAAGGCCTGCTTGAGCAGCGTGTATGCCAGCTCGGACTTCGCGACCACCATCAGGCCGGAGGTGCCCACGTCAAGCCGGTGCACGACGCCTTGCCGCTCGGCCGCGCCGGAGGTGGAGATGCGGTAGCCGGCCGCCGCGAGGCCGCCGACCACGGTCGGGCCGAGCCAGCCCGGGCTCGGGTGCGCCGCGACGCCGACCGGCTTGTCGACCACCACGATGTGCTCGTCGTCGTGCACGATCCGCATGCCGGGCACCGGCTCCGGGACCGCCTGCTCCACCGGGACCGGGGGCGGCGGCAGCTCGACCTCGAGCCAGGCGCCGCCGCGGACCTTGTCCGACTTGCCGACGACCGAGCCGTCGATCATGACCCGGCCGTCCGCGGCGAGGTCCGCCGCCTTGGTGCGG
The DNA here is from genome assembly GCF_035653575.1 of Actinocrinis sp. Lineage (GTDB taxonomy): Bacteria > Actinomycetota > Actinomycetes > Streptomycetales > Catenulisporaceae > Actinocrinis. The sequence goes on from NZ_DASRBQ010000071.1 coordinate 33,639, forward strand.
GAGAGGCCGAACATCCTGGACAGCGCGGCGTCGACCCGCTCGCCGTCGAGGCCGTCCGGAACCGGGAGCGAGCGCAGGGTTCCCGTGCTCACGCGGCGGTTCCGTCCGCCTCGTCGCCCGCCTCGGTGCGCTCCTGCCGGTCCTGGCCGGCGTTGCGCGCCTGAGCCTGGGCCTGCTGCACGGCGCGCTCGTCGGTGCCGTCCGGGTGCAGCCCGCGGAACGCGAGCAGCACCATCAGCGCGCCGCCCACGCAGATCGCCGAGTCGGCCAGGTTGAAGATCGGCCAGTGCGGCAGCTGGATGAAGTCGACCACCCAGCCGCGGAAGATCCCCGGCGCGCGGGCGATCCGGTCGGTGAGGTTGCCCAGCGCGCCGCCGAGCAACAGCCCGAGCGCGATGGCCCAGGGCAGGCTGAACAGCCGCCGGGCCAGCCGCAGGATCACCACGATCACTCCGACCGCGATGGCCGTGAAGATGATCGTGTACGCCTCGCCGACGGAGAACGCCGCGCCGGGGTTTCGGGTGTAGTCGAGCTGCAGCGCCGGGCCGAACAGCTTGATCGGCTGGCCGTAGTGCATCGTCGCGACCACGATCGCCTTGCTCGCCGCGTCCAGCGCGTAGATGGCCGCGGCGACCGCGAGCAGCACGCCGACGCGGCGCACCCGCCGTCCCGAACCGGCGGGAGGAACGTCGTCCCCTGGGCCTTCGAGCTGCGCGGGATGCGCCTGATCGGCGGCCGGTACGCGGTCCTCTTCGGCCTCCGGCGCGGCATCCTGCCCGTGTGCGGTGTCCATACGTTCCACGCGGCGACCTTACCTGGTCGCGCCCGGTGCTCTCAGCGAGAGCTGAGAAAGTCGCGCACCGGACGGACCTGCTGCGGCCGGCGCTCTAGTAGCGGCGCTCCTGCTTCTGCTTGCAGCTCACGCACAACGTCGCGCGCGGGAACACCTGGAGGCGCGCCTTGCCGATCGGCTCGCCGCAGGTCTCGCAGGCGCCGTAGGTGCCGGCCGCGATCCGGGCCAGGGCCCGCTCCGACTGCACCAGCATCTCCCGCGCGTTCGCCGCGATCGACATCTCGTGCTCGCGCTCGAAGTTCTTGGATCCGGCGTCCGCCTGGTCGTCGCCCGCGCCGTCGCTGGCATCGCGCAGCAGGTCGGCGAGGGCAGTGTCGGCCGAGGCCACGTCCGCGCGCAGCCGGTCGACCTCGGCGCGCAGGTCGGTCTCCACCTCGGCGACCTCGGCCTCGGTCCACGGGTCCTCGCCGGGACGCACCGGCAGCTCGCCCGGGGCGCCGCGGCCTGCCGTGCCGTTGGCCGCCACGAGCGCGGGATCCGGCGCCGTCGGCACCTCCGTCTTGGGCTTCGCGGCCGCGGCCCGCCCACCCCGCGAGGCGGGCACCTTGTTCGCCGGGCCGGAGGCCGCGGGGCGCTGCGCAGGCTTGGCCGCCGTCTTTTTACCGGCCTTCTTCGCGGCCGGAGCGGAAATCGCCGGTGACGCGGCGGGGGCGGAATTGCGCGCGGTGCTCACGGGTGCATCCCTCGCTCTCAGATCGGAAACGGCCGCTCCGGACGGCGAAAGGGAAGCTACCGGGGCGGCTCGGGTGCGGGCTTTTGGTGCGGGTGGGGAAGCGCTCCGACGCCCGTCACCCATTCCGCACAACGGGTTACGCGTGCGATTGGTGCCCGGCCGCCTCCATCGCTAATCACGAAACGGCAAAGAACTTTTTCCGCCAGGCTTGTAGGCCGCGCGAGTGACCCCCGGAGGCACCCGGTTTAACCTGCGCGAAGAGCGTTCAGCCGCTCCCGGGTCCCGGCCGGTGGATCCGGGATTTCGGCCACCTTGTCTCGGCTGGTGACACCGGACACGAGCCGGACATCGCGCCGCGGGACGCCGAGCGCCTCGGCGAGCGCCTTGAGCGCCGCCTCCGTCGCCTTGCCGTCCACCGCGCGCTCCGAGACCGCGACCACCAGCGCGGCGTGAGCGCCGTCGGCGCCGTACGTCCCGCCGACCCTGGTCCTGCTCGCTCCGGGCTTCACGCGGATGGCGATGCGCAGGGCAGGGGCCGGTCCGTCGTGCCCGGACGGCAAATGATGCGGCTGCGGTCGAGCCATGGCCCTACACTATGTACCGCAGTCCGAACAGGCGTGGATGGGGACAGTAACGCCGCGTGCAGCCGCGAGCGAGCCAGGGACGGTGTGAGCCTGGCGGCGGGCACGGCGCGAACATCACCCCGGAGCCGCCGGAAGAACCGCGCAGCGGGTCGCCGTGAGGCGCGCCGCGGCGCTCAGTAGAACCGGCCGGGCAGCGCAACGAGAGGGCCTGGAGCCGCGCGCAGTGGCGCTTCCGGGCCAAGAAGGGTGGTACCGCGGGAATCCCGCCGCTGCGTTCAGAACGCGGCGCGGGCGCCTCGTCCCTTCGCGACCACGGTGTCCGACGAACCTCGGGCACGCTCGCGAGTGAGAGGGACCGCAGAGACCATGTATCGCCAGGTACCCGCCCAGGTGGACCTTGTGGCCATGGAGCACGAGGTGCTCGGCTTCTGGCGCGACCACTCCGTCTTCCGCAAGTCCGTCGAGGCCACCGCCGACGGCCCGCGGTGGACCTTCTACGAGGGACCGCCGACCGCGAACGGCACGCCGGGCACCCACCACGTCGAGGCCCGGGTCTTCAAGGACATCTTCCCGCGCTTCAAGACCATGAAGGGCTTCCGGGTCGAGCGGCGGGCCGGCTGGGACTGCCACGGGCTGCCGGTGGAGCTGGCGGTGGAGAAGGAGCTGGGCTTCTCCGGCAAGCAGGACATCGAGGCCTACGGGGTCGCCGAGTTCAACGCCAAGTGCCGCGAGTCGGTCAAGCGGCACGTCGGCGAGTTCGAGAAGATGACCGAGCGGATGGGTTACTGGGTCGACCTGTCCGAGGCGTACTGGACCATGAACCCCGGCTACATCGAGTCGGTGTGGTGGTCGCTCAAGCAGATCTTCGACAAGGGGCTGCTGGTTCAGGACCACCGCGTCGCTCCCTACTGCCCGCGGTGCGGTACCGGACTGTCCGACCACGAACTCGCGCAGGGATACGAGACGGTCGTTGATCCGTCGGTGTTCGTGCGTTTCCCGCTGACCTCAGGACCGCTGGCCGACGGCGAGGAGCAGGCCGCGCTGCTGGTGTGGACGACGACGCCGTGGACGCTCGTGTCCAACACCGCCGTGGCTGTGCATCCGGACGTGACTTACGTCGTCGCGACCGACGGTAACGAGCGGCTCGTTGTCGCGGAGCCGTTGCTGGCCAAGGCTTTGGGTGAGGGGTGGACCGCGACCGGCGAGTCCTTCACCGGCCGGGAGATGGAGCGCTGGCACTATCAGCGGCCGTTCGAGCTCGTAGCCTTCCCGAAGGGATCCGACGAGAAGAGCTCTGACGCTCACTACGTCGTGCTCGGCGAGTACGTCACCACCGAGGACGGCACCGGCCTGGTCCACCAGGCGCCCGCGTTCGGCGAGGACGACCTCAAGGTCTGCCGCGCCTACGGCCTGCCGGTGGTCAACCCGATCCGGCCGGACGGCACCTTCGAGGAGAGCGTGCCGCTGGTCGGCGGGGTGTTCTTCAAGAAGGCCGACGAGAAG